>JAPLPQ010000068.1 GCA_026400105.1 Burkholderiales bacterium
CGCTGGTCAATGGCGAGGGCCAGCTGGTGGTCGCGACCACCCGTCCCGAGACCCTGCTCGGCGACGTCGCCGTCATGGTGCATCCGGAGGACGAGCGCTACGCGCACCTGATCGGCCAGTATGTGCACCTGCCCCTGTGCGAACGCGAGATCCCGGTCATCGCCGACAGCTATGTCGACAAGGAATTCGGCACCGGCGTGGTCAAGGTCACGCCCGCGCATGACGCCAACGACTACGCGGTCGGCCAGCGGCACCAGCTGCCGATCATCGGTGTGCTGACGCTCGACGCCAAGATCAACGACCACGGCCCCGAGGCTTACCGCGGCCTGGACCGCTTCGACGCGCGCAAACAGATCGTGGCTGATCTGGAAGCCGCCGGCCTGCTGGTCGAGGTCAAGAAGCACAAGCTGATGGTGCCGCGCTGCGCCCGCACCGGCCAGGTGGTCGAGCCGATGCTGACCGACCAGTGGTTCGTCGCCATGAGCAAGGTCTCGGAGCAGGACCCGACCGGAAAATCGATCGCGCAGAAGGCGATCGATGCCGTGGCCAGCGGCGAAGTCAGCTTCGTGCCCGAGAACTGGGTCAACACCTACAACCAGTGGATGAACAACATCCAGGACTGGTGCATCAGCCGCCAGCTCTGGTGGGGCCATCAGATCCCGGCCTGGTATGACGCCGAAGGCCAGGTCTATGTCGCGCGCGACCTGGCCGATGCCCAGGCCCAGTTCGAGGCCCGCATTGCCGGCCTGGGCGAATCGCAGCGCGAGCCGCTGCTGGCCGCCGGCCTCAAGCGCGACGAGGATGTGCTCGACACCTGGTACTCGTCCGCACTGGTGCCGTTCAGCACCATGGGCTGGCCGGAAAAGACCGAGGACTACGACCTCTACCTGCCCAGCAGCGTGCTGGTCACCGGCTACGACATCATCTTCTTCTGGGTGGCCCGGATGATCATGATGACGACCCATTTCACCGGCAAGGTACCGTTCAAGCATGTCTACATCCACGGCCTGGTGCGCGACGCGCAGGGCAAGAAGATGTCCAAGTCCGAGGGCAATGTGCTCGATCCGGTCGACCTGATCGACGGCATCGAGCTCAATCCCCTGCTGGACAAGCGCACCACCGGCCTGCGCAAGCCCGAGACGGCGCCCAAGGTGCGCAAGCAGACCGAGAAGGAATTCCCCGAGGGCATTCCGGCCTACGGCGCCGACGCGCTGCGCTTCACCTTCGCGGCGCTGGCCAGCCTGGGCCGCAGCATCAACTTCGACAGCAAGCGCTGCGAGGGCTACCGCAACTTCTGCAACAAGCTCTGGAACGCGACCCGCTTCGTGCTGATGAACTGCGAGGGCCAGGACTGCGGCCTGAACGAACACAGCGCCGACGCCTGCGCGACCGGCGGCACCCTCGATTTCAGCCAGTGCGACCGCTGGATCGTCTCCAGCCTGCAGCGGGTCGAGGCCGAGGTGGCCAAGGGCTTTGCCGACTACCGCCTCGACAACGTCGCCAACACGATCTACGACTTCGTCTGGAACGAGTTCTGCGACTGGTACCTCGAGATCGCCAAGGTCCAGATCAACACCGGCAGCCCCGAGCAGCAACGCGCCACGCGCCGCACGCTGATCCGCACGCTCGAGACCATCCTGCGCCTGGCGCACCCGATCATCCCGTTCATCACCGAGGAACTGTGGCAGAAGGTGGCGCCGGTCGCCGGTCGCGCCGGCGAATCGGTCAGCATCGCGGCCTATCCGGTGGCGGCGCCTGAACGCATCGACGCGGCAGCCGAAGCCCATGTGGTGCAGCTCAAGGCCATGGTCGACGCCTGCCGCAACCTGCGCGGCGAGATGAACGTCTCGCCAGCGCAGCGCCTGCCGCTGTACGCGGTCGGCGACGCGGCGTTCCTGTCGAGCATCGCGCCGGTGCTGCAGTCGCTGGCCAAGCTCAGCGAGGTCAAGGTGTTCGCCGACGAGGCCAGCTGGACCGAGGCCGCCCAGGCCGCGCCGGTGGCCGTGGTCGGCGAGTCGCGCCTGTGCCTGTTCATGGAGATCGACGTCGCGGCCGAGAAGATCCGCCTGGGCAAGGAAGCCGCGCGCCTGAGCGGCGAGATCGCCAAGGCCAAGGGCAAGCTGTCGAACGAGGCCTTCGTCGCCAAGGCGCCGCCCGCCGTGATCGAACAGGAGCAAAAGCGGCTGGCCGACTTCGGTGCCACCCTGGCCAAGATCGAGCAGCAACTCACACGCCTGGGCTGATTGCTGCCGCCGGCGGCCCTGGGGCCGGCCGGCGGCTCGACAAGCCCAACAAAAAGGGACGCGGGGTCTGACCCGGCGTCCCTTTTTTGCATCCGGCACGCCGGCCGGCGCGCGTTTTTCAGTGCAGCACGAACACCGGCAGCTTGCTGCGCGCGACGATCTTCTTGGTGTGCGAACCGAACAGGAACTCGCCGACCGCGCCGCGGCCATGGGTGACCATCACGATCATGTCGCAGCCGGCCTTGTCGGCCTCGTCGATGATGGCGTCATCGACATTGCTGTTGGTCGCGTGCTGGCCCTGGAAGGCGACACCCGCCTCGGCGCAACGCGCTTCGAACCGCTCGAGCAGGGTCTTGGCATGGGCCTCGTTGCGCGCGTCATGCTCCTGGATATGCTGGGCAAACAGCTGGGCGTTGTGCGAAGTCTCCGACAGCGCCAGTTCGGGCTCGGCAACGAAACCCGTGATGCGGGCACCGAGCTGCTTGGCCAGCGCGATGCTGCCGTCGATGGCGCGCTGCGACAACTCGGAACCGTCAACGGGAACGAACAGGTGCTGATACATGGTGCTTGCCTCTTTTTGAATAGCTATGAAATGATGAAACTCGACTCATTCTAGCGATGCCCAACCGGGTTGCGAGTCCGTATTACTACGCGCTTGCCAGCTGGGGTCAGCCGCTGGCAAGCGCTTTCAGGCCGCCTTCGACCCGCGTTGAAGCCGTCCTCAACCGGCCTTGACCCGGGACTGGAAATCGGCTTGCTCCATCAGCCAGGAAAAGCCAAAGCCCGCCAGCAGGCCCCAGAATGCCGCGCCGATGTTGAGCAGGCTGATGTCCGACACCGTCACCAGCAGGCTGATCAAGGCGCCCAATGTGAACCTGCCGCCGCCAAACGACGCGACAAAGGCACCCTGCAGCACGCGCAGCATCGCCAGTCCGCCCAGCACCATGATGTAGGACTTGGGGGTGGCCAGCATCAGGCCGGTGAAGGTTGGCGCCATCAGGCCGAACAGCACGCCAAGGCTGCCGAAGGTCAGCGCCGCCGTGTAATGGCGGCCGCGCTCGCCGGAGGAGGTCAGCAGCGCATTGGTCGGACCGGTCAGGCAGCTGCTGACCGCGCCGACGGCGGCGCTGAAAAAGGCACCGATGCCGCAGGCGACCGCGATCGCGTTGACCGGCGGCTCGTGCTGGGCTGCCTTCAGCACCGCGACACCCTGCCCGTTCTGCACCCCCAGCACCGTGATCGCCAGCGGCACGACCAGCTCGACCAGCGCGCCGAGCGACCAGACCGGCGCCTGGAGCAGCGGCTGGGCCAGGGCAAAGCCGTTCAGGCCCGAGGTATCCAGGCGGCCGAGCAGCGCGATCGCCAGCGCACCGACCAGCAGCGCGCCGATCAGCGGCGGCAGCCGTCGGCCCCAGACCGGCAACGCCGACAGCGCGACGAAGGCGATCACCATCGGCGCGGCGATCGCGGCATCGCTGTGCAGCGCACGCACCAGGTCGAGGCCGAAGCGCAGGAAGACGCCCGCCACCATGCCCATCACGATCGGCATCGGCAGCGCCGCCATCAGGCGCTTGACCCAGCCGCTGGCCCCCAGCAGCAGCACCAGCAGGCTGGTGGCATAGAAGGCGCCGATCACTTCGGCAAAGCTCAGGTGCTGCAGCGCCGGCCCGACCAGCACGGTGCCGGGAATGGTCCAGGCAAAGCCCAGCGGCATGTGGTAGCGCCAGCTCATCGCCAGCGTGAGCAGGCCGTTGACGAAGAAGACACCGAAGATCCAGGACGCCAGCTCGGCCGGGCTCAGCCCGCCGCGCGTGCCGACCGACAGGATGATCGCGACCGGCCCGGTGGCCGAGAAGATGAAGCCGATCAGGCCGTTGGCGAAATAGGCCAGTCCGAAATCGGAGCGGATCTGGCGCAGTCCGGGACTGCGGGCGGCGGGGGATTCAAGGTGGCTCAACATCGGGCGGTCTCTTTGGCTTCTCAAGGAACGGATGCCTGCGCCAGCCCGGAAAATCGGCTCGAACGCGCGGCAGTCTGTTGACAGCAGTATCACTGTTTCCCGAGGCTTAATAATTAGCCACTGGACAACACACCATTCAACCCGGAATAACAATCCCATGGACCGCTTCGAGGCCATCCGGCTCTTCACCCGCATCGTCGAGCTCGGCAGCTTCAGCCGCGCGGCCGAGCAGCTCGGCATCACGCGCGCGGGCGCGACCCAGGCCATCCAGCAGCTCGAGGCCCGGCTCGGCGTGCGCCTGCTCGCGCGCACGACGCGCCAGGTCACCCCGACCCCGGACGGCAGCGACTACTACCAGCGCTGCAGCGCGATCCTGGCCGACCTCGACGACGCCGAGACGGCGTTCTCGCAGGCGAGCCGGACACCGCGCGGCCGGCTCCGGGTCGACCTGCCAGGATCGCTGTGCCGGCTGGTGCTGATGCCGGCGCTGGCGGACTTCTGCCAGCGCTACCCCGAGATCCGGATCGAGCTCAGCGTCAGCGACCGCCAGATCGACCCGCTGCGCGAGGGCGTCGACTGCGTGCTGCGCATCGGCGCGCTCGACGACGACCTGCCGCTGGTCGCCAGGCGGCTCGCCATCCTGCCGCTGGTGACCTGCGCCAGCCGCAGCTACCTGGAGCGCTGCGGCCGGCCGCAAAGCCTGGCGCAACTGCAGGGCCACCAGGCGGTCGACAACCTGTCGGCCACCACTGGCAAGGCCTTTGCGTTCGAGTTCGTGCTCGCGGGCCAGGTCGAGCGCCTGAACCTGCCGGCCAGCGTCGCGGTCAACGACGGCGGCGGCTATGTCGCGGCCTGCTGCGCCGGCATGGGACTGATCCAGGTGCCGCTGTTCCATGTCGCGCGCCAGCTCGCCAGCGGCGAACTCGAGGAACTGCTGCCCGCGCACCGCCCGCCAGCCATGCCGCTGCACCTGCTCTACGCGCCCAACCGGCAGGCAACGGCCCGGCTGCGCGCCTTCATTGACTGGGCCGGCGAACTGTTCGCGCGCCCCCCGGAGCAGCTCGCCAGCTGAAAACCCGCCGATCGCGGACAATCGCTGTCCCCGATCTACTGCGACATCATGGCCATCCTGCTCGCGCCCATGGAAGGGCTGCTCGACTACGCGCTGCGCGACACACTCACGCGCGTGGGCGGCATCGACCTCTGCGTCTCCGAGTTCATCCGCGTCACCGGCACGCTGCTGCCCGAGCGCGCCTTTCGCCGCATCGTGCCCGAGCTCGACCAGGGCGGGCGCACCGCGGCCGGCGTACCGGTGCGCGCGCAGCTGATGGGCTCGGACCCGAACTGCCTGGCCGAGAACGCCGCGCGGCTGGCCGGACTCGGCCCGGCCGGCATCGACCTGAACTTCGGCTGCCCGGCCAAGGTCGTGAACCGCCATGGCGGCGGCGCGGCGCTGCTGCAGGACCCCGAGCTGCTGTACCGCCTGGTCGCGGCCGTGCGCCAGGCCGTGCCGGCGGCGATGCCGGTATCGGCCAAGATGCGGCTCGGTTTCGACGACGACAGCCGGGCCGAGGCCTGCGCCCAGGCGATCGAGGCTGGCGGCGCCAGTCAGCTGGTGGTGCATGCCCGCACCAGGGCCCAGGGCTACCGCCCCCCGGCCTACTGGAGCCGGATCGCCGACATCTGCCAGGCGGTCAGGCTGCCGGTGGTGGCCAACGGCGAGGTCTGGAGCGTGGCGGACGCGCGCCGCTGCCTGCAGGAATCAGGCTGCACCGACCTGATGCTGGGCCGCGGCATGGTCGCCGACCCCGGGCTGGCGCTGGCCATCCTGGCCGACCAGGGACTGAACGGCGGCAGGTCCGAGACCGGCTGGGACGAGTTGCGCCCGCTGCTGGGCCATTTCTGGCGCCGCGTGCTCGAGCGCATCGAGCCGCGCGCGCGCCACGGCCGGCTCAAGCAATGGCTCAACTACCTGCGCCGCCGCCACCCCGAAGCCGAGACGGCCTACCAGGCGCTGCGCACCGTCAACGACCCGCGCGTGCTCGAGGCCTGGCTGGACCAGCAACTCACAGCCAGGCCCAACCCTGCGCTGGCCTGCGCCTGATCCAGGTCCGCCCGCACCCTCGTCCACCCGCAAGGCGGCCAGGCACAGCCAGCCCATGCGGCCCGAATTCAGCGCAGCAGCAGGCGCTCGAGCCAGGGCAGCAGCCAGGGCAAGGCAAACGAGGTCAGCAGACCGTTGAGCCCCATGCCCAGCGCGGCAAAGGCACCGGCCTGTTCGCTGAACTGGAAGGCGCGCGCGGTGCCGATGCCGTGCGCGGCCAGCCCGAGGGCGAAACCGCGCACCGCCGGGTCGTCCACACGCAGCCAGCGGTAGAGACCGCTCGCGCAAAGCGCGCCCACGATGCCGGTGACGATCACCAGCACGGCGGTCAGCGCGGGCAGTCCGCCCAGGCGCTCGGTGACCGCCATCGCGATCGGTGTCGTGATGCTCTTGATCGCGAGCGAGATGCGTGACTCCGGGCCGGCGCCCAGCCAGGCGCCCAGCCCCCAGGCCGAGACCACCGCCACCAGGGACGTGACCAGCAGCACGAGCAGCAGCGGCCCGGCCATGCTCCTGAGCCGGGGCCAGTTCGCATGGAGCGGAATCGCCAGCGCCACCGTCGCCGGCCCGAGCAGGAAATGGATCAGCCCGGCGCCCTCCATGTAGCTGGCATAGGAGGTTCCGCTGAGCAGCAGCAGCACGGCGAGCAGCGCGACCGCGACCAGCACCGGATTGGCCAGCGCATGTCCACGCAGCCGCCGCTGCAGCCAGAGCGCGAACTGGTAGGCCAGCAGCGTCAGCGCCAGCCACAGCAGCTTCGAGCCCGCCAGATGCTGCCAGACCAGGGTCGCGCGCTCCAGCATCGCTCAGCCCTCTTCGGAGCCGCGGCGGGCGCGGCGCAACAGGGCCCGCAGCAGCAGCGCGGCCACGGCCATCGCCAGCAGCGTGCTGACCACCAGGGCGAGCGCCAGCGACCAGCCTTCGCGCGCCAGCAGCGCGCCGTAGAGCACGACACCGGCGCCAGCCGGCACGAACAGCAGCGACAGATGCTGCAGCAGCTGACTCGAGGTCTGGGCCAGCCTGCGCCCCGGACCGCCGCGCCAGAGCAAGGCCAGGAACAGCAGCGCCATGCCGGCCACCGGCCCGGGCACCGGCAAGTCCAGGCCCAGCACCAGCAACTCGCCGGCGAGCTGGAACAGCAGCAGCCAGCTAAAACCCTGGATCATCGTCCGCTCCAGTCCACGGCAACCGCTCAGCGCCGCCTGAGCCAGGTCACGAAATCCGGCCCGGTCATGTCCTGCTGCAGCAGTTCGTTGCCAGTCTGCTTGGCAAAGGCCTGGAAATCGCGCACCGAACCGGCATCGGTGCAGATCACCTTGAGCAGCTGGCCGCTTGCCATGCCGGCCAGCGCCTTCTTGGCCTTGAGGATCGGCAGCGGACAGTTCAATCCGCGCGCGTCGAGTTCCAGATCGGCATTCATTGCTTGTCCTGACATGATTCAATCCTTGGCCAGGCGTCAGGCCGGAAACACGCCGGTCGACAGATAGCGGTCGCCGCGGTCGCAGACGATGAAGGCGATCGTCGCATCCTGCTCCCGGGCCGCGATCTGCTGCGCGACCCAGCAGGCGCCAGCGGCCGAGATGCCGGCAAAGATGCCCTCCTCGCGCGCGAGCCGGCGGCACATCTCCTCGGCATCGACCTGGCTCACATAGACCAGCTCGTCAACGGCCTTCGGGTCATAGATCCTGGGCAGGTATTCCTGCGGCCATTTGCGGATGCCGGGAATGCGCGAGCCCTCGCTCGGCTGTGCGCCGATGATGCGGACCTCGGGGTTCTGCTCCTTCAGGAAGCGCGACACGCCGGTGATGGTGCCGGTGGTGCCCATCGCGCTGACGAAATGGGTGATGCGCCCGCGCGTCTGCTTCCAGAGCTCGGGGCCGGTGCTCTCGTAATGGATGCGCGGGTTGTCGGGGTTGGCGAACTGGTCCAGCACCTTGCCCTTGCCCTGCGCGACCATCTGGTCGGCCAGGTCGCGCGCGCATTCCATGCCGCCGCTCTTGGGCGTCAGGATCAGCTCGGCGCCAAAGGCCTTCATGGTCTGCGCGCGCTCGATGCTGAGGTCCTCGGGCATGATCAGCACCATGCGGTAGCCGCGCACGGCAGCGGCCATCGCCAGCGCGATACCGGTGTTGCCCGAGGTCGCCTCGATCAGCGTGTCGCCGGGCGCGATCTCGCCGCGCTCCTCGGCGCGCCGGATCATCGACAGTGCGGGCCGGTCCTTGACCGATCCGGCCGGGTTGTTGCCCTCGAGCTTGGCCAGCACGACATTGCCGCGCTCGCGGTTGGACAAGGCACCGATGCGCTGCAGCGCGATCAGCGGCGTGTTGCCGATGGTGTCTTCCAGGGTCGGGTAGATGACGGGTTTCTTCCGGCTGCGGGCGGTAGCGCGTGTCATGGGACTTTTTTCTTTGGGGTGCAAGGGACAGTCCCATCACTGTGCCATAATTTGAGTCTCATTCCTGCCCGGGTGGCGAAATCGGTAGACGCAGGGGATTCAAAATCCCCCGCCGCAAGGTGTGTCGGTTCGAGTCCGACCTCGGGCACCAGATCAGAAAAAAAGCGACTCCGCAAGGCGTCGCTTTTTTGCTTTCTGCCGTTGCTCGTCCGAACCGATCGACGCAACGCGCACCAGCCCGCCATCCCGCATCAGGCGCCACGCAAGCCCTGCTCCACGGTGGCATGGCGCAGCTCCAGCCCGAGCTCGCGCTTCATGCGCAAGTTGCGCAGGCGCCTGGACTCCCCCATGAAGCTCAGCGTCATCGGCGACAGCCGCTCCCTGGCCTGCTCGCGCGAGACGCGCTCGGGTCTTGGCAAGCCGTAGAGATCGGCGGCCAGGTCGAAATAGTCACCCATGGTCAGCTCGGTGTCGTCGCAGCAATTGAAGACCCGCTGCACCGGCGCGCGCCAGAGCGCGCGGACACAGGCGCGCGCCAGGTCATCGGCATGGATATGGTTGGTGTGCACGTCATCCTCGCGCCGCAGCACCGGCGTGCCGCGCAACAGGCGCTCGCGCGGCGTGCCGCCCTCGCGATCCGGCGCGTAGATGCCCGGAATGCGCAACACGCCGACCGGCACGCCAAGGGCCAGGCCCCAGCTGCGCAGCAGGTCTTCGGCCGCCACGCGCCGGCGCGCGCGCGGCGTGGCGGGATTGACGGCCCGGACCTCGTCGACCCAGGCACCGCCGCAGTCGCCATAGACGCCGCTGGTCGAACCGTAGACCAGCGCCTGCGGACGCGAACGCCGCGCCAGCACACGCGCCAGCGCCAGGCTGCGCGGGTCGCCCAGGCCAGTGCCCGGCGGCGGTGCCAGATGCAGCACGCGCGTGGCCAGTCCCGCCAGGCGACGCAAGCTGGCCGGATCGTCGAGATTGCCCGCCAGCGGCGTGATTCCGGCCGCACGCAAGCCGGCCACGCGCGCCGGCGTCGAGGTCAGCGCGAACAGGCGGACCCGCCCACGCGCGCCTTGACTGGCTGCCGGCCCGGAAGCGCTCGCCCCAGGCGCGACAACCGCCACGGCCAGCGCGCCAAGCGCGCGCGCACTGCGCAGCCCCACGTCGCCACAGCCCACGATCAATACCCGCTCGCGCCGAAAGCGCGCGGGCAAGGCACCCAGAAAAGCCATAGCCAGATCCAAATTTGAGAAAATCCCCGGCTGCCAGCGCCACCACGCCCACAACCCCCTCCAAGACTGTATGACATTCCAGATCAGCGTCGAGCCCAGCGGCCGCGTTTTCTCCGCTACCCCCGATGAAACCATCCTGGCTGCCGGCATCCGCCAGGGCATCGGCCTGCCCTACGGCTGCAAGGACGGCGCCTGCGGCTCGTGCAAATGCAAGAAGCTCTCCGGCAGCGTGGTGCATGGTGCGCACCAGGCCAAGGCCCTGAGCGCCGACGAGGAAGCCGCCGGCCTCGTGCTGACCTGCTGCGCGACGGCAACCAGCGACCTCGTGCTCGAGTCGCGCCAGGTCACGGCAGCCGACGCGCTGCCGATCAAGAAGCTGCCGGTGCGCGTCAGCAGCCTCGAGCGCGCCTCGTCCGATGTCATGGTCGTCAAGCTGCAGCTGCCGGCCAACGACAGCTTCCGCTACCACGCGGGCCAGTACATCGAGTTCCTGCTCAAGGACGGCACGCGTCGCGCCTACTCGATGGCCACCGCACCGCACCAGCAGGCCGTCAAGCCCGCGATGGAACTGCATATCCGCCATCTGCCCGGCGGCAAGTTCACCGACCATGTGTTCGGTGGCATGAAGGAAAAGGAGATCCTGCGCATCGAGGGCCCCTTCGGCAGCTTCTTCCTGCGCGAGGACTCGGACAAGCCGATCGTGCTGCTGGCCTCGGGCACCGGCTTCGCGCCGATCAAGGCCATCATCGAGCAGATGCGCGAGCAAGGCAGCAGCCGGCCCGCCACGCTGTACTGGGGCGGCCGCCGTCCGGCCGACCTCTACCAGGCCGACTGGATCGAGCAGCAATGCGCCGCCATGCCCCACCTGAAGTACGTGCCGGTGGTGTCGGACGCCCAGCCCGAGGACGGCTGGAGCGGGCGCACCGGCTTCGTGCACCAGGCCGTGCTGCAGGATTTTCCCGACCTGTCGGGCCATCAGGTCTACGCCTGCGGCGCACCGATCGTGGTCGAATCGGCGCAACGCGACTACCTCGGCGCCGGCCTGCCGGCCGACGAGTTCTACGCCGACGCCTTCACTTCCGAGCGCGACAAGCTGGGCAGCTGAAGCTGCTCGGCCAAGCTGGCGCGCCAGTCCTCAGCGCGCCTCGGCCAGCAGCAGCCGGACATCGGCTGCCAGCGCCTCGGCGCCGCTGCCATAGCGGTGGTAGACGCGCAGGCGGCCCTGGGTGTCGTAGACATAGCTGCCAGCCGAATGGTCCATCGTGTAGCTGGTCGGCGTCGCCCCCTGGACCGGCTTGTAATAGACCTTGAACGACTTGGCCAGCGCCGGCAGCTCGGCCGGAGTCGGCAGCAGCGCGAGGAAGCCGGCATCGAAGCTCGCCATGTAGGCACGCATGATCTCGGGCGTGTCGCGCTGCGGATCGACGCTCACGAACAGGCCCTGCAGGCGCTCGCCGTCGCTGCCGAGCAGCCGCTTGGCCTGCGCCAGCTCGGACAGCGAAGTCGGGCAGACATCGGGGCACTGGGTGTAGCCGAAGAACAGCACCACCACCCGGCCCTTGAAGTCGGACAACTGGCGCTGGCGGCCGTCCTGGTCGGGCAGGCTCAGCTCGCGCCCGTAGTCGGCGCCCGTGATGTCCACCCCCTTGAACGCCGGCTTGTCACCACAGCCCGCCAGCCAGCAGGCACTGGCCAGGGCGGCGGCGCCGAGCAGCAGCCGGCGGCGCGGCATCGAGAGGCTTGCAATGGATTCAATGGTCATGGCTGGATTGTCCGTCCCTTGAGGCCTGCTGGCTTGACCGGTGTCAGGCCCGGGGCTGGCGCAACATGGCGCGCATCTGATCGACCGACACCTGGCTGGTCGACTCGAGCTTGACCCGCGGCGCGGGCTTGACCGCATGGCCATAGTTGACCTCGAAGCTCAACAGCAGCTGGCCCTGCTCGTTGCGCGGCAGACCGGCCTCGAGCGCGCGCTCCTGCGCCTGGGCCCAGCCGCGGCCGCGCAAGCCCGCAAAGCGCGCCTGGTTCAGGTTGCGACCCCAGTCGCGCAGGTCGCGCAGCAGACGCCTGGCATCCGGATAAGCCAGCGTGATGCGCTCCATGTCCATCACCGGCTCGGCATAGCCGACCTCGATCAGCATGTCGCCCCAGTCATGCATGTCGGTGAAATCGTGACAGGGTGCGGGCCAGCCCTGCTCGGCATAGACAGCGCGCAACTCGCGCAGGCTGTCGGGCCCGAGGCAGGAGAACATCAGGAAACCGTTGACCGCGAGCAGGTCCAGCCAGCGGCTCAACAGGGCGCGCGGCAGCGGGTCCTGGTGCAAGGCCATGTTGGCCCAGAGCAGACCGGCCGTTGCGGCCGCAGTGCCAGACTCGTCATGCAAGGCGGGCCCCGAGGCCAGCCACTTGAGGGGATTCCAGCCGCGCGGCGACAGACGGCGCAGGCTGTCGGCCGCTGCCGCAGCGCCCTGGCCCAGCAGCTCGACCCTTGCTTCGGGATAACGCTCGGCCACCAGCCGGTGCACCTGCAGTCCGCCGTTGAGCGGCGCCCAGTCCAGCCACTGCGCGGGCGCCTGCTTGATCCAGCCCAGCCGGTCGGCCATGCGCGCGCCGATCTCCTCGTGCAGCCAGGGACTCTCGCTGCGACGGCGCTCGCGCCAGCGGCGGGCCGCGACAGGATCGAGGCCGGGAACGGGCTTTTCCTGGCCGGTGGTGACTGCTTGCATGGTGGGCGATCGAATCAAGAAAAGAGGATGAGCGGGCGACAGGCCCGCAGGCGCCGCAGTATATTCGCCGCATGAAAGATCTGCTGCGCCGCTGGCTGCCAGCCTGGCCGGCCAGTTGCGCCATCTGCGCTGGCTGGCCGGCCCGCCCGATCTGCCAGGCCTGCCTCGAACGCCATGGCCGGCCCCTGCCCCGCTGTCCGGGCTGTGCGCTCGCGCTGGCACCCGGACTGGAGCGCTGCACGCGCTGCGCCGAAGCCGGACCCGGCCCGTTGCAGCAATGCCTGGCCCGGGTCGACTACGCCCACCCCTGGTCGGCGCTGGTGGCCAGGCTCAAGCGCGACCCGGCCTGGGCGCCGCTGCTGGCGCGCTTGCTGGTCGATGCGCCCGGTCTGCCAGCGCTGCTACAGGCCACCGACCTGATGCTGCCGATCCCGCTGAGCCCGGACAAGCTGCGCGCGCGCGGCTATAACCAGGCCTGGGAACTGACCAAGGCGCTGCGCCGCCAGTTGCGCGACGCGCCGCCGGCCCTGCCCGGACTGCTGCAGCGCCAGCCCCAGGCCGCGACCCAGCACGAACTCGCGCGCGAACAACGCTTCGACAATGCGCTGCAGGCCTACGCCGTCGATACGGCCGCTGGCCCGCGACTGCGTGGACGGCGCATCCTGCTGGTCGACGATGTCATGACCACCGGCGCCACGCTGCAATCCGCCGCCAGCTTGCTGCTGGCCGCAGGAGCCGCCCAGGTCAGCGCGCTGGTGTTCGCGCGCACCCCGGCCCCCACCCTAGACTGAAATCCATGTTCAACATCGTCCTCGTCCAGCCCGAAATTCCACCCAACACCGGCAACGTGATCCGGCTCTGCGCCAACACCGGCTGCCACCTGCACCTGATCGAGCCGCTGGGCTTCTCGATGGACGACAAGCTGCTGCGGCGCGCCGGGCTCGACTACCACGAGTACGCCGAACTGCGTCGCCACGCCGACTGGAGCAGCTTCCTGCAGCAGATGCAACCCGATCCGGGCCGGATGTTCGCGCTCACGACCCGGGGCTCGCGCCCGGCGCATGAAGTCGCCTTCCAGCCCGGCGACTGGCTGGTGTTCGGCTCCGAGACCGCCGGCCTGCCGGCCGAACTGCGCGAGACCTTCGCCCCGGAACAACGCCTGCGCCTGCCGATGCGGCCCGGCCAGCGCAGCCTCAACCTGTCGAACGCGGTCGCGGTGATCGCCTTCGAGGCCTGGCGCCAGAACGGCTTCGAAGGCAGCGCCTGAACGCCGCACGGCCGGACTGCGGCGGGCTGCGGTACTGGCTGGCTGCGACTCAGAACCAGCCGTCCCAGACCAGCTTGATCCCGGTCAGGAACATGCCGATATAGACCACGCGATAGAACAGCTCGGGCGAAATGCGGCGCGCCATGCGCACGCCGATCCAGACCCCGAGCGGGGCCAGCGGCAGCAGCAACAGGGAAGTCGCCAGGTTGCGCCAGTCCAGCAGGCCCAGCAAGGCATAGGGCACCCATTTGCTCAGGTTGACGACAAAGAACAGGAAAGCCATGGTGCCCGTGAACACCACCGGCTTGAGCTTGAGCGGGATCACATAGGCATTGAGCGGCGGACCGCCGGCATGGGCAACGAAACTCGTGAAGCCCGAGGTCGCGCTCAGCAGCCGTCCGAGCCAGCGCGCCGGCGGCTTGTGGTCGGCGCGTGGCGGGAACAGCAGGCGCTGGGCCAGGAACAGCAACGTCAGCACGCCGACCACCCCGGCCACCAGGCGGGCATCGAGGGTACGAAACGACAACGCACCGATCACGATCCCGACCAGCGCCGGCGGCAACAGGAAGCGCAACAGGCGCCAGTCGACATCCTTGCGGAAAGCCGCCATGCCCAGCAGATCCATCACCAGCAGCAAGGGCATGCAGATGGCGGCGGCCTGCGGCACGCTGATCGCGAGCGCCATCATCGGCACCGCCAGCGAACCGAAGCCGGCGCCGAAACCGCTCTTGCTGATGCCCAGCAGCAGCACCGCCGGCACGGCGACAAAATAGAACCAGGGATCGGTGATGGGGGTCAGGGTCATGTTTTTCTCCAGGCCGCACTGTACACAGCGCCAGGTACGCGCTTGGTTCAAAATCGCAACATGTTCACACCCTCTCAAGCCGACGTGCGGCGCTTCTTCTGCGCCGTCCATGCCAAGCATCAGCAAGGCCAGCCGATGGAAGCGATCGAATTGCTGGCCAGCGAATGGATCCAGCGCCACACGGAATACCATGCCGACTTCGCCGATATCGACGCCGCGCTGCGCCAGATGCAAGAGCCCAGCGACACCCGGGAAAACCCCTTCCTGCACCTGTCGATGCACCTGAGCATCAGCGAGCAATGCTCGATCGACCAGCCGCCCGGCATCAGGCAGGCGGTCGAGCTGCTGGCCGCCCGGCGCGACTCGCTGCACGAGGCGCACCACGAAGTCATGGAGTCGCTCGGCCGCATGATCTGGGAGAGCCAGCGCGCCGGCCGCCCGCCGGATGGCCAGGCCTATATCGACGAGATCAGGCGCAAGGCGACCAGCCGCTGAAGCGCCAGCCAGCGGCAGCAGCATCAGCTGCCGACCCCGCAACATCAAACAAAGAAAGACCCCGGCAGGCTGAACCTGCCGGGGTCTTCGCATCTGCAGTCTGCAGATGCAGTGGCGGCCGCCGGAGTTTGCTGTCCTGACAACCGTGGGAGCAAGGGATTGCTCCCGTCCATGTCGCCTGGCAGAGAGGGCGAACCTCGGTGCGGGCGGGGGTGTCTGTTGCACACAGACAAGCTCAGGTTAAGGCCTTGGAACCTGGCCCGCAAGCAGTTTTTTTCAATTTCCAAACCTGTTTCGATAGCCATTCTCTCGGGCGTTTGCTCGACTGAAATCATGACGATTCAGTCCTCAATATTCTTTTTTGTATATATAAATTTGATTTGTAAGTATTGACTCCTTATTTGAAGAACCCTAATATTCGCTTCGCCTGCCCTTCGGGGAGGCACTTGAGACGCTGCCGAACCCGGCTAAGTTGATGACCCTAAAGGGCATTCAATGGCGACCCCCCAATCAAGGCGCACCCCAGCTCAGGCAAAGGTGTCGCGTAGAAAGGAGTGTGCTATGACAGCGCAAAATTCCACCTGGCCCACCCCCTGCCCCGGCTTCCTGCGTCCCTCCGCAGACCGTCTGTTCAGGGTCTTGTACGCCATCACCCACAGTGGCATGGCCCTGCTCGGACTGGGACTGGCCCTGGTCACCCTGATCCTGCTGGCCAACCCGCAACTGCGCGGCGATGCCGAGCAAAAACTGCTGGGCTGGCTGCAACAACGCCAGAACAGCGAAATCACGGCGGAGGAAGAGCCCAAGGGCCCTGCCGAAGCCACCCTGTCCACCAGCCTGCCCAAGGAACAGGCCCAGGTCGCGAGCTGGATCAGCCGCAAATACCGGGTCGCCCCTGAAGCGGTCGGCGCGCTGGTTGCCGAAGCGTTCGCGCTTGGCAGCCGCATCAAGCTCGATCCGACCCTGATCCTGGCCGTGATGGCGATCGAGTCGCGCTTCAACCCGTTTGCGCAGAGTCCGGTCGGCGCCCAGGGCCTGATGCAGGTGCTCACCCGCGTGCACTCGGACAAGTACGAGGACTTCGGCGGCAAGCAGGCCGCCCTGGACCCGCTGGCCAACCTGCGCGTCGGTGTCCAGGTGTTGCAGGACTGCATCCGCAACGCCGGCTCGATCGAAGGCGGACTGCGCCGCTATGTCGGCGCGGTCGAGACCGACGGCAGCGACTATGTCGCCAAGGTGATGGCCGAACAGCAGCGGTTGCGCAGCGTGGCGCGCGGCGTCAAGCTGCCGATCAACGCGGGGGCCGCGGTGCTCGTGCGCGCCAAGCCGGCGGACGGCAAGCGCGAGCTCGAAGCCGATGCCGGCAGCCCTGCGGCAGGCAAGCTGCAAAGCTCCTGATAAAATCACGCCCGTGCGCGACTGGCGATAGGCCGGGGCCGGCCTAGCCGTCTCCGCCGAGGTGGGATTACCACTGGGGAGCGCACAGCCAATTCAGCCGTTCGCCTGGGCAGCCCCTGTCACTGTCACGACCGCGCAGGGAAGCGTATTTTTCCAAGGACTGCCATGTACGACCGTAACATTCTGATCGAACAAACCGACCCCGAGCTGTTCGCCGCCATCCAGGCCGAGACCGCTCGCCAGGAACACCATATCGAGCTGATCGCTAGCGAGAACTATGCCTCGCCCGCCGTCATGGCCGCCCAGGGCAGCCAGCTGACCAACAAGTACGCCGAAGGCTACCCGGGCAAGCGCTACTACGGCGGCTGCGAGTTCGTCGACATCGCCGAGCAACTCGCGATCGACCGCATCAAGCAGATCTTTGGTGCCGACGCCGCCAACGTGCAGCCGCATTGCGGCGCCTCGGCCAACGAAGCCGTCTTCCTGGCCTTCCTCAAGCCCGGCGACACCATCATGGGCATGAGCCTGGCCGAAGGCGGTCACCTGACCCATGGCATGCCGCTGAACATGTCGGGTAAATGGTTCAACGTCGTCTCCTACGGTCTGAACGACAAGGAAGAGATCGACTACGACGCGATGGAAGCCAAGGCGCGCGAGCACCGCCCCAAGCTGATCGTGGCCGGTGCCTCCGCCTACAGCCTGCGCATCGATTTCGAGCGCTTTGCCAAGGTTGCCAAGGAAATCGGCGCGATCTTCATGGTCGACATGGCCCACTACGCCGGCCTGATCGCTGCGGGCGCCTACCCGAACCCGGTGCCGTTCGCCGACGTCGTGACCTCGACCACGCACAAGAGCCTGCGCGGCCCGCGCGGCGGCATCATCCTGATGAAGGCCGAGCACGAGAAGGCGATCAACTCCGCGATCTTCCCGGGTCTGCAGGGCGGTCCGCTGATGCACGTGATCGCCGCCAAGGCCGTCGCCTTCAAGGAAGCCCAGGCGCCCGAGTTCAAGGCCTACCAGGAACAGGTGATCAAGAACGCCCAGGTCATCGCCGAGACCCTGACTGAGCGCGGCCTGCGCATCGTCTCGGGTCGCACCGAGAGCCATGTCATGCTGGTCGACCTGCGCGCCAAGGGCATCACCGGCAAGGAAGCCGAAGCCGTGCTGGGCGCCGCCCACATGACGATCAACAAGAACGCGATCCCGAACGACCCGGAAAAGCCGTTCGTGACCAGCGGCGTGCGCATCGGCACCCCGGCCATGACCACCCGCGGCTTCAAGGAAGAGGAAGCCCGCCTGACGGCCAACCTGATCGCCGACGTGCTGGACAACCCGCGTGACGAGGCCAACCTCGCCGCCGTGCGCGCCAAGGTCCATGAGCTGACCAGCCGCTTCCCGGTCTACCGCTGATCGATCTGAATGCCCCGGCCTGGTGCCGGGGTTTTTCATTTCAGCACCGATGAAGTGCCCTTTCTGCGGCCATGCCGAAACCCAGGTGGTGGAAACCCGACTGTCCGAGGACAGCGGCTTCGTGCGCCGGCGCCGACGCTGCAGCGCCTGCGACAAACGCTTCACCACCTACGAGCGGCCCGAGGTCAGTTTTCCGATGGTGGTCAAGAAAGATGGCCGCCGGATCGAATACGACCCGGCCAAGCTGCGTGCCAGCCTGGCGCTGGCGCTGCGCAAGCGCCCGGTCAGCACCGAACAGGTCGATGCCGCGACCGAGCGGATCGAGGAAAAGCTGCTGAACCTGGCCGCGCGCGAGGTGCCGACGCACCAGCTCGGCGAACTCGTGATGCGCGAGCTCAAGAAGCTCGACAAGGTGGCCTATGTGCGCTTTGCCAGCGTCTACCGCAGCTTCGAGGACATCGACGACTTCAAGACCCTGGTCGACGAAGTGCGCTGAGCGGCGCTGCAACCCTGCCGCCCGCCCAGGCGTAGCCGACCCAGTGCGTCAACAGGCACACGGACCGGCCGCTCAGGCGCACCAGAGCCCGGTCGGCTGGGTGATTCCCATCCAGAGCGCCCAGCCCGAAGTCGCTGCCAGGGCCAGGCCGGCAAGGCGCATGCCCCATTGGCCGGAACCGGCGTCCTTCAGGCGCAGCAGCAGCCAGGGTCCGATCACCAGCGACACCATGGTGCCGACAGCAAAGGCCGCCATCAGCAAGGCGCCGCTGAGCGCGCTGGCCGACAGCGAAGCCACCAGCAGCGCCGAATAGAGCAAGCCGCAAGGCATCAGGGCCCAGCCCAGCCCGAGCACGACCGGCGCGCGCGGCCCTAGCCGGGCCAGCACCGGCCGCGTCCGGCGCCAGACGCCCTGGCCCCAGCCGTCGACGAAGGCCGGCTGACGGCCGCGAGCCAGCAGGATCAGGCCCAGCAGCAGCGCCGCGACATGCAGCATGATCCAGAGCGGGCGCAGCACGGCGGTCTGGGTACCCATCCAGGCCAGGCCCTCGACGGTGCCACCGGCGAGCGCGCCGAGCAGGCTGTAGCCCAGCAGACGGCTGAGCTGGAAGCGCCACAGCGCCAGCGTACCCGACTGGCCGTTGCCGGCGCCGCGCGCAATGCCGGCGCAGGCGGCGCCACACATGACCACGCAATGCGGCCCTCCTACCAGCCCCATCAGCAGGGCGGAAACCATCATGGACGAAAGCATGGGTGAACTGTAGCAGTCCCCCGGTATCCTCCGGGATTTCAGATGATCTTGGAGAAGCGGGCGCGGTCCTGGTCGCTCTGCAGGTACTTGTCGAAGGTCATGGCGATCGCGCGCACGAAATACCAGCCCTGTTCGGTCACCTCGAGGCTGGATGCATTGAGCTTGACCAGCCCCATGGCCACCATCTCGCCGAGCCGATCGAGCTCACGCGCGAAATAGGCTTTGAAATCAACCAGATGGGCATCGCTCACGGCCTCGAAATCGAGCTCGCCCTGGCACATGATGGCCATGATCACCGAGCGGCGCAGGATGTCGTCGCGGTTCAGTGCCAGTCCGCGCACGATCGGCAGCCGCCCCTGGTCGAGCGCGTCGTAGTATTCGTCCAGCGTCTTGGCGTTCTGGCTGTAGGTCGCGCCGATGCGGCCGATGGCCGAGACGCCGAGCGCGATCAGGTCGCAATCGGGCTGGGTGCTGTAGCCCTGGAAGTTGCGATGCAGGCGGCCCTGGCGCTTGGCGACCGCCAGCGCATCGCTGGGCAGCGCGAAATGGTCCATGCCGACATAGTCGTAGCCGGCATCGCCCAGCATCGCCAGCGAGTTCGACAGCATCGACAGCTTCTCGGACGGGCTCGGCAGTTCGGCGCTCAGGATGCGGCGCTGCGGCTTGAAGCGGGTCGGCAGATGGGCATAGGCATAGAGCGCGATCCGATCGGGTCGCAGCTGCTGGATCTGCTCCAGCGTATGGCGGAAGGACTCGGGCGTCTGCTTGGGCAGCCCGTAGATCAGGTCGACGTTGATCGACTCGAAGCCGATCTCGCGCGCGGCCTGCACCAGCGCAAACACCTGCTCGGCCGGCTGCACGCGGTGCACGGCCTTTTGCACCGTCGGATCGAAGTCCTGCACGCCGAAGCTCAGGCGGTTGAAGCCGAGCTGGTACAGGTGCTGCAGGCGCTCGGGCGTGACGGTGCGCGGATCGACCTCGATCGAGAACTCGCCGCCGGGCGTCAGGTTGAAATGGCGCTTGATCATGTCAAGCAGGTCGCTGAGCTCGACGTCGCTCAGGAAGGTCGGCGAACCGCCGCCCAGATGCAACTGCGACACGTTGTAGCCACGGCCGAAATGCTCGACCTGCAGCTCGAGTTCACGCGACAGGTAGCGCAGGTATTCGGCCGACTTGCTGTGGTGCTTGGTGATGACCTTGTTGCAGGCGCAGTAGTAGCAGAGCGACTCGCAAAACGGAATATGCACGTAGAGCGACAATGGCAGCGCCATGGAGCCGGCGCGGCGCTGCTCGAGCGCCTGGATATAGTCGTCGCAGCCGAAGGCCTCGACGAAGCGGTCGGCGGTGGGGTAAGAGGTGTAGCGCGGCCCCGGCACATCGAAGCGCCGGAGAAGTTGCTCGTCGATTGCATGGCTCACGGGCTGGTTCTCCAAGGTTGGAAGCGACTGTGCCGCATATTGCCAAAACTGCCCTTGACCTGGGTCAAACAAGAATTTATGCCGATTGCAAAAAAAGTCCAGCCCATGGCTGGCAGCAAGAAACGACCGGCTCAGGCGCTCGCGAGCCTGCCCGCTAGAATGCCTGGTTGATTGAGCATCATTATGGATATACAAAGCATCAAAGTGGCCTGTTCCAGTTGCAACCTGCGCGAGCTCTGCATGCCCGTGGGCTTGAACCCGGACGAGATGAGCCGGCTCGATAGCGTGATCAGCACGCGCAAGCGCGTCAAGCGCGGCAGCGCACTGTTCAACAACGGCGACCGCTTCTCCTCGCTCTATGCCGTGCGCTCGGGCTTCTTCAAGACCCGGGTGACTTCGGTGGATGGACGCGACCAGGTCACGGGTTTTCAGATGACAGGCGAAATCCTCGGCATGGACGGCATCGTCAACGACCATCACAGCTGCGATGCCGTGGCGCTGGAAGACGCCGAGGTCTGCGTGATGCCGTTCGACCGGATCGAATCGCTCTCGCGCGAATTCAGCGCGCTGCAGCACCATGTGCACAAGATCATGAGCCGCGAGATCGTGCGCGACCACGGCGTCATGCTGCTGCTCGGCAGCATGCGGGCCGAGGAAAGGCTGGCGGCGTTCCTGCTGAACCTGGTGCAGCGCCTGCATTCGCGCGGCTTCTCGCAGTCCGAACTGGTGCTGCGCATGACGCGCGAGGAGATCGGCAGCTACCTGGGCATGAAGCTCGAGACCGTCAGCCGGACTTTCTCGAAGTTCGTCGAGGAAGGCATCATCGAGGTCAAGCAGCGTCATGTCCAGATCAAGGACACCGAAGCGCTGCGCCGGCTGGTCAATTCGCCGGCCGGCGACTGATATTTTCCGACACCGGCCTCAGGTTGCGTCCGGCTTGGCCGCACAAGCAGCTGCGAGCCTGTTTTTTCACTTGTCAGGCTGAATCGAGGGCGACGCCACATGGTTGCGCGCCTTGATCGACGGCTGCATGCTCTCGATCTGCTCCGGTGTGAGTTCCTTGCCGACGCGCTGTGCCTCGCTGATGGGGTCGCGCTCCAATATCGGATCGGAGCCACGTACGATGAGCACATAGGTGATCAGGGAGGCGACCACCACCAGCAGCGGTCCGCCTAACACCATCCACATCATGGGCTCGCGATACCAGGCTCGGCCTTGTAAGTTCTTCGGTTCCATGCTTGCCAATCTCGATAAATGAAGACGCCCTGGAGACCGGCACGGGTCATCCAGGGCTGTCGAGCGAGCCCGGAAGGGCTCGGATCGTGCCGCTCCAGGATTACTTGGACGGGTGCGACAGACTCCAGACATAACCGGTCAGCACATGCAGCTGGTCTTCGGTCAGCTTGGACTGCTGGGAAGGCATCACGTTGGTCTTGCCTTCGTTGATCATCTTCACGATGAAGTCAGCACCGAAGCCGTGCAGCCAGATATTGTCGGTCAGGTTGGGAGCCCCCACCGCCGGGTTGCCCTTGCCGTCAGCGCCGTGGCAGGCGGCGCAAGCCACGAACTTCTCCTTGCCAAGGGCTGCCTTGACCGGGTCGCTGGCGCTGCCCGACAGGCTCAGCACATATTCAGCCACGTTGCGCACATCGTCCGGGGTACCGACGGCGGCGGCCATCGGGGGCATGACGCCCATGCGGCCGTTGGCGATCGTGTTCTTGATATGCGCGGCGCTGCCATCACCCAGCCAGTCGCTGTCGGTCAGGTTCGGGAAGCCCTTGCCGCCACGTGCGTCGGCGCCATGGCACTGGGAGCAGAAGTTCTGGTACAGGCGGTCACCGATCAGCTGGGCCTTGGGGTCCTTGGCCAGTTCGTCGACCGACATGGTCTTGAACTTCTCGTAGACCGGCGCGATCAGCGCCTTGAGCTTCTCGCCTTCCTTGGCGTGCTGACCGGCCGAGGTCCAGCCCAGCTGGCCGGCGCTGGTGCCCAGCGTCGGATACAGGAAGGCGTAGCCGATCGCGAACACGATGGTGAGCCAGAACAGGCCGACCCACCACTTGGGCAGCGGATTGTTCATTTCCTGCAGGTTGCCGTCCCAGACATGGCCGGTGGTATTGCCGGGACTGAACTTGACCTTACCGTTGCTCCACAGCACCCACACACAGTAGGCGATGGAGACGATGACGATGACGGTCACATACCATGCCCAGAAACTGTTTACAAAGTCACTCATGATGGTTCTCTTTCTCGTTATTCGTCTCGGAAGGGAAGACCGGACGCCTCATCGAAGTCGGACTTGTTCCGTCTGGACCAGGTCCAGACCATGATGGCAATGAAAGCCACGAAGCTGATCAGCGTCACGCCAATGCGCACGTCGGTGATGTCCATGTCGCCCCTCCTGTTTTACTTGATGGCGGTGCCGAGAACCTGCAGGTAGGCAATCACAGCCTCAAGCTCGGTCTTGCCCTTGACTTCGTCAGCGGCCTTGGCGATTTCCTCGTCGCTGTAGGGCACGCCGAGCTTCTTCATCGCGGCCAGGCGACCCGGCATGATGGCAGCGTCGACCAGATCCTTTTCCAGCCAGGGGTAGGCCGGCATGATGGACTCGGGCACCACGTCGCGCGGGTTGACCAGGTGGATACGGTGCCATTCGTCGGAGTAACGGCCGCCCACGCGGGCCAGGTCGGGACCGGTGCGCTTGGAGCCCCACTGGAAGGGGTGGTCATAGACCGACTCGCCAGCACGCGAGTACGGGCCATAACGCAGCGTCTCGGCCTGGAAGGGCCGGATCATCTGCGAGTGGCAGTTGTAGCAGCCCTCGCGGACGTAAACATCGCGACCGTACAGCTGCAGCGAGGTGTAGGGCTTGAGGCCCTCGACCGGCTGGGTAGTCGACTTCTGGAAGAACAGCGGCACGATTTCGAGCAGGCCGCCGACCGACAACACCAGCACGATCAGGACGATCATGAGGAAGTTGCTGGTCTCGATCCGCTCGTGCGTGAAGCCCTTGATGGGTTCGTTATGGTTAGCCATTTGTCTTTACTCCTCAGGCGTGGGCAGCGATGGCGGGGATTTGCACCAAGGGCAAGGCACCGGCTTTGAGGCCCTGGCGTGCGGTCATCACGGTGTTCCACAGCATCACGAGCATGCCGCTCAGGTAGAGCAGGCCGCCGACCAGACGGATGATGTAGAAGGGAATGGACGCCTTGACCGACTGCACGAAGGTGTAGGTCAGGGTGCCGTCGTCGTTGAGGGCACGCCACATCAGACCCTGGGTCACGCCCGAGATCCACAGCGCGGCAATGTAGAGCACGATGCCGATGGTGGCGACCCAGAAGTGCAGTTCGATGGCAGGCACCGAGTACATCTTCTTCTGGCCGTACAGGCGCGGGATCAGGTAGTAGAGCGAACCCATGGTGACCAGGCCAACCCAGCCCAGAGCGCCCGAGTGCACGTGACCCACGGTCCAGTCGGTGTAGTGCGACAGCGCGTTGACGGTCTTGATCGCCATCATCGGACCTTCGAAGGTCGACATGCCGTAGAAGGACAGCGAGACGATCAGGAAGCGCAGGATCGGGTCGTCACGCAGCTTGTGCCAGGCGCCCGACAGGGTCATGATGCCGTTGATCATGCCGCCCCAGGACGGTGCCAGCAGGATCAGCGAGAAGATCATGCCGACCGACTGGGTCCAGTCCGGCAGCGCGGTGTAGTGCAGGTGGTGCGGACCCGCCCACATATAGGTGAAGATCAGCGCCCAGAAGTGGACGATCGACAGCCGGTAGGAGTAGACCGGACGCTCGGCCTGCTTGGGAATGAAGTAGTACATCATGCCCAGGAAGGCGGCGGTCAGGAAGAAGCCGACCGCGTTGTGACCGTACCACCACTGGATCATTGCATCCTGGGCACCGGCGTAGGCGGAGTAGGAATGCGTCCAGCTGGTCGGCAGCGCAGCGCTGTTGACGATGTGCAGCAGCGCGACGGCGATGATGAAGGCGCCGAAGAACCAGTTGGCCACGTAGATGTGACGCACCTTGCGGGTGCCCACAGTGCCGAAGAACACGATGGCGTAGGCGACCCAGACCAGGGTGATCAGGACATCGATCGGCCAGATCAGTTCGGCATACTCCTTGCCCTGGGTATAGCCCAGCGGCAGGGTGATCACCGCCAGCAGGATGACCAGCTGCCAGCCCCAGAAGGTGAAGGTGGCCAGCGGGCCAGCGAACAGGCGGGTCTGACAGGTGCGCTGCACCACGTAGTAGCTGGTGGCGAACAGGCCGCAACCGCCGAAGGCGAAGATCACTGCATTGGTGTGCAGCGGGCGCAGGCGACCGAACGAAGTCCAGGGCAGACCGAGGTTGAGCTCGGGAAAGGCCAGCTGGGAAGCGATGATCACGCCCACCAGCATGCCGACCACGCCCCAGATCACGGTCATGATGGCAAACTGCCGGATGACCTTGTCGTTGAAGACCCCCGTTAGGGAATCCCTTGTTGTCACTGACATACAAACACTCCTATTAAAACACTGCTTTGAAGTTTCGACCCTGACAGCCAAATGGGTATTGACCTGCGTCAATCCCCATGAAAAATGCGCTGGCCTTCACGCTCCACGTTATCGAATTGTCCGCCTTGCAAGGCCCACCAGAACAGTCCCATGATGCCAAGCACCAGCAGGACCGACAAGGGAATGAGCAGATACATGGATTCCATCGTTGACCTCTCCATCAAACAAGGCGGGATTGTGGCGGACGCGCCAGCCGCAGCGCATTGCCGATGACCAGCAGCGAGCTGGCCGCCATGCCCAGCCCGGCCAGCCAGGGCGGCATCCAGCCGGCCAGCGCCAGCGGTACAGCCACCAGGTTGTAGACCGCAGCCCACAACAGGTTCTGGCGCACGACCACCAGGGTCTTGCGCGCCAGCAAGATCGCCGCGACCAGCTCGTCGAGCTGGCCGCTTTGCACCACGAAATCGGATTGCGCCTGCGCCAGCGGCGCGCCATGGCCGAGTGCGAAGGAACTGTCGGCGCGTGCCAGCACCGGGCCATCGTTGAGACCGTCGCCGACCATGGCCAGGCGATGGCCCTGCTGTTGCAGCGCAAGCACCTCGGCGAGCTTGCGCTCGGGGCTGGCCTGCGCGACCACCTGGGTGATGCCGAGCTGGCGCGCCACGCGCTCGGCCGCCTGCGCCTGGTCGCCCGAGAGCAGTCGGGTCTCGAGTCCGAGCGCATGCAGCTGTGCGACCACTGCCGCCGCCTCCTCGCGCACGCCCTCGTCGAGCACGAAGGTGGCGAGCCAGCCACTGGCATCGACCAGATAGCTGCAGGGCTGACCCTCGACCGACTGGCCCGCGCCGAGCAGGCCGGCTTCGTCGAGACCGCAGAAGCGGGCCGACCCGAGCTTGAGCAGGCTGTCGCCCTGCCCCGCCTGCAAGCCCAGGCCCGGCAGCTCCTGCACTTCGCTGAAGGCCGGCAGCGCCAGGCCCTGCTCCTGGGCGGCGCGCGCGATGGCGCGCGAGACCGGATGCAGCGAAGCGCTCGCCAGGGACGCCGCCTGCTGCAGCGCCTGCGCGGGCACCAGACCGGGGCGAACCAGGACCTGGCTCAGCACCAGTCGGTCGCGCGTCAGCGTGCCGGTCTTGTCAAAGACGACAGTATCGATGCCGGCCAGCACCTCGAAGGCCTGCAGGCGCCGCACCAGCACGCCGCGCTTGGCAAGCGCGCCGGCGGCCGCCAGCATCGCGACCGGAGTCGCGAGCGACAAGGCGCAGGGACAGGTCACGATCAGCACCGCGACCGCGACCGCGATCGCCTGGTCCGGATCGATCTGCCACCACCACCAGCCCGACAGGGCCGCCGCCAGCAGCACGGCGAGCAGGAAAGGCGCGGCGATCCGGTCGGCGAGCTGGGCCAGGCGCGGCTTCTCGGTCGAGGCGCGCTCCATCAGCTGGACGATCTGGGCAAAGCGGGTGTCGCGGCCGAGGCGCTCGATGCGCATCAACGCGGCGCCCGCCAGGTTGTAGCTGCCCGCCACCAGCGCCTCGCCCTGGCGGCGCGTGACGGGATGGGATTCGCCGGTCAGCAAGGCCTCGTCGACCGTGGCACCGGCGCTCAGCAGCAGGCCGTCGCCCGGGAAGGCCTGGCCGGCCTGCACCCGCACCACGTCGCCCGGCTGCAGCCGCTTGAGCGAGATCGACTCGAAAGCGCCATCGGCCTGCTGGCGCTCGCAGCGCTCGGGCAGGCGGTTGATCAGCGCGTCGAGGGCACCGGCGGTGCGGTCGCGCGCCTTGAGCTCGAGGTAGCGCCCGCCGAGCAGGAAGAAGACGAACATGGTCAGCGAGTCGTACCAGATCTCGCTGCCCCAGGGACCGGTCGGGTCGAAGGTGGCGCCGCTGCTGGCGATGAAGGTCACGAGGATGCCGATCGAGACCGGGGTATCCATGCCGACGCGGCCACGCCTGAGGTCGCGCCAGGCATTGCCAAAGAAGGGGCCGCTGGCAAACAGCAGCACCGGCACGCTCAGGATCCAGCAGGCCCAGCGCAGCAGATGCAGCAGATCGGGCGCGATCTCGCCGGGCTGGGTGACATACATCGGCGTCGTGTACATCATGACCTGCATCATGCAAAAGCCCGCGACGAACAGGCGCCAGAGCGCCTTGCGCGTCTCGGCCTGGCGCTCGCTGACACTGAGCGCCTGCTGCAGCGGCAGCAGACGGTAGCCGGCCGCGCCGACCGCGCGCGCTAGTTCCGAGATCCGGACCAGCGCCGGGTCCCAGCGCACGATCAGGCGCCGCGTGGCCGCGTGCACCTGGGCCGACAGCACCCCGGGTTTGCCAGCTATCGCCGACTCGACCGCATCGGAGCAGGCCGCGCAGTACATGCCCTGCACCAGCAGCACCGATTCATAGGCCGCCCGCCCCTGGACCTCGCAGTCCTGGGTGAAATCCTGCTGCTCGACCGGATCGTCGAGCACGCTGAAATCATCGGTGACCGTCAGCGGCCCCCGATGCTGGCCCAACAGCCAGCCACCCACGCCCTCGACGGGCGCTGGATTGCTGCCAAAAGCCTGGATATCTGCCATAGTCGCGCATTATCTCAGGGTATTCTGACGCAGCCTGACCTGGATCAAGCCTGTCTGTGCGCAGCAGGCGGTCGGCGGGCATAAACTGCAGCCAGTTCACCATCACTCACGCAATAGGGGGTTTCATGTACAAGCGCATATTGGTCGCCACCGATGGCTCCAAACTGTCCGAGGCCGCCGTTGAGCACGCCCTGAACCTGGCCGACCTCACGGGCGCCGAGGTGGTCGCACTCAAGGTGGTGCCGCTCTACCCGCAGACCTATTTCGAGGGCGGCGTCGGCGTCGATGCCGAGGAAATCAAGCGCATCGAACAGCAGTGGCAGGACGAGGCCTTGCTGGTGGTCAATGCGATCAAGTCCGAAGGCCAGAAGCGCCAGATCAAGGTCAAGGCCATGACGGCCAAGTCCGACCTGGTGTCAGAAGCCATCATCACTGCGGCCAAGCGCAACAAATGCGACCTGATCGTGATGGCCTCGCACGGGCGCAAGGGCATCAAGCGCCTGCTGCTGGGCAGCGAGACGCAGCAGGTGCTGACCCACTCCCATATTCCGGTGCTGGTGCTGCGCTAAAGACCGGGCCAAGCCGGACCGGGCATGGCTGGCCCGGTCATGTGCCGACGGATCAAGCCAATCAGGCCGAAGGCTGGCGCCGCGCCCACAGCCAGAGCAGCAAGCCAGCCAGGATCATCGGCAGCGACAGCCACTGGCCCATGCTCAGGCCCATCTGCAGCAGGCCGAGGTGGGCATCGGGCTCGCGGAAATATTCGGCAATGAAGCGCATCAGGCCATAGCCGACCAGGAAGGCGGCCGAGACCTCGCCGCGACGCCGTGGCCGACGCGCGTAGAGCCAGAGCAGGACGAACAGCAGCAGGCCCTCGAGCGCGAACTGGTAGAGCTGCGAGGGGTGACGCGGCAGGTCGCCAGCGCCGCGAAACAGCATGGCCCAGGGCAGCGCGGGATCGGCCACCCGGCCCCAGAGCTCGCCATTGATGAAGTTGCCGATGCGTCCGGCCGCGAGTCCGGTCGGCACGCAGGGCGCGATGAAGTCCATCACCTGGAGCCAGGGCTTGTGGCGCGAATGCGCGAACCAGACCATCGCCAGCAGCACGCCGAGCATGCCGCCGTGAAAGCTCATGCCGCCCTCCCAGACCGCGAACACCTTGAGCGGATGCGCCAGGTACTCGAGCGGCTTGTAGAACAGCACATAGCCGATCCGGCCGCCGAGCACGACGCCCAGCACACCGAGGAACAGGATGTCCTCGACATCGCGCGCGCTCCAGGCGCCCCGCCCCTCGATCGGCGCGAAGGACGGATGACGCAGACGCCGCCGGCCCAGCCAGACGAACATCAGGAAGGCCGCCAGATAGGTCAGTCCATACCAGTGGACGGACAAGGGCCCCAGGCGCAGGGCCACCGGATCGATTTGCGGATGGATCAACATGGGTCCATTGTGCCAGCGCGACAGGCCCGGTCCGGCCTGGGCCGCGCGCAGCCCGCATCAGCGCCGATCCAGCGGCGGCAGGCCCAGACGCCGACGGCCTTCAGCCAGGCGCCGGCGCTTGCGCTCGTCCATCTTCACGCTGGCCTGGCGCTTGGTGTAGCCGAAGTGGTCGGCCCACCACCACCAGAGCACGGCAGCCCCGAAGGGCGACAGCACCCACCACCAGTCCCAGGCCGCGACCGGCTCGATTTGCAGGTACTTGAGCAGCGCCAGCGCCAGCCCCAGCAGCAACAGATACATCGCAAACTCCCTGCCGCGAACGCGGCTTGTCATGGTCTTGCATGGTAGCCCCGCCGCGCCAAAAAAAACAGCCCGCCGAGGGGCGGGCTGCTGGCTGAGTCAAGGGCGGACTCAGTTGGACTGGGACAGCTGGTCGAGGATATGCGGGTTCTCGAGCGTCGAGGTGTCCTGGGTCACGGCCTCGCCCTTGGCCAGCGAGCGCAGCAGGCGGCGCATGATCTTGCCCGAACGGGTCTTGGGCAGGTTCTCGCCGAAGCGGATTTCCTTCGGCTTGGCGATCGGACCGATCTCCTTGGCGACCCAGTTGCGCAGCTCGTTAGCCAGCTTCTTGGCGTCTTCGCCGGTCGGCACCTGGCCCTTGAGCACGACGAAGGCGACGATGGCCTCGCCGGTCAGGTCGTCCGGACGACCGACCACGGCGGCCTCTGCCACCAGGTCGGTCTTGGCGACCAGCGCGGACTCGATCTCCATCGTGCCCATGCGGTGACCCGAGACGTTGAGCACGTCGTCGATGCGGCCCGTGATGCGGAAGTAGCCGCGGTCCTCGCTGCGCACCGCGCCGTCACCGGCCAGGTAGTAGCCCTTGAGCTCCTCGGGGAAGTAGCTCTTCTTGAAGCGCTCGGGGTCGCCCCAGATGGTGCGGATCATCGAAGGCCAGGGCTTCTTGACCACCAGGATGCCGCCCGAGCCATTGGGCACGTCGTTGCCCATCTCGTCGACGATGGCGGTCGTGATGCCCGGCAGCGGCAGGGTGCAGGAGCCCGGCACCAGCGGCGTCGCGCCCGGCAGCGGGGTGATCATGTGGCCACCGGTCTCGGTCTGCCAGAAGGTGTCGACGATCGGGCAGCGCTCGCCGCCGATGTGCTTGTAGTACCACATCCAGGCTTCGGGGTTGATCGGCTCGCCGACCGAACCCAGGATGCGCAGGCTCGACAGGTCCCAGTTCTTCGGCTGCAGCTTCTCGTCGCTGTCGCAGGCCTTGATCAGCGAGCGGATCGCGGTCGGCGCGGTGTAGAAGATCGTGCACTTGTGCTTCTCGATCATCTGCCAGAAACGGCCGGCGTTCGGATAGGTCGGCACGCCTTCGAAGATGATCTGGGTCGCGCCGGCGGCCAGCGGGCCGTAGGCGACGTAGCTGTGGCCGGTGATCCAGCCGATGTCGGCGGTACACCAGAAGACATCGCTGTCCTGCAGGTCGAAGGTCCAGTCCATGGTCATCTTGGCCCACAGCAGATAGCCACCGGTGCTGTGCTGCACGCCCTTGGGCTTGCCGGTCGAACCCGAGGTGTAGAGCACGAACAGCGGGTGCTCGGCGCCGACCATCTCGGCGGGGCAAACGTCGGACTGGGCCGCCATTTCCTCGTGCATGAAGCTGTCGCGGCCGGCGACCATGTTGACCGCCGTCGGCGTGCGCTGGAACACGATCACGTTGCGGATGGTCTTGCAGTCGCCCTGGGTGATGGCCTCGTCGACGATGGCCTTGAGCGGCAGCTCCTTGCCGCCGCGCATCTGGTAGTTGGCGGTGATCACGGCCACGGCGCCGGCGTCGTTGATGCGCTCTTCCAGCGCCTTGGCCGAGAAGCCGCCGAACACCACGCTGTGGGTCGCGCCGATGCGGGCGCAGGCCTGCATCGCGATCACGCCCTCGACCGTCATCGGCATGTAGATCACGACCCGGTCGCCCTTCTGGACGCCCTTGGACTTGAGCACGTTGGCAAACTGCGACACCTTGGCCAGCAGTTCCTTGTAGCTCACATGGGTGACTTCGCCGCCGTCGGCCTCGAAGATGATGGCGGTCTTGTTCTCGACCGGGGTGCCGATGTGGCGGTCCAGGCAGTTGAAGGAGGCGTTGAGCTCGCCATCAGCAAACCACTGGTAGAACGGCGCGTTCGAGCTGTCGAGCGTCTGGGTGAACGGCTTGTGCCAGCTCAGGTGCTCGCGGGCACGCTTGGCCCAGAAGCCCTCGAAGTCCTGCTCGGCCTCGGCGCACAGTGCGTGATAGGCATCCATGCCCGGGACGCGGGCAGCCGCGACGGTGGCTGCGCTGGGCTCGAAGACGCGGTTCTCGACCAGGGTGGACTGGATGGCTGACGAAGGTGTTGTCATGAGGTCTCCTCTGTAATTGCTCGATGATGGCTATCGACATGAATGTGCGCGGCCTCTCTGACGAGGCTCTTACACCGTCAGCCGGGCAAGGCCGCACGCGCCCCCTACAATTGACGCGCCAACCCCAACCCACGCAATGAGCTCCATCAAGACCGACCCCACCCAGCCGATAGGCCCCTTGTCGCAACTGATCTTTGCCAGTCGTTGGCTGCAGTTGCCGCTCTACCTCGGCCTGATTGCCGCCCAGGGCATCTATGTCTACCATTTCTGGGTCGAGCTGATCCACCTGATCGAGGCCGCCTTCGGCAACCAGAATGCGCTCAACGCGCTGGTCACGAGCATGGGCTACAAGACCGGCTCGGAAGTGACCGCGCTCAACGAGACCATCATCATGCTGGTGGTGCTCGCGCTGATCGACGTCGTGATGATCTCGAACCTGCTGATCATGGTGATCGTGGGCGGCTACGAGACCTTCGTCAGCCGGATGGGACTCGAGAGCCACCCCGACCAGCCCGAGTGGCTCAGCCATGTCAATGCCTCGGTGCTCAAGGTCAAGCTGGCCACCGCCATCATCGGCATCTCGTCGATCCACCTGCTCAAGACCTTCATCAACGCCGCCAACTACGACGAGAAGGTGCTGATGTGGCAGACCATCATCCACGCCGTGTTCCTGCTCAGCGCGATGGCGATCGCCTTTACCGACCGCCTGCTGAACCTGTCCGCCGCCGAGAAGCACTGAAGCCGACCCTTTTTTGACCCCCTGAAAGACCTGCCATGACCGCCATCAAACAGGAAGACCTGATCCAGTCCATCGCGGACGCCTTCCAGTACATCAGCTTCTATCACCCGCTGGACTACATCAAGGCACTGGGTGAAGCCTACGAGCGCGAACAAAGCCCGGCCGCCAAGGACGCGATCGCCCAGATCCTGACCAACAGCCGCATGTCGGCCGAGGGCCACCGCCCGATCTGCCAGGACACCGGCATCGGCATGGTCTTCATCAAGGTCGGCATGAACGTCAGCTGGCCCGACGCGACCATGGGCATCCAGCAGATGATCGACGAAGGCGTGCGCCGCGCCTACGCCAACCCCGACAACCCGCTGCGCGCCTCGGTGCTGGCCGACCCGGCCGGTGCCCGCCGCAACACCAAGGACAACACCCCGGCCGTGGTGCATTTCGAGATCGTCCCGGGCGACCAGGTCGAGGTGATCTGCGCGGCCAAGGGCGGCGGCTCGGAAGCCAAGGCCAAGTTCGCGATGCTGAACCCGTCCGACGACCTGGTCGACTGGATACTCAAGACCGTGCCGACCATGGGCGCGGGCTGGTGCCCGCCGGGCATCCTGGGCATCGGCATCGGCGGCACGCCCGAGAAGGCGATGCTGCTGGCCAAGGAGTCGATCATGGCTCCGGTCGACATCCACGAGCTGATCGCCAAGGCCAAGGGCGGCGCCACGCTGACCCGCCCCGAGCAGCTGCGCCTGGAGCTGTACGAGAAGGTCAACGCGCTGGGCATCGGTGCGCAGGGCCTGGGCGGCCTGACCACGGTGCTCGACGTCAAGGTGCTGGACTACCCCTGCCACGCCGCCAACCTGCCGGTCGCGATCGTGCCCAACTGCGCCGCGACCCGCCACTGCCATTTCCACCTCGACGGCTCCGGCCCGGCCAAGATCGAGCCGCCCAAGCTGGAAGACTGGCCGGCCGTGACCTGGACGCCCGACACCCAGTCGGCCACCCGCGTCAACCTCGACAGCCTGACCAAGGAAGAAGTCGCGGGCTGGAAGGTCGGCCAGAAGCTGCTGCTCAACGGCAAGATGCTGACCGGCCGTGACGCCGCGCACAAGCGCATCGCCGACATGCTGGCCAAGGGCGAGCCGCTGCCGGTCGACTTCACCAACCGCGTGATCTACTACGTCGGCCCGGTCGATCCGGTGCGTGACGAGGTCGTCGGCCCGGCCGGCCCGACCACCGGCACCCGGATGGACAAGTTCACCCGCATGATGCTCGAGAAGACCGGCCTGATCTCGATGATCGGCAAGTCCGAGCGCGGCCCGGTCGCGATCGAAGCGATCAAGGACAACCAGAGCGCCTACCTGATGGCCGTCGGCGGCGCCGCCTACCTGGTGGCCAAGGCGATCAAGTCGGCCAAGGTGGTGGGCTTCGCCGACCTCGGCATGGAAGCGATCTACGAGTTCGACGTCAAGGACATGCCGGTGACGGTGGCGGTCGACTCGAGCGGCGCCAACGTGCACGCCAGCGGCCCGGCCGAATGGCAAAAGCGCATCGCCAGCGGCGAGTTCAAGGGCATCGCGATCTCGGCCAACTGAGGCGGGTGGCGCCCGCTGCGGGCGCCCCAGGCAAAAAGCCCCTGTCGATCACCGGCAGGGGCTTTTTGCTGTCCTGACTGCTGACCAGGAGCCGTCCGGGCCGACTACGGGTTCAGTGCAGATGGCGCGGCTTGCGCGGGCCGCCATGGCCGCCGGCAGGGCCATTGCTGCCGCGCGGCGGACGGCCGAGCTGCATCGAGCTGATCAGGTCGTCGAAGCGGCCGGTGAACAGCTTGTCGATCGCACCGACCACCTCGCCGAGTTCGGAGCCGTCGAAATGGCGCTCCATCAGATGCACCACGTCCTGCACCAGCAGGTCGCGCTGGACCTGCATGATGGCGGCCGGATTCGGGCCGACGAACAGCAGCAGGAAGTCGTCGCGCGCCTCGGTCTCGGGCGGTGCCTCCTCCTCGTCGAACTCGAGGTCGTAGAACGAGACCTCGAGCGCCGCGCCGGAGGCCGCGATTTCATTCAGACCCATGCAGACCTCGTCGAGCGCATGGCGGAAATCCTCGTCGCCCTCGACGCTCCAGCACAGCTGCAGCAGATGCTCCTTGGCGTCGAAGCGGATGCCGGGCTCGTCCTCGTAGAAGCTCGGCGCCGCCTCGAGCAGGTTCTTGGCGCCGGTGTACTTCCACAGCGGCTTGAGCGTTTCCTGCAGGGTCTTGTAATCCACATCGTCGCGCAGGAGGATGTCACCATGGACGTGGATCTCGAAAGGCGGGGTGAATGAGGTCATGGTGTTGCTCGCGGTTGTGCGCTGGTCCTGCCTTCGGCTGACGACCGAATTGTAGAGCCTGGATGCCAGCGGAAATGGGGCTGAATCGGGGGGATGGCCGCAGCCGAAGTCGGCGGGCAGGTAGATCAAGCGCTGGCCGACTGGGCGGCTCGCGGTCATGGCAGGCGCTGCTGCGGCGCTGCCTGGTGCCCCGGACCGGAATCGAACCGGTACGCCCGATTAGAGGCGGCGGATTTTAAGTCCGATGTGTCTACCAGTTTCACCACCGGGGCCAACCGCGTAGTTTACCCCAGATGACGAAAAACCGGTTCAGGCCTCGCCGCGGTACTGGCCGCGACGCTGGGCCAGCTTCTTTTCGCGCTCGGCCGCATGCCGGGCTTCGGCCTCGAGACCGGCGGCGAGCCAGCGCGCGAACTGCTCCGGGGTTTCGAGCGTGATCCGGCCCAGCACCCCGCTGCGGAAGTCGGTCAGCAGGGTCTCGGCCGCCTTTTGTGCATTGAGCTTGCCACCCGGCAGCAGCGCGCCACGCTTCTTGCCGATCGCGAACAGCAGCTCCTCGTCCTTCATGGCAGCGACCGCCTCGGGCGTCCAGCCCCATTTGTAGCGCGCCTCGAGCAGCGCCGCATAAGGGCCTTGCAGGACCTTGAGCAGCTCGAGCGCGATCAGCTCCTCGTCGAAGGCGTTGCGCCCGACCGCGCCGCTGGCGGCGAGGTGGTGGCCGCTCTCGGGCACGACGATCTTGGGCCAGAGCATGCCGGGGGTGTCGTAGAGATAGAAATCGTCGGCCAGCACGATGCGCTGCTCGACCTTGGTCACGCCGGCCTCGTCACCGGTCTTGGTCGCGCGCTTGCCCTTGAGGGTGTTGACCAGGGTCGACTTGCCGACGTTCGGAATGCCGCCGATCAGCACGCGCAGCGGCTTGGCCATGCCGCCGCGCAGCGGCGCGAGCTCGCGGCAGGCCGCGATGATGGCCTTGGCCGGCGAGGTCTCGCTGGCGTCGAGCGCGATGGCCAGGGTGCCGGGCTGGGCGTTGTAATGCGCCAGCCATTGCGCGGTGCGCACCGGATCGGCCAGGTCCTGCTTGTTGAGCACCTTGAGCGTGGGCTTGCCTGCCGTCAGCTGGGCCAGCAAGGGATTGGCGCTGGAGCCGGGCAGGCGTGCATCGAGCAGCTCGACCACGACATCGAGCTCCTTGACGCGCTCGAGGATCGCCTTCCTGGTGGCGTGCATGTGACCGGGAAACCATTGGACCGACATCTTGTTCTCTCAGGGAAACGCTGTTGATTGGGGTCGATTGTGCCCGTGCCGGGCCGCTTCGGTGCCGGGACCGGACGCGGGCTCAGGCCTCGGCCAGCAACCAGTCGTGCAGTTCACGCACCGAATGCGCGACATGCAGCGGCTGCAGGGCCTCGAAGGCGGCCGGATCATGCGCGCCATAGCTGACGCCTAAGCTGGCGCAGCCGGCATTGAGCGCCATCTGCAGGTCGTGGGTGGTGTCGCCAATCATCAGCGTGCGCTCGGGTTCGACACCGAACTCGCGCATCAGCTCAAGCAGCATCTGCGGGCTGGGCTTGCCGGCGGTCTCGTCGGCGGTGCGGCTGCCGTCGAATACGCCTTGCAGCTCGACATGGCGCAGCGTCTCGTCGAGGCCGCGCCGGCTTTTTCCCGTGGCGACTGCCAGCCAGTGGTGGCGCGACTTGAGATCGGCCAGCAGCGGCAGCACGCCGTCGAACAGGCTGATGTCATGCTGGCGCGCGAGGTAATGGTGGCGGTAGCGTTCGCCCAGGCGCGGGTACTGCTCGGGCGGCACATCGGGCGCCGCGTGGGCGAGCGCCTGCATCAGCCCCATGCCGATCACATAGGAGGCCTGGGCATCGCTGGGCACGCTGCCGCCGACATCGTGCACCGCCTGCTGGATGCTGCGCGTGATCAGGAGGGTGGAGTCGAACAGGGTGCCATCCCAGTCGAAGGCGATCAGGTCGAAACGGCGTGGGCGCATGATGACGAGCTCAAAAAAGAAAAGGGCGCATTCTGCGCCCTTTTTATACGGGGAAGAAAACCCCCGTCAAGGATCAGGAATTGATCAGGAATTGATCCAGATTCTGACCGGCTGCCAGTGCAACCTTGACCCACTCGGGCTTGCGGCCCGGACCACCCGACCACAACTCGCCATTCGGGCCCTGGTATTTGGCCGGAGCCTTGGACTTTCCAGCAGCGCCCTTGCGGCCGGAGGAGGTAGCACCGAGGTCTTCAACCGTGATGCCGTATTCCTTCATCTTGGCCTTGATATCGGCGACCACGTTGGCGAGCTCATGCTTGCGCACCTGCTCGGCCTGTGCCATCAGAGCCTGGGCTTGGGAAACCAATTCGGAATAAGTTGCCATGTCGACGTCCTTGATCTTGGAGATTTAACGGGCCGATTATACGAAGAAATCGGCCACATTGCCCCAGCCCTTCAATTCAGGCGGCAAATCGGCCTGCAATTGCAGCGGCGACTGCAGCACCGGATGGGTCACGCCCAATTGCCAGGCATGCAGGAACATGCGCCTGAGCCCATTCCTTTGCAAGGCCCGATTCAAATCGAAGTCGCCATACTTGTCATCGCCAGCAATCGGATGGCCGGCACTCGCCAGATGGACGCGGATCTGGTGCGTGCGGCCGGTCTTGATCGTGACCGCCAGCAGGCTCAGCACCGGCGGCGCTCCGTCCGCCCAGTCGGCAGGCGGTCGCACCTGGCCCAGCACCTTGACCAGCGTGATCGAGCGCATGCCATCCGGATCATCGGCATGGGTGACCCGAACCCGCCGCTCGCCATCGGGCAACAGGTATTTGTGCAGCGGCTGATCTATCACTTTCTTGTTGGCCGGCCAGGCTCCCTTGACCAGGGCCAGATAGGTCTTGGCGGTCTCGCGTTCGCGAAACTGGTCCTGCAGCGCCTTGAGCGCGCTTCTTTTCTTGGCCACCAGCAGAATGCCGCTGGTTTCACGATCGAGTCGATGTACCAGTTCGAGCAAAGGCAATCCAGGGCGGGCCTGGCGCAATTGCTCAATCACACCGAAAGAAACCCCACTGCCACCGTGGACAGCAACGCCAGCCGGCTTGTTGATGGCCATGAAAGCGGCGTCCTCGAACAGGACGGGAAATTCGCGCGCCGGCGCGGGATTTTCCTGTTTGGCCTCGATCTTTTCGGACAGCCGTATCGGCGGCACCCGAATCAGATCATCGGCCTGCAATCGCGTGTCGGCCTGAGCCCGCCCCTTGTTGACCCTGACCTCGCCGGAACGGATGATGCGGTAGACATGGGTCTTGGGCACCCCCTTGAGTTCGCGCAGCAGGAAATTGTCCAGCCTCTGGCCGGCTGACTCGGCGTCTACGGTGTAGTGTCTGACCTGGGGCGTTGATGCCATGGCTGGGTGGGGGTGGTGAGGGGTGGCAAGTGAGGCAGGAAAACCTGCGAGCAGTTCACGCATTTAGCGGGCGTCGGGCACTATAATGATCCGATCCGGACCCGTGGGGTAGGTGCTCGATTTGCCTCGAAGTTTAAGGCAGAGTGCCAAGGCGGCCCAACGAAGGGCATGACCCTCCTGCCCGCCCCGCTTGCCGGATATTGGTTGCCAGCCACTGCTGAGCCGCACCCTCCCCCGTCCCGGCCCGATTTGGCCTGGCCGGTCCGGTGCAGCGCCCCGGTGGCGAACCGCCGTCGATGACAGCGAACCCGATACGGAATACCCCAACCGTCCAGCCCGCAGGCCTCAGAGCCGGAGCTGGACGAGGACTGAAGTGAAACCAAAGACCTCTAGGCCAGCCGCCGTGCATCACGCCGCCCTGCCGCCTTTGATCACGCCACTCCACGCGCCCATGCCCGGACAGGGTTGAGCGCGCGCGGATTGCCGCAGGTATCGCGGCGCCGCTCCTCACCCCTTGCACTGGCTCTCCGGCAATTCCTCCTCGTTCGTGCCATCTGCTGCGGTTCACGGCTTGAGCCCGACAGGGCTGTTAGTCAGTGACAAGAGGAACGCACACATGAAGCGCATGTTGATCAATGCCACGCAGGCCGAAGAACGCCGCCTGGCCATCGTCGACGGGCAGAAACTGCTCGACTACGAGATCGAAATCGAAGGGCGCGAGCAGCGCAAGGGCAATATCTACAAGGCCGTCGTCACCCGCGTCGAGCCTTCGCTCGAGGCCTGTTTCGTCGACTACGGCGAGGACCGCCACGGCTTCCTGCCGTTCAAGGAAATCTCGCGCCAGTATTTCCAGGGCAGCGCCTCGCCCTCGCAGGCGCGCATCCAGGACGTGATCCGGGAAGGCCAGGAACTGCTGGTCCAGGTCGAGAAGGAAGAGCGCGGCAACAAGGGCGCAGCGCTGACCACCTTCGTGAGTCTGGCCGGCCGCTATGTGGTGCTGATGCCGAACAACCCGCGCGGCGGCGGCGTCAGCCGGCGCATCGAGGGCGAGGACCGCGCCGAGCTCAAGGCCGCGCTCGAGCAGCTCGACTACCCGAACGGCATGAGCATCATCGCGCGCACCGCCGGCATCGGCCGCGAGGCCGGTGAGCTGCAGTGGGACCTCAACTACCTGCTCAAATTGTGGAACGCGATCGACGGCGCTGCCAAGTCCGGCAAGGGCGCCTTCCTGATCTATCAGGAATCGAGCCTGGTGATCCGCGCGATCCGCGACTACTTCAACAACGACATCGGCGAGATCCTGATCGACACCGACGACATCTTCGAGCAGGCGCACCAGTTCATGGCGCATGTGATGCCGGAGCAGGAGCACCGCGTCAAGCGCTACCGCGATGACGCGCCGCTGTTCTCGCGCTTCCAGATCGAGCACCAGATCGAGACCGCCTACAGCCGTACCGTGACGCTGCCCAGCGGCGGCGCGATCGTGATCGACCAGACCGAGGCACTGGTCGCGGTCGACGTCAACTCGGCGCGCTCGATCAAGGGCGGCGACATCGAGGAAACCGCGACCCGCACCAACCTGGAAGCTGCCGACGAAGTGGCGCGCCAGGCCCGCCTGCGCGACCTCGGCGGCCTGATCGTGATCGACTTCATCGACATGGAAGAGTCGCGCAACCGACGCGAGGTCGAGAACCGGCTGCGCGACGCGCTGCGCCAGGACCGCGCCCGCGTGCAGTTCGGCTCGATCAGCAAGTTCGGCCTGCTCGAGATGAGCCGCCAGCGCCTGCGCCCGGCCCTGAACGAAGGTGCCTCGATTCCCTGCCCGCGCTGCGGCGGCTCCGGCCATATCCGCGACACCGAAAGCTCGGCGCTGCAGATCCTGCGCATCATCCAGGAGGAGTCGCTCAAGGAGAGCACGGCCGCCGTGCTGGTCCAGGTGCCGGTCGAGGTCGCGAGCTTCCTGCTCAACGAGAAGCGCACCGAGATCACCAAGATCGAGCTCAAGCAGCGCATCAGCGTGCTGCTGGTGCCGAACAAGTCGCTCGACACGCCGCATTACAAGCTCGAGCGCCTCAAGCATGACGACCCGCGCCTGGAGCAGCTGGACGCGAGCTACAAGATGGCCGAGGAAGTCGAGGATGTGACGACCTTCACGCGCCGCAGCCAGGAACGCTCGAACAAGCAGGAGCCGCTGATCAAGGGCGTGCTGCCCGATGCGCCGGCCCCGGTCTCGACCCCGAAGCCCGAAGCCGCAGCGCCGGTGAAGGCGCCGGTGGTGGCTGCCCCCGCTCCGGTGCGTGCGGCGCCGGCACCCGAGACCGGCTTCATGGCCTGGCTCAAGCGCCTGTTCGGCGTCGCGCCGGCTATGGCTCCGGTGGTCACTACGGTGGCTGCCAGCCCGAGCCCGAGCCCGGCCGCTGCTGCGCCTGCAGCGCGCGAAGCCCGCAGCGAGAACCGTGGCAACCGCGGTGAGCGCGGCAATCGCAACGGCAATGGCCGCGGCGAGCGTGGCGAACGCAGCGAGCGTCCGCTCGAGAACCGCAACGGCGAACGTCCGGCCCAGGGCCAGGGCGAACGCAGCGTCGAAGGCCGCCGCAACGAGCGCACCCGTGGCGAAGGCCGGACTGCCGAGCCCCGCGAGGGTCGTGAAGGTCGCGAAGGCCGCGGCGAACCCCGCCGCGAAGGTCGCCGTGACGCCCGTCCCGAATCCCGTCCTGAGATCGCCGCCACGGAAGCCGTGGCAGTGAACCTCGAGAACGGTGCTGCCGCAACCGAGACCGCTGAGGGCAGCGTCCCGACCGAAGGCCGCCGCGAACGCGGCGAAGGCCGTCGTCGCGGTCCGCGCAACGAAGGTCGCCGCAACGCGCCCGCGGCTGAAGCCGAAGCCGGTCAAGCCGCCGAGACCCCGGTGGCGGAAAACACCGAAGCCGTCGACGAATCGGGCAAGACCGATGCCGCACAGGCCGAGCCGCGCGCTCCGCGCGAGCGTCGCAGCCGCGACCGCTACGGCCGTGACCGCCGCTCGCGTGGCGAAGGCACCGCATCGGCTGAGGAAGCCGATGCCCAGGCCGCCGAACCGGTAGTCGCTGAAACCGGCGACGCCGCCGCACCGCGCTCCTACTTCAAGGCCGCCGCTACCAGCGCAGTGACCGAGGTCGAAGCTCCGGTCGAGCAGGCTGCCACGCAGCAACCTGCCGTCGCCTTGACTGAAGTCCAGCCGGTCGAGACCAGCCAGCCGGCAGCAGTCGAAGCCGCGCCCGAAGTGGCTCCGGCTCCGGTCCAGGCCCCGGCTGCCGCTCCGGTCGTGGCTGTGGCAGCAGCCCCGGCGGTGGCGGTGACTCCTGCTGCTCCGGCAGAACCGGCTGCGGCAGCAGCCTCGGCCCAGGCCTACCGCCTGGCCATCGATGAGCTGTCGACGCTGGCCCAGCAAGTCGGCCTGGAATGGGTCCAGTCCGATGCCGACAAGGTGGCTCAGGTGCAGGCGGCGATCGCCGCCGAACCCCAGCCGGTCCGCGTGCCGCGCGAACCCAAGCCGGTGGTGCTGGCCGACGAAGGCCCGCTGGTGCTGGTCGAAACCCGCCGCGACCTGAGCGAGCTGAAGCTGCCCTTCGAGGCCTGATCAGCCAGCGCTGACCCCGGCTTGCTGCCGGGGTCGGCGCCAGACCTGCATAACTTCAACTGCCCCGAGTCATCCTGCATCATGGAAAACGCCCAAGCCTCCCGCCCTGACGAATTCCCGGTAGTACCCGACCTGCACTGGTCGCCCGAGCTCGAGCTGGGCGATGCGCGCATGGATCGGACGCATGAGGAAATGGTCGAGCAGGTCGCCCGCCTGCGCGCCCTGCCGCATGCCGAACAGCTCGAGTGCTACCGCGCGCTGGTCCAGCACACGGTCGAACATTTCGCGCAGGAAGAGCGCTGGATGATCGCCACCGGCTTCAATGCCGACAACTGTCACGCCAGCCACCACGAAACGATCCTCGACACCATGCGTCAGGTCGAGACACATTTCCTGCAAGGCGACGAGGAGATCATCGACCGCATGGCCGCCGCGCTGGCGGAATGGCTGCCGATGCACGCCTCGACCATGGATGCGGGTCTGGTCCAGCACATGAAGAACGTCGGATTCGACTCGCGCACCGAGACGCTGGCAGACCCGTCGCTGGTCAAGCCCGCCACCATGAGCGGTTGCGGCAGCGTGAGCTGCAGCTAAGCCCTTCAAGAGCAGTCTTGATTGCAGCCCCGGTCTGTCAAGCAGGCCGGGGCATTTTCTTGTCCCGCTGCAGCGGCAACAGGCGAAAAAAAGCCTGCCAGCCGGCAGGCTTTTTTTCGCGTCAGGAAAAGGCTCAGGCCTTCTTGACGTAGGAGTTGCACCAGCCCTTGGCGGAGACTTGCTTGCCGGCGAAGATCGGGCAGACACCCGAAGCGGCACCGGCCTTGCCCTGGTACAGGGTGCAGCTGGCACAGCTCTGACCAGCCGCGTACTTGGGGAACTTGGTCTTGTCGACCTTGGTGGCGTCAGCCTTGTAACCCAGAGCCGCAGCCTGGGCATCGGTTTCGACGACCATGGCTTGTGCCTGAGCCGTACCGGCGAGCGCGAGGGCGCCCGAAGCGGTTGCAACTTGCATCAGGAAAACGCGGCGGTTCGATTTGATCATGGTGGTATTGGGGTTTATGGTGATTAGGGGAAAAAGCGTGTGACTTCTTGCCGAGCGATTGTGCGCCTTCGGACCGGCGTTTTCAAGTTAGCCGCCGATTAACCAAGGGCGAACATCGGACATGGAGTCGATCCGGATCGCATGGCAGCTACAGTCCAGCGACGGCAGCCGACCTGAAAAAGCCACCGTCAATCGCCAGCCGACAACAGGCCCGCGCGCAGGTGCAGCACGCGGTCGCAGCGTCGGGCCAGCTCGACATCATGGGTCACCAGCACGAAGGCCGTGCCCTGCTCGCGTGCGAGCTCGAGCATCAGCTCGAACACGCCGTTGGCCGTGGCGCGGTCCAGGTTGCCGGTCGGCTCGTCGGCCAGCACGCAGGCCGGCCGCGTCACGAGCGCGCGCGCGATCGCCACCCGCTGGCGCTCGCCACCCGAGAGCTCGGCCGGGCGGTGCAGCAGGCGCTGGCTCAAGCCGACCCGATCCAGCCAATGCGCGGCCTCGGCGGCGGCGGCCTCGCGCGGCAGGCGGCGAATCCAGAGCGGCATCGCCACATTGTCCTGCGCGCTGAACTCGGGCAGCAGATGGTGAAACTGGTAGACGAAACCCAGATAGCGGTTGCGCGACTCGCCCTGCAAGGCCGGGCTCAGGCTGGCCAGATTCTGGCCCTGCAGCAGGACCTGGCCGGCGCTGGGCGCATCGAGCCCGCCGAGCAGGTGCAGCAGCGTGCTCTTGCCCGAGCCAGAGCTGCCGACGATGGCCAGCGTCTCGCCGGCCCGGATGTCGAGATCGACACCCTGCAGCACGGTCACGTCGAGCCGGCCTTCGTGGAAGCGCTTGCTCAGGCCGCGCGCGCTCAGGACGATGTGGGGTTCACTCATAGCGCAGCGCCTCGGCCGGATTGACGCGGCTGGCATGCCAGCTCGGGTAGAGCGTGGCCGCGAAGGCCAGCAGCAGGGAAATCAGCGCGATCGGAACGATGTCGCCCTGCTGGGGCTCGCTCGGCATGCGGCTGATCAGGTAGATGTCCTGCGGCAGGAAATGGGTGCCCAGCAGCGACTCGAGCGCCGGCACCAGGGTGTCGATGTTGAACGCGATCCCGAGTCCGAGCAGCAGGCCGGCCAGCGTGCCGATCACGCCGACCAGCGCGCCCTGGACCACGAAGATGGCCATGATGCTGCGCGGGCTCGCGCCCAGCGTGCGCAGGATCGCGATGTCGGCGCGCTTGTCGGTCACGGTCATGACCAGGGTCGAGACCAGGTTGAAGGCCGCGACCGCGACGATCAGCGTCAGGATGATGAACATCATGCGCTTCTCGAGCTGGACGGCGGCAAACCAGGTCCGGTTCTGCCGCGTCCAGTCGCGCAGCAGCAGGTCGCCGCTGACCATGGCGGCCAGCTGCTGCGTGACCTCGCGCGCGCGATGCAGGTCTTTCAGCTTGAGCCGCACGCCAGTCGGCCCCTCGAGCCGGAAGATGCGCGCCGCGTCGTCGATGTGAATGAAGGCCAGCGTCGAGTCGTACTCGTAATGGCCCGAATCGAAGATGCCGACCACATTCATCTGCTTGAGCCGCGGCACCACGCCGGCCGGCGTGACCTGGCCGCTGGGCGCGACCAGCGTGACCGCATCGCCGACGCGCAGGCCCAGGCTCTGCGCCAGCGCGCCGCCCAGCACGATGCCGAACGCCCCCGGCTGCAGCTGCGGCAGCACGGTCTTGGCCAGCTCGCCGGCCAGGCTGGTGACGGCAGGCTCCTGCGCCGGATCGATGCCGCGCAGCAGCACGCCCTTCATGTCCTCGCCACGCGCGAGCAGGCCCTGGGCCGCGATGAAGGGCGCGGCGCCGACCACCTCGGGGTGAGCCCGCAGCTCACGCAGCGTGGTCGGCAGGTCGGACAGCGCGCCGCCATCGGGCGTGAAGACCTCGACATGGGACAGCACGCCGAGCATGCGGTCGCGCACCTCCTGCTGGAAGCCGTTCATGACGCTGAGCACGACGATCAGCGCCGCCACGCCGAGCGCGATGCCCAGCATCGAGACGCCGCTGATGAAGGAAATGAAACCGTTGCGCCGCGTGGCGCGGCCGGCGCGCGTGTAGCGCCAGCCGAGCAGGAATTCGTAGGGGATTTGCATGGATCTCCAGATTGCCGACCCGAGATTGTGGCATCCCCGACAATAAGGGGTTAAACACCCGCCATGGCGCCGACCTTGCAACATCTGATCGTTCCCTACGCCGCCACCATTGCCCCGCTGACGGGGCAGGACAGCCAGCTGCCCGCCCTGCCCCGCCTCGCCCGCCTGCTGGCCAGGCTGGCACAGCAGGAAACCGATGCCGGCGACGAGTATTCGCTGAGCCCGCCGCACGAGCGGGTGCTGGCGCGCGCGCTGGGCCTGCCCACGACCGACGGCGCCATACCCTGGGCTGCCTGGCAGGCCGGCGAGCGGCAGCAGGCCTGCGCCTGGTTCACGCCCTGTCACTGGCAGGCCAGCATGGACCAGGTCACGCTGCAACCGCCCGAGGGCCTGGAGCTGTCCGAGGCCGAATCGCGCGAGCTGTTCGAGGCGCTGCGGCCCTGGGTCGAGGAAGACGGCATCGTGCTGCATTTCGAGTCGGCCACGCGCTGGCGCGCGGTCGGCCCAGCCTTCGCCGACCTGCCCTGGGCCAGCCTGGACCGGGTCGCACACCGGCAGCTCGACGCCTGGCTGCCCAACGGCGGGCAGCTGCCACAGGCACGCGCGCTGCTGCGGCTGCAGAACGAGGCCCAGATGCTGTTCTACACCCACCCGCTCAACGACCGGCGCGCGGCGCGCGGCCTGGCCAGCATCAACGGCTTCTGGATCAGCGGCACCGGAGCCTGGGACGGCCAGGCGCTGCCGGCGCCCCGGGTCGCCGCAGGCCTGCGCGCGCCGGCGCTGCGCGGCGACTGGGCGGCCTGGGCCGCCGCCTGGCAGCAGCTCGAGCAAGACGAGATCGCCCCCTTGCTCGAAGCCGCCGAGGGCGGCGCCGCAGTGCGCCTGACCCTGTGCGGCGAGCGCAGCGCGATCAGCTGGGCCAGCGGCCTGCCCGCCAAGCCAGGCGCGCTGTCGCGCCTGCGCGGTCTTTTCCAGCGCCAGCGTCCGCTCGACCTGGCGCAACTCCTGAGCCAGCTATGAAGATCATCAACCGCGAAGTGCCACCGCGCGCCGCCTGGGCGCTCGAACAGGAAGGCGTGCATCCGCTGCTGGCCCGCCTGTTCGCGGCCCGCGGCGTACAGGACATCGGCGAACTCGACGACGGCTTGAACCTGCTGCAGCCACCCGAGCAGATGCTGGGCGCGCGCGCAGCGGCGCAGCTGCTGGCCGACGCGATGGCAGCCGGCCAGCGGGTCTGCATCGTCGCCGACTACGACTGCGATGGCGCCACCGCCTGCGCCACCGCGCTGCGCGGCCTGAGCCTGCTCGGCGCCCCGCTGGGCTGGAATGCGGTCGACTACCTGGTGCCCGACCGGGTCGCCGACGGCTACGGCCTGACGCCCTCGATCGCGGCGCGGGTCAAGGCGCGCGGCGCCGATGTGCTGGTCACGGTCGACAACGGCATCGCCAGCGTCGACGGCGTGGCGCACGCGCGGGCACTCGGGCTGCAGGTGCTGATCACCGACCACCACCTGCCGGCCGTGCTCGACGGCCAGGTGCAGCTGCCGCAGGACTGCGTGATCGTCAACCCGAGCCAGCCCGGCTGCGGCTTCATCAGCAAATCAATCGCCGGCGTCGGCGTCATGTTCTACGTGCTGCTGGCCTTGCGCGCCGAACTGCGCGCGCGCGGCGCCTTCGACCTGAAGACCCAGCCGCGCATCGACAGCCTGCTGCCGCTGGTCGCGCTCGGCACGGTCGCCGACGTGGTCAAGCTCGATGCGCACAACCGGCGCCTGGTGGCCCAGGGCCTGAAACGCATCCGCGCCGGCGCGCTGCCAGCCGGACTGTCGGCGCTGTTCCAGGTCGCCAACCGGCGCACCACAACGGCCAACAGCCTGGACCTGGGTTATGCGATCGGCCCGCGCCTGAACGCGGCCGGCCGGCTGGCCGACATGACGCTGGGCATTGCCTGCCTGACCACCGACGACCCGGCGCGCGCCGCCGAGCTGGCGCAACAGCTCGACGCGATCAACCGCGAGCGCAAGGCGCTCGAGGGCGAGATGCGCGAGCAGGCGCTGCAGCTGGCCGAGGCGCTGTGGGACGAGTCCGAGCAGCCGCCGCCTGCGCTCTGCCTCTACGACCCCGACTTCCACGAGGGCGTGGTCGGCATCGTCGCCGCCCGGCTCAAGGACAAACTGCACCGGCCGACCTTCGTCTTCGCTTCCAGCCAGGCCTCGGGCAAGGAGCATGAGCTCAAGGGCTCGGGCCGCTCGATCCCGGGCTTTCACCTGCGCGACGCGCTCGACCTGATCGCCAAGCGCCATCCGGGCTTGCTGCTGCGTTTCGGCGGGCATTCGGCCGCGGCCGGCTGCACCATCGCCGAGGAGGATTTCGACCGCTTCGACCAGGAGCTGCAGCGCATCGCGGCCGAATGGCTGGACCTGCCCACGCTGCAGCGCCAGCTCGAGGCCGACGGCCCGCTCGACCCGCAATACCGCCGGGTCGAGATGATCGACCTCCTGCAGCAGGAGGTCTGGGGCCAGGGCTTCGCGCCGCCGCTGTTCTGCGAGGAGGTCGATGTCGTCTCGCAGCGCCTGGTCGGCGGCAAGCACCTGCAGCTCAAGCTGCGCCATGCCGGCGAGCCGGTCGACGGCATCTGGTTCGGCCATGCCGATCCGCTGCCGGCGCGGGTGCGCCTGGCCTACCGGCTCGACGCCGACGAGTGGCAGGGCCAGCGCCGGCTGCGCTTCATGGTCGAGGGCGCGGAACTGTGAGCCTGGCCGCAGCCATGCAGAGCGCAGCCCCTGCACTGGGTGCAGTCCCGATAGCGCCTAAGCCACGACCGCCGCGACCCATCGCGGTGCCCGAAGGCCTGAGCGTGCTGCATGCGGACTCAGCGCTGCTGGTGCTCGACAAGCCGGCCGGCCTGCTCTCGGTGCCCGGGCGCGGCCCTGAAAACGCCGACTGCCTGAGCGCGCGCACGCAGGCCCGGTTTGCCGACGCGCTGATCGTGCACCGGCTCGACATGGGCACCTCGGGCCTGATCGTGATGGCGCGCGGCGCGCCAGCCCAGTCCGCGCTCAGCAGCGCCTTCGCCAAGCGCTGGGTCCACAAGCGCTACCAGGCCCTGGTCGCGGGCCGGCCCGACGGCTCGCAGGCCGACGCGCAGGGCTGGAGCGATATCCAGCTGCCGCTGATCACCGACTGGCCGAACCGCCCGAAGAGCAAGGTCTGCCTTGAGACCGGCAAGCCCAGCCACACGCGCTGGCGCCTGCTGTCGAGTGCCGAAGGGGCTGACGGCCAGCTGGTCAGCCGGCTCGAGCTCGAACCCATTACCGGCCGCTCGCACCAGCTGCGACTGCATCTGCAGGCAATCGGGCATCCGATCCTGGGCGACGAGCTCTACGCCGACGACGCGACACTGGACGCCGCGCCGCGCCTGCTGCTGCACGCCTGCGCGATCGAGCTGCCGCATCCGGTCACGGGCGAGCGGCTGGGCTTCGAGAGTGCGGCGCCGTTCTAGCGCAGGCAGATCAGCACCAGCCCGGCCACCATCATCGCCATGCCGGTCTTTTCCTGCCAGCGGATCTGCTCGCTGAAGACGCGGCGCGAGATCACATAGCTGAACACCACCTCGACCATGCCCAGCGTGCGCACATTGCCCACGCTCTGCAAGGCATAGCCGGTGAACCAGGCGATCGAGGCGGCCGCGCCCATGGCACCCGTGAGCAAGGAGACGCGCCAGGCGCGCCAGAGCGGCGCGAGTCCCTGCGGCGTGCAGCGCGAGACCCAGGCCCCCATGGCCACCGATTGCAGTCCCTGCGCCAGCAGCACGCCCCAGGCGCTCGATACCCAGGGCGAATCGGCATTCAGCGCCAGCGCCCCACCCCGGAAACACACGGTCGCGAGCGCGAAACCGGCCCCGGCGGCCAGGCCGTAGAGCGCCGGGCGGCTCAGCCAGGCCGACAGCGAGCGCCACTGGCCGCGGGCCGGCAGCGACAGCACGACCACGCCGAGCGTGGCCAGCACCATCGCGAGCAAGCCCAGCGCCGTCGGCAGCTCATGCAGAAACACCAGCGCGAACAGCGCGACCTGCAGCACCTCGGTCTTGGCCAGCGTCACCGCGACCGCGAAATTGCGCTCCTTCATCGCCAGCAGCAGCGCCGCCGTGGCACCGATCTGGAACGCCGCGCCAAAGCCGATCCAGGCGACATAGGCCCAGCTGAAAGCGGGCAGCAGCCGCGCCGGCGCAAAGAACAGATAGAGAGCGGCCAGATAGACCAGCGCGAACGGCAGGCCATAGAGAAAGCGCACCAGCGTCGCCGGCCAGATGCCGAGCTCGGTGGTCAGCGAGCGCTGGGCCGTGTTGCGAAAGGTCTGCGCGAGGGCCGCGAACAGCACCACGGGAACCCAGAGCCAGTCGGGTTGATTCAGGAGTAAGGACATCGGGGGAGCTCGGCAATAGGAGCCCTTCAATGTAACCGACGCCTCCCACCGCGACCCGCAACAAAAAGCCCGGCCCGCTGGCTGGCAGCGGCCGGGCTCGGATCGGGCCAGATAGCCGGATCAGATCGGATCTGATCAGAGCAGCGGCACGCCGGTCTTGCTCTGGATTTCCTCGCGCGTCACGCCGTCGGCCAGCTCGACCAGCTTCAAACCCTCGGGCGTGACATCCATCACGCCGAGGTCGGTGATGATGCGGTCGACCACGCCCTTGCCGGTCAGCGGCAGCGTGCACTCGGGCAGGATCTTGAGATCGGTACTGCCATCCTTCTTGCGCGCCACATGCTCCATCAGCACGATCACGCGCTTGACGCCGGCGACCAGGTCCATCGCGCCGCCCATGCCCTTGACCATCTTGCCCGGGATCATCCAGTTGGCCAGATCGCCCGATCCGGTCACCTGCATCGCGCCCAGGATCGACAGGTTGATCTTGCCGCCGCGGATCATGGCGAAGCTCTGGTCGCTGCCGAAGATCGCCGAGCCCTTGAGCGTCGTGACGGTCTGCTTGCCGGCGTTGATCAGGTCGGCATCGACCTCGTCGTCGTAGGGGAAGGGGCCGATGCCGAGCATGCCGTTCTCGCTCTGCAGCCAGACCTCGACATGGTCGGGCACATGGTTGGCCACCAGCGTCGGGATACCGATGCCGAGGTTGACATAGAAGCCGTCCTGCAGCTCCTGGGCCGCACGCGCGGCCATCTGGTCTTGGGTCCAGGCCATTTCAAATTCCTTTAAACGGTTGGGGACAGAGCTGAAGGTCTTTCCCCAAGGTAATCACTTGCGGTCGCGGGTGGTGCGCTTCTCGATGCGCTTTTCCGGGGTCGGGTTGTGCACGATACGGTGCACGTAGATGCCAGGCAGGTGCACGTCATCGGGCGCGATCTCGCCGGTGGCGACGATGCGTTCGACCTCGACGATGCAGATCTTGCCGGCGGTCGCGGCGGCCGGGTTGAAGTTGCGCGCGGTCAGGTTGAAGCGCAGGTTGCCCGACATGTCGGCCACGTCGGCCTTGATCAGCGCGACTTCGGGGAACAGCGCATGCTCCATGACATAGGTTTCGCCGCCGAACTCGCGCAGCTCCTTGCCCTCGGCCACCAGGGTGCCGACGCCGGTCTTGGTGAAGAAGGCCGGAATGCCGGCGCCGCCGGCACGCAGCTTTTCGGCCAGCGTGCCCTGGGGCGTGAATTCCAGCTCGAGCTCGCCAGCCAGGTACTGGCGCTCGAACTCCTTGTTCTCGCCGACATAGGACGAGATCATCTTCTTGATCTGGCGCGTCTCGAGCAGCTTGCCGAGGCCGAAGCCGTCGACGCCGGCGTTGTTGGAAATGGCGGTCAGGTCCTTGACGCCACTGTCGCGCAGCGCGTCGATCAGCGCCTCGGGAATGCCGCACAGGCCGAAGCCACCAACGGCGATCAGCTGACCATCGGCCACCACGCCCTCGAGGGCGGCGGCCGCGCTCGGATAAACCTTGTTCATGCTTGCACGCTCCTGTCCAATTGCTGTGGAAAGTCCTACGATACTACGTATTGGCATACGTAGTATTGCCTAAAGACCAACCCCAACACGCAAGCCTCGTGCCGACCTCATGCCTATTGCCGCCACCGCCACCGACTACCAGCTCGCCTTCGAGCTCGCCCCGATCGGTCTCGTGCTGTCGCGCCACCGCATCATGCTCGACTGCAATGCGGCGGTCTGCGAGATGTTCGGTGCCAGCCGCGAGCAGCTGGTCGGTCAGTCCTTCCGCCTGCTCTACCCGAGCGCGGACGAGTACGAGCGCATCGGCGAACGGCTGGTGCCGATCCTGAACGCCAAGGGGCATTACGCCGACGACCGCCTGATGAAGCGGGTCGACGGGCGCTTCAAGGACCAGCTGTTCTGGTGCCATGTGACCGGCCGCGCGCTCGAGCGCGAGGACCCGCATGCGGCCGGCATCTGGAGCTTCGAGGACCTGAGCGCGCGTCGGCCGTTCAAGGCCGATTTGACCGCGCGCGAGCGCGAGGTCGCGGCCCTGGTGCTCGAGGGCCTGACCGCCAAGGAAATCGGCAAGGTGCTCGGCATCAGCCCGCGCACGGTCGAGATCTACCGCGCCCGGCTGCTGCGCAAATACCAGGCCGGCAGCTCGGTCGAGCTGGTGCAGAAGCTGGCGGGTATCTGAGCGCTCAGCGCTTCAACGCGCCCGCGCGTAGGCTGCAGGTGCCGCCGCAATGCCAGCGCCGGCCCATTGCAGCGTCGTGGCACTGGCACGATCGGACACGTCACCCTTGACCCACTCGCGCGCCTTGGCCATGTCGGAGAACTTCATGGTGGCCGGACTGCTCAGGCTGAACAGGGCCAGCCGGTAGGCGCGTTCGCGCAAGGCGGCGGAACTCGACACGATGGCCTGGCGGAATTCCGCATTCGGCAGCGCCCAGTCCGCGCACCGTACCGGCACCGAAGCCACGAGCTCGATCTCGGGCAAGGCGGTGCAGTCGAGGAAATCGTCGATCAGGTAATGCACCGTGCCGAAGCGGCTGTCCTCGCGCAACTCGGCGTTCGACAACTGATACTGCTGCGCGCTGACCGCGCCGATATGCCAACGGACGATGCCGTGTTCCAACCAGACATGCTCGATCATCTTTTCTCCCTTGCTTGAAACTGTTTCTTGTATTGAACCGGCAACCGGGGCATTAGCAGTCTTCGACCCAGCGCCGGGCCTTGTGCGGGCAATCGAACAGACGGGTCGTCCCGTTTTGCCAGACCGACGCAATGTCCAGACGCAACAGACAGCGCATCAAGCGCCGGCTCATTTCGGACGCCACCACGACCGCATGACGTCGCTGTCCATGCATGGCCGCGACCACAGCCACGCAGGCGACGATCCGTTCCAGCCAGATCGACAGATCCCGATCGACCCAACTGCCACGGAAATCATCGATCAACCAGGCGACAGAAGCGGCAAACGGGCTGCGGCGCAAGTTCTGCTCGGATGCATCGAACTGGCGGCGGCTCAGGATGCCCAGATGCAATCTGCTGACGCCTTTTTCCTCCCACTGAAGCACGATCATGTTGTTATGAGTTACGAGTTCTTGGCCTATCTTACCAAAAGATAATTATGACAACTCATAGTCAACATGCTTTTATTGTCATGGGATACAGGTGAATGGTTCGATGACTCATTCGCTATCCAGCCAGGGAAATCCTGCATCAGGCTCGGCAACAGATCGGAACAGACCCAAAAAAGCCCCCGGGCCTGACGGCACCGGGGGCTTGACGCTTTCAGCTCAGCGGCCGAAGGCTCAGGCGGTCACGCCCTTGGCAGCTTCCGCGTATTCCTCGATCTGGTCGAAGTTCATGTAGCGGTAGACGCTGGCCTTGTCGTTGTCGATCACGCCCATCGCGGCCAGGTACTCTTCCTTGGTCGGCAGCTTGCCGAGCTTGGAGGCGATGGCCGCCAGTTCGGCCGAGCCCAGGAACACATTGGTGTTCTTGCCCAGACGGTTCGGGAAGTTGCGGGTCGAGGTCGAGATCACGGTCGCGCCTTCGCGCACCTGGGCCTGGTTACCCATGCACAGCGAGCAGCCCGGCATTTCGGTGCGGGCACCGGAGGCGCCGAACGCCGCGTAATGGCCTTCCTTGATCAGCTCGGTCTGGTCCATCTTGGTCGGCGGGGCGACCCACATCTTGACCGGAATGTCGCGCTGGCCGCCGAGCAGCTTGGCAGCGGCGCGGAAGTGACCGATGTTGGTCATGCAGGAACCGATGAAGGACTCGTCGATCTTGGTGCCGGCCACTTCGGACAGGAACTTGGCATCATCCGGGTCGTTCGGGCAGCAGACGATCGGCTCCGTGATGTCGGCCAGATCGATCTCGATCACGGCGGCGTACTCGGCATCCTTGTCGGCTTCGAGCAGATTCGGGTTGGCCAGCCAGGCCTCGACCTTCTCGATGCGGCGCGCCAGCGTCTTGGCGTCGGCATAGCCGTCGGCGATCATGTTCTTCATCAGAACCACGTTCGACTTCAGGTACTCAGCCACCGGCTCCTTGTTGAGCTTGATGGTGCAACCCGCGGCGGAGCGCTCGGCCGAGGCGTCGGACAGCTCGAAAGCCTGCTCGACCTTCAGGTCCGGCAGACCTTCGATCTCGAGGATGCGACCCGAGAAGATGTTCTTCTTGCCGGCCTTGGCCACGGTCAGCATGCCAGCCTTGATGGCGTAGAGCGGGATCGCATGCACCAGGTCGCGCAGGGTCACGCCGGGCTGCATTTCGCCCTTGAAGCGCACCAGCACCGACTCGGGCATGTCCAGCGGCATCACGCCGGTGGCGGCGCCGAAGGCGACCAGGCCGGAGCCGGCCGGGAAGGAGATGCCGATCGGGAAGCGGGTGTGCGAGTCACCGCCGGTGCCGACGGTGTCGGGCAGCAGCAGGCGGTTGAGCCAGCTGTGGATCACGCCGTCGCCCGGACGCAGGGCCACGCCGCCGCGGTTGCTGATGAAGGCCGGCAGCTCGCGGTGGGTCTTGACGTCGACCGGCTTCGGATAGGCCGCGGTGTGGCAGAAGGACTGCATCACGAGGTCGGCCGAGAAGCCCAGGCAGGCCAGGTCCTTCAGCTCGTCGCGCGTCATCGGGCCGGTGGTGTCTTGCGAACCCACGGTGGTCATCTTCGGCTCGCAGTAGGTACCGGGGCGCACGCCCTGGCCTTCCGGCAGGCCGACGGCGCGACCGACCATCTTCTGTGCCAGCGTGAAGCCGGCCTGGGTCTCGACCGGCGGCGTGGGCAGGCGGAACAGGGTGGAAGCCGGCAGGCCCAGGAACTCGCGCGCCTTGGCGGTCAGGCTGCGACCGATGATCAGGTTGATGCGGCCGCCAGCGCGGACTTCGTCAAACAGCACGTCGCTCTTGAGCGCGAACTCGGCCACGGTCTCGCCGTTCTTGACCAGCTTGCCCTCGTAGGGCAGCACATCGATCACGTCGCCCATTTCGAGCTTGGAGACATCGACTTCGATCGGCAGCGAGCCGGAGTCTTCCTGCGTGTTGAAGAAGATCGGGGCAATCTTGCCGCCCAGCGTGATGCCGCCGAAGCGCTTGTTCGGCACGAACGGGATGTCGGCGCCGGTGGCCCAGATCACGCTGTTGGTCGCCGATTTGCGCGAGGAGCCAGTGCCGACCACGTCGCCGACATAGGCCACGAGGTGACCCTTGGCCTTGAGGTCATCGATGAACTGCATCGGGCCGCGCTTGCCGTCGTCCTCGGGCTTGAAGGCCGCGTCGGGACGGGTGTTCTTCAGCATCGCCAGGTAGTGCAGCGGGATGTCCGGGCGGCTCCAGGCATCGGGGGCCGGCGACAGGTCGTCGGTGTTGGTTTCGCCCGGCACCTTGAACACGGTGACGGTGATCTTCTGCTCGACTTCGGGGCGGCTGGTGAACCACTCGGCCTCGGCCCAGGATTCGATGACTTCCTTGGCCTTGGCGTTGCCGGCCTTGGCCTTCTCTGCCACGTCGTTGAAGAAGTCGAACATCAGCAGCGTCTTCTTGAGCGCTTCGGCGGCCACGCCAGCCACTTCGGCGTCGTCGAGCAGCTCGATCAGCGGATGGACGTTGTAGCCACCGACCATGGTGCCGAGCAGCTCGGTGGCCTTGGCCTTGGAGATCAGGGCCACGGCGACGTCGCCATGCGCCACGGCGGCCAGGAACGAGGCCTTGACCTTGGCGGCATCATCGACGCCCGGGGGCACGCGGTGGGTCAGCAGGTCCAGCAGGAAGGCGTCTTCGCCAGCGGGCGGGCTCTTGATCAGCTCGATCAGGTCGGCGACCTGCTTGGCGTCCAGCGGCAGCGGCGGGATACCCAGCGCGGCGCGCTCGGCGACATGTTGACGGTAGGCTTGCAGCATCGTTATAGCTCCAGTTGAAGATTGTTGTAATTAAGGGTCAGCGCGACTTCTGCGCCACGTCAAGCAAGTTCGGGGCCGGGTTGTGCTTGAGGTGCTCGGCATAGGCGGCCTGCAGCGGGCTCATGCATTCATCGGCCAGGCGTCGGCCCTGCTTCTGGTCCATCAGCATCGACTTGTTGGCGAGCTGGATCCAGACCGCACCGCGGGCCTGGTCCTCCAGGCGCAGCGCGCCGGTGGCGCTCATGACCGGACGCAGATGGAAGCGCTGATTCTTGAGTTGCAGGTGGAAATAGCCGGGGGCGTCGGCGTCGGCGCGCAGGTTCACGCTCTGGCCGAGTTCGCACGGGATGTTGCCGATCGATACCCGGGTCGACAGCAGCAGCTCCTCGTCGCCCAGCGCCATCGGGGCGACCGCGGCCGGCTGCACCGGCGCGGGCTTGGCCTTGTGCACAGGTTCGCTGCTCGCCTGGGCGCCCAGCAGGAAAAGGCTTGCGCCGGCCGCCGCCACCAGGCGGGCCAGCATCAGGTTACGGTGGATCGCCATGGTGACTCCTGCGGGAAGATCCCGGTTCAGAAAAAGACGCCCGCTTCGGGCGGAATCGGGCAGCCGGTCTGGTGCGCACGCTCCAGCGTCTGCCAGTAGTAGCGGTAGCTGGCGCGGTCGTGCAGCTGGCCGTCGAGCGCGATCGGCGCCCAGTCCGCGGCGTGGGCCGCGGCGATGATGCGGGCCGACTTCTCGACTTCCTGCGCGGTCGGCGCGAAGGCCTCGAGGATGGGCTCGATCTGGTCGGGGTGGATGCTCCACATGCGCGTGTAGCCGAGCTCGCGCGCGGCGCGTTGCGCGGCCTGCTTCATCGCGGCCGGGTCCTTGAACTCGGTCACGACGCAATGCGAGGGCACCTTGCCATGGGCATGGCAGGCGCTGGCGATCTCGAGCTTGGCGCGCAGCACCAGCGGATGGCTGAACTGCCCGACCAGGCCCATGCCATCGGAAGGGATGGCGCCGCCGTGAGCGGAGACGAAATCCATCAGGCCAAAGCTCAGGGATTGCACGCGCGGGTGCGCGGCGATCTCGAAGGCCCGATGCACTGCGGCCGGCGACTCGATCAGCACCTGCAGCGGCAGTTCGCTGCCGCCAGCAAAACCCATGGCGGCGACCGCACGCTCGACATCGGCGACCGACTCGACCTTGGGCACCATCAGGTGCGACAGGCGCGAACCCACCGCACCGACGATCTGCGCCACATCGGCCTCGAAGGCCGGGTGGTCGACCGCGTGCACGCGCACGCCGACGCGCGGCGCAATCGCGCGAGCGAAATCCAGGCCCTGCACCAGCTCGGTGACGAGCTGGGCATGCTCGGCCTCGGCGCCAACGGCGGCACCGTCCTCGCAGTCCAGCGTCACGTCGAAGACGCAGGCGCCAAACCGCTCGGAAAATTCGGCCTGCAGCTGCAGGCTCTTGCGCATGCGCGCCTCGACACCGCTGTAATGGTCACAGACCGGCAGCGAGAGCACGCCGGCCTGGGCCCCCAGCAATACCGCGCGCGGATGCTTGCTCACCTGCAGTTCCTTCCGGTCAGACCAGATGGGCGACGCCAGCTTGCTCGTCGGTCAGCTCTTTGAGGGTCTTGGCGATGCAGGTCTGGCTGAACTCGTCGATCTCCAGGCCTTCGACGACCTTGTACTCGCCGTTTTCGCAGGTGACCGGGAAGCCGAACATGACGTCCTTCGGAATGCCGTACCAGCCTTGCGACGGGATGCCCATCGTGACCCACTTGCCGTTGGTGCCCAGGGCCCAGTCGCGCATGTGGTCGATGGCGGCGTTGGCAGCCGAAGCAGCCGAGGACAGGCCACGCGCTTCGATGATGGCGGCGCCGCGCTTGCCGACGGTCGGCAGGAACACGTTGGCGTTCCAGTCCTGGTCGTTGATCATGTCCTTGACCGACTCGCCGTTGATGGTGGCGAAGCGGTAGTCGGCGTACATGGTCGGCGAGTGGTTGCCCCAGACGCACAGCTGTTCGATGTCAGCCACGGCCTTGCCGGTCTTGGCAGCGATCTGCGAAGCGGCGCGGTTGTGGTCCAGACGCAGCATGGCGGTGAAGTTGCCCGGCTTCAGGTCCGGAGCCGACTTCATCGCGATGTAGGCGTTGGTGTTGGCCGGGTTGCCGACCACCAGCACCTTGACATCGCGGCTGGCGACGGCGTTCAGCGCCTGGCCTTGAGCCGTGAAGATGGCGCCGTTGATCGCCAGCAGTTCGGCACGCTCCATGCCGGGGCCGCGCGGACGCGAACCGACCAGCAGCGCGTAGTCGGTGTCCTTGAAGGCGGTCATCGGATCGCTGTGGGCTTCCATGCCGGCCAGCAGCGGGAAAGCGCAGTCTTCCAGCTCCATCATCACGCCCTTGAGCGCTTGTTGGGCCTTCTCAACCGGCACTTCCAGCAACTGCAGGATGACCGGCTGGTCCTTGCCCAGCATTTCGCCCGAAGCGATGCGGAACAGCAGGGCGTAACCGATTTGACCAGCAGCACCGGTGACGGCGACGCGAACGGGCTTCTTGCTCATGAGAACACTCCAGAAATGCAACAGTTGAGAGAAAAGAAATCCCGTCAAGTTTACCCTGCAAAAAAGGATCAAGTCAATTTGTCTTATGTCTTATATAAGATATGATTACACTCGATCATGGTCCAAAACCCGCCCGCTCCCAGCCTCAAGACCCCTGAGCTCGATTACCCGAACTCAGGCAGCGACGCTGGAGCCGGCTCGTCGAGCAGCGGCACCCCGGCCTTCAGCCCGCTCTACCAGCAGATCAAGGGGTTGATCCTGCAAAGCCTGCAGGCCGGCGAATGGAAGCCGGGCGACCTGATCCCGAGCGAACTCGAGCTGGCGGGACGCTTTCGCGTCAGCCAGGGCACGGTGCGCAAGGCCATCGACGAACTCTCCGCCGACAACCTGCTGGTGCGGCGCCAGGGCAAGGGCACTTTCGTCGCGACCCATTCCGAGCAGCAGGTGCAGTACCGCTTCCTGCGACTCGAGCCCGACAGCTGCAACCGCGACACCCAGGGTCCGGCGGCACGCCAGATCCTCGACTTTCGCCGCCTGCGCGCCCCGGCCGAGATCGCCCGCATGCTGGGCCTGCGTTCGGGCGACCCGGTGTTCGAAGTCAGGCGCGTGCTGTCGTTCCAGGGCCTGCCGACCATCCTGGAAGACCTCTGGCTGCCGGGCAACCCCTTCAAGGGACTCAGCCTCGAGACCCTGGCCAACCACCAGGGCGCGATGTACGCGCTGTTCGAGCGCCAGTTCGGCGTGCGCATGGTGCGCGCCGACGAGAAACTCAAGGCCGTGGCGGCCGACGCGGAAGCGGCCGAGACCCTGGGCGTTGCCGCCGGTTTCCCGCTGTTGAGCGTCGAACGCGTGGCCTACACCTACAACGACACACCGATGGAATATCGCCGCGGCCTCTACCGCACCGACAAGCACCACTACCACAACGAACTGAGCTAAGGCAAGACGCGCCAACCGCTCGACAGCCCATAGCAGCTAGACACATATTGCATTGCAATAGAATCCGAAAGTTTTCTTCAACACAGGAATCCCGCAGGGTTACCTACGGCTTACCTAACTGTTCTCAAGCCAACAGAAAGTCCACCCATGACAGAGCTGAGCAAAAAGCGGCCCGAGTTCCGCAACATCCATGCCTTCAAGGACCTGACCACCTACCGCATGACGGCGGCGGCCTGGGTCTCCATCCTGCACCGCGCCAGCGGTCTGCTGATGTGTCTACTGC
>JAPLPQ010000051.1 GCA_026400105.1 Burkholderiales bacterium
CCAGCACAATCCATTTGTACGCCGCGCCGTGGCGCTCGGACAGGTCATCGTAGGTGGCGGGGCTGGGGAGAAGTGACATGGCGTTTTCAATCGGGCCGACACCGGCAGACGAATCGGAGCGCGCCGGTGGTGAGTCCAGTTCTGAAGTATGACAGCACGCTCTTCGTCCCCGCGCACTGACAAAGAAAAACCGGACTCCTTCGGAGTCCGGTTTTTCTTGCCGGGGAGCGGGCCGGGCCCGCTCAGCCGGATCGGTCGGATCAGCCGGATCAGTGACCCGATGCGCCCGAGGCACCCAGACCGGTCTCGGAGCGGACCTTCTGCACCGCGAAGGCGGCGCGCTCGTTGGTGGCGTCCTGGCTGCGATCCAGCATCGAGAACAGCCAGATGCCGACGAAACCGATGGTCATCGAGAACAGGGCCGGCGAGCTGTACGGGAACCAGGCCGAACCCTTGGGGTTGCCCAGCGTGGCTTCCCAGACCGAGGGCGAGACGACGGTCAGCGCGACCGACGAGAACAGGCCCAGGAAGCCGCCGATCACGGCGCCCTTGGTGGTGCAATCCTTCCACAGCACGCTCATGAAGAGCACCGGGAAGTTGGCCGAAGCCGCGATCGCGAAGGCCAGCGACACCATGAAGGCGATGTTCTGCTTCTCGAAGGCAATGCCCAGGGTCACGGCCAGCACGCCGAGCGCCAGGGTGGTGATGCGCGAGACCTTGAGCTCGGAAGCGCTGTCGGCCTTGCCCTTCTTGAACACGGTGGCGTAGAGGTCGTGCGAGACAGCGGAAGCCCCCGACAGCGTCAGGCCAGCCACCACGGCCAGGATGGTCGCGAAGGCCACGGCCGAGATGAAGCCGTAGAACACGTTGCCACCGACGGTCTTGGCGACCAGCACGGCTGCCATGTTGGCGGTACCGGCACCACCCAGGATCACGCCCTTGAAGACGTCAGCCATCTCGGGGGGTTGGTCAGCACCAGGGTGATGGCACCAAAACCGATGATGAAGATCAGCACGTAGAAGTAGCCGATCCAGGTCGTGGCCCAGAACACCGACTTGCGGGCTTCCTTGGCATCGGGCACGGTGAAGAAGCGCATCAGGATATGCGGCAGACCGGCGGTACCGAACATCAGCGCCATGCCGAAGCTGATCGCGGAGATCGGGTCCTTGATGAAGCCGCCCGGGCCCATGATCGACAGGCCAGCAGCAGCCGCCTCTTCCGGGGTCTTGCCGCTGTTGGCAGCAATCGCGGTCTTGACCTCGACGCCCTTGGCGAACAGCGCTTCGAACGAGAAGCCATACTGCGACATCACCATGATGGCCATGAAGGTCACGCCCGACAGCAGCAGGCAGGCCTTGATGATCTGCACCCAGGTGGTGGCGGTCATGCCGCCGAACAGCACATAGACCATCATCAGCGCGCCGACGATCACCACCGCCATCCAGTAGTCAAGGCCGAACAGCAGCTTGATCAGCTGGCCGGCACCCACCATCTGGGCGATCAGGTAGAAGGCGACCACGACCAGCGTGCCCGAAGCCGCGAAGGCGCGGATCGGGGTCTGCTTGAAGCGGTAGCCGGCCACGTCGGCAAAGGTGAACTTGCCGAGGTTGCGCAGGCGCTCGGCCATCAGGAAGGTGATGACGGGCCAGCCGACCAGGAAGCCGATCGAGTAGATCAGGCCGTCGTAGCCGTTGGCCATCACGGCAGCGGAAATACCGAGGAAGGAGGCGGCCGACATGTAGTCGCCCGCGATTGCCAGACCGTTCTGGAAGCCGGTGATGCCGCCACCGCCGGTGTAGAAGTCGGCGGCCGACTTGGTCTTGGACGCCGCCCATTTGGTGATGTAGAGCGTGCCGCAGACGAACAGGCCGAACATCGCGATGGCGGTCCAGTTGGTCGGCTGCTTGGCGGCCTGGCCGACGTCGGCGCCGGCGGCATGGGCCGCGCCGGCGACCGCGAGGACCAGCAGCGCGCCCAGGAATGCGCTAAGGTTTTTCTTCATTTTGCGGCGTCCTTGAGGATTTCCTTGGTCAGCTGGTCGAACTCGCCGTTGGCGCGACGCACGTAGATGCCGGTGATCACGATCGTGAACACGATCACGGCCATGCCGATCGGAATGCCAAGCGTGGTCACGCCCGCGCCCAGCGGTTTGGCCAGGAAGGGCTTGTTGAAGGCGATCAGCGCGATATAGCCGTAATACACGACCAGCATCAGGATGGACAGCAACACGCCAAAGCTGTTGCGCTTGGACTGAAGTTCCTGGTATTTTGGATTTTTCAGGATCTTGTCGACTACCGGATCACTCATGGATGTCTCCTCTCATGGTGTGGATGGGGCGAAGCATTTCATGTGAAGGATTCACATGTGTCCCATTCTCAGGTCGGGTCTGACGGTCGCCTTACGAAGCCAGTCAGCCAGGCCAGCTTCGGGGGTTAACCCTGAAAGGAATAACCCTTGACTGCTCAATGCGGGCGCGGCCAGTCCAGGCAATGCCAGCCGCCAAACCCGGGCGCCTGGACCGGCCATTCGGTTGCCAATGGCCGGGCGTCGGGGCGCGCGTGCAGCAGGCTGGCGGCGCGGATCACGCCGGCATGGGTGAACCAGACCCGGTCGCTGCTACCGGAACCTGGCGTGGCAGCGCACGAATGGTCCTGGAGCTGATCGCGCAGCGCCTGCGCGACCCGCGCCAGCAGTTCGGCCACGCTTTCGCGCCCGCCAAAGCGATGTGAATGGAAGTTTTCGGTCCAGGCATCGAATTCGGCCCGATCGATGGCGTCCCAGCGGCTGAGCTCGAAGCGGCCGAAATCCATCTCGTTGAGGCGCGGGTCGCTGAGCGGCGGCGCGAGCTCGGGCCGCAGCGCGTGCAGCGCGCGCGCGAGCTGCTGGGCACGCTGCAGCCCGGACATCAGCAGGGTGGCGCCGGCGGGCAGCACCGCAGCGAGCTCGCTGGCGGCGCGTTCGGTATCGGCCGCATCGGCCGGCATGTCGCTGCTGCCATAGCACAGGCCCGGCTCGACCAGCGGGCGGGCATGGCGCACCAGCCAGAGCCGGCGCGAGGCGCTCATGCAGCAGCCCCAGTGCCGGATGCCAGGGCCAGGGCCAGGCCGAGGTAGAAGGCGATCTCGCCGACCTGCTGGGTGGCACCGAGTCCGTCTCCGGTGAAGCCCTGCAGCCGGCGTTGGAGCAATCTTCGCATCCAGAGCGCGGCCAGCGCCGTTGCCAGCAGGGCCGCACCCCAGGCCGGCTCGGCACGCCAGCCGATCAGCAGCGCCATCGCCCCACCCCACCAGAGCGTTGCGGTGAGCAGCGCCGCAACACTGATCGCATCGGCCAGCGGCTTGGACTTGGAGCGCGGCGTGTCGCCGACATGGGGCAAGGTCGCGATCACGAACAGCGGCGCCAGCCTGGAGCTCACATGGGCGCCGAACAGCGCCGCGACGGCCAGCGCGCCATCGACCTGCGCCAGCGTCGCGAGCAGCGCGGCCTTGAGGCCGAAGGCCAGCACCAGCGCCACCGAGCCGAAGGAGCCGATGCGCGAATCCTTCATGATCGCGAGCGCGCGCTCGCGATCGTAGCTGCCGCCCAGGCCGTCGGCGAGGTCGGCCAGGCCGTCCTCGTGGAAGGCGCCGGTCAGCCAGCAACTCCAGACCGTGCTGGCGAAAGCCGCGACCCAGGGCGCGGCCGGCACCCCGGGCAAGGCCCACAGCAGCAGACCGAACAGCGCGGCTGCCAGCGCGCCGATCAGCGCGCCAATCGCTGGCATGTGCGCGGCGCTCGCGCGCAGCATGGCCGGGCTGTAGCCGACCCAGGCCGCCAGCCGACCCGTGACCGGAATCCGGGTGAAGAACTGCAACGCCAGCAGCCAGTGGCGCACGAATGACAGCAGGCGCTGCGTCATGGCCGGCGCTGTCAGGCCGCGCCGTCCCGGGTCGAGACCCCGGCCGACTCGAAGCTGGCCATCTCGCGCAGGATCGCGCAGGCCGAAGGCAGCAGCGGCCAGGCCAGCGCGGCGCCCGAGCCCTCGCCCAGGCGCAGCCCGAGGTCGAGCAGCGGCCGGGCTTCGAGCTGGGCCAGCAGCAGGCTGTGGCCGCGCTCGCCCGAACGGTGCGCGAACACGCAGCGCTGCAGCACCGCCGGCACCAGCCGCGAGGCGACCAGCACCGCGGCGCAGGTGATGAAGCCATCGACCAGGATCACGCGCCGCTCGGCCGCGGCCTGCAGCACGGCGCCGACCATGGTCGCGATCTCGAAGCCGCCCATCGCGGCCAGCACCTCGAGCGGATCGGTCACGTCCGCGTGGCGCAGCAGCACCTCGCGCAGCACATCGGTCTTGCGCGCGATGCCGGGCTGATCCAGGCCGGTGCCGGCGCCGGTGCAGTCGGCAATGTCCAGGCCGCCCAGGCGGGCCAGGAGCAGCGAGGCCGGCGAGGTGTTGCCGATGCCCATCTCGCCCAGCAGCAGCACGTTGCCGGGCAGGCCCTTGACCAGCTCGATGCCGTGCGCGAGCGCCTGCTCGCATTGCGCGCGCGTCATCGCCGGCTCGGCCGAGCAGTCGGCGGTGCCGTAGCCGACCTTGCGGATCTGCAGGCCAGGCCGCGGCGCGAAATCGTGCGCGACGCCACAATCGACCACGGTCATGCCGATGCCATGCTGGCGCGCCAGCACGGTGACGGCGGCGCCGCCGGCCAGGAAGTTCTCGACCATCTGCCAGGTCACGTCGCTCGGGTAGGCCGAAACGCCGCGCCGGGTCAGGCCATGGTCGCCCGCGAACACCACCATCTGCGGCGCGCGCAGCTCGGGCGAGTCGCTGCCCAGGATCAGGCCCAGGCGCAGCGCCAGCGTCTCGAGCGCGCCGAGCGAACCGACCGGCTTGGTCTTGTGGTCGAGCTGGCGCTGCAGCGCCAACGCCAGCGCCTCGTTGTGCAGGCTGTCGATCCGGGGCAAGGTAAAAGTCATGGATTTTCCTATTGGGGTCAGAGACCGATTTTTTTGACCAGCTCCAGCCGAGCTGGCTTCAGGCGATCAGCGCGTCGAGCAGGCCGGGGGCAATATGCCGCTCGAGATAGTCCGCCAGGCCGTCGAACACGCTGTCGAGCGTCGGGGCCGAGGCGCCGAACAGCGCCTGCAGCACGGCCGGGTCCTCGAACAGGCCATGCAGATAGCAGCCCAGCACATTGCCGCGCTCGTTCTGCCAGGCCAGGCCGGGCAGCACCTCACGCGCGATGTCCCCCGCCGCAGCCATCGCCGGATGCTGCGCGGTCTGGCCATGGTGGATCTCGTAGCCCTGCACCGCCACGCCCGACAGGGCCGACCAGGCACCCGCCAGAGCGCCAAAGCAGGCCTGGGTGCGCTGGACGGTCTTGTCGGGATCGAACTGGGTCACCAGCGGCAGCAGGCCCAGTCCGGGCGCGTTGCCATCGACGCCGTGGGTGTCGATCAAGGCCTCGCCCAGCATCTGCAGGCCGCCACAGATGCCCAGCACGGCACCGCCCTGCCCCGCATGGTCGGCAATCGCGCGGTCCAGACCCTGCTCGCGCAGCCAGGCCAGGTCCGAGCTGGTGTGCTTGGAGCCCGGCAGCACGATCCAGTCGGCACCAGCGAGCTCGGCCGGACTGCGCGCCCAGACCAGGCGCAGGCCCGGAATGTTCTTCAGCGGCTGGAACTCGTCGAGGTTGCTCAGGCGCGGATAGGCCAGCACCGCGACTGTGCGCGTGACCGCGCCCTGGCTGCGGCTGCGGTCGTCGAACACGCCGTCCTCCTCGGGCAGGCCATGCTGCCACCACATCGGCAAGGTGGCGACGGTCGGCACGCCGGTCAGCTGCTCGAGCTGCTCGGGCGCGGGCGCGAGCAGCGCCGCATCACCCCGAAACTTGTTGAGCACGAAGCCGTCGATGCGCTCGCGGTCGGCCTCGGGCAACAGGGCCCAGGTGCCGTAGAGATGGGCGAAGGCGCCGCCCCGGTCGATGTCGGTCACCAGCAGGCAGCGCGCATCGGCCGCGCGCGCCACGCGCAGGTTGACGATATCGCTGGCCATCAGGTTGATCTCGGCTGGCGAGCCCGCGCCCTCGATCACGATGACGTCGTACTCGGCACGCAGGTCGTCGAGCGCCTGTGCGATCCGGGGCCAGACCTTTTCCGAGCGGCCGCGCCATGGCATGGCACTCAGCTCGGCATCGACCTGGCCCAGCATGACGACCTGGCTGCGGGTATCGGCCTCGGGCTTGAGCAGCAGCGGATTCATGCGCACGTCGGGCTCGGCGCGCGCGGCCAGCGCCTGGAAATATTGCGCCGAGCCGATCTCGCCCGCGCCACCGGGCGAAGCCACCACGCGCGCGTTGTTGCTCATGTTCTGCGCCTTGAACGGCGCGACCTTGAGGCCCTGGCGCGCGTAGTGGCGGCACAGCGCGGTGGCGAGCCAGCTCTTGCCGGCGCCGCTCGAGGTGCCGAGCACCATCACGCATTTGGCCCGCTGGCGGGTGGGGTCGGCTTGAGTATTCATGTCTGATGGCGAATGGAGGTCCAGGCCTGCGCGAGCGCGTCCTGCGCCGCGGGCGCGAGGACGCCCAAGCGCACAGCACCGGGCAGGCCGAATGAAGTGGCGTCGCGCAGCTTGATGCCCTGCTCACGCAGGCGGGCCAGATCGGCCGCGAGGTCGGAGCTGTCGGAGCGTTCTGGAAGCGCGACGAAGTAGTTGGCAACGCTGGGCCGAGTCTGCCAGCCCAGTGTATGACAGAGGTCGAGCTGTCGGCGTTTCCAGGCGCGCAGGGTCTCGAGACTGGCGGCCAGCCAGTCCTGCACCACCGGCAGGGTCCAGGCCTGCAACATCGCCACGCCGTGGGCACCGACCGGCCAGGAGGATACCAGCGCCTGCAAGGCATCGACCCGCTCGCCAGCGTCCCGGGGCGCGATCGCGTAGGCGGCACGCACCCCCGTCAGCCCCAGCGCCTTGTTCGGCGTCCAGAGCTGCCAGACCCGGTCCAGCCCGTCGCCGTCCAGCGCCAGCCGGCCCTGCAGGCGCAGCGGACGGTAGGCGCAGTCGAGCACCAGCAGTTGCGTTGGCCGCAAGCCCTGGACCTGCTGCGCAAGGCCATCATGGGGCTGTCCCAACGGACTCGAAGGGTCACAGGCCCAGAGCAGGTCCGCCGCGGTGGCGTCGGTCACGGCCTGCAGGCCCCAGGCGCGGGCCGCCTGGGCGTAGTCGCCATAGTGAAAAGGCGGCAGATGGACCGCAGCCGGCCGCTGCCAGCGCAGTGGCAAGGCCGATGCCGATGCCGATGCCGATGCCGATGCCAGGATCGAGGATTGCATCGACCCTGTCATCCGGGCCGCCAGCGCGCTGATGCGGAAGATGAACTCGCTCGCGCTGCCGGCCAGCACGATGCGTTCGACCGCGACCTCATGAAAAGCGGCCAAGGCCTCGCGCAGCGCCTGATAGTCCGGGTCGGGATAGCGGGTCGGATCGGCCGCCTGCACCGCTGCCAGCGCGACCGGACAGGGTCCGCAGGCGTTGCTGTTGGTCGAGAAATCGAAGCGCGGCACGCCGAAGGCGTCGGGGCCGCCGTGCAGCCGGACGGATTCAGCCATGCCGGCCTCCGCTGGCTGGCGACAGACCTGACAGCCACAAATCAGGCAAATCAGGCAGCCACATTTGCGTAAGTAACAAGACTAGCGCGCCAAGCACGATCAGGCCAAGCGCACGCTCTGCCAGCGCGCAGGCCAATGCGGTATCGAGCGGCCCGGGCGCACGGCCGGTGGCGTTGAGCGTGTAGACCCCGGGCTTGCCGAGCCGGATGCCGAGCGCCAGCGCCAGCGCGCCCATCGGCCAGCCGCCGTTGGGCGAAGGCGTCAGGACCGCCTCGCGCCGCAGCCGCGCCAGCGACAAGCCACCCGCCACCAGCGCCAGCAGCAGCGCGCTCAGGCGCGCCGGCAGCCAGGACAGCAGATCGTCGGCATGCGCCGCCCATTTGCCGGCCCATTCCCAATGCCGCCCGCCGCGCTCGCCGCGATAGCCCCACATCGCGTCGGCCGTGTTGGCGAAACGGTAGAGCGCGGCGCCCGGCAGGCCCGCCACGGCAAACCAGAACAGCGGCGCGATGACCGAATCGTTCAGGTTCTCGGCCAGCGACTCGAGCGCGGTCTCGCGCACCTGCGACTCGCTCAACTGGGCCGTGTCGCGGCTGCAGAGCCAGGACAGGCGCTCGCGGCCCTGCTCGAGCGAGCTCGACAGCGCCGCCTCGACCGCCTGCACCTCACTCTTGAGCATGGCCCAGGCCAGCAGCGGCTTGAGCAGCAGTCCCAGCAGGATGGCAGCCGCCCAGCCGGGCAATTGCAGCAGCAGGGATTGCAGGCCAGCGGCCACGGCGAGCAAGACCGCGCCACCGGCACACCAGGCCAGCGCGCCCCGAGCGAAAGCGGCCAGATCAGTCTTGTCGACCGGGCTGCTGGCTGCGCAGGCGGTCTGGCACTCGGTGTGACTACCGGATTTGCTGCCGAATTGATCACCGAATTGACTATCGGATGGATTTTCAGCCTGTTCGGTCGGGTACGTGCTGGCCAGCGGCGCGATGCGCTGCCCAACCCAGCCCAGGTAATTCCCGATCCAGACCACCGGATGCCAGCGCAGCGGCGGCTCGCCGAGCCAGCGGTCGATCGCCAGCGCCAGCAGCAGGGCCGGCGCCAGGATGAGCCCATCGAGCTCGCCGACCATCATGCGGGCAGGCCCTGATCGCCCAAAATGGCGACATCCGAAGCCGCAGCGGCGGACGAATCGAGCGAATCGAACAGGGTGCTGGCCTGGCCCCAGCCCTCGTCGAACACCAGCTCCGCCAGCGGCTGGCGGCTGGCCCAGCGCTGCTGCTGCAGCATCGGCTCGGCATAGAACTCGTGCACCGGGCCGAGGCAGAGCAAGGCGATCGGCTCGGCGCCTGGCGGCAGGCCCAGCAGGGACGCGAGCTCGGCCGGATCGAACAGCGAAACCCAGCCCATGCCCAGCCCCTCGGCGCGCGCGGCCAGCCACAGGTTCTGGATCGCGCAGCTGGCCGAGGCCAGGTCCATCTGCGGCAGCGTGCGGCGGCCGAAGACATGCCGCTCGCGCCCGTCGGCCAGGCAGACCACCAGCAGCTCGGCGGCGTCGAGCAGGCCCTCGACCTTGAGCCGCATGAACTCGTCCTCGCGCTGGCCGAGCGCGCGCGCGGTCTCGAGGCGCTCGCGCTCGACCGCCTGCCGCAGCTTCTCGCGCAGCGCGCGGTCCTGCACCCGGATGAAGCGCCAGGGCTGCATGAAGCCGACGCTGGGCGCCTGATGCGCGGCCGTCAGCAGGCGGCGCAAGGTTTCGGGATCGACCTTGCCGCCGGCGAAATGGCGCATGTCGCGTCGCTCGAAGATCGCGCGGTAGACGGCCGCGCGCGCCTCGGGCCCGAACGCCTGCTTCGGCCTGGGCGCAGCGGCAGCGGAAGCGGCGGCCTCGGTGGCAGCAGCAGGGCCAGCACCGACGGCAGGCGACGGGATCGTCTCCATCGAGCTCAATCCTCGATGCCGCGCTGGGCCGGAATGCCGGCCTGGAAGGCATGCTTGACCATTCTCATCTCGGTCACGGTGTCGGCCAGCGCGACGATCTCCTCCGGGCAACGCCGGCCGGTCAGGCAGACATGGACCTGGCTGGGCCGGCTGTTCAGGGTGTCGAGCACGTCCTGCAGCGGCAGCCAGCCGTAGATCAGCGGATAGGTGACCTCGTCGAGCACGACCAGGAAATGTTCGCCCGACAGGATCGCGGCCCTGGCCTTCTGCCAGCCGTCGCGCGCGAGCTGGGCCGAGCGCTCGAGGTCCTGGCTCTTCCAGCTGAAGCCGTCGCCCAGGCCTTCGATCGGTATCCCGAGCTGCTCGAACATCCGGTGCTCGCCAAAGCGCGCCGACGGCACCTTCATGAACTGGAAGATCCGGACCGGCTTGCCGCGCCCATGCGCGCGCAGCGCCAGGCCGAAGGCGGCCGTGCTCTTGCCCTTGCCGTCGCCGGTGTTGACGATGACCAGGCCGCGGCGCTCGCCTTCGGCCTTCTCGTAGGGTTTTTCGGTCGGGGGGGTTTCGATCTGCATCTTGTCAAGTCCTGTTCATGTCATCGATGTGACCGGCAGCGCCACCCACTGCCCGGCCAGGGCGTGGATCGCGATCCGGTGCTCAAAAACCTGTTCCAGCGCGCGTTGCGTCGCGACCTCATGGCAGGCGCCATGGTGCGCGATCCGGCCCTGGCGCATCACGACCAGCTCGTCGGCATGCAGCGCGATCGAGATCTCGTGCAGCACGCTGACCACCGTGCGGCCGGCCGCGACCAGCTCGCGCACCAGCAGCAGCCAGTCGGCCTGGTGCGGCGGGTCCAGATTGGCCAGCGGCTCATCCATCAGCAGCACCTGGGCCTCGACCGCCAGCGCGCGCGCCAGCAGCACGCGCTGGCGCTCGCCGCCCGCCCGCTCGCCGAGCGCGCGCTCGCGCCATTCCCAGGCCTGGGTCTGGCGCAGAGCCCGCTCGACCGCCGCCAGGTCGGCCGGGCTGGCCGGCGCCAGCCAGGACTGATGCGGCAGCCGGCCCAGCATCGCGACGTCATGGACCGTCAGGTCATCGGCGGCAGACTGGTTCTGGCCGAGCCAGGACAGGGCACGCGCGCGCTGCTGGCGCGGCCAGTCATGCAGCTCGCGCCCGAGCAGCTCGACTTGGCCGCTGTAGGGCAGCAGGCCGGCGATCGCACGCAGCAGGGTCGACTTGCCGGCGCCGTTGGGGCCGACGACGGCGGTCCAGCAGCCGGCGCGCAGCTCGAGGTCGATCTGGTGCAGGATGGGGATTCCACCCAGGCTTGCGCCCAGGCCGCGCACCGCGTAGGCCGGGGTGCTCACAGCACGCCTCCGGCATTGAGTCCGCTGGTGCGGCGATGCATCAGCCACAGCAGATAGCCGCCGCCCAGCGCGGCCGTGACCACGCCGACCGGCAGCTCCTGCGGCGCAATGACCCAGCGCGCCAGCAGGTCGGCGCTGGCCAGCAGCACGCCACCCATCAGGCTGGCCAGCCACATCAGCTGCCGATGCGGCACCTTGAGCACGGCACGCACCAGATGCGGAGCCGCCAGGCCGACGAAGGCGATCAGCCCGGTCTGCGCGACCGCGGTGCCGGTGGCCAGCGCCAGCACCGCGACCAGCGCGGCGCGCAGCGGCGCCAGCGGCAGGCCCAGGGTCTGCGCCGTCGCCTCGCCCAGGCTCAGGCCGTCGAGCACGCGCGCCAGCGCCGCGGCCAGCGCCATGCACAGGCACCAGCAGGCAAACATCAGGCCCCAGGAGGTCCAGCCGACAAAGCTGGTCGTGCCGAGCATGAAGGCCTGCATCGCCTGCAGCGAATCGGGCGAGAACAGCAGCACCAGCGAGGTCATCGCGCCCAGCACCACGCCGACGATGACGCCCGCCAGCAGCAGGCGCAGCGTATGACCGACGCCGCGCGCCAGCGCCAGCGTCAGCAGCACGGCCAGCACCGCGCCGGCAAAGGCCGCGCCAGTCAGTCCGAGCCGGACCCAGACGCTGCCCGACAGCATGCTGAAAGTTGCGCCGTTCATCATGCTGCCACCGCCCACCATGCCGGCGCCGCCACCGACGGCGGCCAGCGCGATCGCGACTCCGAGCGAAGCGCCCGAGGCACTGCCCAGCAAATAGGGATCGGCCAGCGGGTTGCGGAACAAGCCCTGTGCCAGCGCGCCCGCCAGCCCCAGCAGGCTGCCGGCAGCCCAGGCGCCCAGGGTGCGCGGCAGCCGGATTTCCCAGACGATCTGCAACGCCATCGCGCGCTCGGCCGGATCGGCATTCGCATCGAGCAGCGGGCGCAGCAGGTTCTCGAAGCCGGCGCTGCCAATGCAGGTACCCAAGGCGGCCAGCAGCAGCCCGAGCAGCAGCAGGCCCCAGCCCAGCAGCGCCGCCTGGCGCAGCCTCACGCCTTGCCCCCGGCCGTCCTGGGCGATGGCTTGACTGGTGACGGATCAGGCTTGACCACGCCGGGTGCCTTTTCGGCCAGACAGCGCGCCATCAGGCGCGCGCCGTCGGCCATGCGCGGCCCCGGGCGCACCAGCACGTCGGACTCGGCGACCGGGAAAATGCAGATCCGGCCCTCGCGCACGGCCCGGATGCCCTGCCAGCCCGGGCGCTGCAGCAGGCCCTCGGCGTTGCGCTCGCCGATCATGATCACGTCCGGGTTGGCGCGCACGATGTACTCGGGATTGAGCTTGGGGAAAGGCCCGAGGCTGGCCGGCAGGATGTTCCTGGCGCCGAGCCGGGCCAGGGTCTCGCCGATGAAGCTGCCCTCGCCTGCGCCATAAGGGCCACGGTTGACCTCGAAATAGACCCGCACCTGGCGCACGCTGGGCGGCAACGATTGCGCGGCAGCCGAAACGCCGGCATCGATATGGCGCCAGATCTTCTGCGCGTCGGTCACCCCCAGCACCTGACCGACCTTGCCGAGCACGCGCTGCACATCGGCATGGGTCTTGGGTTCGAGCGCCAGCACCGGAATGCCTAAAGCGACCAGCCGCTCGGCCGCGCGCGAGGAAGTCGCGGCCAGCACCAGGTCGGGCCGCAGCGCGACGATGGCCTCGATATTGGGGTCGAGTCCGCCGCCGACGCGCGGCAATTGCTTGATGCTCTCGGGCCAGGTCGAATAGCGGTCGACGCCGACCAGGCGCTGGCACTGGTCGAGCTGGCAGACCATCTCGGTCAGCGAAGGCAACAGGCTGACGATGCGCTGCGGCGTCCTGGCCAGCGTGACCGGACGGCCCCGGTCGTCGGGCAAGGTCAAGGCCCAGGCCGAAGCCGAGGCCCACAGGGAGCAGCCAGCCAGCAGCAGCAGGGTCAGCCAACGCCTCATCATCATGCTTCGTCCTTCAGGGTCAGCGGCAGCCCGGCAGCCATCAGCGTGGCGCGCGCGCAGACAGCGGCGACCGCCTGGTTCAGCCGGCCCAGCATGTCGACGAAGGCGCGTACATCGCGCCCGAGCGGGATCACGCCCAGGCCGATCTCGTTGCCGACCAGCACGATCGGGCCTGGAGCCGCAACAATTGATTGCGTAAGTTTCATGATTGAACTTTCGACGGCATCGGGCTGCAGGCCCTGTCCCTCGGCCGGCATCATCAGATGGGTCAGCCACAGCGTCAGGCAGTCGACCACCAGCAGGTGGTCGGGACGGCTGTGCTCGGTCAGGCATTCGGGCAGGCGCAGCGCCTCCTCGAGCGTGGCCAGGCCCGGCACCCGCTCAGCGCGATCGGACTGATGGCGCTCGATGCGCGCGCGCATCTCGTCGTCCCAGGGCTGGGCCGTCGCGATCAGCGTCGCGCGATGCCCGGGCGCGGCCTGCAGCCAGGCGCGCGCCAGCAGCTCGGCCCGGCGCGACTTGCCGCTTTTCTGTCCGCCCAGGATCAGCTCGCTGCGCGCGACATTCAGCACGAGGCCTCCTGCGGCAGGAACAGGCTCGCCGCCGCCTCGGGGCTGGACGGGAACCAGGGGTGGAAATAGCTGGCCTGGATCGGACCCAGGCGGTAGACCGACTCGCCCGCTCCCGGCGCGGCAATCATCCCGGGGCGCGCGGTACGGGCGCATTCGGGCAACTCAGTCGAGGCCGTCGAATAGTGGAAGGTATGGCCGCGCAAGGTGCCGGCCGGCAGTTCGAGCTGCTGCGGCCCCAGTGCCGCCAGGCGCTGCTGCAGCGTGACGCGTCCCGGCAGCAGACCCCACATCGGGTGCTCGATGCCCTGCTGGTCGACGATGGCATCGAACAGCGCCATCATGCCGCCGCATTCGGCCCAGACCGGCTTGCCGGCCGCGACATGGGCACGCAAGCTTTCGCGCAGGCCGCCGTTGGCACCCAGGCGTTCGGCATGCAGCTCGGGGTAGCCGCCCGGCAGCCAGACCGCGTCGCAGGGCGGCAGCGCGGCGTCCCGCAGCGGCGAGAAACAGACCAGCTCGGCGCCAAGCGCGCGCAGCAGGTCGAGATTGGCCTGGTAGATGAAGCAGAACGCCGCGTCGCGCGCGACCGCGATCCGCTGCCCAGCCAGCAAGGGCGGCACCGGGTCGCGCTGAGGGGCTGGCGTAAAATCGACCGCCCAGCGCTGCAGCGCGGCCGCATCCATCTGGCCCAGCGGCGTCGCAGCCAGGGCGTCGGCTGCGGCGTCGAGCCGCTCCATGGCATCCTCGAGCTCGGTCGCCACCGTCAGGCCCAGGTGGCGCTCGGGCAGGGTCAAGGCCGGGTTGCGCAGCAGCGCGCCGAGCCAGTGCTCGGGCGCCACGCCCTGCTCCAGCATCCTGCCATGGCCCGCGCTGGCGACACGGTTGGCCAGCGCACCGGCCCAGGGCAGACCGGGCCGGTAATGCTGCAGACCGAAGGCCAGCGCAGCGAAAGTGCCGGCCATGGCCGAGGCATCGATCACCGCCAGCACCGGCAGACCGAAGCGCTGCGCCAGATCGGCCGCGCTCGGGTTGCCATCGAACAGCCCCATCACGCCCTCGACGATGATCAGGTCAGCGTCTTGCGCCGCCGCCTGCAGCCGGGCCCGCACATCGGCCTCGCCCGTCATCCAGAGGTCGATCTGGTAAACGGAATAGCCACTGGCGAGCTGGTGCCAGAACGGGTCGAGAAAGTCCGGACCGCACTTGAAGACCCGCACCCGCCGCCCCTGGCGCGCATGCAGGCGCGCCAGCGCCGAGGTGATGGTGGTCTTGCCCTGGCCGGAGGCCGGGGCCGCGACCAGGATGGCGGGACAGCGAACGGCGGCTGACGCGGTATCGATCATTTCAACAGGCTTTCAGGCTCACTTCGGCGACCATTTGAGGCCCAGATAGAACAGGCGACCCGGCGTGTAGTAGCCGTTGGCCAGCTGATAGTCCTTGTCGGCCAGGTTGTCGACCCGAGCCTGCAGCGTGAAGTCGCGCGCCACTTCGGTGCTGGCGTGCAGGTTGAACAAGCCGTAGCCGCCCAGGGCCTTCTTGTTGTCCTTGTCGTCGTAGCGCTGCCCCGACAGCTGCAGCTCGGCACCGAGCTGCCAGCGGTCCAGGCGCGTATCGGCCGCCAGCGTGGCATGCCGGCGCGAACGGCGCGCCAGCAGCTTGCCGGTATCGAGATCACGCGGGTTTTGCAGGTCGAGCGAGGCGCTCAGGTTGAAGCCCGCCAGCGAACGGGAGCCCGACAGCGTCAGGCCCTCGAGCCGGGCCCGCTTGGTGTTGGCGTAGCAACCGGGATACTCGCCGCTGCCGTTGACACAGCTGCCCGATCCGCTGACATAGTTGATCAGGTCGTCGATCTGGTTGCGATAGAGCACGACGCCGAAGCGGGTCGACTGCAGCGCATAGTTCAGGCCGAGCTCGAAGTTGCGCGCCGTCTCGGGACGCAGGCTCGGATCACCGTAGATGCTGAAGCGCTGGAACAGGGTCGGCGAACGGAAGGCATTGCCGGCCGAGACGCTGGCACGCCAGTTCGGGGCAAAGGCGTAGGCGTAGGAGGCGCTGCCGGTGTCCTGACCACCGAATTCGCTGTCCTCGTCATGGCGCAGATTGAGCTGCAGCGTATGTGCCTGGTGCCGCAAGCCGTAGCCCAGCGCCAGTCCGTCCTGGGAACGATCGGTCAGGACCGGCGTGGTGGTGGCGTTGTTGAGCCGATCCTCGCGCCGCTCGAACGCTGCCGTCAGCAACTGGGCGCCGATGCGGTATTCGTTCTGCCACAGGTAGCTGCGCACCTGGGTGTCGGTCAGATAGGGCGAGGGCTGGGTTTCATAGCGATCCTTGCCTTCGGTGAAACCGATCCGGGTCGAATAGGCCTCGCTCCACTGCGACTGCCAGTTCATCCCAAGGCTTTGCAGATGATGCAGGTTGTGGTCGTCAGTGGTCTTGCTGGCGTCATAGCGCGAGTCGGACCAGCTGTCGAGCAAGTTGGCTTCGAGCCGCTGCTCGGGCGACAGCTGCAGGCCCAGGCGCGCATTGGCGGAGCGGTTCAGATAGCCGTCGCGGTCGGGATTGCTGGCGGCCTTGGCATTGAAACCCGAACTGGTTTCGCGCGTCAGGCCGAAGGAATAGTCGAAGCCCTGCTGCGCGCCGCTGAAGCCGGCGTCGAGCTTGGCGGTGCGCTGGTTGCCCAGACCTAGGCCCAGATAAGGCGTGAAAGCGCCCTCGCCCTTGCGGGTGAAGATCTGCACCACGCCCGCGATCGCGTCCGAGCCGTAGATCGCGCCCGCCGGCCCGCGCAGGACCTCGATCCGGTCGATCTGCGCCAGCGGGATCGCTTCCCAGGGCGCGCCACCAGTGGACTGGGAGTCGATCCGCACGCCGTCGAGGTAGACCGCGGTGAAGCGCGTATCCGCCCCGCGCAGGAAGACACTGGTGGTGCCGCCAATGCCGCCGTTGCGCGAGATCTCGATGCCCGGCACGCGCGCCAGCACATCGGCCAGGCCAGTCGCGCCGCTGCGCTCGATCGCCTCGCGGTCGATCAGGCTGACATCGGCCACGACATCGGTCAGCGGCTGGGCGACTCGCGTGGCGGTCACCACGACGTCCTTGAGTTGCTGCTGCGCCAGCGCAGGGAATGCGGCGGCCAGCGCCAGGTTGAGCACGGCCAGATTTGCAGGAAAACTGCTGAATTTCATGAAATGGAACGAGAACGAATGCCCTCACCGCCTTCCCCGACGGTGCATGAGCGTCACAGCCGCGCCTGAGCGCGGCCACTTCGTTGGCCGGTATCCGGGCTGGCGGAGACAACCTTCATCGCCTTCCCAGACGCCTGAGGCGCCCAGTGGCTGGGAGATGAAAGCGAAGCCGAAAGGCTCGTCCGCTTACCGTTGCGGGGGCAGCGCTGGTTAGGACCTGACCTTAAGCGGCCAGGGCCCTCCAGCTTCCCGTTGAACTGCCGCACATGAACTGCGCAGCGAGCACCAACAAACAACATTCTACCCAGCCTGCACGCGCCGGACCTAAAATCAGTCCATGTCCTCTCAGACCCAGATAGACCAGATCGCAGACCGCGTCGAGCGCCTGCTGCTGCGCCATGCCGAGCTGCAGCTGCGCAATCGCGAGCTCGAACACGAACTCCAGCAACTCGCACAGGAGCGCGACGCGCTGCACCAGCGCCTGCAGCTCGCCACCGAGCGACTGGATGCCCTGCTTGAGCAACTGCCGCTTCCCGTGGGAGACAAACAATGAATCAGCGCTACGCCAGCCAGAAGCTCGAAGTCCAGATCATGGGGCAAAGCTACACCCTCTCCTGCCCCGAAGGCGGAGCCGCCGCGCTGCAAGACGCGGTCGACAAGGTCGACGCCACCATGTGCGCCATCCGCGACGCCGGCCGGATCAAGTCGCGCGACCGCATCGCGGTGCTGGCCTGCCTCAACATTGCCCACGAGCTTGGCAAGGACCAGGCCGAGGCCAGCCACCAGCAGCGCCTGGGCGGCCTGATCGACCGGCTCGACCAGGCCCTCGCCAGCAACGACAGCCCGGACTGAACTCGCCAACGGGAAACAAGCGCGACAGCAGCGACTTTTGCCCTTACAATGGGGCTGTCTGCTGCCACGGTCGGGCTTTATATTTCCTTGAACCAATGCTCCATGAGCCCGGGCTTGGTACATTGCGCAGCTGGTGTGAGCATCTCGCGTCAGATGAACCCGAAGTTGCGTTGCCCTCGCCCCCCTGAACCCCACCGTTCAGGATGACGGTCCGGCTTGGCGGCAGACACCCTCATCAAGGCCTTTGCGCCTGCCGGTTTGATCTCCCAATCCATCCTGCCTTCCCGCCGCCGCCCCGCATGACCGCGCGGCGGTATTTTTCGTGGCAGGACCGCTTTTGCCGGCATTCCACCCTGGCTGCGCAAGCCGCAAAAGCCCCGGCGCCAGGGTAAAAAATCCCTGATTTGCCCCCAGCCGGCTAGGAAAAGCCCTGCTTTGCGTTTAGCATTCCACCACTCGCCAGCAGCCCTGCTGCCTGCGAAAACAGAATTCAACCTCCACAAGGATTTGCTATATGGCAACTGCAAAGAAAGCCCCCACCCAGACAGCTGTTGCTGCGCCCGCCGCCAAGCGCACCCCGAACGCCGCCTTCATGAAAGCCATGAAGCCCAGCGCCGCGCTCGCAGCCATCGTGGGTGCTGCCGCCCTGCCGCGCACCGAGGTCACCAAGAAGGTCTGGGAATACATCAAGAAGCACGACCTGCAAGACAGCGCCAACCGTCGCAACATCAATGCCGACGACAAGCTGCAGCCGATCTTCAAGAAGCCCCAGGTCTCGATGTTCGAGATGACCAAGCTGATCAACGAGCACCTGTCCTGATCCGCTCGCGCTTCACATGAAAAAACCGACCCTTGTGGTCGGTTTTTTCATGCCTGGCGCGGCGGCGCCCGGGGTCGCGCCACCAATATGCCTCAGGCCCGCGCCACCGTGCGCCGCCCCACGCCCAGCGCCACCAGCACCGCGAGCAGCAGCACCAGGCCAGCGCCCGCCAAGGTGGCCTGGTAGCGGCCATGGTCCATCAGGGTACCGAACAGCAGCGGCGACAAGGCCAGGCCAGCATCCAGACCCGAATAGACCGTGCCATAGATGCGGCCGGTCGCGCCGGCCGGGGTCGCGCGCTTGATCATCATGTCGCGGCTCGGCCCGCCAATGCCGACCGCGACCCCGGTCGCGGCCAAGGCCACCATGGTGCCGGTAGCTCCGAGCCAGCCGCTGGCGCACAGCAGCAGCAGCAGCGCCCCGCCACTCATGCAGACCGCCACCACCTGTTCGCTGCGCCTGGCGCGCGCGGCGACGAAGCCACCGGCCAGCATGCCGGCCGCACCGCACAACATATAGGCCGTCAGCGTCATCGAGGCCGCCTGCAGGCTGACGCCATGCAGCGCGCGCAGGATCGAGACCGAGAAGGTGTGCACCACGGCCAGGGTCATGGTGGTCAGCAGGAAGAAGGCAAAGCACCACCAGACCACGGGCAGGCGCAGGAAGTCGAATTCCCCCTCGGCTGCCGTCCGTCCGCCCTGAGCGCCCTGGCGGCCCGCTGCGACCGGCCTGGGTGCTGCCGCGACCGTGGCCAGATGCTGGCGTTGCCAGACCAGCAGCGCCAGCACCAGCGCATACAGCAGCAAGGCACCCAGACAGGCCAGGCGCCAGTCAGTCGCGGCTGCGACCCCGACCAGGAAGGCCGTGCTCAGCGCCCAGCCCAGATTGCCCGACAGCCCGTGTACGCTGTAGGCGTGGCCGAGCCGCGGCGCCGACACGCGCTGGTTCAGGATCGAGAAATCGACCGGATGAAACGGCGCATTGCCCAGGCCCGCGAGCAGCGCCGACAGCATCAGGCCGGAATAGCCCTGCGCCAGCGCCGCCGACAGGGCCGCGCCCATGAACAGCAGGATCGAGCCAAACAGCACCGGGCGCGCACCGGTCCGGTCGACGACAAAGCCCGACAGGGCCTGGCCCAGGCCCGAGACGGTGAAGAACAGCGTCATCAGCCCGCCAAGCTCGGAAAACGACAGGCCGAAGTCGCGCTGCAGGAAGGGAAACAGGCCCGGCAGCAGCAGGTGGGAGAAATGCGACATCGCGTGCGCAAGCCCGACCAGTGCCATGACAGTCGCGTCGGCGCGCCAGATCAGCGCATCAGGGGCGCCGGATTGAAGGGGGTGATTCATGCCGACGATATTAAGTGATGACCACCGCGCGGGTTGATCGATGCTGGCGAGCCGATATGCCGGCACAATATCGGCATGAACATCGTGATTTTGGACGACTACCAGGATGCAGTGCGCAAGCTGCAATGCGCCAGCAAGCTGGAGCCCTATACCGTCAAGGTGTTCACCAACACCGTCAAGGGAGTGGGACAGCTCGCGGTGCGTCTGCGCGACGCCGACATCCTGGTGCTGATCCGGGACCGCACGCCGATCAACCGCCAGCTGGTCGAGAAGCTGCCGCGCCTGAAGCTGATCGCGCAGACCGGACGCGTCGGCAACCATATCGACCTGGCGGCCTGCACCGAGCATGGCGTGGCGGTCGCCGAGGGCCTGGGTTCGCCGATCGCACCGGCCGAGCTGACCTGGGCCTTGATCCTGGCCGCGATGCGCCGCATCCCGCAATATGTGGCCAACCTCAAGCATGGCGCCTGGCAGCAGTCAGGGCTCAGGTCCTCGTCGATGCCGAGCAATTTCGGACTCGGTCAGGTGCTGGCCGGCAAGACGCTGGGGATCTGGAGCTATGGCCGCATCGGCCGCATCGTGGCGGGCTACGGCCGCGCCTTCGGCATGCGGGTGCTGGTCTGGGGCAGCGAGCCGACGCGCCAGCATGCCCGGGCCGACGGCTACGAGACCGCCGACTCCAAGGCCCAGTTCTTTGCCGCTTGCGATGTGCTGAGCCTGCATCTGCGCCTGGGCGAGCAGACCCAGGGCTGCATCTCGCTCGAGGACCTGTCGCTCATGAAGCCGACCGCGCTGCTGGTCAACACCTCGCGCGCCGAACTGCTGCAGCCCGATGCGCTGGTCGCAGCACTCAACCGCGGCCGGCCCGGCATGGCGGCGGTCGATGTCTTCGAGTCAGAGCCGATCCTGCAGGGCCACGCGCTGCTGCGGCTCGAGAACTGCGTCTGCACACCACATATCGGCTATGTCGAGCGCGACAGCTACGAGACCTATTTCACTGCCGCCTTCGACAATGTCGTCAATTTCCTCAACGGCCAGCCGAGCCAGATCGTCAACCCCGGCGCGCTGCCGCTGCGGCGCTGATCCGGACCGGGTGGTGACGCGCGACCGGCTCAGTCGTTGGTCGAAGCCCTGACCTCGGCCAGCGAGGTCAGGCCGGCCAGCACCTTCTCGATGCCGTCCTGGCGCAGCGAGCGCATGCCCTCGCTCAATGCCAGCGCCAGGATCTCGACCGGGCGCGCGCGCTTTTGCACCAGCAGGCGAATGGCCGGCGTCGCCGCCAGCAGCTCGTGCAAGGGCATGCGGCCCATGTAGCCGGTGTTGCCGCAATGATCGCAGCCGGGGGCCTGGAAATCCTGCATCACCCCGCCCTTGGCATAGCGTTGCCGCCACTGCTCATGCAGGGCCTGGGTGTCGCGCAGCGCGTGGCCCGGCGGCAAGGCGCGCTGGTAGTCATCGGTGATTTCGCGCAGGCGCGGCGCCAGCATCGGACGCGACTGCTTGCAGCTGGCGCACAGCTTGCGCACCAGGCGCTGCGCCAGGATGCCTTGCAGTGAATCGGCAAACGAGAAACTGTCGACCCCGAGATCGTTCAGGCGCACGATGGTATCGGCGGCCGAGTTGGTGTGCAGGGTCGACAGCACCAGGTGGCCGGTCAGCGAGGCCTCGATCGCCATTTCGGCGGTCTCCGGGTCGCGGATCTCGCCGACCATGATCACGTCCGGATCGGCGCGCAGCAGGGAGCGCAGCGCCGCGGCGAAGGTCCAGCCGATGCGGGGGTTGACCTGGATCTGGCGCAGGCCATGCTGGGTGATCTCGACCGGGTCCTCGGCGGTCCAGATCTTGCGGTTGGGTCGGTTCAGCCGCTGCAGCACCGAGTGCAAGGTGGTGGTCTTGCCCGAACCGGTCGGCCCGACGCAGAGAAACAGGCCGTTGGGGCGTTCGATCACCTGCAGCAGCAACTCGAGCTTGTCGGGCGCGAGCTCCAGCGCCTCCAGCGGCACGACGCGGAACGCGGTCAGCAGACGCATCACGATGTCCTCGAGCCCGTGCGCGGTCGGAATCGTGGCCACGCGCAGCTCCAGCGGCAGGCCGCCGTATTTGGCGAAGGCGATCTTGCCGTCCTGGGGCTTGCGGCGCTCCGAGATGTCGAGATCGGACATGATCTTGATGCGGGCGGTCAGCGCGTTGCGGTAGCTCGGCGGCAGCTCGAGGTAGGGACGCAGCTCGCCATCGATGCGGAACCGGATCGACACCTTCTCGCGCCCGGGATAGGGCTCGATGTGGATGTCGGAGGCGCGCTGATGATAGGCCTCGGAGATCATCGAGTTGATCAGCCGCACCAGGGTGTTGTCCGACTGCTCGAGCGGCTTTTCCTCCTGCTCGGGCTTGGCTTCACCGCCGTTGAGCTCTGCCGCGAGCATCCAGGCATCCTGCTCGGAGGATGCCCCGGCGGCGGCCGGCGCCTCGCGCTCGACGCGGGGCGTGGGCTCCTGCAGCGCCAGGTTGTCCGCCATCCCGATGCCGCGATAGGCCTTGGCGATCTGGGCCGTGAGGTCGGCGCTGGTCGTGACCACCGGCCTGACCTTGCGCTGGCTCGTGAACTCGAGCTCTTCGAGCACGCGGAACTGCAGCGGATCGGTCATCGCCACCACCAGGGTGGACTGCCACTCCATCAGCGGCAGCACGCGCAACCGAATCGCGGTGGCGGCCGGCACCCGGCGCAGCGCGGCGGTATCGATCGGGAACAGCTTGAGATCGACAAAGGGGTAACCCATCTTGGTCACCAGCGCCAGCTGCAGATCGACGGTCGTGACCAGCCCCATGTCGAGGAGGATCTGGCCCAGCGGCACGCCACGGGTCAGTGACTGGCGATGCAGGGCCTCGGACAGCTGCTCGGGCGTGATCTTGGCCAGCGCCAGCAGGGCTTCACCGATCGGCATCGGCTTGAGCCTGAGCTGCCACTCGAGCGCGGCGCGCAGATCCTCGCAGGTGGCACGGACCGCATTGACCAGGCTGACTGACACGCTATCAGGCGGCAAGCTGTCTCCCAACCTGGACAGGGCCGATGGTGAAACAGTCGATAGGTCCGGACTGGTCAACAGGCTTGGCGTCATGATGCAAGCGAATGCCAGGAATGGCGCTTAGAGATGGATGAACCATTGAATCACGTTTTTGGCGATGAAGCCCAGCATGCCGAAGGACAGCACGAGAAAGAGCACGAAGGTGCCGAACTTGCCGGCCTTGGATTCGCGCGCCAGGTTGAACACGATGAACAGCATGAAGAGAATGAAGGCACCGACCCCGAAGGTCAGGCCGAACTCGGCGATCTGGTCCTCGGTCAGGCCAAACAATGCGTTTTCCATCTTCAGCGCCCCCCGACAGCGGAGGCGGCGGATGCCGATGCACTGAGGTCGCGGTAGGCATGCCAGCTCGCATGGGCGAGCAGCGGCACCACGACCAGCAGGCCGAGCAGGAAGCTCAGCAGCCCCACCAGCACCAGGCAGGCGATCAGGCTGGCCCATAAGGCCAGCACCAGCGGATGATCAGCCACCGCGCGCCAGCTCGCGCGCACGGCACCCATCGGGGAGCAGTCGCGATCGATCAGCATCGGCAGGGTCATGACGCTGGAGGCAAAGATCGGCGCCGCCAGCAGGCCGCCGAGCAGCACCCAGAGCTCGAACAGCCAGGGCGACTCCGACAGCAAGACATGGCGCAGGAAATCGGCCACGGTATTGATCGGTGCCGGTGCGAGCAGGACCATCAGACTGGCCGAAGTCAGGACCCAGACGGTGCCGGCCAGGCACAGCAGCAGGCCAAAGCCGACTAGGCGCGAGTCACGGCCACGCCAGAGCGCGACCAGCTCGGCCAGGCTCATGAGCCGATCGCGCTCGAGCTCGCGGCTGACCGCGTACAGGCCGGTGGCCAGGACTGGCGCGACCAGCAGGAAGCCGGAGAAAGCCCCCACCAGCAACCAGAACTGCTGATCGGCCACCGCATAGAGCAAGGCGCCGAACAGGGTGACGCACAGGCCATGGAGCAGGCCCGGCAAGGGGTGACGCACGAAATCGCGCCAGCCCCGGATCAGCCAGAGCAAGGGAGAGGCCAGTGTCACGCGGGACACCGGTGACACGCGGGCAAGCTTGTCGTTCATCGAATGATTGATTGAAAGGATGACAGACCCGATTGGATCACAGCCCCGAGGCCTGGACCAGACTGCGGGTATAGGGCATGCGGGGCGCACGCAGCACGGACCAGGCATCGCCCTGCTGCTCCACCCGGCCCGCGCGCAGCACCGTGACCTGGTGCGCCATGGCCCAGACCACCGCCATGTCATGGGTGATCAGCAGATAGCTCAGGCCGCGCTCGCGCTGCAGACGCAGCAGCAGCGCGATCACCTGCTGCTGCACCGTGACGTCGAGCGCGCTGGTCGGCTCGTCGAGCAAGATCAGCTGCGGCTCGATGACCAGCGCGCGCGCGATCGCGATGCGTTGGCGCTGGCCGCCCGAGAACTCGTGCGGGTAGCGCTGCAGCCAGGCCTGCTGCTCGGCTGGCGCCAGTCCGTCCAGCAGGCCGACCTCGCGCAAGGCCGCCAGCACACGAACCAGGCGCTCGGCGCGCGACAGACCCGGCTCATGCACCTGCAGGCCTTCGGCGACGATCTGCTCCAGCGTCAGGCGCGGCGACAGCGAGGCATAGGGGTCCTGGAACACGACCTGCACGCGCCGGCGCAGCCGACGCAACTCTGGCCGCGCCAGATCGAGCCAGTCCTGGCCCAGCACGCGCAAGCGGCCCTGGTGCGGCAGCAGGCCCAGCGCCGCCAGCGCCAGCGTGGTCTTGCCCGAGCCCGACTCGCCGACCACGCCCAGGGTCTGGCCGGGTTCAAGCCGCAGGTCCACCCCTTCGAGCGCGAGCTGGCGGCCACGCCGGAACCAGCCGCGCCAGCCGGGCAGCGCCACCGGATAGGACACCTGCAGCGCTTCGGCCTCGAGGCAGGCTGGCTGGTCCGGGCTGGGCGCGGGGTCGGCTGGCGCCAGCTCGCGCCTGGGCAGGCTGTCGAGCAGGGTCCGGGTGTAGGGCTGGGTCGGCGCGGCAAAGACCGCAGCGACCGCGCCCTGCTCGACCACAAGACCGTCCTTCATGACCAGCACCCGGTCGGCAAAATGCCGCACCAGATTGAGGTCATGGGTGATGATCAGCACCGCCAGCCCCAGGCGCTGGCGCATCTCGTCGAGCAAGGCCAGCATCTGCAGCCGCAAGCTGGCGTCGAGCGCGGTGGTCGGCTCGTCGGCCACCAGCAGACGGGGCTCGCTCGCCAGCGCCATCGCGATCAGCGCGCGCTGGCGTTGGCCGCCACTGAGCTGGTGCGGATAGGCGCGCGCCTGGGCCAGCGGGTCGGGCAGACCGACCGACTCGAGCAGCGCCAGCACGCGCGCGCGCGCCGATGCTCCCGCCAGCCCCCGGTGCAGTTGCAGCACCTCGGCGATCTGCTGGCCCAGGGTCAGCAGCGGGTTGAGCGCGCTCATCGGCTCCTGGAACACGTAGGCGACCGCGCTGCCGCGCAGCAAGCGCAGCTCGGGCTCGGCCAGCGTCAGCAGCTCGCGCCCGTGCAGCCGGACCGAACCCGACAGGCGGGCCTGCGGCAGCAGGCGCAACAGGCTCAGCGCGGAGACCGTCTTGCCCGAACCCGACTCGCCGACGATGGCCAGCTTCTCGCCCGGCTCCAGGCTGAAATCGATGCCGTGCACGACCTCGCGCCCGCCCAGGCTGACGCGCAGGCCCCGCACCTCGAGCAGGGGCGACTGCGCTGCAAGCGCTGCGTCCGATGTCACCGGTTGATCCTTCATGGCAGCGGCTTTCATGGCCGGCCCTTGCGCGGATCGAGCGCATCGCGCAAGGCGTCGCCCATGAAGGTCAGCAGCAGCAAGGTGGTCACGAGCAGCGTGAAGGTCGACAGCGTGATCCACCAGGCATCGAGGTTGGCCTTGCCCTGGGCCAGCAGCTCGCCGAGCGAGGGCGTGCCGGGTGGCACCCCGAGGCCCAGGAAGTCGAGCGAGGTCAGCGCCAGGATGGCCGCGCTCATGCGAAACGGCAGGAAGGTCACGACCGGGGTCAGGCTGTTGGGCAGCAGATGGCGCCAGATCAGCTGCCATGGCCCGAGCCCGAGCGCACGCGCCGCGCGTACATAGTCGAGCTGGCGATTGCGCAGGAACTCGGCCCGCACATAGTCGCTCAGGCCCATCCAGCCAAACAGGCTCAGCAGCAACAGCAGCAAGCCCACGCTGGGCTCGAACAGCGCCGAGAAGATGATCAGCAGGTAGAGCTCGGGCAGCGCGCTCCAGACCTCGATCAGCCGCTGCAGCAGCAGATCGGTGCCGCCGCCGAAATAGCCCTGGATCGCACCGGCGACCAGCCCCAGCAGCACGCCGGAAGCGGTCAACGCGAGTGCGAACAGCACCGAGAGCCGAAAGCCGTACAGCAGGCGCGCGAACAGGTCGCGGCCGCGGTCGTCGGTGCCGAGCCAGTTGTCGGCCGAGGGCGGCGCCGGATGCGGTTCGCGCGCGAAATAGTTGATCGTGCCGTGGTGGTAGCGGTTCGGCGCATGCAGCACCCAGTTGCCCGGCTGCCCGAGCTGGCGCTCGATGAAGGGGTCGAGGTAGTCGGTCGGGGTTTCGAAATCGCCGCCGAAGGTGGTCTCGGGCAGGTCCTGCAGCACCGGCGCATACCACTGGCCCTGATAGCGCAGCAGCAGCGGCCGGTCGTTCGAGATCAGCTCGGCGCCCAGGCTCAGCAGAACCATCAGCGAAAACAGCCACAGGCTGAACCAGCCCAGGCGGTGGGCACGGAAACGGCGCCAGGCCAGGCGCCAGGGGCCGGCCGGGACTTGATCAGTCGAACTTGACACGCGGGTCCACCCACAGGTAACACAGGTCGCTCACGAGCTTGGTCAGCAGACCGATCAGCGTGAACAGGTAGAGCGTGCCGAGCACGACCGGATAGTCGCGCCGCATCACGCTCTCGTAGCTCAGCAGCCCGAGGCCGTCGAGCGAGAACAGGGTCTCGATCAGCAGCGAACCGGTGAAGAAGGCGCCGACGAAGGCGGCTGGAAAGCCGGTCACGATCGGGATCAGCGCGTTGCGCAGCACATGGCGGATCAGCAGCTGGCGCTCGCTCAGGCCCTTGGCACGCGCGGTCAGCACATACTGCTTGCCGATCTCCTCGAGCATCGCGTTGCGCGTCAGCAGGGTCGTGACCGCGAAGGCGCCCAGCACGCTGGCCGTCACCGGCAGCGCGATATGCCACAGGTAGTCCACCACCTTGGCGCCCCAGCTCAGGGTTTCCCAGTTGGCCGAGGTCAGCCCGCGCAGCGGAAACCACTGCAGCTGGCCGCCGAACAGCACCAGCAGCAAGACGCCGAGCACGAAGCCGGGAATCGCATAGCCGGCCAGCACCAGGATCGAAGTCACGGTATCGAAGCGGCTGCCGGCGCGCACCGCCTTGGCAATGCCCAGCGGCACCGAGACCGAGTAGGTCAGCAGGAAGGTCCAGAGCCCGAGGCTGATCGAGACCGGCAGCTTGGAGCGCACCAGGGTCCAGACATCCTGCTGGTGATAGAAGCTCTGGCCGAGGTCGAAGCGCGCGAACTGGCCCAGCATGCGCACGAAACGCTCGGGCGCCGGCTGGTCGAAGCCGTAGAAGCGCTCGATCTCGGCGATGCGCTCGGCGTCCACGCCCTGGCGCCCGCGGTAGCCCGCGCCCGACACGGCCGCGCCTTCGCCACCGCTGTCACGCCCCTGCAGCTGGGCGACCATCTGCTCGACCGGGCCGCCCGGCACGAACTGGATCACGACGAAGGTCAGCAGCAGCACGCCAAACAGGGTCGGCACCATCAGTAGCAGCCGCTTGAGCAGGTAGTTCAACATAATAGAAAATCAGCGCCCGGCCCGGTTGGCCGGACTGGCCCACCAGGTCGACAGCACCCAGGCCTCGGGCTGATAGTAGCGCGGCAGCTGGCGCGGGCGCTCGAAGCGGCCGGCGCGCCAGGCGATCCGGTGCACGCTGCCATACCAGTGCGGCACTGCGTAGTGGCCGTGACGCAGCACGCGGTCGAGCGCGCGCAGCGCCGCGACCAGCTCGGGACGGCGGCGCGCGGCCACGGCGCGCTCGATCAGCGCGTCGACCACCGGGTCGCGCACCCCCATCAGGTTGGCCGAGCCCTCGATGGCGGCCGCACGCGAGCCAAAGCGCTCGAGCAGCTCGGCGCCGGGCGCCTCGCTGCCGACGATCCGGCTGCTGATCAGCTCGAAGTCGAAACTGTCGAGGCGCTTTTGCAGCAGCGCGAAATCGACCACCTTGTGTCTGGCCGAGATGCCGAGCTTCTCGAGATTCCTGGCAAAAGGCGTGAAGACCCGCCCGAGCGCACCGCTGTTGTCGATGAACTCGATCGTGAACGGCTCGCCGCGCGGGTTGCGCAAGGCGCCGTCGCGATAGGTCCAGCCGGCCTGCGCCAGCAGCTCACGCGCGCGCCGCAGGTGGTCGCGCAGCATCTGGCCCGAATCCGGCTCCAGGCTGGTGACGGGTGGCAGCGGCACCGGCTGCTCGAAGACCGCGGGCGGCAGCCGGCTGCGCCAGGGCGCGAGCAGCGCGAGCTCGTCGGCGCCGGGCAGGCCACGGGCCTCGAAGTCGCTGGCGACGAAATAACCACGGACCCGGGTGTAGGCGTTGAAGAACAGCTGGCGGTTCATCCACTCGAAGTCCAGCGCCAGGCCGATCGCCTCGCGCACGCGCGGGTCGCTGAATTTCGCCAGCCGGCTGTTGAACAGGAAACCCTGGAAGTCGCCCGCGTTGCCATGCGCGAGCTCCTCCTTGACCAGCAGGCCGCGATCGAAGGGACGGCCGCGGTAGGCCTTGGCCCATTCGCGCGCGATGAAGGCCTGGATGTAATCGAACTCGCCGGCCTTGAAGGCCTCGAGCTGGGCCGTGCTGTCCTGGTAGAGCCGGTAGGTGATGCGGTCGAAGTTGTACATGCCGCGGCGCACATTGAGGTCGGCCGCCCACCAGTCGGGATCGCGCCGGTAGCTGACGTCGCGCCCGAAGCCCCGGCTCTCGACCCGGTAGGGACCGGAGCCGATCGGCGGCTCGGCCACGATCCGGTCAAGCGGCTGGCGCTGCCCGTCCACCAGACCCCATTGGCGGCTGAACACCGGCAGGCTGCCCGCGATCAGCGGCAGCTCGGCGCTGGCGCGCGCGAAATCGAAGCGCAGCAGGCGCTCGCCCAGCACCGTGGCGCGCCGGACATCGGCGAAATAGCTGCGGAACTGCGGCGCCGACTGCGGTCCGGTCAGGCTGTCGAAGGAATGCTTGACGTCGGCGGCCAGCACCGGCTCGCCATTGTGAAAGCGCGCCTTCGGGTTGAGCCTGAAGGTTGCCGACAGGCCGTCGGCCGCCACGCTGACGTCATCGGCCAGCAGGCCGTAGCCGGTGTTGGGCTCGTCGAGCGAGCCGGTCAGCAGGGTCTCGAGCAGCAGCGCGCTGAGGCCGGGCGGCGCCTGGCCCTTGAGCGTGAAGGGATTGAACTTGTCGAACTGGCTGGCGCGCGTCGGCGGCACCAGCGCGATCTCGCCGCCCTTGGGCGCTTTCGGATCGACGTAATCGAAATGGGCAAAGCCGGCCGGGTACTTGAGCTCGCCAAACTGGGCCCAGGCAGGTGCCGCCTGCACCGGCATGAAGGCGCTCAGGAGCAAACTCGACAGCCCCAGCCGCAAGAGGGGTAAACGCATGCGACAATTCTGCCCAAGATTTTCTGGAGATTGACTCATGGGTTTTCTCGCTGGCAAGAAATTGCTGATTACGGGCTTGTTGTCCAACCGTTCGATTGCCTATGGCGTCGCCAAGGCCTGTCACGCGCAAGGCGCAGAGCTGGCCTTCAGCTACGTCGGTGAGCGTTTCAAGGCCCGCATCTGTGAGTTTGCGGCCGAATTCGACTCCACGCTGGTGTTCGATTGCGACGTCGGCAGCGACGAGCAGATCGATCAGATGTTCAAGGACCTGTCGGTCCACTGGCCGACTTTCGACGGCTTCGTGCACAGCATCGGCTTTGCGCCGCGCGAGGCGATCTCGGGCGACTTCCTCGAAGGCCTGAGCCGCGAAGCGTTCAAGATCGCGCACGACATCAGCGCCTACAGCTTCCCGGGCATGGCCAAGGCCGCCAAGCCCTACCTGAACGACAAGGCCGCGCTGCTGACCCTGACCTACCTGGGCGCGGTGCGCACCATCCCGCACTACAACACCATGGGCCTGGCCAAGGCCAGCCTGGAAGCCAGCGTGCGCTACCTGGCCGAGGCGCTGGGCACCCTGCCCGACGGCCGCAGCATCCGCGTCAACGGCATCAGCGCCGGTCCGATCAAGACCCTGGCCGCCAGCGGCATCAAGGACTTCGGCAAGCTGCTGGGCATGGGCGCGGCCGCCGCACCGCTGCGCCGCAACGTCACGATCGACGAGGTCGGCAACGTCGCCGCCTTCATGCTGTCCGACCTGGCCTCGGGCATGACCGCCGAGATCTCCTACGTCGACTGCGGCTTCAGCTCGACCGCCGGCGTCAGCCGCGACAGCGCACAGATCGTCTGATCGACCTGCACTGCGACTGCCCTGCGCCGTCGTCGTCAGCCGCTGCACAAAAAAACCCGCCGAGGCGGGTTTTTTCATGGCTGGAGCGGGGAATCCGTCAGGCCTGCGCGGCCTTCTTGAGGATCACGTAGAGCTCGTCCTTGAGTGCGAGCTTTTCCTTCTTGAGGTTCTCGATCTCGACCTGGGTGCCCGAAGCGACATGCGACTCCATGTTCTTGATCTGCTGGTCGATTTCGTTGTGCTTGTCGAACAGACGCGAGAAATGGTGGTCGCTGGTCTTGAGCTGGGTGATCAGTTCGCGGAATTCGGGAAACATGGGCGCTCTCCTGTAAAAGATGTCATTTTCACGCCGTTTTCCCGCATCCGCCTTGATCTAGTTCAAGAAACCCGCACGCAGTCGGCGAAATAGCGCTTCTTGCCGTCTTCGCTCTCCTCGACCACCAGGCCGTGGATATCGGTCTCGAAGCCCGGGCACTGGGCGTTGAACTCGCGCGAGAACTTCAGGTAGTCGACGATCTTCTGGTTGAAGACCTCGCCCGGGATCAGCAGCGGAATGCCGGGCGGGTAAGGCGTGACCAGGCCGACCGTGATCCGGCCAGCCAGGTCGTCGATCGACACCCGGTCGGTGTTCTTGCGCGCGATCTGGGCAAAGGCATCGGTCGGCGTCATGGCCGGCTGCAGATCGCTCAGGTACATGTCGGTGGTCAGGCGCGCGATGTCGTACTTGGCATACATCTCGTGCACATACTGGCACAGGTCGCGCAGGCCCATCTTCTCGTAGCGGCGGTGCTTCTGGCAGAACTCGGGCAGGATGCGCCACATCGGCTGGTTGCGGTCGTAGTCGTCCTTGAACTGCTGCAGCGCGGTCAGCAGCGTGTTCCAGCGGCCCTTGGTGATGCCGATCGTGAACATCACGAAGAAGCTGTAGAGGCCGGTCTTCTCGACTACCACGCCATGCTCGGCCAGGAACTTGGTCACGATGCTGGCCGGGATGCCGCTGGTGGCGAAATCGCCATTCATGTTCAGGCCCGGCGTCACGATGGTGGCCTTGATCGGGTCGAGCAGGTTGAAGCCCGGCGCCATGTCGCCAAAGCCGTGCCAGGCCTCCTCGCCGTCGGCCGGCTGCACGCCCTCGCTGTCGGTGCGCTTGAGCACCCAGTCGCGGGCCTCGCCGATGCCCTCTTCGGCCAGCTCGTCCGGACCCCAGACCTGGAACCACCAGTCGTCGACGCCGAACTCATCGTCGACCTTGCGCATCGCGCGGCGGAAGTCGAGCGCCTCGGCAATGCTCTCCTCGACCAGCGCGGTGCCACCCGGAGGCTCCATCATCGCAGCGGCCACGTCGCAGCTCGCGATGATGCTGTACTGCGGGCTGGTGCTGGTGTGCATCAGGTAGGACTCGTTGAACAGGTTGCGGTCGAGCTTGGTGTTCTGCGACTCCTGCACCAGCACATGGCTGGCCTGGCTGATGCCGGCCAGCAGCTTGTGGATCGACTGGGTCGAATAGACCATGGTGTTGAGCGGACGCGCGCGCTTGCGGCCCATGGCGTGGAACGAGCCATAGAAGGGGTGGAAGGCCGCGTGCGGCAACCAGGCCTCGTCGAAGTGCAGGTTCTCGACATAGCCGTCGAGCATGCCCTTGATGGTCTCGGTGTTGTAGAGCACGCCGTCATAGGTCGACTGGGTCAGCGTCAGGATGCGCGGCTTGACCGCCTCGGCGTCCACGCCCTTGAGCAGCGGGTTGGCGCGGATCTTGGCCTTGATCGCCTCGGGCTCGAACTCGCTTTGCTGGATCGGGCCGATGATGCCCCAGTGGTTGCGCGTCGGCTTCAGAAACACCGGAATGGCCCCGGTCATGATGATCGCGTGCAGGTTGGACTTGTGGCAGTTGCGGTCGACAACGACCACATCGCCCGGCGCGACCGTGTGGTGCCAGACCATCTTGTTCGAGGTCGAGGTGCCGTTGGTGACGAAGAAGCAGTGGTCGGCGTTGAAGATGCGCGCCGCGTTGCGCTCGCTCTCGCCAATCGCGCCGTTGTGGTCGAGCAGCTGGCCGAGTTCCTCGACCGCGTTGCAGACGTCGGCGCGCAGCATGTTCTCGCCGAAGAACTGGTGGAACATCTGACCCACCGGCGACTTCAGGAAGGCCACGCCGCCCGAGTGACCCGGGCAATGCCAGGAGTAGGAGCCGTCCTCGGCGTAGTCAAGCAGCGCCTTGAAGAACGGCGGCTGGATGCCCTCGAGGTAGGACTTGGCCTCGCGGATGATGTGCTTGGACATGAACTCCGGCGTGTCCTCGTGCATGTGGATGAAGCCATGCAGTTCGCGCAGGATGTCGTTGGGCAGGTGGCGGCTGGTCTTGGTCTCGCCGTAGATGTAGATCGGCACGTCGAGGTTCTTGCGCCGCACTTCCTGGATGAAGGCGCGCAGGTTCAGCACCGCAGGGTCGAGGTCGGGGCCGGGCGTGAATTCCTCGTCGTCGATCGACAGGATGAAGGCGCTGGCGCGGCTTTGCTGCTGGGCGAACTGGCTCAGGTCACCGTAGCTGGTCACGCCGAGCACCTCGAAGCCCTCGACCTCGATCGCCTGGGCCAGGGAACGGATGCTCAGACCGGAAGCGTTCTCCGAACGGTAGTCTTCGTCAATAATGACAATGGGAAAGCGAAATTTCATGGGGCGTATAGAACGGATGGGCGCCAAATGGATAAGTGCACCGGTATCCGGTGGCACAGCTTGCCCGCGACGAGGCCCCGCCCCATCGCGTGATGGCGCCAAGTGTAAGGAAATTAGATGACTGCCGATCAGCGCACGAGCCGTTTCTTCTCAAATTCGGTCACGCCAGGCGGGCCGGTTCGCCGGCCTCGGGCCCAGGCCACAGGTCCGGCATGAGCGATTCAACCGTCTGGTGGCTGCTGACCGCAGCAGCCGTGGCGCTGGAGCTGCTGAACGGCTCCTTCTACCTGCTGATGCTCGGCATCGGGCTGGCAGCGGCTGCGCTGGCCGCGCATCTGGGCGCCGGACTGGCGCTGCAGCTGACGGCCGCCGCGCTGGTCGGCGGCGGCGCGGTGCTGTTCTGGAGCCAGCGGATGCGCCAGCGCTCGGGACCGGCTGACAGCGCCGCCAACGCCGACCTCAATCTCGACATCGGCCAGCTGGTACAGGTCGAGCACTGGGCCGCCGACGGCAGCGCCAGCGTCAGGCACCGGGGTGCCGAATGGACGGTCGAGCTCGACGACGCCGCTGCGGCTACCGTCACTGACAAGGCAGCCCAGCCGGCCCCCGGCCGCTACCGCATCGTGGCCGTGCGCGGCAGCCACCTGATCCTGCAAGCCCATTCCAACTAGGGAGCCCTTCATGGAAATCGCCTTCGCCCTGTTCGTCCTCGCCGTCATCTTCACGATCAAGTCGATCAAGATCGTTCCGCAGCAGAATGCCTGGGTCAAGGAGCGCCTGGGCAAGTACGCCGGCACGCTCGCGCCGGGGCTGAACTTCGTGCTGCCCTTCATCGACGAGGTGACCTACAAGCACAGCCTGAAGGAAATCCCGCTCGACGTGCCGAGTCAGGTCTGCATCACGCGCGACAACACCCAGTTGCAGGTCGACGGCATCCTGTATTTCCAGGTCACCGACCCGATGCGCGCGAGCTATGGCAGCTCCAACTACGTGACCGCCATCACCCAGCTGGCCCAGACCACGCTGCGCAGCGTGATCGGCAAGCTCGAGCTCGACAAGACCTTCGAGGAGCGCGCGATCATCAACGCCCAGGTGGTTTCCGCGATCGACGAAGCCGCGCTCAACTGGGGCGTCAAGGTGCTGCGCTACGAGATCAAGGACCTGACGCCGCCGGCCGAGATCCTGCACGCGATGCAGGCCCAGATCACCGCCGAGCGCGAGAAGCGCGCGCTGATTGCCGCCTCGGAAGGTCGCCAGCAGGAGCAGATCAACATCGCCACCGGCGAGCGCCAGGCCTCGATCGCGCGCTCGGAAGGCGACAAGCAGGCCGCGATCAACAAGGCCGAGGGCGAGGCCGCGGCGATCCTGATGGTGGCCAATGCCTCGGCCCAGGCGCTCGAGCGCATCGCAGCCGCGCTGCAGGCGCCGGGCGGCGAGCAGGCGGTGCAGCTCAAGGTGGCCGAGCAGGCCGTGGCGGCCTACAGCCGGGTCGCCGCCGATGCCACCACCACGCTGGTAGTGCCCGGCAACATGAACGAGGTCGCCGGCCTGGTCGCATCGGCCATGCAGCTGATCAAGTCGAGCAAAGGTTGAAAAAATTTGATCGGCCTTGAAAAGGGCCGGAATTTCTGTCTACAATACGAGTCTTCACGGAGAGGTGGATGAGCGGTTTAAGTCGCACGCCTGGAAAGCGTGTGTGGGTTTATCCCCACCGCGGGTTCGAATCCCGCCCTCTCCGCCATATAAGCATACAAATCAAGGCCTTAGGGCCTTTTTTTGTTTCTGCCTACCATCGTTCCTACCAATTCGGAACTTGATTGCAATCGACCAACCTGGACACCGTTGGACGATCATTGGTCACTGACTGCAGCCCAGATCAGCACTGACACCCACTTCCGTGACTACCCAGTAGTCATCCAGTCCGCCGGATACGGCTGCAAGAACTCGGCAGTACGCTCCAGCGGCGCATACAGCCAGTCGTGGTATCGATCGTCTTGCAGGATCACCACCATGCGCTTCTCGTCCTGTGGTTTGTGGAACTGGTTCATCAGCGGATGCTCGTCAGCATTGATGGTCAGCATGCTGTAGCTGCGCACGATGCTGCCGTCGAGCGAACGCCAGCCGGTCCATATGCCTGCCAATCCCATCGGCTTACCGTCGGCGCGCGTGATCCGCGTCGGTACCGCCTTGCCACTGCGCCAGTTCAGTTCATAGAAGGCATCGACCGGGATGATGCAGCGCCGCCCCAGACGCCAACGTCGCGACAGTTGGGCTTCTGGGCCACGGTCTCGCTTCGCGAATGAAAGGGACTTCCCCGTCTCTGGTGACCGCGCCCCTTGCGGCTTGCGGTTTACGGCAACAAAGTGCCACGATGGAGAGGTTCAACTGTTCATCAACTCACCTGAGAGGGGGAAGTCATGGCAATCGTAACCATCGGGATCGATCTTGCAAAAAATGTTTTTGCAGTGCACGGGGTCAACGAGGCCGGCAAGCCTGTGTTGGTCAAGCCCACGGTTGCCCGCAACAAGCTGCTGGAGTTGATCGCGTCGCTGCCACCCTGCACCATTGGCATGGAAGCATGTTCAGGCGCCCACCACTGGGCACGTCTGTTCATGACCCATGGCCACACGGTTCGCCTCATGGCCCCCAAGTTCGTGGCGCCTTACCGGTTGTCAGGCAAGCAAGGCAAGAACGACGCAGCGGACGCCGTGGCCATCTGTGAGGCCGTGCAGCGACCCCACATGCGATTTGTGCCCATCAAGACGGTAGAGCAGCAAGGTCAACTCTGCATCCACCGGGTGCGCCAAGGGTTCATTGAACAGCGCACCGCCACGATCAACCGCATCCGAGGCCTGCTGTCGGAATTTGGCATCGTGCTGCCGCTCAAGGCCGCCACCATCCGACGGGAGGCCATGGCTCACTTGGAAGATTTGCCAGGGTGGGCCAACACCGTCATTGGGGATCTGCTCAGCGAAGTGAGCCATCTGGATGAGCGTGTTGAGCAATACGACCAACACATTGAACAGATTGCCAGAGAGGACACCAGAACCCAGCAACTCATGCGTTTGCCAGGAGTGGGTCCCACCACGGCCACCGCCATACTGGCCATGATTGGCAATGGCCACGAGTTCAAGTGTGGCCGGCAGTTCGCCGCCTGGCTGGGTTTGGTGCCTGGCCAGTACAGCTCCGGTGGCAAGGCACGCCTTGGGCACATCACCAAAGCGGGGGATGCCTACATGCGCTCTTTGCTGGTGTTGGGCGCCCGCGCGGTTCTGAATGCGGCTAAGAACAAAAGCGACAGCACCAGCCGGTGGGCTGTTGCCCTCGCTGAGCGACGTGGCTACTGGCGTGCGATCGTGGCCATTGCCGCGAAGAACGCCCGCATGGCCTGGGCATCGCTGACCCTTGGGGAGCGCTTTGCCATGCCTGCCTGAGGCCATGCAGCATACTGCGCAAATGAATTGATTTCTACCGCCGCTTGACGGCTTGCAGCGATGAAGCAAGGTTGGACCTGCGCGGGGTGTTCCTGAATAAAGCACGAAGGTGGTTAGCACCATCCTTGATTAGCGAACGAGGCCCCCGCGTGCGTCTTTCATCTGGGTCCGCAGCACTTGAGCTGCATCAATGACCGTTTGTAGTACAGCCAGTCCGCACCTTGTGTTCAAAGTCTCTGCCAGAGCCGCCGGTCGCGTCCGCAACTGCCAAATACGTTCCGTGGTGACTTGCTGCGCAAGCCGCCACGGTCAGGTGCTGCTTGACTTGTGGGGAAGCCCTTGTAGTG
>JAPLPQ010000093.1 GCA_026400105.1 Burkholderiales bacterium
ACGCATGAAGATCCCGGTCTTCCACGACGACCAGCACGGCACGGCGATCGTGGTCGGCGCGGCGCTGCTCAACGGCATCAAGGTGGTCGGCAAGGACATCAAGAGCGTCAAGCTCGTGACCTCGGGCGCTGGCGCTGCCGCGCTGGCCTGCCTGGGCCTGATGGTCAAGCTCGGCCTGCCGCGCGAGAACATCTATGTCACCGACCTGGCCGGCGTGGTCTATCAGGGCCGCACCGAACTGATGGATGCCGACAAGGAGCAGTATGCGCAGCCGACCGACGCGCGCACGCTGCGCGAGGTGATTGCCGGCGCCGACATCTTCCTCGGCCTGTCGGCCGGTGGCGTGCTCAAGCCCGACATGGTGGCCAGCATGGCCGAGCGCCCGCTGATCTTCGCGCTCGCCAACCCGAACCCCGAGATCCTGCCCGAGGAAGTCAAGGCGGTGCGCGACGACGCCATCATGGCGACCGGCCGCACCGACTACCCGAACCAGGTCAACAACGTCCTGTGCTTCCCCTACATCTTCCGTGGTGCGCTCGATGCCGGTGCCTCGACCATCACCGACGAGATGGAAGTGGCCGCGGTGCGTGCGATTGCCGATCTCGCGCAGGCCGAGCAGAGCGATGTGGTGGCGGCTGCCTACTCGGGCGAGACGCTGGCCTTCGGCCCCGAATACCTGATCCCGAAGCCGTTCGACCCGCGCCTGATGATGAAGATCGCGCCGGCCGTGGCCCAGGCGGCGGTCGACAGCGGTGTCGCGCTGCGCCCGGTGCAGGACATGGATGCCTACCGCGACAAGCTGCAGAGCTTCGTGTTCGCGTCGGGCACCATGATGAAGCCGGTCTATGCGATCGCCAAGCAGGCGCTGCACAAGCGCGTCGCCTACGCCGAGGGCGAGGAGGAGCGCGTGCTGCGCGCCTGCCAGGTGGTGGTCGACGAGGGCCTGGCGCGCCCGACCCTGATCGGCCGTCCGGCCATCATCGAGCAGCGGATCGAGAAGTTCGGCCTGCGCCTGCGCGAGGGCCTGGACTATGACGTCGTCAACGTCGAGCAGGATCACCGCTACCGCGATTTCTGGCAGACCTATCACCAGCTGACGGCGCGCAAGGGCGTGACCGAGCAGCTGGCCAAGATCGAGATGCGCCGTCGCCTGTCGCTGATCGGCGCCATGCTGCTGCGCAAGGGCGATGTCGACGGCCTGATCTGCGGCACCTGGGGCACCAACCCGCTGCACCTGAACTACATCGACCAGGTGATCGGCAAGCGCGAAGGGGCGCATTGCTATGCGGCCATGAACGCGCTGATGCTGCCGGGCCGCGCGGTCTTCATCGTCGACACCCATGTCAACTATGACCCGAGCGCCGAGCAGCTGGCCGAGATCACGATGATGGCGGCACGCAAGATGCAGCGCTTCGGCATCACGCCCAAGGCGGCGCTGCTGTCGCATTCCAACTTCGGCAGCTCGGACCAGCCGTCGGCGGTCAAGATGCGCGAGACGCTCGCGATCCTGCAGCAGCAGGCGCCCTGGCTCGAGGTCGACGGCGAGATGCACGGTGACGTGGCGCTCGACGCGCAGGCGCGTGCCTCCATCATGCCCGACAGCAGCCTGAGCGGCGACGCCAACCTGCTGGTCTGCCCCAACATCGATGCCGCCAACATCGCCTACAACCTGCTCAAGACCGCAGCTGGTGGTGGCATTGCGATCGGCCCGATGCTGCTCGGCGTGGCCAAGCCGGTGCATATCCTGACCGCGAGCGCGACCGTGCGCCGGATCGTCAACATGACCGCGCTGACCGTGGCCGAGGCCAATATCGGTTCGCGCGCCGTTCAGCCGACCTGAGCCCCCGCTGGCTCGCCGGACCCTGGTGGGGCGCCATGTTGCGCCGCACCAGGGTTCTTGCTTTTTGGGGCGGTATCAGGCACACTTACGGCCTTGGATTTCAAGGGTTAACCCCTACGGTTGTCGTGGGCGTTTGACCTCGAAGCGACAGGGGTTGGATGTTCGAAAAACCGTCCTGGCAGCCTTGTGTATCCGGTCCGGGTTTCCGGTTCTTGCAGGCCAACAAGCCGCGCCAGACAGGGCATGGTTGCACGACAGCCCGATTGAAATATACCGCATTGAAGCGCGGTGTCGCCGCGACTCCTGCACCGAACGGGTGCAGTGCCGCGACATCGCCATCCGACGGCCTGAAGCCAGTAATTACACCTCCGGTCACTGCACTGGGCTTGTTCAAGCTCGCGCAGTGAGCAGCGGAATCATCGACAACACTGAATTGGAAAGAGACGTGGGGATGGACCAGCCACTTCGTAATGTTCGCAGCAACATCGTTCAATCGATACGGGCTTTCACGGTCAAGGACCTGCAGGAGGCAGCCGAGCAACTCGGCCATCATTTCCTCTACGCCAACCTGGCGACTGCCACCAACAAGCAAGACGTGCTCGACCTGATCGCCCAGCAGTACACGCTGCCCGCGACCTTCGGCAAGAACTTCGATGCCCTCTACGACTGCATGACCGACGTCGTGCACAAGTCGGGCCAGCAGACCGGCTTCATCGTCGTGCTCGAGCATATCCCGACCAGCCCGAAGTTCGACAAGGAAGCGCGCGAGCTGCTGCTCGACATCTTCCGCGACATCGCCGACTACTGGAACGACCGCAAGGTGCCGTTCCGCTGCTTCTACAGCTTCTCGGTGGCGCGCGCGACCAAGGGCACCGAACTCGGCGCCAGCGACGAGCCGACCCTGACCGACAAGCTGGTCGACGTCAGCCCGCAGGCGCTGCGCATGAGCAGCCCCTTCAACGCCGGCTACTGGCTCAGCGCGGCCTGAGTCCGGCCCGGGCGAGGTCCTTGCGGACCCCGTCCTCGGCTTGAGCCATCAAGGCCGGTTCCGGCCAGCCCAGGGCCCGCTTGCAGCGGGCCTTTTGCTTGTCTGTGCCTTGTGCCGAGCGCGGATCAGCTTTGGCCGGCCTCGCAGGCCTGGGCCAGCGCGACATATTCGGCCACCGGCACCTCCTCGGCGCGGCGCTGCAGGTCGAACTGGCCGGCAAAGCCGCGCGCCTCGAGCCAGCGGCCCAGGCTGTGGCGCAGCAGCTTGCGCCGCATCGAGAACGCGACCTGCACCAGTTCCCCGAGCAGCTTGGCATCGAGGACCGGCGGCGTCGCCAGCGGCACCATGCGCACGATCGCGCTGTCGACGCGCGGCGGCGGATCGAAGCTCTCGGGCGGCACGAACAGCACGTTGGCCATCTCGTAGCGCCACTGCAGCATCACGCTCAGGCGGCTGTAGTCGGCGGTGCAGGGCCGGCCCACCATCCGGTCGATCACTTCCTTTTGCAGCATGAAATGCTGGTCCTGCACCACGTCGGCGACGCCGAGCAGGTGGAACAGGATCGGGGTCGAGATGTTGTAGGGCAGGTTGCCGACCACGCGCATCGGTTCCGGCCGGCTGGCAGCGAGCGCGCGGAAGTCGACTTTCAGCACGTCGGACTCGATCACGGTCAGCTGCGGATGCGCGCGCAGCCGTACCGCGAGGTCGCGGTCGAGCTCGACCACGGTCAGCTGGCCCAGGCGTTCGACCAGCGGCTGGGTCAGCGCGGCGAGGCCGGGGCCGATCTCGACCACGAACTGGCCGGGCTTGGGCGCGATCTCGTCGACGATGGCTTCGATGATGGACTGGTCGGACAGGAAATGCTGGCCGAAGCGCTTGCGCGCCTTGTGGGGTGCGTTCACTGGGGGGGCTCGCGGTATTCGATGTAAGCCCGGGCGCGCAGTTCGCGCACCCAGGTCTCGTAGGCTTCTTCGACCTTCTGTTCGCGCAGCAGGTTGCGTACCCATTCGCGCTGCTCGCGCGCGCTCAGCGGCACCTGGCGTCGTTCCTGGACCTGGATCAGGTGCACGCCGAAGCGCGACACCAGCGGTTCGGACAGCTGGCCGGGGGCGAGCCGGTTCATGACCTGCTCGAACTCGGGCACGAACATGCCGGGGTTGGCCCAGCCGAGCTCGCCGCCGGCGCTGGCCGAGCCGTCCTGGCTGTACTGGCGCGCGAGTTCCTCGAAGCTGGCCGATCCGTTGCCGATGCGCTGGCGCAGCTCCTGCAGGCGAGCGATCGCCGCTTCCTGGCTCAGCTGGTCGCCCGGACGCAGCAGGATATGGCGCGCCCGGGTCTGGGTGTAGTTGGCATCGGGCAGGCCGGCATTGCGCTTCTCGACCAGCTTGAGTACATGGAAACCGGCGCCGCTGCGCACGACGGCAGCGATCTGCCCGGTCTGCAGCGAGCGCACGGCGTCGACGAACAAGGTCGGGTAGCGCGCGGCGCTGCGCAAGCCGAGCTGGCCGCCGTTGGCCTTGTCGGGCGCTTCGGAAAACTCGTTCACGAGTGCCGTGAAGTCGGCACCGGAGCGGGCACGCTGGGCCAGCTGCTCGGCGCGCTGGCGCAGGCGGTCGACCGTCGCCGCATCGGCGCCCTCGGGCACCCGGATCAGCAGCTGGGCCAGGTTGAGCTCGGCCAGCTCGGAGCTCTGGTGTTCGGCCAGATAGGCGTCGATCTCCTGCTCGCCGATCCTGATCCGGTTGTCGACTTCGCGCTCGCGCACGCGCTGCAGCAGCATCTCGTTGCGCAGGTTGGCACGGAAGCTCTCGCTGTCCTCGCCCATGGTCTGGAGGCGCGCGCGCAACTGCTCGACGTTCAGGCCGTTCTGGCGCGCGATGTTCTCCTCGGCCTGGACCAGCGCGGCCTCGTCGATCTTGATCCCCAGCTCGGCCGCCGCTTGCAATTGCACGCGCTCGAGGATCAGCCGTTCCGTGAGCTGGCGCAGCAGTTCGGCGCGTGGCGGCTGCTGGGTTCCGGCCGGCGTCTGCAGTCGCGCCAGACGCGCCAGCACTTCATGGCTGGTGACCGGCTCCGAGTTGACCAGGACCACGACATGATTGGCTGGCAGCACTGGCACGGCGGGCGCTGCTGCCGTGGGCAGGGTTGCAGTAGCGCTGGCCGTGGCCGGTTTGCTGGCGGCCACAGCCGGACGCGAGTCCGCCTTGAGGGGCTTCAGGGCCTGTGCCGAAGCCAGACCGCCGGACAGCAGCAGCGCGCTGGCCAGTACAAGGGATTTATTCATAACGCTCGAACCGGCTGGGCGGATTGATTTCTTCACGCAGGGATTGATAGCGGGGCACATTGTTGCGCAGGGATTGCAGCGGGCTGGAGCCGATGCGGGTGAAGCCGGAGAACTCGAGCTGGAACATGATGCGCTGGTTGGAGCCCGACTGGCTGTTCTGCAGCCGTTCCAGCACGACCCGGCCGATCCAGCAGCAGGCATCGTATTCGAAGCCGACCAGCAGATCGACGATCTTGTTCTCGGGCAGGCTGTAATTGATGCGGCCGACGCTGTACCACTGTTGCGGACCCAGGCCGCGGCCCGCCACGCCGTCCGGCACCGGGCCGAACAGCGCCTGCAGCGGCCATTGCCAGCCCAGGTCGAGCTGGCGGCTGCTTTCGACCGCCGTTTGCTGCTTGACCCGGTAGGCGGTGCTCAGCACGCGGTAGGGCCCGGGCATGTAGCGCAGGCTCAGCGTGTTGCGGGTCGAGTCGCCGCTCTCGGGGTTGTATTGCAGGCTGCTGTCGAGCGACCATTGCGGCGTCCATTGCACGCGCGCGCCCAGCAGCAGATCGGTCAGGCCGGCCGACATGACGCTTTCGCCCGGCAGCGCGACGCGCTGCTCGCGGAAGCGGTAACGCTGCGCCACGCCCAGGCTCATGAGCTCGGCGCCGTTCTCGGGATGCAGCAGGCGGGTCGTCGCGCCCAGCGTCAGCGCATCGAGATCGGCGATGCGGTCGTTGCCGGCGTAGGGGTTGGACAGGTAGATGGTGCTCAGGTTGAAGTCGTAGGGCGCACTGTCGTAGCTCGGCAGGTAGCCCTGCTCGCGATAAGGGGTGCGCGAGTAGTAGAGCCTGGGCTCGAGCGTCTGCAGCAGATCGCGGCCGAAGTAGCGCGCCTCGCGTTCGAAGAACAGGCCGCTGTCCAGGCTCAGGGTCGGTATTGCCAGGCTCTGGCTGGACTGGCCGTTGCCGAGCGCCTGGTCGAACTGGTACTGGCGCAGGTGCATCTGCAAGCCGGGCTTGATGAACCAGCCCGGCGCTTGCCAGCTCTTGCCGAGCTGGGCCACCGCCATGGCCCGCTGGCCGTCCAGCACCGTGGCGGTCTGGCCGTTGCCGATCTGGACCTTGCGGTCGGTGGCGAACTGGGTCAGCTCGGTCTGCAGCGAGCCCTGCCAGCCCGGGTTGCCCGCCAGGCTGAACGGCGCGGGCGCCAGCCGGGCGGCCAGCGAGGGCACGCGGTCATAGGGCGCGAGGATCTGCGTGGCCGGCGCCGGGTCCTGCAGGGTCTGCCAGCTGTAGCTGCCGGCCGAGAACGACCAGTCGCCGCTGCCCCAGGACAGCACGGCCTCGCTCGGCAGCAGGCGCTGCGTCAGCACCTTGCTCGACTGCGGGAAGTCGCGCCAGTAGTTGGCGTCGCTGACCTGGTTCAGGTTCAGCCGCAGGCCCATGTTGTCGACGCCGGTCAGCCCGTACAGCCGCTGCCGGTGCTGGATCGAGGCGTTCCAGCGGTCGGCCAAACGCAGCTTGTCGTCCGCCATGTAGGCGCCGCGCCACTCGCCGCTGTAGTCGCGCTCGAGATAGCGGAACTCGCCACCCAGGTCCAGGCCGCGCTTGCTCATCAGCGTCGGCGTCAGCGTGGCATCGCGCTCGGGCGCGAGGTTGAGGTAGTAGGGCAGCGAGATCTCGATGCCGCTTTGGGTGCCGATGTTGAAGCTCGGTGGCAGCAGCCCCGAGCGTCTCTTGTCGGACAGCGGGAATTGCAGATAGGGCGCCGCCAGCACCGGCACACCCTTGAAGTGCAGCACGCCCTGATGCGCGGTCCCGGTATCGGTCGCGCTGTCGAAGTCCATCCGGCTGGCCGACACCCACCAGTCGGGGTCCCAGGGGCCCGATTCCGGGCGGGCGCAGGTCGAGTAGATCACCTGCTCGGCACTCGAGCGGTCCGGCCCCAGGAAGTCGAGCCGGCTCGCCTCGCCCTGGCCGCCGTTCTTGAGCAGCGTGAAGCGCGGCTGCAGGAAATAGCCCTCGTTGCTGTCGAGCTTGAGCTGCAGCTCGGGGCCCTGGTAGACATTGCCGAGCCGGTTGATGCGGACCCCGCCGCTGGCGTGCACGGTATCGTCGGCCACGCTGTGTTCGATCTGCCCGGCCTTGAGCACCATCTCGTGGCGCCGCAGTTCGGCGTGGCCCTCGACCCGGGTCCGGACATCGGTCTGGCCCTCGATCTGGTCGCCGAACAGGAAGGTCGGACCCGCCTGCCTGGCGTCGCCGCTCAGGCGCTCCTGCAGTTGCAGGCTCGGCTGCAAGACCAGTCCGGGCTCGGCGCCACTGGACTGCGCGGCTGCCGGGCCCAGCATTGCGCTGCCGGCCGCAAGCAGGAAGACGCTGCGCAAGGCGGCGCTGACAGGGCGCAGTCGGAGTGGCAGCGGGGCGGCGGTGTTGGGCTCGGAGGGCACGGATTGATGAGGGCTTTGTGAGGGGCGGGCGCGCCGTTCGTAGAATAGCCAGGCAATTATCCACGAGGCCCGCGCCGCGGGTCGCTGCTGCAGGCCAGATCCTGTGGTGCGCCAGATTCAGCTTATACATGTCACAAGACCCTTCCGCCAACTCGCCCTCCATTGTCTGGACCGACCCGCAGCGCCAGTCCGCCTTCGAGGCCTGGCTGGGCCAGGCGGCCGCTGAGCATGGCCTGCTGCCCGCCAGCCTGCGCCTGGCCTCGGCCGACGCGAGCTTTCGCCGCTATTTCCGCATCGATTCGGCGGCTGGCGGTACCCGGGTCGTGATGGATGCCCCGCCCGCGCAGGAAAACTGCCGCCCCTTCGTCCAGGTCGCCGCCCTGCTGCGCCAGGCTGGCGTGCGCGTGCCCGCCGTGCTGGCCTGGGACGAGGCGCAGGGCTTCATGCTGCTCGACGACCTCGGCGACCAGACCCTGCTGACCGTGCTCGACCCGCAGCAGCCTGACGCCGCCTTGCCTTATTTCAAGGATGCGACCACGGCGCTGCTTGACCTGCAGCGCAGCGCGCGCCCGGACTGGCTGCCGGCCTATGACGCCGCGCTGCTGCAGCGCGAGCTGCAGCTGTTCCCCGACTGGTACCTGAGCCGGCACAAGGGGATCGCGATCGATGATGCGATGCGCGCGACGCTGGACAAGACCTTCGCACTGGTGGTCGAGCGCAACCTGGCAGCGCCCAGCGTGCTGGTGCACCGCGACTTCATGCCGCGCAACCTGATGCTGCCGCGCGCGGGCTTCGATCCGGCCGATCCGGCACGGCGCCTGGGCGTGCTCGACTTCCAGGACGCGGTCTGGGGTCCGATCACCTATGACATCGCCTGCCTGACGCGCGACGCCTTCCTGAGCTGGGAAGAGGACTTCGTGCTCGACATCACGATCCGCTACTGGGAGCGCGCGCGCAAGGCGGGCCTGCTCGACTTCGACGGCTGGAGCGAGGATTTCGGCGCCTTCTACCGCGCGGTCGAGTGGATGGCGCTGCAACGTCACCTCAAGGTGGCCGGCATCTTCGCGCGCCTGACGCTGCGCGACGGCAAGCCCCAGTACCTGGCCGATACGCCGCGCTTCATCCATTACATCCGCAGCACTGCCTTGCGCTACCGCGAGCTTGGACCCCTGCTGCGCCTGATCGACAAGGTCGAGGGCTGGGAAGTCGCGACCGGTTTCGCCTACGGTCGCGTCTGAAAGGCCAAGCCATGCCCCGCATCCACCAAGCCCAGGCCCTGCAGACCGGCCAAATCCTGGAACTAACGCCCGAGGGCGCGCGCCATGTCCAGGTGCTGCGGCTGCAGCCCGGCGACGGCATCACGCTGTTCGGCGACCCGGTGCGCGGCGGCGAATGCGACGCTGCAGCCCGGCGACGGCATCACGCTGTTCGGCGACCCGGTGCGCGGCGGCGAATGCGACGCCACCGTGCTCAAGATGGGCCGCAGCAGCGTCGAGGTCGAGGTCGGTGCCCACCAGGCGCTCGAGCGCGAACCGGCGCGCGCCGTCCATCTGGCGGTCGGCATGCCGGCCAACGACCGCATGGACTGGCTGGTCGAGAAGGCGACCGAGCTCGGCGTCGCCAGCATCCAGCCGCTGATGACCGAGCGCAGCGTGCTGCGCCTCAAGGGCGAGCGCGCCGACAAGAAGCAGGCGCATTGGCAGGCGGTCGCGGTCGCGGCCTGCGAGCAATGCGGCGGCAACCGCGTGCCGCTGATCCATCCGGTGCGCACATTGGACGACTGGCTGCGCCAGCCAAGCCCCGAGGGCCTGCTGCGCGGCGTGCTGTCGCTGGCGCCGGGTTCCAGGCCGCTGCTGCAGGTTGCGGCGAGCGATCCGGCCGCGCCGCTGCTGCTGGTGCATGGCCCCGAGGGCGGCCTGTCGCCGCAGGAGGAGCAGGCGCTGCTGGCACAGGGCTACGCGCCGGTCACGCTGGGGCCGCGCGTGCTGCGCGCCGAGACCGCGGCGATCGCCGCGCTGGCCGCGATCGCGCTGTCGGCTTGAGCCGGTTCTGACGCCTGGCTATCAGGCGCCGGCGGTCACTTCCAGCGTGTCGCTTCCAGGCTCACGCTGCCCTTGTCGCTGCTGAGCGTCAGCACCTGGTCGTGGATCGTGGCCTGCAGCTGCATGCTGCGCTCGGCCAGGCTTTCGAGCTCCTGCGCGGCCTCGGTCGGCAGGCGCCAGACCTGCAGCTTGTCGAGCCGGCTCAGCTTGTTTTCCATGCCCTTCCACCAGATATCGGCCTGGTGGGCGTAGACATAAAGCCGCACCGCATCGGCCTGGCTGCAGGCTTTCAGCAGCGGCTTGTCTTCCGGCTGGCCGACCTCGATCCAGAGCCGCTTGCGGCCGGTGAAGTCGGTCAGATGCACGTCCGGATCGGTCACGTCGGACAGGCCGGCGCCGAAGGCCAGCGTGCCGTCGCCGCCGCAGATATCCTGCAGTTCATGCGCGTTGAGCGCGAGCGCGACCAGCCGCACCATCATGCGCTGATCGGTCTCGCTCGGGTGGCGTGCCAGCGTCAGGCTGTGGTCGGCGTAGTAGTTGTGGTCGATGTCGGCGATCTGCAGATTCGCCTTGAAGATGGTGGACTTGATGGCCATCGGATTTCCTTTATGCGGTGACCGACGGGTCGGTGTGGATCAGTTCGAGCGGATAGCGGCGCCCGGCCAGGTGGTCCTCGATGCATTGCAGCACCAGCGGGCTGCGCAGGCGCTCGCGGCTGGCGCGAAGCTCATCGGGCGTCAGCCAGAGCGTGCGCAAGATGCCCTGGTCGAGCTTGGCCCCGGCAACCTGGTCGCCGAGCCGGCCGCAGAAGGCGAAGCGCATATAGGTCACGTCGCCGGCATCGCCCGCCAGCACCGAGCGCGCCAGGTAGATGCCGACCAGGGCCTCGGGCTCGAAGGCATGGGTGGTTTCCTCCAGCGTCTCGCGCCGGCAGCCCTGGACCGGGCTTTCGCCAGGGTCGAGGTGGCCGGCCGGATTGTTCAGTCGCAGGCCATCCGGGGTCTGCTCTTCGACCAGCAGGTAGCGGCCGTCGCGCTCGATGATCGCGGCGACCGTGACGCTGGGTTTCCATCTTGTGTTCATGCCGCGATTATCGCCAGCGCGCAGCAGGGGCTGGAATGACGCGCAAGGCGGCACCAAAAACAAACCCGGCCAGCAGCCGGGTTGTCATCAGTCCAGGGCCGGTCAAGGCCGCCGGTCGATATCAGAACTTCATGCCGACGCCAATCGTGATGCCGTCACCCTTGACATTGTCCTTGTCGTAGAAGCGCAGGTAGTTGGCGCTTACATAGCTGTTGCGGTTGAAATAGTAATTGCCGCCCAGACCGTAGGCCCAGTCACCGCTGGTGTCAGTCAGCGAGCTGTAGCCCGGAGCCGAGGCCTTGAGCTTGCTCTCCACATAGCCGAGGCGGCCGAACAGTTCGAAGTTCGGGCTCAGCATGATGCGGGGCTTGGCGAAGACGCCATAGCTGTGCTCGAGCTCGACCTTGGCGCCGCCGATCTTGTCGTCCTGGACGCCGAAGGCCAGCATGCCCTCGACGGCAAGGTTCTCGTGCACGCCGTAGCCGATGGTGCCGGTCAGCGCACCCAGATCGACGCTGCTGCCGCCGCCGTCGACATTGAGGGCCGAGTAGCCAAGCTCGCCGTACAGCTGGGCTTGCGCACCCGCAGCGGCCAAGGCCAGGGCTGCGATCGCGGCGGTCTTGATAACGAATTTCATAATCTCCCTTTCGGCTTGTGACGATGAAGGCAGTCTACCCCCGGGATCTTGGGTATTATGTATTCATTTGTATCATTGTTGTGCCAGGGCAACAACCGGCTGATGGTCGCGCCCTGCCGCCGGACGATGTGCTGGCTTCAGTGGCCCAGCCAGTGCCGCAACTTGTCCAGCAGCACCTGGGCCGTGATCGGCTTCGAGATGTAGTCGTCCATGCCGGCGGCCAGGCATTTCTCGCGATCGCCAATGATCGCGCCCGCCGTCATCGCGATGATCGGATGGTGCTTGTCCCGGCGCTGGCTTTCCTGCTTGCGGATCAGGCGCGTGGCCTCGAACCCGTCCATCACCGGCATCTGCACATCCATCAGCACGGCGTCGAAGGCCAGCGCGGTCATCAGCCGGACGGCTTCGGCGCCGTTCTCGGCCAGCGTGACCTGGAAGCCGTGGCGCGTCAGCAGCCAGGTCGCGAGCTTCTGGTTGGCCGGATGGTCCTCGACCAGCAGCACCCGGCTGGCGCGCGCGCGCCGCTCGGGCTGGTTGGGCGGCGGGCCGCTGGACGGGCGCGGCTCGGGCAGCGTCTCGCGCCGGCACGGCAGCGTGAAGTAGAAGCGGCTGCCAAGTCCGGGTTCGCTCGTGAAGCCGATATGGCCGCCCATCAGCTCGATCAGGTGGCGCGAGATGCTCAGGCCCAGGCCGGTACCGCCGAAGCGGCGCGCGGTCGAGGCGCTTTCCTGGGCATAGGGATTGAAGACCTGGTCCTGCTGTTCGTGCGCGACGCCGATGCCGGTATCGGTCACGACGAACCTGAGCAGCTCGCTGCCATCTGCATCCCCGCTCACGCTGATATCGAGTTCCACGCAACCCTGGCGGGTGAACTTGATCGCGTTCGAGAGCAGGTTGAGCAGCACCTGGCGCAGCCGGGACGGGTCACCCAGCACGACCTCGGGCACATCGGGCGCCAGCGCGCAGTGCAGCGCCAGTCCCTTCTCGCGCGCCTGCGGCGCCACCAGGCCAACGGCATCGTCGACCATCGCCTTCAGCGCGAACGGCAGGCGCTCGATCGTGAACTTGCCGGCCTCGATCTTGGACAGGTCCAGGATGTCGTTGATGATGGCCAGCAGCGCATCGGCAGAACTCTTGACAATGCTCAGGTATTCGCGCTGCTGCGGGTCGACCGTGGTCTCGAGCGCGAGTGCCGTCATGCCCAGGATGCCGTTCATCGGCGTGCGGATCTCGTGGCTCATATTGGCCAGGAACTCGCTCTTGCGCCGGTTGGCCGTCTCGGCGATCGCGTGCGCGCGTTCGAGTTCGAGCCGCTCGAACTCGCCGGCGCGCGCCTGTCGAGCGATGCTGGCGGCCAGCTGCAGCAGCTCATCGTCGGCCGCGTCGCCAGCTGCCGGGCCGGGCGGTACCCCGTCAGCCCGCTGCGCCAGCGCCTCGCGCAGACAGGCGATGGCCTGCGTGCGCACAGCCGGCCAACGCGCCGCATCGTGAGGTATTGCGGTGGCATCGGCCGCCACAGGGGCGGGAGTGGGAGGCAGGTGCTGGCTCATATGTATTTATCAATTGTACTAGGGTGCAAATCGATCGCATCCGAGTCCGTCCCGACGCAATAATGGACCGCCCCCAGCCTGCCAGGCTGGGCCCCATCCGCAGCTGATCCGGAGACGACATGGCCATCACCGCAGCAGATCGCCCCTGGCTGGGCCACTATCCGCCCGGCATGCCCGCCGACATCGATGCCGGCCAGTACCGTTCGCTGGTCGAGCTGCTCGAGAACAGCTTCAGCCAGTATGCCGGTCGCAAGGCCTGCAGCTTCATGGGATGTGATTTCAGCTATGCCGAACTCGACCGTCGCTCGCGCGAGCTGGCGGCCTGCTTCCAGTGCCTGGGTCTGCGATGCGGCGAGCGCATCGCGGTCATGATGCCCAATATCCCGCAGTATCCGGTCACGGTCGCTGCCATCCTGCGCGCCGGCTGCGTGGTGGTCAACGTCAACCCGCTCTACACGCCGCGCGAGCTCGAGCATCAGCTCAATGACTCGGGCGCCAGCGCCATCGTCGTGCTCGAGAACTTCGCTGCCACGCTGCAGGCCTGCCTGGCGCGTACCGGCCTGCGCCAGGTCCTGCTCTGCGCCATGGGCGACATGCTCGGGCTGTTCCGGGGCGCGCTGGTCAACCATGTGGTGCGGCGCGTGCGCCGCCTGGTGCCCGCCTACGAGCTGCCGCAGGCGCTGCGCTTCAATGCCGCGCTGGCGCGGGGCCGCGGCGTCAAGCTGGTCAGTCCAGCGCTCGGGCCCGACGACCCGGCGCTGCTGCAGTACACCGGCGGCACCACCGGCATCGCCAAGGGCGCGCTGCTGTTGCACCGCAATCTAATCGCCAATGTGCTGCAGTCCGAGGCCTGGAACGCCCCCGCATTGCGCCGGCTGACGCCCGGCGAGCCGGTCTGCTATGCCTGCGTCCTGCCGTTGCACCATATCTTCGCCTTCACGGTGTCGATGATGCTGTGCCTGCGCAACGGTGGCCAGTTCGTGCTGATCCCCAACCCGCGCGATCTGCCGGCCACGATCCAGGAACTGGCGCGCCATCGCCTGCACATCTTCCCGGCCGTCAATACCCTGTTCAAGGCCTTGCTGGCCCACCCCGACTTCGACCGGGTCGACTGGAGCCATCTGCTGGTTTCGGTAGGCGGTGGCATGGCGGTGCAGGCCGAGGTCGCGCAGCGCTGGCTGGCGCGCACCGGCAGTCCGATCTGCGAGGGCTATGGCCTGTCCGAGGCCAGCCCTTCGGTCAGCTGCAATCCGGTACTCGGCGGCGAGTTCGACGGCTCGATCGGCATGCCGCTGCCGGGCACGGACATGATGTGCGTCGACGAGGCCGGCGCCGAGGTCGCCTCGGGCCGGCCCGGCGAGATCGCGATCCGCGGCCCGCAGCTGATGGCGGGCTACTGGCAGCAGCCCGAGGAAACCGCCCAATCGATGCTGCCGGGCGGCTGGTTCCGCACCGGTGACATCGGCATCATGGATGAACGCGGCTATTTCAGGCTGGTCGACCGCAGGAAGGACCTGATCCTGGTCAGCGGCTTCAAGGTCTACCCGAGCGAGGTCGAGGCCGTCGTGGCCGAGCTGCCCGGGGTGCTCGAGTGCGTCGCCGTTGCCATGCCCGATCCCCGTTCGGGCGAGGCGGTCAAGCTCTGGGTCGTCAGGCGTGACCCGCAGCTCGACGAGCGCCAGATCCGCGACCATTGCCGCACCCGGCTGACCGGCTACAAGCGGCCGCGCCGGATCGAATTCTGCGCCGAGCTGCCGAAGAATCCGATCGGCAAGGTGCTGCGGCGTCAGCTGCGCGACGCTGGTTCCTGCCAGCCTGGGGCCGGCCAGGCGCAATAATCGCGTCATGGGACAAACCATCGCGATCATCAGTGCCTTGCACGAGGAACAGGCCGGCTTGCGGGCGCTCATGCCCGGGCAGCGGCCCGAGCGCCTGGGCGGACGCGAGTTCTGGCGCGGCCAGCTGCAGGGCCATGAAGTGGTCGCGGTGCTGTCGGGCATCGGCAAGGTGGCAGCGGCCACCACCACGGCGGTGCTGATGGAGCGCTTCGAGCCGCAGCAGCTGATCTTCACGGGCGTGGCGGGCGGCATCGGAGATGGCGTGGCGGTCGGTGACATCGTGGTCGGCAGCAGCTACCTGCAGCATGACATGGACGCCTCGCCGCTGTTTGCGCGCCACGAACTGCCGGGCTACGGCCGCTCGCGCTTGCCGGCCGACCCGCGCCTGCTGGCGCTGATGGAGCAGGCGGCCGAAGAGGCCATCGCCTGGCTGCCGCGCCAGCTCGACCCTGCCACCCGCGCCGCCTTCGGCCTGCACTCGCCGCGCGTGCACCGCGGCAACATCATCACCGGCGACCGCTTCGTCGCCACCGCGGCCGAGAGCCGCGCGCTGCGCAGCGAACTCGGCGCGGCGCTGGCGGTCGACATGGAGAGCGCAGCAGTGGCGCAGGTCTGCCATGACTACGGCGTGCCGTTCTGCGCCGTGCGCACGGTCTCGGATCGCGCCGACGACCAGGCCCATGTCGACTTTCCGGCCTTCCTGCAGCAGGTCGCGCGCCACTACAGCGGGCATGTCATCAACGGGGCGCTGAGCCGGCTCTGAGCCGGTCCCGGCGCCAGCAAACCGGCAGCCTTACCTCAGCCAGCCCTTCTTGGCGAAATACCACATCGGCACGGCGGCGCTGGCGACCATCAGCACGACCACGTAGGGGTAGCTGGCGACGGGCCCCAGCCACTGCAGTTCCGGGAACTGCAGGTTCATGCCGTAGATGCTGGCGACCAGCGTCGGCGGCAGCAGCGCGACGCTGGCGACCGAGAAGATCTTGATGATCTTGTTCTGGTTGATGTTGATGAAGCCGACCGTCGCGTCCATCAGGAAGTTGATCTTGTCGAACAGGAAGCCGGTGTGGCTGTCGAGCGAATCGAGGTCGCGCAGGATCTGGCGCGCATCCTCGAACTGCTCGGCGCCGAGCATGCGGGTGCGCATCATGAAGCTGACCGCGCGTCGGGTGTCCATCACGTTGCGCCTGATCCGGCCCGCCATGTCCTGGTGGCGCGCGATCGCGGCCAGCGCTTCGCCGGCCATCTCGTCGCTGACATTGCCGGCCAGCACCTTGCGGCTGACCTCGTCGAGCTCGTCGTAGATGCCCTCTACCGTGTCGGCGCAGTATTCGGCGTCGGTGTCGAACAGGCTCAGCAGCACATCCTTGGCGTCGGAAATCAGGCCCGGCATGCGGCGCGCACGCAGGCGCAGCAGGCGGAACACCGGCACATCCTCGTCATGGATCGAGAACAGCACGCCGTGGCTGTTGAGATCGACGTTCTGCTGGTTCAGGATGAAGGCCACCCGCACTGAGCGCGGCTTGTCCTCGTCGTCGATCAGGAAGTCGGAGCGGATATGCAGCTCGCCGTTGTCTTCCTCGAAGAAGCGCGCCGACTCCTCGATGTCCTCGTCCATCGCATCCTCGGGGATCGAAAGCCCGAAATGCTGGCGCACCCAGCGCCGTTCCTCGGGCGTGGGCGATTCGAGATCGACCCAGATCGGCTTGAAGCGGGTCAATTCCTCCAGGGATTCGATTTCTTCCTGGAACAGGCGGCCGTTGGCCAGGGTGAAGACGTTGAGCATGGACAGGCTCCTGTGACAAGTTGGGGGGCGAACAGGGTTCGCGAGGGCGGTGAGGTGCTTTCAGCCGCCAGCCCGGCCCCATAGCCGGCCCTAGCCGGTGTCAGGAGCGCAGCGCCGGCACTGAAAGCATGCGACTGGGGCTGCTTTCCATGGTGGTTTCCGGTGGTGAGTTCAACCCGGATTATGGCATTGGAGCCGGCGCTTTTTTGCTCGGTGCCGCCATCGCGCGAACAACGCTGGGCCGGCTGCGACGGTGTCGGATTTGATGATCGAAAAATCGGACAAACCCGCTTGCCAGCCCCGAGCGAAGGGGGCATAGTGGAGGCGGAAATTGCGATTTCCGCCGTTGTCCGAACACAGCGGCATGGTCAATCCGAGCATAGGAGGCTCTCTATGAACCTGACGATCAGCGGTCACCACCTCGAAGTCACGCCTGCCCTGCGCAGCTACGTTGCTGAAAAACTCGATCGCATCACCCGGCATTTCGATCAGGTTGTCGATATCAAGGTTTTGCTCTCGGTGGACAAGCTCACCGAGAAGGATCTGCGCCAGAAGGCAGAGTGCAACATCCACGTCAAGGGCAAGGACATCTTTGCCGAAAGCGCTCATGCCGACCTCTACGCGGCAGTCGATGAACTCGCCGACAAGCTCGACCGCCAGGTCCTGCGCCACAAGGACAAGCTCCAGGAACATCACCACGACAGCGCCAAGCGCACCCTGCAGTGAGCCCTGAGCCCGCTGTGGCACAATGCCTGTAGCGCAAAAAGCCGCTTGACGCCTCAAGCGGCTTTTTCGTTTTTCCGCGTCAGCTTGATGTGGTTAGGCATAATTTGCGCTCCCATCCCGAGGCTGTCACATGAACCGACTCTCCGTCATATTGCCTGCTGACCAAGTTCTGGTGGCCGTTGATGCCACCAGCAAGAAACGCGCGTTCGAGGAAGCAGGCCTGTTGTTCGAAACCCTGCATGGCCTCAACCGGGCGCTGGTCACCGACAGCCTGTTCGCCCGCGAGCGTCTGGGCTCGACCGGCCTGGGCCACGGCGTGGCTATTCCGCACGGTCGCATCAAGGGCCTCAAGCAGCCGCTGGCTGCGGTGTTCCAGCTCGCGCAGCCGATCGGCTTCGACGCGCCCGACGAGTTGCCGGTCGGCCTGCTGATCTTCCTGCTGGTGCCCGAGGCCTCGACCCAGAAGCATCTCGAGATCCTGTCCGAGATCGCCGAGCTGCTGAGCGACGGCATGCTGCGCGAGCGCATGAAGGGCAGCACCGATGCCGCCGATCTGCACCGGATGATTGCCGCCTGGCAGTCGGCCCACAGCGCCGCCTGAGGCCCGTGCCATGAAACCCAAGGTCATCAGCGCCGACGCGCTGTTCGAGGACCACCGCGAGAGCCTGGGCTGGCAGTGGCTGGCCGGCCAGAGCGCGTCCGAGCGGCGCTTCGACGAACTCGCGATCCAGCAGGCGCGCTCGAGTGCCGACCTGGTCGGCCACCTGAACTACATCCACCCCTACCGCATCCAGGTGCTGGGCGAGCGCGAGGTGCGTTACCTGATCCACTCGGGCCAGGACGACTGCCGGCGCCGGGTCTCGCGCATCGTCACGCTCGAGCCGCCGGTGCTGGTGGTGGCCGACGACCAGCCGGCGCCCGACGCGCTGGTCTCGATGTGCGAGCGCGCGCATATTCCGCTGTTCTCGACACGCGGCTCGTCGGCCCATGTGATCGACGTGCTGCGCGCCTACCTGGCGCGGCATTTCGCCGAGCGCGCCACGCTGCACGGCGTCTTCATGGACATCCTGAGCATCGGCGTGCTGATCACCGGCGAGTCCGGCCTCGGCAAGAGCGAGCTCGGCCTCGAGCTGATCTCGCGCGGCAACGGCCTGGTGGCCGACGATGCGGTCGATCTGTTCCGGATCAACCAGAACACGATCGAGGGCCGTTGCCCCGAGCTGCTGCAGAACCTGCTCGAGGTGCGCGGCATCGGCCTGCTCGACATCAAGCAGATCTTTGGCGAGACTGCCGTGCGGCGCAAGATGCGGCTCAAGCTGATCGTGCACCTGGTGCGCAAGGAAACGATGGAGCGCGACTACGAACGCATGCCGTCCGAGCCGCTGTATCAGGATGTGCTGGGGGTGCCGGTGCGCAAGGCCGTGATCCAGGTCGTGGCCGGGCGCAACATCGCGGTGCTGGTCGAGGCCGCCGTGCGCAACACCATCCTGCAGCTGCGCGGCATCGACACCTATGCCGAGTTCACGCAGCGCCAGCGCGAGGCCATGGAGCGCGGCCCGCGCTGAAGGCTGTCGCCTCAGCGCTTGGTGCGCGCGCGGTGCTCGCAGTCGGGCTTGCTGCAGCTGGCGTAGAGCGACAGGGCATGCTCCTGCAGCGCGAAGCCGCGTTCCTGCGCGATCTGGTGCTGGCGCCGCTCGATCTCGGGGTCGTAGAACTCCTCGACCCGGCCGCAGTCCAGGCAGACCAGATGGTCATGGTGCTGGCCTTCATTGAGCTCGTAGACCGCCTTGCCCGACTCGAAGCTGCTGCGCGTCAGCAGGCCGGCCTGCTCGAACTGCATCAGCACCCGGTAGACGGTGGCCAGGCCGATGTCCGAACGGCTTTCGAGCAGGACGCGGAATACGTCCTCGGCCGTCATGTGGCGTTGGCGGCTCTTCTGGAACACGTCCAGGATCTTGAGCCTGGGCAGGGTGGCTTTGAGTCCGGTGTTCTTGAGTTCTTCGATGTTGGACATGGATGGCTGGCTGGCTGGGGTCCGTCGCGGACCCGGGCCCGGCGGGGCCCAAGCCGGGCCCGGCTGGGTCGCGCCCCAAGGGCTACAATGCCTCGGATCATATCGCCATGCGCTCCAGCCTGCGCAGGGTTTCACCTTTGACCGCAGAGACATGATGTTCATCCCCTCCCCGCTGCGCCTCCGCACCTTTGGTGCAACCCTGGTCGCCGTCTCGGTCCTGCTGGCGCTGTCTGCCTGCTCCAGCGTGGGCAAGGTCGGCGAGACCGTCAGCTCGCTCGGGGGTGTGCTGACGCCTTATCAGAGCGATGTGCTGCAGGGCAATGTCGTGACCCGCGAGCAGGTCCAGGCCTTGCAGATCGGCATGCCGCGCGAGCAGGTGCGCAACATCCTGGGCACGCCCCTGCTGACCAGCGCCTTCCATGCCGACCGCTGGGACTATGTGTTCGGCTTCCGGCGTCAGGGTCAGCCGCCCCAGCAGCGCAAGGTGACCGTGTTCTTCAAGCGCGACGCGCTCGAGCGCGTGCTGGCCGACGACCTGCCGTCCGAGCAGGAGTTCGTCTCCTCGCTCGACGTGCGGCGCAAGGGCGCCAAGGTGCCGCCGCTGGTGGCGACCGAAGCCGAACTCAAGGCCTTCGCGACCAAGAACCGCCAGCCGACCGAGCCCGAAAAAACCGCTCTCACCGCCGCGCCTGCGGCGAGCTACCCGCCCCTCGAATCTCGTTAATCCGCCATGAGCAATTCCCTTCACCGCGTCTGCATCGCAGGCGCCAGCGGCCGCATGGGCCGCACGCTGATCGAAGCCGTCCAGCAAGCCGATGACTGCACCCTGGGTGCCGCGCTCGACCGCGCCGGCAGCCCGGCGCTGGGTCTGGACGCCAGCGGCTTCATGGGCCAGGCCAGCGGCGTGGCGATCGCCTCCGACCTCGACGCGATGGCCGGCAGCCAGTATCTGATCGACTTCACCCGCCCCGAGGGCACGATGGAGCATCTGCGCGCCTGCGTCCGGCATGGCGTCAAGCTGATCATCGGCACCACCGGCTTTTCCGATGAGCAGAAGGCCGAGATCGCCGAAGCGGCCAAGAGCATCGCGATCGTGATGGCGCCGAACATGAGCGTGGGCGTCAACGTCACGCTCAAGTTGCTCGAGATGGCCGCCAAGGCGCTCTCGACCGGCTACGACATCGAGATCATCGAGGCGCACCACCGCCACAAGGTCGACGCGCCGAGCGGCACCGCGCTCAAGATGGGCGAGGTGATCGCCGACGCGCTGGGTCGCGACCTCAAGGACTGCGCGGTCTACGAGCGCTACGGCCACACCGGCGAGCGCGATCCGTCGAGCATCGGCTTTGCGACCGTGCGCGGCGGCGACATCGTTGGCGACCACACCGTGCTGTTCGCCGGCATTGGCGACCGGATCGAGATCACGCACAAGTCGAGCAGCCGCGCCACCTACGCCCAGGGCAGCCTGCGCGCCGCGCGCTTCCTGGCCGACAAGCCCAACGGCCTGTACGACATGTTCGACGTGCTCAGCCTGCGCTGAGGTAAGCCCGGGCAGTTCACCAGGCTGCAGAGCACCGCATGAGCATATTCGGCATTAGGCAAAGCGATGTCAGTCAGCTAGACGAGAGCAAGCGTTACGAGCCATTCGGCTTATGGGTGTTTCTTGCGCTGGCGCTGGTGATCATGGTGCTGGCGCGCAGCGAGCATTACCTGCTGTTTCACACGATGGCCGAGATCATCGCCATCATGGTGAATTTCTCGATCTTCTCGCTGGTCTGGACGGCGCGTCGTCAACTGTCGAACCACTATCTCACCTTGCTGGGATCGGCCTATGGGGCGATCGGGTTGGTCGATATCTTCCATGCCCTGACCTTCAAGGGCATGACCCTGCTGCCGGCTGTCACGTCGAACTATCCGGTCCAGCTGTGGTTGATCGCCAGGCTGATCGAGGCCGTCGCGGTCGTTCTGGCGCCGCTGCTGATCCGGCGCCAGTTGGGTTTCCTGCGTCCGGCGCTGGCATTCGGTTGCGTCGGCGGAATCGGCGTGTTCGCGGTGTTCAAGGGCTGGCTGCCAACCGCCTTCGAGGATGACGTCGGCCTGACCCCTTTCAAGATCGTCACGGAATACGTGATCATCGGCCTGACGCTGGTCGGCATGGCCTTGCTATGGCGCCAGCGCGATCAGTTCACGAAAAAAGTCTTCTGGCTGCTCGTGGGCTCGCTGTTGTCGGCGGCGATCACGGAGTTCTGCTTCACCCAGTATGTCGATTTCTACGATTTCTCGAATGAAATCGGACATTACTTCCGCATTCTGTCCGCCGTGTTCGCCTACCTGGCGATCGCCGTCACCGGTGTGCGACAGCCCGCCGAGCTGCTGTTCTCCCGCCTGAAGCAGGAAGAGCGCAAACTGCACGACACGAATCTGCGGCTGCTCGAAACCAGCCGTCAGCTCAATCAGGCGCAGAGCATTGCCCATCTCGGCAGCTGGTACCTGGACATCCCGAGCAGCCGGCTCGCCTGGTCCGACGAGACTTATCGCCTGTTTGGTATCCCGCTGGGTACACCAGTGAACATTGCGCTGTTCTGGTCCTGCATTCCACCGGAAGATTTGCCTGCCGCCACCGAAGCCTGGAATGCCGCGCTGGCGGGTGCCGAGTACGACATCAAACACCGCATTGTCGTGGCGGGCGAAATACGTTGGGTCAGGGAGTGTGCCGAGATCCGGCGCAGCGCGACCGGCGTGGCGCTCGAGGGTGTCGGGACCGTGCAGGACATCACCGAGCGGATGCAGACCGAGCTGATCCTGCGCGAAAGCGAGAACCGCTTGCGCGCGCTCATCAATGCTTCGCCGGTCCCGATGGTCATCAATAGCGGGTCGCAGGTGACCTACGTGAACCAGGCTTTCGTCAAGGTACTGGGCTATACCCTGGACGACATGCTCAAGCCGGAGGAGTTTCGCGCCCAGGCTTATCCCGATCCCGACTACCGCCAGCAGGTGACCGAGGAATGGCAGCGTCGACGCGAGGTGTCCGTGCGCGATGGCACCTCGTTCGAACCGATCGAACTGCGCATCTGTTGCAAGGATGGCAGTTTCAAGACGCTGCTCGGTGAATCGACTGCCCAGCTCGGAGGCGACTTGCATCTGGCCACGTTGGTCGATATCACCTCGCAAAAAAATGCCTTGGCACGCATGGAGGGCTTGCTGGAAACGGCCATCGACGGCATCCATATCATCGACGAAGTCGGCAATCTCGTGGAATGCAGCCCGTCCTTCGCGCGCATGCTGGGCTACCAGGAGCAGGAAGTCCTGCGCCTGAACCTCACCGACTGGGATACTGGCCTGCCCCAGGACCAAATGACGGCCGGGATCCGTCGCCTGATGAAGCAACCGGCGGTCTTCGAAACCCGCCATCGCCGCAAGGATGGCTCGTTCTTCGAAGTGGAAATCAGCGCCAAGGGCATCTTGCTCGACGGTCATACTTATCTGTATGCCTCGAGCCGCGACATCACGGAGCGCAAGCGCCTGGAGTCGGTGCTGGTGGATGCCAAGGAGACCGCCGAGGCGGCCAACCTCGCCAAGAGCCAGTTCCTCGCCACCATGTCGCACGAGATCCGCACACCGATGAACGGCATCCTCGGCATGGCACAGCTGCTGTTGCCGTCCGCGCTGCCGGATGCCGAGCGCATCGATTGCGCTCGCATCATTCTCAATTCCGGCCAGACGCTGCTGACACTGCTCAACGACATCCTCGACATGGCCAAGGTCGATTCGGGCAAGCTGGTGCTCGAGGCGGCCGTCTTTGATCCGGCACAGCTGCTGGGCGAGCTCAACTCGCTTTTTGCCACCTCGGCGCAGGGCAAAGGGCTGGACATCGAATTCCGCAGGCTGGGAGGGGCGAGGCACTATCGCGGCGATCCGCATCGGCTGCGCCAGATGGCAAGCAATCTGATCACGAATGCCATCAAGTTCACGGAGCAAGGTTCGGTCATCATCGAAGCCAGCGAACATGACTCACAGGGGGGCAAGATCCTGCTGAAGTTCGCGGTCACGGATACGGGCATCGGCATCTCTCCCGACCGACAGCCCTATCTGTTCCAGGCCTTCACCCAGGCCGACAGCTCGATGACCCGCAAGTACGGCGGCACCGGCCTGGGCTTGTCGATCGTGCGCAGCCTGGCCCAGTTGATGGGCGGTACGGTCGGGGTGGAGAGTCAACCCGGCCAAGGGTCCTGCTTCTGGTTCCAGGTCTGTCTCGAGACGGTTGACGTGGTCGAGGAGCGGGGCCAGATCGCCCGGCCCGGCGTCGCTAACGTCGCCAATGGCGATGAGGCCTGGGACGAACGGCTGACGGGCCGCATCCTGGTGGTCGAGGACAACGCCACCAATCGCCTCGTCATCCAGTCCATGTTGCGCAAGATGGGACTGGAAGTCGCGATGGCCGAGGATGGGCAGCAAGGCGTCGCGGCGGTGCAGGGCCAGGCCGCCTTTGACCTGGTCATCATGGACATACAGATGCCGGTGCTCGATGGCCGCTCGGCCACCCGGGCCATCCGCGAATGGGAAGGCCGTGAGCAACGCGCGCGCCTGCCCATCATCGCCTTGACCGCCGACGCCTATGAAGCCGATTGCCAGCAAGCCTTGGCTGCGGGCATGGACGACTTCCTGACCAAGCCTGTCCTCTATGAGGCTTTGCGCGCTGCCTTGCTGCGCTGGTTGCCCAGGCGCAGCTGACGCCCTGTTTCGGGATCTGGCCGGCGGCCCCGGCGGCGTCATGAAGACAACGGCCTAAAATGCCACCCATTGACCGGGAAACAGATACTCGGTTTTTGTTGCCAATATCGCCATGCAAGACAAATACCAGCACCAAGAGATCGAGCGCGCCGCGCATGCCCACTGGACGGCGGCTGACGCCTACCGCGTGAGCGAGGACAGCAGCAAGCCCAAGTATTACGCCTGCTCGATGCTGCCCTATCCGAGCGGCAAGCTGCACATGGGCCATGTGCGCAACTACACGATCAACGACATGCTGACGCGCCAGCTGCGCATGCAGGGCTACAACGTCCTGATGCCGATGGGCTGGGACGCCTTCGGCCTGCCGGCCGAGAACGCGGCGCTCAAGAACAAGGTGCCGCCGGCGCAGTGGACCTATTCGAACATCGCCTACATGAAGCAGCAGATGCAGGCGATGGGTCTGGCGGTCGACTGGTCGCGCGAGATCGCCACCTGTTCGCCCGAGTACTACAAGTGGAACCAGTGGCTGTTCCTCAAGATGCTCGAGAAGGGCATTGCCTACCGCAAGACCCAGGTCGTGAACTGGGACCCGGTCGACCAGACCGTGCTGGCCAACGAGCAGGTGATCGACGGCCGCGGCTGGCGCACCGGCGCGCCGGTCGAGAAGCGCGAGATCCCGGGCTACTACCTCAACATCACCTCCTATGCCGAGGAGCTGCTGCAGCATGTGCAGCTCGGCAACGAGCAGGCGACGCTCGACGGCTGGCCCGACAAGGTGCGGCTGATGCAGGAGAACTGGATCGGCAAGAGCAGCGGCGTGCGCTTTGCCTTCCCGCACCAGATCCGTGGCCATGACGGCAATCCGATCCAGGACGGCCATCTCTACGTGTTCACCACCCGTGCCGACACCATCATGGGCGTGACCTTCTGCGCCGTGGCGGCCGAGCACCCGCTGGCGCTGCACGCGGCAGAAGCCAATCCCGCGCTGGCGGCCTTCCTCGAGGAATGCAAGCAGGGCGGCACCACCGAGGCCGAGCTCGCGACCCAGGAAAAGAAGGGCATGCCGACCGGCCTGCTCGTGACGCACCCGCTGACTGGCGAACAGCTGCCGGTCTGGGTCGGCAACTATGTGCTGATGAGCTACGGCGACGGCGCCGTGATGGGCGTGCCGGCACACGACGAGCGCGATTTCGCCTTTGCGCTCAAGTACGGCATCGAGATCAAGCAGGTGGTGGGGGTAGCCGCGAAAGCGGATGCGTCCGCCTCCTCAGTCACAAGCTCCGATTCGTCGTCGGACGCATCCACTTCCGCGGCATGGCTGGCGTTTGATACAACTCGCTGGCAGGACTGGTACGCCGACAAGGTCAATGGCGTCTGCGTCAACTCCGGCGCGCTCGACGGCCTGGGCCACAAGGCGGCGGTCGACCAGGTGGCCGATTTGCTGGGCGCCAAGGGCCTGGGCGAGAAGAAGACCACCTTCCGCCTGCGCGACTGGGGCATCAGCCGTCAGCGCTACTGGGGCACGCCGATCCCGATCATCCACTGCGCCCAGCACGGCTCGGTGCCGGTGCCGGAAAAAGACCTGCCGGTCGTGTTGCCCGAGGACTGCGTGCCGGATGGTTCCGGCAACCCGCTGGTCAAGCACGAAGGCTTCCACGCCGGCGTGACCTGCCCGATCTGCGGTGCCGCGGCGCGGCGCGAGACCGACACCATGGACACCTTCGTCGACTCGTCCTGGTATTTCCTGCGCTACTGCGACCCGAAGAACGCCGAGGCGATGGTGGCCGCGGGCGCCGACTACTGGATGCCGATGGACCAGTACATCGGCGGCATCGAGCACGCGATCCTGCACCTGCTCTACGCGCGCTTCTGGACCAAGGTCATGCGCGACCTGGGCCTGGTCAAGGTCGACGAGCCGTTCAAGAAGCTGCTGACCCAGGGCATGGTGCTGAACCATATCTATTCCCGTCGCACCGAGAAGGGCGCCAAGGAATATTTCTGGCCGCACGATGTCGAGCATCTGCTCGACGAGGGCGGCAAGATCGTCGGTGCCCAGCTCAAGAACGCGGTCGACAGCGCCGACGGCCTGCTGCCGGTCGGCACCGCGATCGACTACGAGGGCGTGGGCACGATGTCCAAGTCCAAGAACAACGGCGTCGATCCGCAGGACCTGATCGAGAAGTACGGCGCCGACACGGCCCGCCTCTACACCATGTTCACCGCGCCGCCCGAGGCGACGCTGGAATGGAACGATGCCGCGGTCGAGGGCAGCTACCGCTTCCTGCGCCGGGTCTGGAACTTCGGCTACAAGCTGTCGCGCACCGACTGGACCCAGGCGATCGAGAGCGTGGCGCAGGCGCACAAGCTCAACGATGTCGCGTTCGGCAAGGAAGCCAAGGCGCTGCGCCGCGAGCTGCATACCGTGCTCAAGCAGGTCGACTACGACTACCAGCGCATGCAGTACAACACCGTGGTCTCGGGCACGATGAAGATGCTCAACGCGCTCGAGGGCTTCGACGCCGATGCCACGGCCGGCGGCCAGGTCGCGCTGATCGAGGGCTTCGGCATCCTGCTGCGCAGCCTGTACCCGGCGACGCCGCATATCACGCACCAGCTCTGGAGCAGCCTCGGCTATGCCGGCGAGCTCGGCGAGCTGCTCGACGCGCCCTGGCCCAAGGTCGATCCGGCCGCGCTGGTGCAGGACGAGATCGAGCTGATGCTGCAGATCAACGGCAAGCTGCGCGGCTCGATCCTGGTGCCGGCCAGCGCCGACAAGGCCGCGATCGAGGCGGCTGCCGTCGCCAGCGAGCCGGTGCAGAAGCAGGCCGAAGGCGCGACACCGAAGAAGGTGATCGTGGTGCCGGGCCGCCTCGTCAACGTGGTGCTGTAACCCCGATGCGCGCCCCGACCTCGCCCCCGTCATCCGGGCCGCTGCTGGCCGCCGATCGCCGCGCCTGGCTGCGGGTCGCTGCGGCTGGCGGATTGACGCTGGCCCTGGCCGGCTGCGGCTTCCGGCTGCGCGGCGCGCTCAAGCTGCCCTTTGCCAGCCTGCGCAGCAACCTGTCGGAACGCAGCGAGATCGGGCGCGAGCTGCGCGCCCAGCTGCAAGCCAGCGGCGTGCAGCTGATCGAGCCGGCGACGCCGGGCCAGTTGCAGGCGCCAGCCGAGGTCGAGCTGACGGTGCTCAACGAGCAGTGCGAGCGCGCCGTGGTCGGCATCACCTCGATCGGCCAGGTGCGCGAACTGCAGCTGCGCGTGCGCTTCAAGTTCCGTGTCCGCAGCGGCAAGGGCCGCGACCTGATCGACGATCTCGAGCTGCTGCAGGAGCGCGACCTCAGCTATGACGAGGCACTCGTGCTCGGCAAGCAGGCCGAGGAAGAACTGCTCTACCGCGAGATGCAGTCCGACATCGTGCGCCAGCTGATGCGCCGGCTGGCGGCCCTTCAGGGACTCTGATACCCGGTCACACAGGCCCGCCCGGCTAGCTGGTGAGCTTCAGTTGCCGTCGCGCGCGCGCATCAGCGTGCTCTTGCCGAACAGGCTCTCGATCAGGTCGACCGCCAGCCGCGCGCCGCGGTTGCGCAGATCGAGCGCCGGGTTGAGCTCCATCAGGTCCAGGCTCGACAGCCGGCCGCTGTCGGCGATCATCTCCATGCAGAGCTGCGCCTCGCG
>JAPLPQ010000043.1 GCA_026400105.1 Burkholderiales bacterium
GATGCCGATGCCTGCACGCTGTGCCTGAGCTGCGTCAGCGCCTGCCCGGCCGGCGCGCTGCAGGACAACCCCGGCCAGCCCCAGCTGCGCTTGATCGAGAAGAACTGCCTGCAATGCGGCCTGTGCGCGCGCACCTGCCCCGAGCAGGCGATCACGCTCGAGCCGCGCCTGCTGCTCGAGCCCAGCCGGCGCGAGCTGCGCGTGGTCGCCGAGCAGCCGGTGTTCCGCTGCATCCGCTGCAGCACCCCCTTCGGCACCGAGCGCGGCATCGCTGCCACGATCGCGCGGCTTGGCGCGCACCCGATGTTCCAGGGTGCCGCCGCCGACCGGCTCAAGATGTGCGGCGACTGCCGCGTCATCGACATCCATACCGGGGCCGAGTCCCGCATTACCGACCTGTGAGCGCCGCGATGAACGACTTGCCCCTGTCCTCCGCACTCGACGAGGAAACCGCCCGCGCCGAGCTCTACGGCCTGCTGGCCGCGCTGTTCTACGCGCCGCCAGCGCCCGAGCTGCTGGCGCAACTGCGCGTGGCCCCGACCGATGCGCCCAGCGCCGGCGCCTACCTCGAGGAGCCCTGGCGCGCCCTGGTCGGCGCCGCCCGCGCCGCCACCGACGCCGCGATCCAGGACGAGTTCGACGCGCTGTTCGGTGGTGTCGGCAAGCCGGCGGTCAGCGTCTACGGCTCCGAGTACCTGAGCGGCTTCCTGAACGAGAAACCGCTGGCCGCGCTGCGCGACGACCTGGCCCGGCTCGGCCTGGCGCGCGACGCCGCCATGCCCGAGACCGAGGACCATTTCGCCTGCCTGTGCGAGGTGATGCGCTACCTGATCGCGGGCGACGATGTCGAGGTCTCCAACCTGGCGCAGCAGCAGGCCTTCTTCGCGCGCCATCTGCAGCCCTGGGTCGAGCGCTTCTGCGATGCGATCGCGGCCCGGCCGCAGCAGCCTTTCCATGCCGCGCTGGCCGGCTTCACGCGCGCCTTCATGGCCATCGAGGCGCAGGGCTTCGACCTGCTCGACTGAGGGTGTGCGCCGTTCGGGCGCGTCTTTTGTTGTCGCGCAGGCTTGCAGCCGGTCCGGGTCGGCGCTAAAGTCACATATGGGTGCCGTGCATAGGTGTGGCCACAGTTGTTGCAGCCTCGCAGGCTGTCGGAGAACCATATGAAGACCGATTCCCCCACTCCCGGCCTGAGCCGCCGGCGCTGGTTTGCGGGCGCCGGCACGGTTGGCGCTGTCGCGGCCGTGGCCGCCGTCCTGCCCGCGACCGGGCTGATTCCCAAGGATGCTGTCCCGTCCGATCCGGCCAAGCCCGAGCCGAGCGGCTACCGGCTCTCGGCCCATGTCCAGCGCTATTACCAGACCACTCGTCTCTGAGCTGGCTCCATTCCGCAGGCCGGACCCCATGTGGCCCTTATTCACGGGCGAGGTGATTCCATGATGTTGACCCGAAAGACCACTCGCGGCGCCAGCGGCGCAGCCTTCAATGGCGGTGCCCTGGTGCAGCGCCTGCAGCATGGCCTCGCGCAGGCCCTGCCGACGATGGACCGGCGCGGTTTCCTGCGCCGCTCCGGCTTGGGGCTGGGGGTCGGCCTGGCGGCCGGCCAGCTCAGCCTGGTGCGCAAGGCCGAGGCCGCCGCGGAGGCCAAGACCGATGGCGCGCGCAAGATCGAGGTGCGCCGCACCGTCTGCAGCCACTGCTCGGTCGGCTGCGCCGTCGACGCGGTGGTCGACAACGGGGTCTGGGTGCGCCAGGAACCGGTGTTCGACTCGCCGATCAACCTCGGCGCGCATTGCGCCAAGGGCGCTTCGCTGCGCGAGCATGGTCATGGCGAATACCGGCTGCGCTACCCGATGAAGCTGGTCAAGGGCAAGTACCAGCGCATCAGCTGGGACCAGGCGCTGACCGAGATCTCCGACAAGATGAAGGCCTTGCGCGCCGCCAGCGGTCCCGACAGCGTCTACTTCATCGGCTCGTCCAAGCACAGCAACGAACAGGCCTATCTGCTGCGCAAGTTCGTCAGCTTCTGGGGCACCAACAACTGCGACCACCAGGCGCGCATCTGCCACTCGACCACCGTCGCCGGCGTTGCCAACACCTGGGGCTACGGCGCGATGACCAACTCGTACAACGACATGCAAAACAGCAAGGTCGCTCTGTACATCGGCTCCAACGCCGCCGAGGCGCATCCGGTCTCGATGCTGCACATGCTGCACGCCAAGGAGCATGGCTGCAAGATGATCGTGGTCGATCCGCGCTTCACCCGCACCGCGGCCAAGGCCGACGAGTATGTGCGCATCCGCTCGGGCTCGGACATCCCGTTCCTGTTCGGCATCCTGCACCATATCTTCAAGAACGGCTGGGAGGACAAAGCCTACCTCCATGACCGGGTCTGGGGCATGGACAAGGTGCGCGAGGAGGTGCTGGCCAAGTGGACGCCCGACAAGGTCGAGGAGGCCTGCGGCGTCAAGGAAGAGCAGGTGCTGCGCGTCGCCACCCTGCTGCACGAGCATCGTCCCGGCACCGTCGTCTGGTGCATGGGCCAGACCCAGCACACCATCGGCAACGCCATCGTGCGCGCCTCCTGTCTGCTGCAGCTGGCGCTGGGCAACATCGGCAAGAGCGGCGGCGGCACCAACATCTTCCGCGGCCACGACAACGTGCAGGGCGCGACCGATGTCGGCCCGAATCCCGACTCGCTGCCGGGCTACTACGGCCTGGCCGAAGGCTCCTGGAAGCATTTCGCGGCGGCCTGGGGCGTGGACTACGAGTGGATCAAGGCCCAGTACGCCGAAGGCCAGATGACCAAGCCCGGCATCACGGTCTCGCGCTGGATCGACGGCGTGCTCGAGAAGAACGAGCATATCGACCAGGGCCCGAACCTGCGCGGCGTCTTCTACTGGGGCCACGCGCCAAACTCGCAGATGCGCGGCCTCGAGATGAAGCGCGCGATGGACAAGCTCGACCTGCTGGTGGTGGTCGATCCCTATCCTTCGGCCACCGCCGCGATGGCGGCGATGCCGGGCGATGCCGCCGACCTCAATCCGGACCGCGCGGTCTATCTGCTGCCGGCCGCGACCCAGTTCGAGACCAGCGGCTCCTGCACCGCCTCCAACCGCTCGGTCCAGTGGCGCGAGAAGGTGATCGACCCATTGTGGGAGAGCCGCAGCGACCACATGATCATGTACCAGCTGGCGCAAAAGCTCGGCTTCGAAAAGGAACTGGTCAAGAACGTCAAGCTGCAGCAGGTCAAGGGCCAGGACGAACCGGTGATCGAGGACATCCTGCGCGAGATCAACCGCAGCGTCTGGTCCATCGGCTACACCGGCCACAGCCCGGAACGGCTGAAGGCGCACATGCGCAACATGCACGCCTTCGACGTCAAGACCCTCAAGTGCAAGGGCAAGGTGGTCGATGCCGAGACCGGCTACGACCTGAGCGGCGACTATTTCGGCCTGCCCTGGCCCTGCTACGGCACGCCCGAGCTCAAGCACCCGGGCTCGCCCAACCTTTACGACACCTCGGTGCATGTGATGGAAGGCGGCGGCAACTTCCGCGCCAATTTCGGCGTCGAGAAGGACGGCGTCAGCCTGCTGGCCGAGGACGGCTCGCATTCGAAGGGCGCTGACATCACGACCGGCTACCCCGAGCTCGACCATGTGCTGCTCAAGAAGCTCGGCTGGTGGGACGAGCTGACCGATGCCGAAAAGGCCAAGGCCGAGGGCAAGAACTGGAAGACCGATTCCAGCGGCGGCATGATCCGCGTCTTCATGCAGAACCATGGCTGCCACCCGTTCGGCAACGCCAAGGCGCGTGCCGTGGTCTGGAACTTCCCCGATGCGATCCCGCAGCATCGCGAGCCGATCTTCGGCATCCGCCCCGACCTGGTCGCCAAGTACCCGACCCACGACGACCAGAAGAACCGCTGGCGCCTGCCCGTCCTCTACAAGTCGCTGCAGCAGAAGAACGTCGAGGAAAAGCTGCACGAGAAATTCCCGCTCATCATGACCTCGGGCCGCCTGGTCGAGTACGAGGGCGGTGGCGAGGAAACCCGCTCGAATCCCTGGCTGGCCGAGCTGCAGCAGGAGATGTTCGTCGAGATCAATCCGGCCACGGCGGCCGCGCGCGGCATCCGCAACGGCGGCCGGGTCTGGGTCACGAGCCCGACCGGCGCCCGGCTCAATGTGCAGGCGCAGGTGACCGAGCGCGTCGCGCCCGACACCGTGTTCCTGCCCTTCCACTTCTCGGGCCGCTGGCAGGGCAAGGACCTGCTCGAGCATTACCCCGAGGGCGCGCACCCGATCGTGCGCGGCGAGGCGGTCAACACCGCGACCGGCTATGGTTATGACATCGTGACCATGATGCAGGAAACCAAGACGCAGATCTGCAACGTCGAAAGGGCTTGAAATGGCACGCATGAAATTCATTTGCGACGCCGAACGCTGCATCGAGTGCAACGGTTGCGTCACCGCCTGCAAGAACGAGCACGAGGTGCCCTGGGGCGTGAACCGCCGCCGCGTCGTCACGCTCAATGACGGCGTGCCGGGCGAGAAATCGATCTCGGTCGCCTGCATGCATTGCAGCGACGCACCCTGCATGGCGGTCTGTCCGGTCCAGTGCTTCTACCGCACCGACGAGGGCGTGGTGCTGCACGACAAGGATGTCTGCATCGGCTGCGGCTACTGCAGCTATGCCTGCCCCTTCGGCGCACCGCAGTTCCCGGGTCAGGGCAATTTCGGCGTCCGCGGCAAGATGGACAAATGCACCTTCTGCTCCGGCGGCCCCGAAGAAAACGGCAGCCAGGCCGAGTTCGAGAAATACGGCCGCAACCGCCTGGCCGAAGGCAAGCTGCCGGCCTGCGCCGAGATGTGCTCGACCAAGGCGCTGCTCGCCGGCGACGGCGACGTGGTGGCCGACATCTTCCGCACCCGGGTCGTGCAGCGCGGCAAGGGCGCCGAGGTCTGGGGCTGGGGCACGGCCTACGGCAGCAAGCCGGCCAAGCCGCAGGGAGACGCATCGTGAAGCCGCGCCTGCTGGCCCTGGCCGGGCTGCTGTGCGCCGCGTTCGCGCTGTCGGCCTGCGGCGAGAAACCGCAGCAGCTCGGCGGCGGCATCAAGTCCGACCAGCCGGCCCACCAGGGCGTGGGCCAGAGTCCCTACGCCCAGCCGGGCTGGCAGGCAGGAGACGCCAACAGCTGGACCCAGCAGCTGCGCGCCCGCGCCCAGTACGGCCAGAACGAGTACAGCCGCGCGAGTCAGCCCTGAACCGGAGCGAGCCATGAACCGGACTTCTTCCCCTGCCACCTCGCCGCTGCGCGCGGGCCTGCTCGCCGCGCTGCTGCTGACCGGCGGGCTGGCGCTTGCCGCCGAGCCAGCGCCTGCGGCTGCAGCGGCACCAGAGCCGGCGACCGCGCCGGTCGCGGTTCCGCTGGTCGCAGCACCCGCCATCCGCAGCGCCAACATCCTGACCTTGCAGGACGCCAGCGCCGAGCCCGGCTATGCCGAGCAGAGCAACGCCCAGCGGACCCAGGTCCAGCCCGGCAACAACGCGCCGGTCTGGCGTCAGGTCGGGCAGGGCGTCAGCGGCACGGTCAACATGCCCTATGCCGAATATGGCATCCTGATCCAGCCTACCGTGCAGTATCCGGGCGCGCGCAAGGCCAGCGCCGGCGAGGCCTGGCGCCAGCTGCGCAACCAGGTGCTGCTGCCCTATGGTGCCGCCCTGCTGCTGATCGTCGCGCTCGCGCTCGGGCTGTTCTACTTCGCCAAGGGACCGCTCGGCCAGGAGCATCCGCCGGGCCAGGGCCAGGCCATCGAGCGCTTCACGCCGTTCGAGCGCGCCGCGCACTGGAGCAACGCCGCCGCCTTCCTGACGCTGGCGCTGTCGGGGCTCGTGATGGCGTTCGGCAAGTTCTTCCTGCTGCCGGTGCTCGGCAGTACGCTGTTCGGCTGGCTGGCCTATGCACTGAAGAACCTGCACAACTTCGTCGGGCCGCTGTATGCGGTCTCGCTGCTGGTCATGATCGCGACCTTCGTCAAGGACAACATCGCCAACCGGGCCGATTTCCAGTGGCTGCTGCGCGCCGGCGGCATGCTGGGCCAGGGCCAGCTGCCCTCGCACCGCTTCAATGCGGGCGAGAAGGGCATCTTCTGGTGGGCGGTGACCATTCCCGGCCTGCTGCTGGTCGCCTCCGGCCTGGTGCTCGACAAGCTGGTGCCGGGGCTGGACTATTTCCGCGCCGACATGCAGCTCGCTCATATCGTCCATGCCTCGCTGGCGCTGCTGTCCTGCGCGCTGATCGCCGGCCATATCTACATGGGCACGGTCGGGACGCGCGGTGCCTACCGCGCCATGAGGACCGGTTATGTCGAGCCCGGCTGGGCCCGCGAGCACCACGAGCTCTGGTATCAGGACATCCAGGCCGGCAAGATCCCGGCCCGGCGCAGCCAGTCGGCGCCCGCCAAGCCTCGGGTGCCCATCTCCGTGAACCCCGTCTCCAGGAGCAACCCATGACCGCGAAACACGCGCCACTTCTGGTCCTGCTGGCCTGGCTGCCGATCGCCGCGCTGGCCAAGCTGCCGACGCCCGAGCTCAGTCCGGAGGACCAGGCCAAGGCGGCCGAGACCAAGGCGCGCGCTGCCTATCAGACCCAGGTCGATGGCTACAAGACCTGCCTGGCTTCCGAGAAGGCGGCGGCGCATTACTTCAAGACTCATCCCCAGGCGGCCAAGCCGGCGGCAGCGCCTGCCTGCGCCGATCCGGGTCCGTTCGTCGCCGCCGCGTCGGCGCCAGCAGCTGCCGCGCCTGCGGCCAGCGCTGGCGCGGCACCGGCTGCAGCAGCCACCGCAGCGGCTGCGCCAGCGGCCAAGAAAAGTGCCAAGAAGCATTGAGGCTGGCGGCGAGTCCGCTGTCGCAACCACTGCGGTCACAGCCGCTGCTGCCACTGAACCCATGTCGGCCCCCTCGGGCCTGCCGCGTCAGCCACGCCTGACCCAGGCCGTTGCGCCGCAGACCTGCCAGGTCACGGTGCATGACGAATACGGCCAGGCGCGCGAGATCGCGATTCCTGCCGAGCGCGACCTGACGATCTATGTCGACAAGCGCGAGCTCGTCACGCTGATGACGCTGGGCGTCCATCCCGAGTGGCTGGTGCTGGGCTACCTGCGCAACCAGCGCCTGCTGCGCTCGGTCGACGAGATCGAGTCGATCACGGTCGACTGGGAGGTCGGTGCCGCCGCGGTCAAGACCCGCCACGGCATCACGGCGATCGAGGACCGCACCGCGCGCCGCGTGGTCACGACCGGCTGCGGCCAGGGCAGCGTCTTCGGCGGCCTGATGGACGAGGTCGACCGGATCGAGCTGCCGCCCGAGGCCCGATTGCGCCAGTCGGACCTGTACGCGATCGTGCGCCAGATCCGGCAGCAGGACTCGGTCTACAAGCGCTCCGGCTCGGTCCATGGTTGCGCGCTGTTTCGCGGCTCCGAGCTGCTGCTGTTCGTCGAGGATGTCGGGCGCCACAACGCGGTCGACACCATCGCGGGCTGGATGTGGCTGCAGGACCCGGCGGCGATGCAGGGCTCTGACAAGGCCTTCTACACCACCGGCCGGCTGACCAGCGAGATGGTGATCAAGTCGGCCCAGATGGGGATACCGGTCGTGGTCTCGCGCAGCGGTACGACGCAGATGGGTCTTGCAGTGGCCGAGCAGGTCGGGCTGTGCGCGATCGGCCGCGCCACCAACGAGCGCTTCCTGTGCTTTTCTCATCCGCAACGCCTGCTGCGCGACGTCGAGCCCGGCATCGAGCCGCCGCGTGCGGCACCTGCTGCCCGCCTGGCGGCGCTGCCAGCCTGACCCGCGCGCCGGCCAGCTGCCGGTTCAGCGTCAATTCAGCGCCGGATCGGGCGGCGCTTCTGGGTGTAGATCTCTTCCCAGATCTCGGTCTCGACAAAGTGGTTCTTGTCGATCTGGTCAGCCACTTCGTAGAGCGAGAACTGCATGTTCTGCAGCTCGGCCAGCAGATCGTCCAGCGCCCGATCTTTCTTGAGTCGCTCGGCCACCTGATGTCCGAGCAGCTCCATCACGTCGATGGTCATCGGCATCACGTACAGCACATGGTCCTTGATGCCGGTCATCAGCTCGCGGTCGTGCAGCTCCTCGTCCCAGTGCGCCAGGGTGGTGCCGGGGCCGTAGTCGGTCTCGACCCGGCAGTCAGCCAGCGCCGGCAGCTTGGCCACGGACTCGGGCTTGAAGCTGCCGGTCTGCGGATCGAACAGGCCCAGCCAGCGGTCCCAGCCCATGCCCAGCGTGTGGCCGATCTCGTGGATCAGGGTGCCGACGATTTCGACTTCGCTGAAGCTGTCGAGGAAGTTGGTGTTGAACTCCACCGTGCCATAGACCACGTCCTTTTCGCGATACGGCTTCCAGGCGCGCGCGATGGTGTTGCCAAAGCTCGTGAAGACGCCGATCCGGATCACGATCGATTGCTGCGGGATCAGGTAGCGGTTCCAGAAGTTGCAGGCCAGCCGGGCCAGCGCCTCGAGCTTGCCGTTGCTGTCCGAGGTGATCTTGTAGGTGATCAGCGTGGTCTTGACGACCGGCGCCGCCGGTTCGAGGTAGGCGCTGTAGCACCAGCCCTCGAGCGCGCCGCAGCGGATGTAGAACCATTTCTGCTCGACCTTGAGCTTTTCGACCTTTTCGCCGCGCGGCAGCACGCCGACTATGGTTCCCTTGAGTTCGGGGCTCTGGCGCACGTTGAGCGCCGTGGCGGTGACCTGGTATTGGTTCATGCGGATACTCCTCGGGTGGGAAAAGCTGGTCTGAAGGTCGGCGGCGCCCAGGCGCTCAGCGGCTGGCGCGCGCCTGGGCCAGGCGATCGACCATCTGCATGATGGCCTTCATCTGCGGTGCGGACTTGTAGGCGTAGTTGCTGCCGCTGTAGCCCCACCAGTCCCAGCAGCCCTTGGGGTTGTAGGGCCGGAAGGCCGACTGGTTGACCTGGGGGTAGAGCACCAGCAGGCGGTTGCTGTCGGCCCAGCGGTTGTAGCCGGTCTCGGTGTAGAAGCGGTTGCCGACCGACTCGGCCGATTGCACGCAACCATGCAGCGCGACATGCACCTTGCAGCCCGATCCGGCCTCGGTGCAGCTGCGCGGCACATAGAGGTAGCCGGTGTCGGCCATGCTGGTGCTGCTGGCGGCATAGGCGCGCTGGTCGAAGGCGATGATCTGGCCCGAAGGCGTGCCAGCCGGTGCGTTGAGCGGACCGTAGATATGCTGCAGCAAGGCGCCGGCCTGGTCGTAGGGGCGCTCCTGCCCCTTGTCGCCGACCTCGCAGTGGCTGATGTAGGGGCTTTCGTTGGCCGCGCAGTCGTTGCCCTGGCCGGGGGCAATCACGGCATGGCCGGCGGGAAGGTTGTTGACGTACTTGAGGTTCTGCGGCTTGACCCCGACCTGCTGCAGGAACGCCACCGTGGCGTCCACGGCCGGCTGGCGCTGGATCTGGTCCTGGGTGCCGCTGAACACATAGACCCGGTCGTCCGCGAGATGGCTGAGCGGATCGATCTTGCGTGCGCGGGCAAAGTCCTTGGCAAAGCCCGCCATGATGGCCGGGTTGGGCGGGAAGAACGGCACCTGGCCCATGCAGAGGCTCGCGTAGGCCATGTTGTTGGCGGCGCAGTAGTAAGGCCCGCCCGCGATCACGCCGGCGCCGACGATGTCCTTCGAGTAGGCCACCTGCAGCTGAACCGCCATGTAGGCGCCGGACGAAAGTCCAGAGACCGAGGTCTGGCCCGGGTCGGCGCCATAGGCCCCGAGCGCGGGGGGCTGGGCCAGCGCGCCGGCGCACAGCAGCGGCAGGCAGATCGCGGCAAGGATCTTGCCCAGTCTGTGCCTTTTGTCGCTGCCGCTGACCGTTCGGTCCTGGTGCAATCGCTTCATCGAAGGTTCTCCCGGGGCTGGTGACCCCTTGGCGGTTCATCAGTCCATCAGCACGCTGGCCAGGTTCTGGCCGCGGTTGGCGCCGCTCTCGACGGCGACGGCGAAGATGTAGCCGCCGGCCTTCCAGGTCTCGGTGCGGATCGGCAGCAGGTTGACCAGGTAGATGCCCGGCAGCCGCCCGGCCGCCACGCTCGTGATGTTGACCAGTGCGCCGCCAGGACCGACGATGACCGGATCGACCTTGAAGTTGGCTGCAGCCAGGCCCGTGACCGGCACGCCATTGGCGTCGGTGACCGAGACGACGAGGTAGTTGGGCTGGCGGTTGCCGGGGGCGGCGATGGTGTCCTCGGACAGCGCGTTGACGATGAGTCGGCTCATTTTTTCTCCCTTTTGCTGATTGATTGTTGCATGGCCTGATGCGGATATCATGAAAATGATACCCGCATGGCTATGCTAACCCCTTGGATGGCAACTGACCAGTGCTGGTTTCAGTCGCAGCAGTCGCCGCGTTTCATCTCGATGTCGAGCGAGATGCGGCTGATCCGGACGCAGCCGACCTCGCCGGCTGGCAGGTCCAGGCATTCGAGCAGCTGTTTCGCCTGGTCGCGACATTTGTCCTTGCCGGTCGCGGGCCAGGTCTCGTTGAAAGGCCTCTCGATCTCCGGGTCGAGCCGGTAGACCATGCCGCCGAGCAGCGCGCCGTCCGCGCTGGCGCTGACGACGATGTCGCGCTGCTTTTCTGCTGCTGCCTCGGCGCGGGTGAAGTTCGCACCCGCGTGCAGCTCGAAGGTCAACAGCTGCTGTTCGCCCGCTTTGAGTCGCAGGCCGTCGCCCGGCAGGCCGGCGAGTGCGAGGCGCCAGCCGCGCCTGGCCAGCAGTGGCGGCAGCTCGATTTCGACCTTGATCAGCGCACTCGCACGGCCCGGGTTGCCGACCCAGAAGCCCTTGCCGTGCAGGCCGGCCTTGAGCCCCGCGATGCCGCCGCCGCCCGGCACCAGCGTCACGTTGCGCTGGCCGACGTTGTTGTCGTTGGGCACCAGGCGCCAGTCCTCGACCACCTCGCCGGCAGTGAAGTTGTCGACGTTGCTCGGGTCGCCGGTGGCCGAGACGATCATCAGCATGCAGTCGTGGCCCCAGGCGTTGCTGACCGGCGTCCACTCGAACGGACCGATGATCTTTTCCTCGGCGCTGCCGGGCTGCAGCGTGCCGGCCGAAAGCTGTGCCGTGCTCATGGGCTGCAGGTCGTTGGGCCAGAGTACGCCGGCCGAGGGCTTGCAGTGGTAGGCCTTGACGATGACGTTGTGCGCGATCTGGCTGCCACGGTTCCTGACCCTGACATAGGCGTAGTTGGTTTCGCCCAGCGCGGCTTCCTGGTGCGCCGCGAGCCCATCGGGCGCGCGCCGGTTCCAGATCGTCTGCGTGTTCCAGTGCACCGCCTGGTAGGGGTATTCCCCCGCACGGCCGTCGTCGATGTAGCAGTCGACCGCCGGCACGGCCCCGCCGTCGAGGTTTTGTTTCTCGAAGGCCCAGGTCAGTACCTTGCCGTAGGCGCCGCCGAACACGCCTTCCGAGGTCCAGTTGCCGGCATCGGCGGTCTGCAGCGCGGCAAGGAACTGCGCTGGCGAGGCCGGGTTGCTCGCCGGCGTCAGCTGGCCGACGGCGCGCAGCACCAGATAGGCCAGGCAGCGCGCGGCAAACTCGCGCCAGCGTCAGGCTGGTCGAGTCGCCACCGATCGAGCGGTAGGCGCGAAACAGCGTGGTCGAGAGGATCTGCTCGCTCGAGTAGCCGCCGACGTCGTTGGCTCCGCCCCAGCCCCAGCCCGCCGCGACGGTGCGGTCCGAGCGCCTGGGCACTGCTGGCACGAAGGGCGAGAGCAGGAAGCGGTCGAGCGGCGCGCCGTTGTGCCACTCGGACAGGTAGTCGTTGAGGATGACCGCGAAGCTGTCGCCGGCGCTGTGCGCGAAGCCGAAGTTGGGGCCGCCGACATGATCGTGCAGGATGCCGTGTCCGCCGAGTTCGTGCAGCACGACGCGCCAGTCGGCCGCGATACCCATCGGGTGCACGGTGTCGGCGAGGTCGGCCAGCGCAAAGCAGCAGTGGTCGATGCCGTCGCCGTCGCCGACGCAGTGCGCGTTGATGGTGTTGCCCTGATCGCCCACGTTGCCCTTGCCGCGGTGATCGACCTCGACCGGGAAGGCGGTGCCGTCGAAGTAGCTCGCGAGCGGGAAGCCGAGCTCTTCGACCAGCTGGAAGAAGCGGTCGACATGGTAGTAGGCATTGACGGCGGCGAACTCGTCGGTGCGCGCGTCATAGTCGAAGTTCAGCCCGACGTTGCGGTTTGGTGGATCGACATCCTTTAGCTCGATGTCGGTCAGCGTCGCGCGGCTGCCCTGCAGGTACTGCTTGCCGCCGACCGGCGGGTTCAGATTCGGCAGCGTCACGCTGCTGCGGTGCGGGTTGAGTTCGGCGTTGCTGGCGTCGGGCGTGTTGGCCGGATCACCCGTGCTCGTGATCGGGTCGTGCCGGAACACCAGGCCGTTGACACCCGAGGTCAGCGCGCGCAGGTAGAGCACCGAGTTGGTCTCGACGTCGACCAGCGCACGCCAGTTCATCGGGCTGCCCTCCAGGGGATAGCGCACCACGAGCTCGGCGACCAGATGCCACTGTCCCTCCTGGATTGACTTGGGCAGCGCTGGCAGCGGCAGCGTGGGTGGATCGCCGCAGAGGGCCTGCTCATCGACCTGCCCGGCATGGGTGGATGCTGCCGGCTTGTGCGCATCGTCCTGCGTGCGCCGGGCCGCTTCGTAGCGGTAGACGAAGAAGCGCCCGCGTATCAGCTTGGGCAGGAGTTCCTGCTTGGCCGTTGCCCCCTTGGTGCCCTTGCCAGGCTTGCCGAGGAGCTCGGACAGCAGTTCGGCATTGGCCGCTGCGGCTTCGGTGCTGACGGCTGTGGTGCGTACCCGCGCATTGCCGGCCTTCTCGCCGCTGGCGAACAGCTTGAGGTAGCGCTCGATGGCTTCGGCGGGCGGCAGCTTGGCATCGATGCCGCTGGCGCTGGTGTCGGTCGCGGCGATCACGCGCGCCGGCGCCTGCTTGAGCGTGACGGTGACGCCAGCGGCCCAGACCGGGGTGTTGAGCCAGGTCTGCCGGAAGGCGTAGGTTTCGGTGTCGAACAGCTGCTTTTCCTCGTCCCGGCGGTACTCGAGGCCGCGTTCCTGCGGGTCGAGGTAGCTGGCTGCCTGTTCGAGATGTTGCAGCGCATCGCCCGAGATGCCGAGGTCGCCGGAAAGATTGCGCAGATAGGCCGCTGCCGCGGCGCGGCCCCTGAGTCCCCCGGCCTCGCGGTATTCATCGAGGTGGTTGATGGCGCGTATGCGCTGGGCCTCGTCGAGCAAGACGTTGGCCTTTAGATTGGCATCGTAATGGCGTTTCACGGGCGACCTCCTGATGTTCGGAACCGGTGCAGGGCAGCAAGCCATGCCGGCATCCTGGTTTTAAGACCCCTGGCGGACCCACGATGTCGGGCCGTCGGGGTGGCCATCATCACTCCCAATGAGTCTGGTGTAAATATAGCAATAGTGATTCTTTTTTCCAGGAGGAGGATGGGCTTGCCATGGCCGACAGGCGCTTCGGGTCAAAATAGCTCCCGTGAACAAGCCCCATGTCCCCCTGGTCGAGCAGCTGCCATCGCAGGCGAACATCACCTGCGTCAATGAGCGCTATCGCGTCAACCCAGCTGTCAAGTCATTCATGCCCCGATGGTCCACAGGAGTCGTTGTCCAGACTTTGGAGTTTCCCCATGCTGCTGAAGGGGCCCGTCATGTCTGATCTGTTCGCCCAAGAGCCCGTTGCCCCGCTGGCGGAAGCCCTGCGTCCCAAGACGCTCGACGAGGTGGTCGGCCAGTCCCATCTGCTGGGCGAAGGCAAGCCGCTGCGGCTGGCCTTCCAGTCCGGCAAGCCGCACTCGATGATCTTCTGGGGTCCGCCGGGGGTCGGCAAGACCACCTTGGCGCGCCTGACGGCCACGGCCTTCAAGTGCGAGTTCATCGCCCTGTCCGCGGTGTTCTCGGGCGTCAAGGACATCCGGGCCGCCATGGAGCAGGCCCAGCAAAACCTGGCCATGGGCAAGCGCACCATCTTGTTCGTCGACGAGATTCACCGCTTCAACAAGTCGCAGCAGGATGCGCTGCTGCCCTATGCGGAAAGCGGCCTGGTCACCTTCATCGGAGCCACCACCGAGAACCCTTCGTTTGAAGTGAACTCGGCCCTGCTGTCGCGGGCCCAGGTCTATGTGCTGAAGTCGCTGAGCGACGAGGAACTCAAGCAGCTGCTGCAACATGCCCGCGAGCGGGTCCTGGGTGAGCTGGAGTTCGACGACCAGGCCAGCGACACCCTGATCGGCTATGCCGACGGTGACGCCAGAAGGTTATTGAACCTGCTCGAGCAGACCCAGACCGCGGCCAGGACTTCCGGCATCACCTTGATCACGGCTGATTTCCTGCAGAACGCGCTGACCTTGAATTCGAGGCGCTTCGACAAGGGCGGGGACAACTTCTATGACCAGATCTCGGCCTTGCACAAGTCGGTGCGCGGCTCGCATCCCGATGCGGCGCTCTACTGGCTGACCCGGATGCTGGACGGCGGGGCCGATGCCCGCTATCTGGCGCGGCGGATTGTGCGCATGGCCTGGGAAGACATCGGCCTGGCTGATCCGCGTGCCATGCAGATCGCCAACGATGCCGCCCTGACCTATGAACGGCTTGGCAGTCCCGAAGGTGAACTGGCCTTGGGCCAGGCCGTGATCTATCTGGCCGTCGCGGCCAAGAGCAACGCGGGCTACAACGCCTACAACGCTGCCAAGGCCTTCGTGAAGCAGGACAAGAGCCGGGAGGTGCCGGTCCATCTGCGCAACGCCCCGACCAAGCTCATGAAGGAGCTCGGTTACGGCCACGAGTACCGCTATGCCCATGACGAGCCCAATGCCTATGCGGCGGGTGAGACTTACTTGCCCGAAGGCATAGAAGAACCAGGTTGGTATCAACCAGTCCCAAGAGGTCTTGAAGTCAAGATTGGCGAAAAGTTGAACCTGTTGAAAAAGTTGGATGAAGAAGCGGGGAGCTAGTGAAAGATTGTGAAAAATGTGCGTTATGTCCTTCAATCTTGACCTTAGAGAACACATCATTCCTAACGCCATAGGTGGCAGGAAAAAGACAACAAGCTTCATTTGCGAATCATGCAACATCAAGTTCGGTGAGACGTGGGATGCGGAGCTTGCAAGGCAAGTCAACTGGTTTTCTCTGGCCGTTGGCATAAGGCGTGAGCGCGGAGAATCGCCAAGGCAGGTTGTCCAAACGGTATCTGGCGAGCGACTCTGGTTGCACAGTGACGGCACCTTTACCCCCGAAAAATCTTCGCATTCTGAAACGGATGTGAGCGCAGGAATTCAAATTAACATGACTGCCCAAACGATCGATGAAGCAAGAAAGCGACTGAAGGGTGTTGCAAGGAAGTGCCCAAAGTTTGATGTGAAAAAAGCTTTGGAAGAAATGAAAATTAAGACTTCATTTCTGGACTCGCCGTTGCATGTTAGTTTGCATCTTGGTGGTCCTTGCGCTGGACGCTCTTTGGTCAAGACGGCCTTTTCTTTTGCATCTGATTGTGGCGTCGAGCATGACCAGTGCGAACTAGCCAAAGAGTATTTGACCAATGCAGAATTGAAAGCCATACCATTTGGATTTGCATATATCTCGGATTTGGTTGAGCGTCAGCCAATGGGCAATGTATTCCATTGCGTTTCACTTCGTGCTGATCCGAAAACAAAGCAAATTTATTCTTGTATTGAATATTTTGGCCTGTTTCGTGTTCTGGTTTTTCTTGGTAAGAACTATGATGGTCCGTTTAGAAGTGAATGCTATTCACTTAATCCAGTTGATGGTGCCTCAGCCAACATTCGGGTCAAGGAAGTAGTGCAAGAAGAGTTTTTCGAAATCATGGCCGGTAAAGGTTTTGATCAGGAAAAGCATAAAGTTGCTGCTGACTATGCGTTTCCAATCATTCTTGATCGTGCTCGTTCAAGAACGCTGGAGCATTTCGTGCGCCAAGGTTTTGAGCATGCTGGCAGAAGTTTTGTAATCAAGGAAGGTGAAGACATTCCTCGTGAGAAGGCTGAGGAATTTGCGGCCCTCATGATGGAAAAGTTATCCCCCTACATTGAAAATTTGGTGCGCGACGATCGATCTATACAAGATTATTAAAAGAAAATTTGGGAGCACTCATGAGCAGTAGTGAGGTAAATTGGATTGTGGCGTTCTGTCGCCTCTTTGCGGCTCTTAACAAGGAAGGGACGTCCACGTATTGCAAGGGGTCTGCATTCCTGGATGTGGCCAGATAAGTTGATCCCGACTGTCTGACATACAACCAGTTTATGGGTGAGCGTAAGCGGAACAATTTGTGCTAATCACGCAAAGACTTCTTTTTGGACTGCATTAAGAGTCTGACCGAAACGCAGGGGTTCAGCTTATTTAGACTCTTCATTGATGGTCTCGAGTCATTTGATAAAGAGGCGGCAGACTCTGTAAGTGGTGCAGTTTTTGGCGGTGGCCGTGGCGTGCCAGTTGCTGTCATTCCTGTGGACCTTTGGAGCTGGTAAAGGCTCAATAACAGTTTGAGCGCAATTGATGATGCGATTGCCGTCAAGGACTTTAATCGTGCTACGACTTTGAGCTACACGTGTCTTGAAGGGCTTTACAAGACCTATGTGCGCAAGCATGTTCCTGATCAAGCTGGTCTAACCGATCTGTTGCCACTGTGCAGGGTTGTCAAGGATGACATTAGTAAGAAGCTCGGCGCACAAGGGCCGTTCCCTGTGGAGATCGTCAATGTCATGTCGACCCTCACCAATGCCATTGCCAACTCACGCAACAGCTTTTCTGAATCCTACTTCGCTGGCGATTCCGAAAAATGGCTTGCTCTGTTTGCTCGCGATTTGACCAACTCAATCGGTCGTTTCCTGCTCAACTTTTGTAGTCAGGGGCGCGTGACAATGGAAATGCACTCGCTCGTTGAATGGACGTTGCACCAAGCGTTCTATATTCAATTCATGCTCTTTAATACTGCCTATGTTTTTCGGTCATGTGGTATTTCTGAGGAGGTTATAAAAAAGATTTCAGATCAGGAAATTTATCCACAGACCAAAAAAGACATCCTGCTTGATTGCTTGCAGAATTTAGTCGCCGCGACCATGCCATCAAACTATTTGCACTTGGCAAGGATCTCAGCAAGACTCAGTTTCTTGGCTTATGCCATAAATTTCTTCAGTAAAAGTAAGACTGTAGTAGCTTAAAATGGTCAACAAGCCACTACAGTATTAATTGCTTGTTGATGGCTGTACTCTATGATGATAAATGAAGTGCGTCAACTTGTAGCCGCAAGATTTTCGTGCGCCTCATGATCTTTTGCTGATCTTTTCTTCTAGATGCTAAACCATTTTGAGATGCTAGACAAAACTATTTTTGTTTCTTCTGGTCGTGTTTCTGACCATTTGGGGAGAATGCGCGAGTAGTATGCATAGGCATCCAAGTGAGAGCGCTTGGTTTGATTGGGTAGCGGCTGATGATCTATGTGCTGCCAGTATTCTGGTCTTATTTTAAGTAGGCAAAAGAACAAGGCAAGTCTTACCCCATCCTTTGCGGTCATTTTATCGGCTTGTAGTAGCACCATCCAATAAAGAGGAAACCACACTAGGTAAAAAGGAATATTGGTGAGTGCTTCAGTCTCAATTCCCTCATGCGCGAAGCTGTGGCGTGCGTCTTTAATAAAATTAATTTGCTCCGTTACCATGTTTTGTAGTGAATCGCGATTTTGGCTTATCAGTTCGGTAAGGCGGTGTACCGTTGCATCCGAATTCCCCAGTTGATTAAGTTTGAGAAATGCCGTCTCAAAGAAGTCTGGTATGAATTTCTTAAGGGGGTCTTGGGGGAATTTGAGCTTTGCCAAAATTTCAATGCTTGCTCTTGCCAGAACTGGCTTGTCTATGCTGTTGTGGATTGAATAGGTGCTCCAACACCTGTTATATAGTCTCATGGCTGTGAGATGGCTCTCTTCAGCAGTGTTCTTGTTGAAGTAGTCTACATAGTCAAAAACCCCAGTCTTTGGTGTGATTGGTTGCAGTTTCAATGATGCGCGAGAACTGTAGTATGTCTTAAGCGACTCTGAGAAGCTGTACATTCCGTTTGAAAAGTGGACCTTGTGTTCAAAGGCGGGGTCGTCACTGGGTTCCCTGCATCGAAAACACTCAAATGTTTCGCTTGAGACGTACCCATCTATGCACATCACGTGGGATGGATTATGAAAAAAATAGCTAAACTTTAATCGCTCCAAGGCGATAAATGTCTTCTTGTCAATCTCCTGTGTGAAGAAGTCATTGCTCTCAAAGCCATTGAATTCGATCAGCGATCCAGTCCCGTCAAAGACATCCACTGGCAGTAGGTGGCTGTATTCCTTGTCTTTTAAGAAGGGAGTGATTTTGAAGTCTGATAGTTGAATCGATGCTTCTGTTCTCAAGAGTGGAAGATAATAGATTATGCGTCGTTCTTCTATGCTTTGCATTTTTCGTCTTAAAAAGGTGTTGTTGGAGCTATTTTCGAAGAAGCAGGTTAATTCCTGTCCCCATAGTAAACATTGGTCATAGCTGATGTGTATTGACTCAGCGGTTTCTGCACAGGTCAAGCTGCTAAAGCATAAGCCTCAGCGGGGGTTCTCATCTTCAGCGCCTGGTGAGGGCCCAGGGGGCTGGAGCTCAAGATCGGCGAGAAGCTGGCCGTACTCAGGACATGGGACGAGGCGGCGCGCAAGAGCTAGGCCGCCGGTGGGGCAGGGCGCGCGCGGCTCGCCCTTGAGCAAAAGGCATGACTTTTGCGCCAGAAAGCCATATCGCCATCGGGCCAATCTTTTTACAGTCCGTGCTCATCACCACTGACAGAAGGAGACACCATGCCAATGACGAATGCCCAACTGCTCGAGGCGCTGGCTGAAAGCCGGCGCACCATGCCCCAGCGCTGCAGCGCGGCCGAATGGGAGATGCGGGTGGAACTGGCGGCCTGCTACCGGCTGGTGGCGCATTACCGCATGACGGACTGGATCTACAACCATATCTCGGCCGCCGTGCCGGGCGAGCCCGGGCATTACCTGGTCAACGCCTTCGGTCTGATGTACGAGGAGATTTCGGCCTCGAACCTGGTCAAGGTCGACCTGCAGGGCCGGCTGGTCGATCCGGTGCCCTATGACGTCAATCCGGCCGCCTTCGTGATCCACGGCGCCTTGCACCAGGCCAGGCCCGATGCGGTCTGCGTGCTGCATACCCATACCGCGGCTGGCGTGGCGGTGTCGGCCCAGGCCGAGGGCTTGCTGCCGCTGTCCCAGCATGCGCTGCGCTTTCACAACCGGGTCGCCCACCACGACTACGAGGGAATCGCGCTCAATCTCGACGAGCAGCGGCGCCTGATCGCCGACATGGGGCAAAAGAAGGTCCTGATCCTGCGCAACCATGGCTTGCTGACGGTGGGGCCGAGCGTGTCCGATGCCTTCAAGGAAATGTTCTACCTGGAGCGCGCCTGCCAGATCCAGGTCGCGGCGCTGGCCGGCTCGCGTCCCTTGACCTACCCAGCGCCCGAAGTGTGCGAGCACACGGCCAGTCAGTTCGACCGCGACAGCGATTTCTTGCATGGCTGCGACTGGCGCGCCCTGTTGCGGCTGCTGGACCGGCAGGACCCGTCCTACCAGCTGTAACGAGGCGCGACCGCTTCAGGCCGTGGGGCCGAGGGGGTCCGCTGGACTGCGGGTCAGCCGGCGCAGTTCCTCCAGCAGCTTGACGGCCGGTCCGGGCAGGATGCCCCGGCGGCGGCGAAACAGGGTCAGCGACCGGCTGCCCTGGGTGCCGGGGACGGGCAGGGCGTCAATCAGGCCGGCCTGGCGTTCCAGGCCGTACATCGACTCCGGGAACCAGCTCAGGAAGCCGGCTTGCATGACCAGGTTCTTCAGCATGATGATCGAGCTGGTTTCGACCGCGATCTCGGGCAGGCCCAGCCCCTGGGCCGCGAACAGGCTGCTCATGCTCTCGTAGGGTGCGGTGCCCTTGGGCGTGATGGCCCAGCGTTGCTGCATCAGGTCGGCCAGTTGCAGGTCAGCACGCAGCCGCAGCGGATGGTCCAGCGCGGCGACCAGGTGGGTACTGTCCTGCCAGCGGCATTCCCGCACGCCGATGATGTCATCGGTATCCGGCGCCGCGCCACCGAGGGCGAGGTCGATCTCGTGCTTGACCAGGGCCTGGCTCAGCTCGTCCCAGATCCCTTCCACCACCTGGACCCGCAGCCCGGGCCACTGCTGCAGCACCTGGCTGATGGCGCGCGGCAAGGTCTGGCCGATCAGGCTGGCCACCGCACCGACCCGGATCGTGCCCTTGCTCAGGCCGCGCAGGGCGTTGATGTCTTCCTGCGCGCGCTCCGATTCGCGCAGCAGCAAGGTCGCGTGCGGCAGCAGCACCTGGCCAAACTCCGTCAGCTGCATGCCCTTGGCATGGCGCTCGAACAGGGCAACGCCGGCCTGGGCCTCGAGCCGCTTGATGGTGCGGCTCAAGGCGGGCTGGGTGATGTGCAGCAAGGCGGCGGCCTGCCCCAGGCTGCCCGCTTTCACGATGGCCGCAAAGGCCTTCAAATGATGCAAGTCATAAGGCATGCCCGATGGTAAGGCCCGATCCGGCCGTGGCGAGCTGGCCCGAGCGCGACCATTTGATCCGCCAGCCGCGCGAAAAATTAGAATAGACGGTTTGTGCGCAGGCCGCGCACGCCCCAACCCCCTAGCCCCATGACGCAAGAACACCACGCCCACCCGGCCGAAGACCACAACCAGCTGATCGCCGAGCGCCGCGAGAAGCTCAAAGGCCTGCGTGCCGCCCAGGAAGCCGGCCAGGGCCCGGCCTTCCCGAACGACTTCAAGCCGCAGCACCGCGCCGAGCAGTTGCTGGCCGAATACGGTCACATGAGCAACGAGCTGCTCGAGCCGATGAAGGTGCGCGTCTCGGTCGCCGGCCGCATGATGCTCAAGCGCGTGATGGGCAAGGCCAGCTTCGCGACCGTGCAGGACTCGTCCTTCGGTCCGACCGGCGGCCGCATCCAGGCTTACATCAACAACGAAGGCGTCGGCGAAGCCGTCCACACCGCCTTCAAGCACTGGGACCTGGGCGACATCATCGCGATCGAGGGCGAGCTGTTCAAGACCCGCACCGGCGAGCTGACGGTCAAGGCCGACAAGATCCGCATGCTGACCAAGAGCCTGCGTCCGATGCCCGACAAGTTCCACGGCATGCAGGACCAGGAGACCAAGTACCGCCAGCGCTATGTCGACCTGATGATGGACGAGCAGGCGCGCAAGCGCTTCATGGCGCGCAGCCTGGCCGTCACGAGCATGCGCGAGTTCATGGTGCAGCACGAGTTCCTCGAGGTCGAGACGCCGATGCTGCACCCGATCCCGGGCGGCGCCAACGCGCGTCCCTTCGTGACGCACCACAACGCGCTCGAGCAGGACATGTTCCTGCGCATCGCGCCCGAGCTGTACCTCAAGCGGCTGCTGGTCGGTGGTTTCGAGCGCGTGTTCGAGATCAACCGCAACTTCCGCAACGAAGGCATCAGCGTGCGGCACAACCCCGAGTTCACCATGATGGAGTTCTACGCGGGTTACTGGAACTACCTCGACCTGATGGTGTTCACCGAGCAGCTGATCCGCCACGCCGCGCACCGTGTCTGCGGCGGCGCCAAGCTGAGCTACCAGGGCAAGGATGTGGACCTGGAAGCGCCGTTCGAGCGCCTGACGATCCGCGAGGCCATCCTCAAGCACACCGAAGCCGGTGACAACGTGGACGACCGCGACTGGCTGGTCGCGCAGCTGCGCAAGCTCGGCATGGACCCGGTCAAGGATCGGCTGGACGGTCGCAGCCTGGCCGGCCTGCAGGTCATGTACTTCGAGGAGACGGTCGAGGACAAGCTCTGGAACCCGACCTTCATCTGCAACCACCCGACCGAGATCTCGCCGCTGGCACGCGCCAGCGACAGCGATCCGAGCGTGACCGAGCGCTTCGAGCTCTACATCACCGGGCGCGAGGTCGGCAACGGCTTCTCCGAGCTCAACGATGCCGAGGACCAGGCTGCGCGCTTCCACGCCCAGGTCACGAACAAGGATGCCGGCGACGACGAGGCCATGTTCTATGACCACGACTTCGTGCGCGCGCTCGAGCATGGCATGCCGCCGGCCGGCGGCTGCGGCATCGGCATCGACCGCCTGATCATGCTGCTGACCGACAGCCCGAGCATCCGCGACGTGGTGCTGTTCCCGGCGCTGCGCCGCGAGGGCTGATCGCTGGCGTCGGCCATCCCGCGCGGGTGGCCGACTCCAGCGGCGGAAAAATGCCTGGTCATCAGGATTTCTTAGAATGACCCTTTTGTCATCTGGGAAATAGGCGATGGACAAGGCGAAATACAGAATCTGGGTTCAATTGCTGCTGACGATCGCAGCAGCCTTGGTCTTGGTCTGGTCGGGCGTGATTGTCTGGCAAGGCTATGCCTACCGCGAGGCCGCCATCAAGCAGGCCGAGGACTATTCGCTGAGCATGCACAGCGCCACCATGGCCGGTCTGACCGGCATGATGGTGACTGGCACGGTCGCGCAGCGTGACGTGTTCCTCGACCAGATCAAGCAGCTCGGCACCATTCGCGATGTGCGGGTGCTGCGTGGCGACAGCGTGATCCAGACCTTTGGCCCCGGCAACGACAAGGACGATCGGCAGCCCGATGCCGTCGAGCAATGGGTGCTGAAGAACGGTCAGGAGCGGGTCCGGGTCGAGACCGATGCCCAGGGCGAGTACCTGCGGGCGGTCCGTCCCGCCCTGGCCAAGCCCAACTACCTGGGCAAGAACTGCATGCAATGCCATCAGGTGCCGGAGAACACGGTGCTCGGCGTCGTCGGCATGAAGGTGTCGCTGGAGAAGGTCAATGCCGAATTGGCCGACCAGCGCTTCAAGTCGATCCTGATGGCCATCATCACGAGCATCCCGGTGCTGATGCTGATCTATCCCTTCATTCGCCGGGTAGTGACGCAGCCGCTGGCCCAGGGGGTCGAGGTGGCACAGGGCATCGCGGCCGGCGATCTGACGCAGACGATCCAGGTTGATTCACACAACGAGATCGGTGGGCTGCAGCAGTCGCTCAAGGACATGAACGAGAGCCTAGTCCGGGTCGTGGGGCAGGTGCGCGCCGGCACCGACACGATCTACCAGGCCGCCAGCGATATCGCCA
>JAPLPQ010000005.1 GCA_026400105.1 Burkholderiales bacterium
CGGGGGATCAGAGCCGATATGGTGTCGGTGTCGCGCAGTGTCTGCTGCTGGCCGCAGGCCTTTGGCTGAGCGGCCCGGTTCGGTCCGAGGAGGCGGCGCCTGCCGAACCGGTTTTCCCGACCAGCGGCGAGATCAGCATGGATCTGAACCAGATCGTGCAATGGGCCGTGTTGCGCAACGCCGCCGCTGCAGCGGCCCGCCTGCAAGCCGATGCAGCCGGCAAGCTGTTGCAGTCGGAGCGCGAGCTCTACACATCGACGGGTTTTGTCCGTGCGCGCCGCGAGGGTTACGACCGTCCCAGGACCTATGAGGAGCGTACAGTCAGTCTGACAAACATCGAGAAAACCAGCGCGCTCGAGCAGATCAGCTCGGGCGGCATCGGAGTGCGCGGCAAGCTGCCCAGCGGTGCCAGCTTCGAGCTCAGCAATGAACAGCGCCGGCGTCAGAGCAATCTGCTGGGGAGCACCGACGAACGCGAGAACCGCGGCACGCTGACTTTCACCATCAAGCAGCCGCTGCTGCGTGGTGCGGGCCGTGATGCGGTCGAAGCCGACCTTCGGGTGGTCGAGAAGGAGCAGCAGATCGAGCGACAGCGCTTCATCAAGCAACTGCTCGACACGGTCGGCGAGGCGGTCGGCACCTACTGGCAGCTCAACCGCTCGAAGCAGGCGCTTGCGATGCGCGAAAATGCGTTGCGCAGTGCATTCAGGTTGCGCGACAGCGTGCAGTTACTGGTCGACAAGGGTTTCGCGCCCCGCATCGAGCTGTTGGAGGCCGAGGTGGCAATAGGCAGTCGCCAGACCGAAGTGGCGCGCGCCGAGCAACAGCTGGTCGAATCCCAGTCACGCGTCTGCAACCTCCTTGACGTTTCCGCGGTCGAACGCATGGAATTGAAGTTCGTGCCGGCCAATCTGCCGGCGGAGGCTGCAATGGCCGATGCTCTGGCTGCGACGCCGGAGCCGCCGTCACAGATGCTCGAACTCTGGCCGACGTACCGAATCGCGAAACTGCGTGTCGAGCAGGAAACCCTGAGGCTGGCATACGCCCAGAACCTGGAGCGGCCGGACCTGAGCCTGGAGGCTGGATACAATTTCAACAGCCTCGACAGCAGGCTCAGGAACAGTCTGCAGGATTCGCTGAGCGCCAAGCACCCGGGCTGGTTCGTGGGTGCCACGCTGGAGATGCCGCTCAGTGATGTCGGTGTGCGCTCCAAGCGCGAGGCCCAGCAGCTCAAGCTCGATGCGGTCCGACGCCAAATGCAGTCGGAGGCGCACATGGCCGAGAACGAATGGGTGACCCGCATTGCGCAGCTGCAGGCCAGCCGCAGCGAGCTGCGCCAGTTACGCCAAGAGGTCAGCAACCGCACCCTCTTGCTGCAGGCCGAGCGGGCGAACTATGAGCACGGCCGCTCACGACTGCGCCTGCTGATCGAGGCGCAGGATCTGTTCAACGAAAGCCAGCAGCGCTTGCTTGAAGGCGAAATCCGCTACCAGATCGCTGCGATGACGGTGCAGGTACTGGGCGGTACCCTGCTTGAGTCGTTCGGCGTCAGAGTGATCGAATGAGAACTCGCACTGCATTTCCGGGTGGCAAGCGATGAGCCGAACCTTCAGCGAATCCTGGCACCGTGTAGCCGATGCGCGGCTGAGTCTGTTGCCGACCGTGGTCGTGCACAAGCAGCGCTTTCGTGGTCGGGACTGGTACTTGCTGCGTGATACCTATACCCAGCGCTTTTTCCGCATTACGGCTCAGGCCTATATCTTTGTCTCGCGCTTGAGCAGCGAGCTCACCGTCGAGGAGGTCTGGCAGAATTGCCTGCGCGATCTGCCCAAGGAAGCGCCAGGCCAGGAAGAGGTGATGCAGGTCTTGTCACAGCTGCATCAGTCCAACCTGCTGTTCCACGACACGCTGCCTGACAGCCAGACGATTTTCCAGCGCTATCGCGACCAGCGTCGACGCGAGCTCCGAGGCAAGCTGTTGAGCTTTCTGTCGATACGCATCCCGCTGTTTGACCCCGACCGCTGGCTGTCGCGTCAGTCGGGATTGACCCACGCGCTGGTGAGCTGGCTGATGGCCGCAGCACTGCTGCTGCTCGTCGTGTTCGGCATCGCCACTGCGCTGTCTCATTCGGAACGCCTGCTGAGCCAGACCGAAGGCCTGTTCGCGGCCGGTAACCTGTTCTGGCTCTATATCTGCATCGCATCGATGAAGGCGCGGCACGAGCTCGGTCATGCTCATGTCATCAAGCGCTTCGGCGGCGAGGTTCGCACGTTCGGCATCATGCTGATCGTCGGGATGCCGATTCCCTATGTTGACGCGACTGCCAGTGCGTCGTTCCGCGACCGCAGGGCAAGGGCTCTGGTCGGTGCGGCGGGTGTGATCGTCGAGCTGGCACTCGCAGCGCTAGCGGCCCTGGTGTGGGCGCATACCGGCCCCGGACTTGTCAACAGCCTGGCGTTCAACGTCATGTTGATCGGCTCGGTATCCAGTCTGTTGTTCAATGGCAATCCGCTGTTGCGCTTTGATGGCTACTACGTACTGTCCGACCTGATCGACATACCCAACCTCTACCAGCGGGCGTCCGCGCAGTGGCGCTATCTGGCTGATCGTTATCTGCTCGGCACGTCCAACGTCGAATCGACGGCGCAGGACCGCAGCGAATGGTGGTGGCTGACCGGTTACGGTGCGCTGAGCTTTGCTTACCGGATGCTGATCTTCGGCTCCATGCTGCTGTTGCTGGCAGACAACTGGTTGCCGCTCGCGATCGTCTTTGTGTTCATTACCCTGGTGATGGGTATTTTGCTGCCTGCGCAGCGCTGGGTATCGCATCTGAGAAGCCCTGCACTGATGCGCAACCGCCGCCGTGCGGTTGCGGTATCCGTTGCATTGGGCGCCATCCCCTTGAGCGTGATTTTTTTTTTTCTCTGGCCGAACTCGATACGAGCTCCCGGATTGGTGGAGGCCATGGAAATCACGCGGGTTCCCGCTGCAGTGGCCGGGCGGCTCGACCGCATCGAGACGCCCCACGGTTCCGCTGTCGTTCCTGGACAGGTGTTGTTGCGCATGAGCAATCCCGCGCTTGAGCAGCAAATCGTTTCTGCACAAGCCCAGGTCAGGGAGTTCGAGGTGCAGCTGAACCTGGCGCTAGAGGGCTCTCCTGCCAGTGTCGCGGGGCTGGACAAGCGCCTGAACGTCGCGCGTGAACAGCTCGCGCTGCTGCTGAGCAAGCAAGCGGCGTTGACGATACGCGCCAGGCATGCTGGTATCTGGGTCGCCGATGGGCTGCACGAGAGGCTGCATAGCTGGCTGCCTCGCGGCGAGGCAGTCGGCGAGTTGAGCAACCCGGCCGGTCTGCGTTTCTCTGCGATCGTGTCTCAGGAACAAGCCAACGAGCTCTTTGCCCAGCCTCTGAGCGGTACCGAGTTGCGCATCAACGGTCAGGCTGCCGAAGTGTTGCGAGCGAGCCGTATCGTGCTGCTTCCCTACCACCGGGATCGTCTGCCATCGCAGGCGCTGGGCTGGCATGCCGGTGGAGTGATTCCGGTCAAGCCCGATGACCCGGACGGCTTGCAGGCCATCGACTCCTACTACGAACTGCAGGCAGTCTTCGATGTCGCAGACCAGCGCGTCACGGCGATGCATGGCATGACCGGATGGATCAGGGCACCGCTGCCACCAGCGTCTCTGTTCGAGCAGGGCCGGCGGACTTTGTATCAGCTGTTGCAGAAACGCTATCGTTTGTGATTGACACTGCGATGAACAATAAACCGTTTTGCTGGACACCGCCGCGCAGCCAGAAAGCTGCTCAGAGCGTGCGCTGGAGCGATTGGTTGCGGCGATCCGAGCATCTGGCTGGGGGGATTCAGCGCCGGTTGCAGCGCGAGGCCACAGAAGTCGACGTGATCAGGGAGTCCTGGCAGTCTCTCGATGACGAGGCGCTCGACGCGCAGCTGACCCGGCTCCGTATCGCGCTGCGGTTGGAGAGGCAGGGCATCGACAGGCTACGCCGCTTGCGCATCGAGGCGCTGGCGGCGGTTTCAGTCGCTGCTCAACGCACGCTTGAGCGGCTGCCCTATCGTGCCCAGGTGCTGGCCGCGCTGGCCATGCACGAGGGCATGGTCGTGCAAATGGCTCCCGGCGAGGGCAAGACGCTGGCCGTGGCCATGGTGGCGGTGCTGCGTGGTTGGCGCGGTCTGCCTTGCCACATCATCACCTCAAATGATTACTTGGCACAGCGTGACGTCGAGCTGATGCGACCGATGTTCGAGCGCTGCGGCGTGCGTGCGGCGGCTGCATTCCATGGACTGTCTCCCGAACAACTGCGCGCGGCCTACGAGACCGACATCGTTTATGCAACCAGCAAGCAGCTTCTGGCCGATCACCTTTTCGACCAGATTGCACTCGGTGGTGCGATGCATTCGGGCCGGCGCCGCATTCGTGAACTGAAGTCCGATGGGAAAAATGTGCGCTCTCGTGGTCTGCACACCGCGATTGTCGACGAAGCCGATAGCGTCCTGATCGACGAGGCCAACACGCCCCTGATCATCTCTGCGCCAGAATCCAACAAGCTGTTGATACAAGCCGTGCTCGCGGCGCGCGATCTCGTCGAGCAACTGCTGCCACAGCGGGACTATCGCGTCGATTCGCAATTCCGCGACATCACGTTCACCGACGAGGGCCATGAGCGGATCGAAGAGATGGTGCACAGTCTGCCTGCCATCTGGCAAGCCCCGCAGCGGCGTGACGATTTGATACGCCAGGCGCTATCGGCACGAGATCTGTTCCTGCGCGACAGACACTACATCGTGCGGGATGGCGAGATCCAGATTCTCGATGAACACACGGGCCGTGTGATGCCAGGTCGCTCGTGGAGCTACGGGCTGCATCAGGCGATCGAGGCGCGTGAGGGCGTCAAGATCACATCGCCATCCAAGACATTGGCGCGAATGGGTTTCCAGGAATTCTTCTGTCAATATCACCATCTCAGCGGCGCCAGTGGCACGCTGCAGGGCGTGCGCTCAGAGATGTGGCAGACCTATGGTCTGCTGACTTTTGTGGTACCGCCCCGTCTACCCAGCCAGTTGCAGGTAGTGAGTCCGCAGCATTTCGCCGATTCACACACCAAATGGCAGGCGATTGTCGCGACCGTCGAGCGGCTGCACCGGCAGCGGGTTCCGGTGCTGGTGGGAACGCGTCGGCTGTCCGACAGCGAGCTGCTTGAGCGTCTGCTGGCCGAGCGAGGGCTCGTCTGCGATGTCCTCAACGCCAAGCAGCATGCACGCGAAGCCGAGATCGTGGCTGCTGCGGGCCAGCTCGGCCGCATCACGGTGGCGACCAATATGGCGGGCCGTGGCACTGACATCCTGGTCGCCTCCGAGGTCGCCGATACCGGGGGGCTGCATGTGTTGATGGTCGAGCCGCACGACTCGATACGCGTCGACTGGCAGCTGTTCGGGCGGGCGGGGCGCCAGGGCCAGAACGGTCATGCGCAGGCCTTCGTCGCGCTGGACGACGACTTGCTGGGCAGATATCTGCCGTTCTGGCTGGCCCCTTTGCGCGGTCTTCTGACGCGCAGCCAGCATTGGCGTGGCCAGCTGATTTCGATCTTGATCGGTCTGGCGCAGCGCAACGCACAGAGGAGCGCTTTCCAGCAAAGACGTCTTCTCCAGCAACGCGAACAGCAGATCCGCAAGCAGCTGGCATTCAGCAAGGATGCAGCAGGATGAAACGGAAAGCCCAGCCAAGGAGGTCGCCGGGTCAGGCGAGTAGAAACAGGAAATGAAACATTCAATGAATCTGATGACTGAAAAACGGTCGAGTTACCGCACATTGCAGCGGTTCGCGCTGGCCGTACTCTGTGGTGCCATCCTGCCCGGTGCATCGTCACGAGCCGCGGAGTTCGTGGGCATCGTCTATCCGAAGCACGATCACATGCTGAGTGTCCACATGGCAGGCGTGGTGGATCGGCTGCATGTCCAGCTGGGTCAGCGAGTCAAGGCTGGCCAGCCGATATTCAGCCAGGATGTCCGACTGCAGCAGACCGAGCAACAACGTCGACTTGTCATTCTCAACGACATCGCCGAACAGCGCGCCACCGAGCAGCGGCGCGCCATCCTGGAGGATCTGGTCACTGACGCGACGTTCCTCTACGAAACCGCTGGCACTGTCAGCCGCGAGGAGCTCCTCAAGCTGCGCATGGAGCTGGAGGCGACCAGCGGGCGCAGCGGTCAGCTGCAAGCGGCGAAGAAACGCGAGCAGACCGAACTGGAAATCGCCGAGCGCGAATATGAAATGCGCGTTCTCAGGGCACCGATATCCGGTGTCGTGACGATGCTCAAAGTCCGCCAAGGCGAATGGGCTGCACCGGGCGATGCGCTGGTACGGCTCGTCGATGACACCGACTGCGAGCTGCGCGTCAACGTCAGTCAGACCGCTGCACGCAAGTTGTCCGCAGGCGCACCCGTCACGGTTCATCTCGAAGACGCGGCAGTGCCTGGTCCCCAGGCTGGAAGAGTCATCTTCGTCGCCCCCGTCATCGATGCCGCGAGCTCTCTGGTCGAGGTCAGGGTGAGAATTCCGAACCGGGAACGGCGTATCCGCCCAGGCGTCAAGGCCAGGCTAGTGATGGATGATGTGTCGTGAGCACAAGTCATCTTCCGTCCGAAGGGCCAGTGGCCATGCCAGCGGCATCGTCGCCGGCCATGAGCGCAGAACAGCTGATCGAGAGCCTGCGCACGCTGCGTCAGCAGCCAAAGGATGCTGCGTTCTGGAGCCGGCTATGCGTGTGCTTGAGTCAGCTCTGTCGCGCCCGCGCTGCGCTGGTGTTGCGATGCTCCCAATCCGACATGTCATGGTCGCTGCTGGGGACGAACGCTCCAGCCGACAGTGCACTGCTGGTCCAGGCCAACGCCCACATCGCCGAGCTGTCACCGCGCGCGCTTTCCCAGGGATACGCGTACTCACCGTGTCCGAACGGCACACTGGTTGCAGCGGTTCACCTGACGGATCCCGAAGGCCCAACGCTGCTGCTGCTCGAGATCAGTTCGCGCGAGCGCTCAGCAGTCAACGAGTTGCTGATCCGCGCACAGCTGGTCGCCGACCTGCCCGCCGATCTACCCATCGCTTCCCAAGTGGCGACCGGGAGCCAGGCTCAGCATGAAGCATCCCAGGGTCTGATCGATCTGTTGGATCTGATTGCGCGAGTGATGCAGGAAGACGAGTTCGGTGCTGCCACGCTGGGATTGGTCAACCTGTTGGTCGGAGTGATCGGCTGTGACCAAGCTGTGCTTGGCTGGTCCGATGACGGACTGGTACGGGTGCTTGCGATCAGCCACATCGACCGTTTCGAGCAAAAATCCGAGAACGTGCAGCTGCTTGAGGCTGCACTCGAGGAGGCGGTTGACCAGCGGCAAGACATCATATTCCCGACACCCCCTGGCAGTCCGCTGGTGACGCTGGCTCACGACCGTCTTGCGCGTAGGCTCGGCTATGGTCAGCTCGCGACGCTGGTGTCCGACGATACAGAGGCCGTGCCCGAGCCGCAGCTGGTCCTGCTGCTGGGCCGACGCGAGGTCGGTTTCGAGTCTGGGCAGCTGCATCAGGTGTCGGTTGCGCTGCATCTGCTCAGGCCCTGGATGGCCGTGCTGCGTGAGCGCTCGCAACCGCTGCCCATGCGCCTGCTCATGCAGGCCAGGATACGGCTGCGACGCTGGCTCAGCCCCGAGCGGCTTCGCTACAAGGCACTGGCATCCGCTGCCGTGCTGGCTTCGCTGGTGGTCGTCTTCGGCACCTGGACCTATCGGATCGAAGCCAGTGGCGAGCTGATGACTGACAGTGTGCAGGTTATAAGCTCCCCCTTTGATGGTTACCTGGCGCAGGTGAATGCCAATCTAGGCGACACAGTCGATGAAGGCATGGTACTGGCTGAACTCGATACCCGTGAGTTGACGCTACAGTCCACCGACCTGCAGTCCGAGGTGCGACGCTATCAGGCTGAAGCCGACCAGGCTCGCGCCGCCAGTCAGGTTGCAGAGACGCAGATCGCGATGGCACGCATGGCGCAATCCCAGGCGCGCATGGAGCAGGTGATCTTCCAGCTGAAGCAGGCAAGAATTGCGGCGCCCTTCACTGGCGTCATCGTCGAAGGCGAACGCAAGGAGCTATCGGGCAGCCCGATGCGTCAGGGTGACAAGCTCTTCCGACTGGCACGAATCGAGGGCTTGTATGCATTGATTCATGTATCGGAACGGGACATACGTGAGCTGCCATTGAATGCAACCGGGGAACTGCGCCTGCTCGGTCAGCCCGAACGTACCATCCGCTTCACAGCGGAAAAACTGGTACCGATCGCCCAGTTCAAGGGGATGCAGGCAGGTCATTTTGCGCTCAGGGTTCGGCTCAATGAACATGCTGACTGGTGGCGCCCTGGTATGGCGGCGCTCGCGCGCATAGAAGCCGGCGAGCGACGTATCATTTGGATCTGGACGCACAAACTGATGGACACGCTGCATATGCTGCTGTGGTGGTAAGGCGTCATGCAAGCGATGCTGATCGCGTTTCTGGCCGGTGCCGATCGGGCC
>JAPLPQ010000029.1 GCA_026400105.1 Burkholderiales bacterium
ATTCGCTGTGTTGACCCCCGTGGGTCAGCAGAGCAACCCGTTATGCCTGACGACCATAGCAAGTTGGTCCCACTCCTTCCCATCCCGAACAGGACCGTGAAACGACTTCGCGCCGATGATAGTGCAGATCCCTGTGTGAAAGTAGGTCATCGTCAGGCTCTTATGCTGACAAGCCCCCTCTCTGCGAGCACGCAGAGACGGGGCTTTGTTTTTGGCAATTGAGCAGTTGCAAGGACTTGATCCGCTGGTTTTCCAGTGCTTGGGTCTTTTTTTGGCGGGCGTTTCGCCATGCATGCAGTCTGGTATGCAATGTCACGGCTCGATTTCTTCATCCAGCTTGCATGATGCAGGTTTGATGATGTAAAATAGCTACCCTATCAAGACATTTTCTTGAAGAGATTCATGCGGGATTAGCTCAGTTGGTAGAGCGATACCTTGCCAAGGTATAGGTCGAGAGTTCGAGTCTCTTATCCCGCTCCAGTTTTTGAAAAAGCCCCGATCAGTCGGGGCTTTTTCATTTGTGCGTCAAGATCCTGCCTGCCACGCATCTTATGCATCCCATGTCGCTCCTCACGCCAGATTCCGCTGACTCACTGCTCCAGCCTACGCTCGAGGCTGCTGTGGCCGTCGTCGGTGGCGGCCCTGCCGGGCTGATGGCGGCTGAACTGCTGTCAGCTGCCGGGCACTCGGTTCATCTCTTCGACGCGATGCCCACGCTGGGGCGCAAGTTCCTGCTGGCTGGCATTGGTGGCCTCAACCTGACCCATGCCGAGCCGTTCGACAGCTTTGTCAGCCGCTATGGTGCCAGGGCCGACCAGTGTCGTTCCTGGCTTGAGCGTCTGCGACCGCAGGATATTCGTGACTGGGCCAGCGGCCTGGGCATAGAGACTTTTGTCGGTTCTTCGCAGCGTGTCTTTCCGACCGACATGAAGGCGGCCCCCCTGTTGCGTGCCTGGTTGCTGCGCCTGCGTCATCCCGCTGCGGGGGTTGCCGTCACGTTTCACATGCGTCAGCGCTGGACTGGCGCCTGTCTGCGCAGCGGTGATCAATGGCTGCTGGCTTTCGAGTCAGCTGATGGCCTGCAATGGGTCAAGGCCAGGGCCGTCGTGTTCGCGCTCGGTGGTGGCAGTTGGGCCAGACTGGGCTCGGACGGGGCCTGGACGGCTTCCTTGCCGGCGCTGGGCGCCTCGGTCCTGCCTTTGCAACCAGCCAATTGCGGCTTCGAGGTGGCGGTCAATGGTCGTCCAGGCTGGAGTGACTATTTCTCGCAGCGCCATGCCGGCCAGCCGCTCAAGAACGTGGCCTTGCGCTTGCGCGACAGCCTGGGTCAGGAGTTCAGTCGCAAGGGCGAGTTCGTGCTGTCTGCCAGCGGCATCGAGGGCAGTCTGGTCTATGCCGCATCCGCGCTGCTGCGCGACGAGATCGCACGCCGTGGCAGTGCCAGCTTGTTGCTGGATCTGCGTCCCGATCTTGCGCTGGAGAAGGTCCAGACGCTGCTGGCTCGTCCGCGCAGCGGCAAAAGCCTGGCCAACTGTCTGCGCGCCTGGCTCGGCCTGTCGCCGGCCGCGATTGCCCTGCTGCATGAATTGCTGGACCGCGAGCAGCTCAACGACCCGGTCCGTCTGGGCGCTGCGATCAAGTCCCTGCCGCTGACCCTGGTCGCTCCACGTCCGCTCGATGAGGCGATCAGCAGCGCCGGCGGGGTGGCGCTCGAGTCCTTGACGCCGCAGCTGATGCTGCAGGCCAGCCCAGGCCTGTTCTGTGCCGGCGAGATGCTGGACTGGGAGGCGCCTACTGGCGGCTATCTGCTGACGGCCTGCCTGGCAAGCGGCAAGGTCGCAGGCGAGGGCGTGCAGGATTACTTGCGCCAGGCCGGCGTCGGCCCTGCCGCAGCATAAGACCGGCAGCGTCTGGCTGGCCGTTCAGCCAGTCAGGTGCCAGCCAACGCCTCGGCTCGCAACGCAGGCAGCGGGAATCTGTCCCGCTGCATTGCATCCCCGGTTTACTTGCCCCAGCTGTCTTTCAGGCCGACGGCGCGGTTGAATACCGGCTGGCCCTTGACGTGATCCTGGCGGTCGGCGACAAAATAGCCGTGACGCTCGAACTGAAACTTCTGGTCGGGTTCGGCATGGGCCAGCGAGGGCTCGACATAGCCGGTCACGACCTTGAGGCTGTTCGGGTTCAGGCTGCTGAGGAAATCCTTGCCGCCGGCATCGGGGTGGGCGTCGCTGAACAGGCGGTCGTAGAGGCGGATCTCGGCGGCCACACCGTCAGCCACGCCGACCCAGGTGATGGCGGCCTTGACCTTGACGCTGTCAGCCCCTGGCGTGCCGCTCTTGGTATCCGGCACCAGCAAGGCCAGTACGGCGGTGATTTGGCCTGAGGCATCGCGCTCGCAACCGGTGCATTCGATCACGTAGCCGCCCTTGAGGCGCACCTTGTTGCCCGGGAACAGCCGCTTGTAGCCCTTGGGCGGAATTTCCTCGAAGTCCTCGCGCTCGATCCAGACTTCCTTGCCGATCGTGAACTGGCGCGGCGCCGGTTCGGCCATGCCCTCGGGTGGATGTGGCAGGGCCGGCAGGCTGCAGGGCTCGAGATGGCCGGCACCCATGACTTCGTCCCAGTTGCTCAGCACCAGCTTGACTGGATCGAGCACGGCCATGCCGCGGTGTGCTTGGGACTCGAGGTCCTCGCGCAGGCAGCCTTCGAGCGTGGAGTAGTCGATCCAGCTGTCGCTCTTGGTGACACCGATGCGTTCGGCAAACAGCTGCAGCGCGGCCGGCGTGTAGCCGCGGCGGCGCAGGCCGACGATGGTGGGCATGCGCGGGTCGTCCCAGCCGCTGACCTTGCCTTCGTTGACGAGTTGGGCCAGCTTGCGCTTGCTGGTGATGACATAGCTGAGGTTCAGGCGGGCGAATTCGTACTGATGCGGTGCCGGAGCGGCCAGCAGGCCGGCCTCGATCAGGCGTTCCATCAGCCAGTCGTAGAAGGGGCGCTGGTCCTCGAACTCGAGCGTGCAGATGCTGTGCGTGATCTGCTCGAGCGCATCCTCGATCGGGTGCGCGAAGGTGTACATCGGGTAGATGCACCATTTGTCGCCGGTGTTATGGTGGGTGGCGCGGCGGATCCGATAGATCGCCGGGTCCCGCAGGTTGATGTTGGGCGAGGCCATGTCGATCCTGGCGCGCAGCACGGCGGCGCCATCGGCGAGTTCGCCGTCACGCATCTGGCGAAAGCGGGCCAGGTTCTCGGCCGGCGTGCGGCTGCGGTAGGGGCTGTCGATGCCGGGCTTGGAGAAGTCGCCGCGGTTGGCGCGCATCTCTTCCGGGCTTTGTTCATCGACATAGGCCTGGCCGCGCTCGATCAGGGCCTCGGCGGCGCGGTACATGAAGTCGAAGTAGTCGCTGGCCTGGTAGGGGGCGGCGCTGTCGGTGGCCTGGCCGAGCTGGGCCCAGTCGAAGCCCAGCCACTTGACCGCGTCGATGATGCTGTCGACGTACTCGGTGTCTTCCTTCTCGGGGTTGGTGTCGTCGAAACGCAGGTGACAGACGCCGCCATAGTCGCGCGCCAGACCGAAGTTCAGGCAGATGCTCTTGGCGTGACCGATATGCAGATAGCCGTTGGGTTCGGGCGGAAAACGCGTGCGGATCCGGGCCGGATCGTGCGGCGCGCTGGCGTGATGGGTCGCATCGCCGGGGCTGCCGGCCCAGCGCCGGCTGGCGTAGGTGCCCTTGGCCAGATCATGCTCGATGATCTGGCGCAGGAAGTTGCTGGGCTTGGTGGCGCCTTCTTCGGGCGCTGCGGGGGTGTGGGGCGCTGAACTCATGACTTGGATTTTAGAGGGGACGGGTTTACCATTGCAGGTTTTTCTCATTAATAGTGCCTGCTGCCCGCAATGGGTGGTCGGTCGGGAGTCGCGCAGATGTCGGTCACAGGAGTTGCAAGCGTGGGGCGGATGGCCCTGGTCGATGCCCTGAAGGCGTTGGGTTCGCAGTTCATCGTGCTGCACCATCTGGCTTTCTACGGCCCGATGTCGGACTGGACCAAGCGCGTGTTCCCGGACCTGATCGACTGGCTGAGCCGGGACGCCCGCATGGCAGTGCAGATTTTTCTGGTCGTGGGGGGCTTCCTGGCGGCGCGCAGCCTGGCGCCGCGCGGGGTGCTGCTGACGCCCCAGCCGCTGATGCTGCTCAGGAAGCGCTACCTGCGCACGGCCGCGCCCTATCTGGCGGCCTTGCTGCTCAGCCTGTTGTGCACCGAGTTCGCGCGCCACTGGATGGAGCATGACTCGCTGCCCGAACGGGCCCAGCTGGGGCAGTTCCTGGCCCACGCGCTGCTGCTGCACAGCCTGCTCGGCGTCGATTCGATCTCGGCCGGCGTCTGGTATGTGGCGATCGACTTCCAGTTGTTTGTCTTGCTGCTCGGATTGCTCTGGTTGGCGCGCGCTTTGAACGGGCGCCTGGCCTTGAGCGCCACGCTGCTGCTCGTAGGGGTGATCTTGTCGCTCTATGGCTTCAATCTCGATCCGGACTGGGATATCTGGGCGGTCTATTTTCTGGGCTCCTATGGGCTCGGAGCGCTGACTTACTGGGCCACTCAGCCGCGCCATGGTCTCAAGGGCCTGGGCTGGCTGTTGCTGTTCGCCCTGCTGGTGCTGGGGGCCCTGGCGGTGCAGTTCCGCGAGCGGATTGCGCTGGCGCTGGTGGTCGCGCTGCTGCTCGGCGCGGCCCAGCAGGGGCAATGGCTGCAGCGCTGGCCGCAAGGGCGGGGCTGGGCCTATTTCGGACAGATTTCGTATTCGGTCTTCCTGCTCAATTTTCCGGTGGGCTTGGTGGTCAACGCGCTCTTTACCCGCTTTGCCCCGGCCGAGCCCTGGACGCAGACCGCCGGCGTGCTGTTGGCCTGGGTGGTTTGCAACCTGGCTGGAGCGGCCTTCTTTCACCTGGTCGAGCAGCCGCTGGGCCGCTGGGGCAGCAGCCCCCGTTTACCGGCTGATACATCTGTCACAAGTCGAGGCAGCTTGTAAGCGGGCTTTGACGCTTTAATCCTCCTCAGGCGCATCGGTACGCGCACAAGGAATGGAATATGAAGCAAGTTGAGACTGGCGCGCAGCTGGGATGCAACCGGTCCGGGTTCTCGGGTCTGGTGTTGGGCTTGGGGCTGGCCTTGGCTGCTGCCGGAGCGCAGGCGGGGGATGTGTACTGGTCGCTCGGGATGCAGAGCCCTGGTGTCGTGATCGGGGCCAGCAATGCCGCTCCGATGTACCTCGCGCCGGCACCGGTGGTCGTCTATCCGGTGCCGCGGGTCATGGCACCGCCGGTCTATGGCTCGGCCTGGGCTCCGCCCGGGCATTACAAGCACAAGCATCACAAGCGCCACTGGCAGCATGAGCATGACCGCTGGGACGATGACGACCGTCATGGTCATGGACGCTACTGAGCCCTAGCCGCCATGCGGGGGCGGCTGAAACTGCCGAGTCACGATGCGGGTTTACACTGGTGGGCTTTAACCAATCTACCAGTCTGATGGATACTTTACTGCTGCTGAAAGCCGCCCTGATGGGTATTGTCGAGGGCCTGACCGAATTTCTGCCGATCTCGTCGACTGGCCATCTGATCCTAGCCGGCACCTTGCTCGACATGCATGACGACAAGGGCAAGGTGTTCGACATCGCGATCCAGACCGGTGCCATCTTTGCCGTGATCCTGGTCTATTGGCAGCGCCTGCGCGATACCGTGGTGCAGCTGCCTTCCCAGCCCCAGGCCCAACGCTTCGCGGCGAATGTGGCGATCGCCTTTTTTCCGGCGGTTGTGCTGGGCCTGCTGTTTGGCAAGGCGATCAAGGCCAACCTGTTCACGCCCTCGGTGGTGGCGTCGACCTTCATCATCGGCGGATTGATCATCCTTTGGGCCGAGCGCCGTCAGGCACGCAGCGAGACCGCACCACGCATCCTGTCGGTGGATCAGATGAGCGGGTTCGATGCGCTCAAGGTCGGCCTGGTGCAATGCCTGGCGCTGGTGCCGGGCACCAGCCGCAGCGGCGCGACCATCATCGGCGGCATGTTCCTGGGCCTGTCGCGCCAGGTCGCGACCGAGTTTTCCTTCTACCTCGCGATCCCGACCCTGATCGGTGCCGGGGTTTACAGTCTGTACAAGGAGCGCGGCCTGCTGAGCCTGGCCGATCTGCCCCAGTTCGCTGTCGGACTGCTGTTCGCCTTCATCAGCGCCTGGCTCTGCATCCGCTGGCTGCTGCGCTTCGTCGCCAGCCACAGCTTCACCGGCTTTGCCTGGTACCGGATCGCCTTCGGTCTGCTGATCCTGTTGACGGCCCAGCAGGGCTGGGTGGTCTGGGCCGACTGAGGCCGGTCTGCACTCAAGCCGTGCGGCAGGCCAGGCCCGCCGCACGGCCTTGCCGCCCTCAGATCAGGCGCTCGCCGGCATTGGCGATCTTCCTGAGCGGCTGGTTGCGCTTGCTCGGCTGCAGCAGCGGCACCTCGGTCGCATGGCCGTCCCAGGCCGGATGCTCGATCGCATCGAAGACCTCGCGCAGCTTCTCGCCCCAGGTGGTGCGCACCATGCGGAAATAGGGGTTGTTCTCGTCGATGCAGACAATTTTGTCGCTCTCGAGCCGGTCCACCTCGTAGACCGCCAGGTCCAGCGGCAGGCCGACCGACAGGTTGGACTTGAGCGTCGAATCCATCGAAACCAGCGCGCATTTGGCCGCCTCGTCGAGCGGGGTGGTCGGCGTGATCACGCGGTCGAGCACCGGTTTGCCGTACTTGGATTCGCCGACCTGGAAGAAGGGTGTCTCGGGCGTGGCCTCGATGAAGTTGCCGGCCGAGTAGACCTGGAACAGTCGCATGCCTTCGCCAGCGATCTGGCCGCCGAAGATCATGCTGACGTTGAAGTCCACCCCGGCCCGGCGCAGCGCCTCGCCGTCGCGGGCGTGCACATGACGCACGGCCTGGCCCAGCACGCGCGCGGCATCGAACATGCTCTTGGCGTTCCAGATCGTGATGGCCTCGTCGCTGTCGGGGTCCTTCAGGTGCTCGGACTGCAGGATCTCGCGGATCGACTGCGAGATGCTCAGGTTGCCGGCCGACAGCAGGCACATGAAGCGGTTGCCCGGCTTCTCGTAGACGATCATCTTGCGGAAGGTGCTGATCTGGTCCAGACCGGCGTTGGTGCGGGAATCGGACAGGAAGACCAGTCCGGCGTTGAGTTTGACGGCGACGCAGTAAGTCATGCTTGGGTCAGTAGTTTCTTGAGCAAATAGAGTTGTTCGAGCGCCTCGCGCGGGCTCAGCAGATCGGGGTCCACGGCTGCCAGCGCGAGTTCGACCCGGCTGGGTTCGGGGGTCGCGGCCGCTGGCGGCGGGGCGAACAGGTCGACCTGGGCCTGGGCGCTGGCGCTGTGCGCCTCGAGTGCCTCGAGTGCGTGGCGCGCCTGTTGCACCACCGCAGCAGGCACCCCCGCCAGCCTGGCGACCTGCACACCGTAGCTGCGGCTGGCCGGCCCGGGCTCGATCTGGTGCAGGAAGACGATGTCGCGCCCCTGGCTCTCGGCAGCGCTGACATGCACATTGAGCGCATGGCGGTGCGAGGCCGGGAACTCGGTCAGCTCGAAGTAATGGGTCGCGAACAGGGTGAAGGCCTTGACTTTGTCGTGCAGATGGGAGGCGATGGCCGAGGCCAGCGCGAGGCCGTCGAAGGTCGATGTGCCGCGTCCGATCTCGTCCATCAGCACCAGGCTGTGTGGTGATGCCGAGTGCAAGATCTGTGCCGCCTCGGTCATCTCGAGCATGAAGGTCGACTGGGCGTTGGCCAGGTCGTCGGCCGCGCCGATGCGGGTGTGGATGGCGTCGAGCGGTCCGAGGCGGCAGCTTTGCGCCGGCACATAGCTGCCCAGGCTCGCGAGCAGCGCGATCACAGCGACCTGGCGCATATAGGTCGATTTGCCGCCCATGTTGGGGCCGGTGATGACCTGCAGCCGGGCCTTCTGACCCAGCACCGTGTCGTTCGGGATGAAGTTGCCGGAGCCGGTTTCGGCCATCCTGGCTTCGACCACCGGATGGCGGCCGGCGCGGATCTCGATGCAGGGTTCGAGCACGAACTGTGGCTCGCACCAGTTCAGCGTCAGCGAGCGCTCGGCCAGCGCGCACAGCGCATCGAGGCTGGCCAGCGCGCGCGCCAGCGTCCCGAGTGCCTGCACATGGGTTTGCAGCTGGTCGAGCAGGCCCTCGTAGAGCCATTTCTCGCGCGCCAGCGCGCGCTCCTGGGCGCTGAGCGCCTTGTCCTCGAACGCCTTCAGTTCGGGCGTGATGAAGCGTTCGGCGTTCTTGAGCGTCTGGCGCCGGCGGTAGTCGTCGGGCACCCGGTCGAGGCCGCTGGTCGTGACCTCGATGTAGAAGCCATGCACCTTGTTGTACTGCACGCGCAGGTTGCTGATGCCGGTGCGCTCGCGTTCGCGGGCTTCCAGCGCCAGCAGGAAGCTGTCGCAGTTGTTCTGGATCGCGCGCAGCTCGTCGAGGTCGGCGTCGTAGCCATGGTTGATCACGCCGCCGTCGCGCACCAGTGCTGCCGGCTCGGGCAGCAGGGCGCTTTGCAGCAGGGCCGCGCAGCCCATGGGTGGTTCGAGCTCGCGCGCGAGTTCGCTCAGCAGCGTGGCCGGCATGGCCCCGGTCTGCTGCGCCGCCTGATCCTGCAGACCTTGCTGCAGTCCGGCCGATACGCTAGCGGCGCGCTCGAGCGTCTGGACCAGGCCGACCAGCTCACGCGGTCGCACCTGGCGCAGTGCGATGCGCGCGCTGATGCGCTCGACGTCCGAGGCGCCCTTGAGTGCCAGCCGCAGCGGCGCCTGCAGGCCGGCGCGCAGCGTACCGATGGCCTGCAAGCGCCTGCGCGCCGGCGCCCGATCGCGTGGCGGCTCGAGCAGCCAGCGCTTGAGCTGGCGGCTGCCCATGCCGGTCTGGCAGCTGTCGAGCAGCGAGAACAGGGTCGGAGCGGCCTCGCCGCGCAGGGTCTGGGTCAGCTCGAGGTTGCGCCGGGTCGTTGCCGGCAGCTCGATCAGTTCCTGCGGTCGCGCCACCCGCAGCTGGCACAGATGCGCGAGTGCCCGGCCCTGGGTATGCTCTGCGTAGTCGAGCAGGGCCGAGGCGGCGGCATGCGCCTGCGGCAGGTCCTGCGCGCCCCAGGCGGCCAGGCTGGTCACTTGCAGCTGGGCGCAGAGCTTGCGCTCGCCCAGGGCGGGATCGAAGGCCCAGGCCGGGCGCAGCGCCAGGCTCAGGCGCGCGCCCGAGCCGGCCTGTGCCAGCGCGGGCCATTGGCGCTGCAGCTCCTGCAGGGACTGCTCGAAAGCGGGCGTGACATCCGCGCTGTGCAGCAGCTCGCTCGGGGCGATGCGCACGATCCAGGCGCGCAATTCGTCGGCCGGACATTGCGCCAGCTGCAAGATGCCCTGTGTCACGCTGAGCCAGGCCAGGCCGCAGGTCGCGCGCGGGCCCGCATGTACCGCCAGCAGCACCGATTCGCTCTTGTCGCTCAGCAGTTCGCTGTCGGTCAGGGTGCCGGGGGTGACCACGCGCACGACCTTGCGCTCGACCGGGCCCTTGGAGGTGGCTGGGTCGCCGACCTGTTCGCAGATCGCGACCGATTCGCCGAGCTTGATCAGGCGCGCGAGGTAGGTCTCGAGCGAGTGGAAGGGGATGCCCGCCATCACGACCGGCTCGCCGGCCGACTGGCCACGCCGCGTCAGCGTGATCTCGAGCAGGCTCGCGGCCTTCTCGGCATCGTCCCAGAACAGCTCGTAGAAGTCGCCCATGCGGTAGAACAGCAGGGTGCTCGGGTGGTCGGCCTTCAGGCGCAGGTACTGCGCCATCATCGGGGTGTGCTGTTCGAGGTCGGGGTTGATCCGGGGCGGTGCTTTTTCGTTGGACATCGATGGCTGGGCGTGAGGCGGGGCGGTGCGCAGTCGCGCGCTGGCTGGCGCCGCAGCATGCCTGCGGCAGGCCGGGCGCGCTGCCTTGGCATGGGCTGAATTGTCGCAGGCCTTGACGGCCTGGCCGCGCGCATCCCTTCAATGCGCCGGCTGGCCAGCCTCGCTGCGGCTGGATCGCAACCGGTTGCGGTCAAATTGTCTTGACCGTCAAGGCTTGCCGGCGGTAAAAATGCCTGCGCTGGTCCTGTACTGGGCGAGAGGGAGGAAGCCATGGCTGCAGATGATTCCAACCGGGAGTCGAGGGCGGGCGCTGTCGACCGGCTGCTGCCCTGCCTGCTCGACCGCCTGACCGATGAGGCACCAGGCTGCCAGCTCGACCCCGCAGAGTCCGGCCTGGCGAGCCAGTCGCGCCTGCGCGCGGCGGTGCTCAGGGATCTCGGCTGGCTCATGAATGCCACCCGGCCGGGCGCCGGTGAGTCGCTCGAGGCCTGGCCCGAGGCCAGGCGTTCGGTGCTCAACTACGGGCTGCCGGCGTTGGGCGGACAGACCAGTTCCACGCTCGATCTCCAGGCGCTCGAGCGCGCGATCCGGGAGGCGATCCTGCGCTTCGAGCCCCGCCTGCTGGCCGATACGCTCGAAGTCGAGGCCGATGCCGATGCCCTGTGGCAGCAGCGCGGGCTTGATGGGCACAACCGGATCAGCCTGCGCATCTGCGGCCAGATCCGGGCCCAGCCCATGCCTTTGGAGCTGCTGCTGCGCACCGAGTGGGACCTCGAGACCGGACAGGTCTCGCTCTCCGAGCTCAAGGCCTAGGAGTCCGGGCCGATGGACCGCCGACTGCTCTACCACTACAACCGCGAGCTCGGCCATCTGCGCGAGCTCGGCGCCGAATTCGCCGCCGAGTTCCCCAAGATCGCCGCGCGCCTTGGGCTCGATGGCAGCGAGCCGGCGCAGGACCCCTATGTCGAGCGCCTGCTCGAGGGCACGGCCTTCCTGGCGGCCAGGGTCCAGCTCAGGCTCGATGCCGAATTTCCGCGCTTCACCGAGCAGCTGCTCGCGATGCTCTATCCGCATTACCTGGCGCCGACGCCGGCGATGCTGATCGCGCAAGTCCAGCCGATGGCGGGCGATGCCAATCTGGCGGCCGGCCAGCTGCTGCCGCGCGGATCGGCGCTGCGCCAGGCTGACGCCAGCGCCGATGCGGTGGCCTGCGAGTTCCGCACCGGTTGCGATCTGCGGCTGTGGCCGCTGGAGCTGCGCGAGGCGCGCTATTTCAGTGCGGCGCCCGAGCTGGCGCTGGCGGGTCAGCTCGGGCCGGCGCGTTGCCAGGGCGGGGTCAGGCTCAAGCTGCAGGCGGGCGCTGGCTTGAGCCTGTCGGCGCTCAAGCTCGACCAGCTGCGCTTCTTCCTGGGCGGAGCGCCGGAGGTCGCGCACCAGCTGCATGAGCTGATCGGGGCTTCGACCCTGGGCCTGCTGGTGCGCGACGAGCAGGGCTGGCAGCCGCTGCCCGCCAGCTGCGTCAAGCTGGTCGGTTGCGACGACGACGAGGCACTGCTGCCGGTGACGGGGCGCGGTTTCAGCGGCCATCGGCTGCTGCAGGAGTATTTCTCCTTTCCGGCCCGCTACCTGTTCTTCGAGATCGAGGGCCTGGCGCCGCTGCTGGCCCGCCAGGCCGGCAGCGAGCTCGAACTGCTGCTGCTGTTTGGCCGCGCCGCGCCCGAGCTCGAGCGCCAGGTCGATGCGCGCCATTTCCTGTTGCATTGCGTGCCTGCGATCAACCTGTTCGAGCGTCGCCTGGACCGGGTCGAGCTGCAGCCGGGCGAGCCGGAGTTCCATCTGCTGGCCGACCGGACCCGGCCGCTCGATTACGAGATCTACGACCTGCTCGAGGTCACCGGCCACGGCACCGGCCGAGCCGGGCAGCGTTTCCTGCCCTTCTATTCGACCAACCGCCTGACCGAGCCTCCATCGGAGGCCTATTTCACGCTGCGGCGCGAGCCCAGGCTGCTGGGCGCGAGCCGCCGCCGCGCAAGGCGGCTGACCGGCTATGTCGGCAGCGAGGTCTTCCTGTCCCTGGTCGATCCGAACGAAGCGCCTTATGCGCAGGGGCTGCGCCAGCTCTCCTTGCGCGCGCGCTGCACCAACCGCGACCTGCCGCTGCTGATGAAGCTGGGTCAAGGGCCGACCGATTTCACGCTCGAGGTCGCCGCGCCGGTCGAGCGCATACGCTGCGTCAAGGGGCCTTCGGCGCCTTATGGCGCGCTGGCGCAGGGCGCCGAGGGCTGGAAGTTGATCAGCCAGCTCTCGCTCAACTACCTGTCGCTGCTCGACAGCGGGCCCGAGCCGGGCGCGGCGGCGCTGCGCGAGTTGCTGGGTTTGCATGCCGGTTCTGCCGCCCCCGGCTTGCGCCGCCATGTCGAAGGCCTGCGTTCGGTGTCTTGTACGCCAGTGGTCGCGCGCCTGCCGATGCCCGGGCCGCTGTGCTTCGGGCGCGGGATCGAGATCACGCTCGAGCTCGACGAGCTGGCTTTCGAGGGCGGCAGCGCCTTCCTGTTCGGCAGCTTGCTCGAGCGCTTCTTCGCGCGCCATGTCTCGCTCAACAGCTTCACCGAGACGGTGCTGCGCACGCTCACACGCGGCGAGATCATGCGCTGGAGGCCCCGATGCGGAACGCGGCCGATACTGTGAGTGCCGGCCAGCAGCGGCCCGATGGCAGCGGACCGGTCCGCTCGGTCCACCAGGCACAGACTGTCCGCCTGGCGGCGTTGTTCGCGGCGATCTCGGCTGCACCCTGGCGCTGGAACTATTTCCAGGCCTTGCGCCTGCTCGACTGTCTGAGTCCAGACCGGCCACGCCTGGGCCAGGCCCGTCGCCCGGCCGATGAGCCGGTGCGGCTGGGCCAGGAGCCGGCGCTGGATTTTGCCCCGGCCAGCCTGGCGCGGCTGGTGCCGAGCCATGGGACCGTGCCGGCGCGGATCAGCGTGCGCTTCCTCGGGCTGTTCGGCCCCAACGGGCCGCTGCCGCTGCACCTGAGCGAATACGCGCGCAATCGCCAGCTGCACGCGGGCGACGCGAGCCTGGCGCGCTTTGCCGACCTGATCCATCACCGTTTCCTGAGCCTGTTCTACCGCGCCTGGGCCCAGACCCAGCCCTGCGTCAGCCTGGACCGGCCCGAGCAGGACCGCTTCGCGCTCTATGTCGGCGCCCTTTGCGGGTTGGGCCTGGACAGCTTGCGTGGGCGCGACGCGCTGCCGGATCATGCCAAGCTGCATTTCGCGGCCAGCTTGAGCCGCCAGGTGCGCAATGCCGAGGGCCTGGCCGGGCTGTTGTCCGGCTGCCTGGGGTTGCCGGTGACGGTCGAGCCCTTTGTCGGTCACTGGATGGGCCTGCGCGAGCGTGATTGCCTGCGCCTGGGCGGCGGCTGCCAGCTGGGCCGGGGTGCCGTGCTGGGGCGCCGGATCTGGGACCGCCAGCACAAGTTCCGGCTGCAGGTCGGTCCGCTGTCGCTCTCGGACTATGGCGACCTGTTGCCAAGGGCCAGCGGCCTGGCGCTGCTGGCGGCGGCGGTGCGCAACTATGCCGGCTTCGAGTACGACTGGGATCTGCGCCTGCTGCTGCGTGCCGACAGCGTGCCGCGCCTGGCGCTCGGGGGTGTCCAGCGCCTGGGCTACAGCAGCTGGCTGGGCCGGCGCCGCAGCGGGCTGGCGGCGGGTGACCTGGTGCTTGCAGCTCCGCCTTGCATCAGTCCCACTGGCCCGGCCGCGAGTGTCGGGGCCGGCAACAGGGACTCGCTAGCAGCAGGAGGATGGCATGGACAGTGACCGCTTCGACCGCCGGGTCCGGGTCGCCAGCACCTTGGGCGACGCCTTGATCTTCGAGCGGCTCGAAGGCTCCGATGGCCTGTCCTGCCAGGGCGAATACCGGCTGCTGCTGCTGTCGCGGCGCGGCGATCTGTCGGCGTCCGACCTGCTGGGCCAGCCGGTCTCGGTCCTGGTCGAGCTGGCGCCGGGCGGTGTGCGCGAGTTCAACGGCCTGGCGACCGGCTTTTCCCTGCTCGCGCCCCAGGGCCGGCTGCACCGCTATCAGCTCGTCCTGCGCCCCTGGACCTGGATGCTGACCCGCTGCAGCGATTGCCGCATCTTCCAGGACCAGACCACGCCGCAGATCCTGCAAGCCGTGTTCGCCGCCCACCCCTATGCCGACTTCCGCTTCGAGCTGACGGGCCGTTATCTGCCCCGGCCCTATTGCGTCCAATACCGCGAGACCGACTACCAGTTCATCGCCCGGCTGCTGGAGCAGGAGGGCATGCATTATTTCTTCGCGCACAAGGACGGCAGGCACCAGCTGGTGGTCGCCGACAGCGGGGCTGCGCACCAGCCGGTGCCGGGCTATGCGCAGGTCGATTTTCTCGAGCCCGATCCGCAGCCGGGCTGGCAGCGCGAAGGCCTGCAAAGCTGGATCGGCTCGGTGGAGCTCCAGTCCACGCGCCAGCTGCTGCGCGCCCATGATTTCGAGAAGCCGCGCGCCGATCTCCAGGTCGAGGGCGAAGCGGCCAGTCCGATTCATCACGAGCAGGCCCGGGCACTCGAGCGCTACGACTATCCCGGTGACTACCGTGAGCGGGCCGAGGGCGAGCGGCTGGCGCGCCTCCAGGCCGAGGCGCTGCGCGCGCAGCAAGAGACCTTTGCCGGCGAGGGCAATGCCGCCGGGCTGACTCCGGGTGCGCGCTTTCGCCTGCAGTCGCATCCCAGGCCCGACCAGAACCAGGATTACCTGGTCACGGCGGCCGAATACCGGCTGCAGGAGGCGGGCCTCGAGCCGGGCGAGAGGGCCGAGTCCTGGCTGAGCCTGAAGCTGTCGGCCATTCCCGCCGCGCAGGAGTACCGGCCGCCCGCGCTGACCCCCAGACCCCGGGTCCAGGGGCCGCAGACGGCCGTTGTCACGGGGCCGGCGGGCGACGAGATCCATACCGACCGCTACGGCCGCGTCAAGGTCCGCTTCCACTGGGACCGGCGCGGGCGCGGCGACCAGGGCAGTTCCTGCTGGATCCGGGTCGCCCATCCCTGGGCCGGCCAGAACTGGGGCATGGTCGCGATCCCGCGCGTGGGGCAGGAGGTGGTGGTCGAGTTCCTCGAAGGCGACCCGGACCGGCCGCTGATCACCGGCAGCGTCTACAACGCCGACCAGCTGCCGCCCTATGCGCTGCCCCAGCAGATGACGCAAAGCGGCATCAAGTCGCGCTCGACTCCGGGCGGCAATGGCTCGAACTACAACGAGATCCGCTTCGAGGACCAGCGCGGCGCCGAGGAGCTGCGCCTGCATGCCGAACGCGACCAGGTGCTGCAGACCCGCCGCGACCGGGTCGAATCGGTCGGCAACGAGAGTCACCTGACCGTCGGCCAGGACCTGCGCGAGCAGTGCGGTGGCGACCATCACCTGCGGGTCGATGGCGACCAGAATGTCGCGCTCGGCGGCAGCCATTCCTTCAGCGTCGGGCAGGACTGGCAGGGGCAGGTGGGCCTGCGGCTGGCGGCCGAGGCCGGCCAGGAAATCCACCTGAAGGCCGGCATCAAGCTGGTGCTCGAGGCCGGTGCCCAGCTCACGCTCAAGGTCGGAGCCAGCTTCATCGAGATCGGCCCGGGCGGCGTGACCCTGGCCGGGCCCAGCGTCAACCTGCATGGCGGCGGCGCGCCGGGCAATGGCTCGGGCGCCAGCCCGGAGCCGCCGCTGGCACCCAGGACCGTCGCCGCGCCGGACGCTGCCGTGGCGGCGTCGCCGCCGCCATCCGGTGCGCCGAACGCTTCGTCCCGGCAGGCGCAGGCGCTCAGGCTGGCGCGCGACAGCGCCAGTGCCTTCGTCGAGAAATGCCCGGACTGAGCCATGGGACCGACGCCTGAGCATCCCCTGATTCGCCGGCTCTGGTCCGAGCCGGGCTGCAGGCCCTGGGTCGTGCTCGACGGCGCGGGTGTGGCCGGCCTGTTGCCGCGGCTCGATGGCCTTTCCGGCCCGTCGGCCCCACGCTGGAGCTGCCTGTTCCACGGTCAGCTCGAACCCGGGGTGGCCGAGCTGGCGCCTTATCTGCTCGAGCTGCCGCGCCAGGGTCCGCTGCTCGACTGGTTGCTCTCGGGCTGGGGCAGCCACTGGGGGGTCTATCTGCTGGCGCCCGAGGCGATGGAGCTGGCCGCGCTGCGCCGCCAGCTGCGCCAGCTCGGCCTGGTCTATGGGCCCGCCGGTGAAACGCTGCTGTTTCGCTGGTATGACCCGCGCGTGCTGGGGCAGGTGGCGCCGCAGCTCGAGCCCGCGCAGTTGCAAGCCCTGTTCGGTCCCTTGCGCCGTTTCCTGTTCGAGGCGCCGCAACCAGGTCAGGGGCTGGCGCTGGAGCTGGCGGGCGGGCGACTTGTGATCAGCCGCTTTGGCTAGCGGGGAGCCTCGATTTCCCGCACGCTCAAGTGCAGGGCGCCATAGCTGCTTGGGCAGGGGGCACCGGGGGCGCAATCCGGTTGGCCGGCCAGGGCCAGATTGCCGGCGCCGGAACGGGCGAGCGCCTGTTCGATCCGTTCCCTGGGGGCGGCGAGCATGATGCCGTCCCGGCTCAAGGCCAGATCAGGGAATTCGCGCCGCGACTCCGACACCAGCAGCAGGATGTCCCAGTTGCCCGCTGGCAGGTCGGCCTGGTACTGCCAGCCCGGTCGCGGCAGGCGCAGCGGCTGGCCGGCCTTGATCTGCGGCGCCGGGTCGACCGCGTTTGGCAACAGCAGTCCGACCTGCCCGTTGGCCCGGTCCCACAGCAGCAGGTAGAGCCAGCCGTCGCGGCGGCTGTCGAGCGCCAGGCTCAGGCTGTCGCGCCCGACCTGCAGCGGATTCTTCAGCCCCGAGACGCTCAGTCCGTAATCGGGCGAGGCCGCCGTGAGGACGGTCTGCCAGGCGGCTTCCAGGCCGATCGGTGTTGCTGTGGCGATAGCTACGGGAGCGGGAGGCGGGGTCATCGGGGCCGCAATGGGCTCGACAGTCGGGGTCTGGGTGGTCGTGGCGGGCGGGTGTTCGAGGCTGGCGCTTGTCGCGCTCTGTGGTGCCTGGGCTTCAGGCCGTTCGCCCAGCAGCAGGCTGGCCGCGACGGCTGCTGCTACGGTTGCGCTCAGGGTCAGCGCCGGGGTGCGCCAGCGGCGGCGCTTGCTCCAGTCGGAGCCGATCTGGCTGCTTGAGTCTGGCTCCGATGCCGATGCCGACTCCTGGGCTGGTATTGCGGCTGGTGCTGGGAGTGCCTTGGTCTCGACCGGCGTTGCCTGGCCCAGCAGCGCGCGCAGCTGCGCCACCGACTGTGGTCGGTCCTCGCCCTTGAGCGCCAGGCAGCGGTCGATGCCATGGAGCAGGGCCTCGGAATAGCGCCCGCCAGTCCGGGTTGTCAGTGCCTCGTAGGAGTCCCGCAGCATGCGCCCGACCGCTGGCGGCGGCGTCTGTCCCGTGATGATCCAGTGCAGGACGGCGCCGAGCGCGTAGAGATCGGTCCAGGGGCCTTGCCGGATGCCGGGCATCTCGGCGTATTGCTCGATCGGCGCGTAGCCCGGCTTGAGTATCACGGTCAACGCCTGCGTCATGTCGCCGATCACGCGCCGCGCGGCACCGAAGTCGAGCAGCACTGGCCGGCCCGCGCCAGGCAGCAGGATGTTGTCGGGCGCGATGTCCCGGTGCAGACAGCCCTGCTGATGCAGCAGCTCCAGCGCATCGAGCAGCGGCCCCAGCAGGCCTCTGATCCATGGTTCGTCGGGCGGAGCCGGGAGCGATTGTATGGCGGCCTTGAGCGTCGGGCCCTCGTAATAGGGCATGACCAGGTAGGCAGTCTCGTTCGCTTGCCAGAAGCGGTGCACCTTGACCAGGGCCGGGTGGTCGAAGCGCGCCAGCAGCCTGGCCTCGTTGATGAAGCTCTCGAGTCCCTTGGCGAAACTGTCGGCATGGCGCTGCGAACGCAGCACCACCGACTGGTCCTGGCCGCGCGCCGCCAGCGAGGCGGGCAGATATTCCTTCAGCGCGACCCGGCGCAGCAGCAGGTGGTCGTAGGCCTGATAGACCACGCCGAAGCCGCCTTCGCCGATCAGTCCGGTGATTTCGAATTCGTGCAGCCTGGTGCCGCTCGGCAGGAAATCATGCGGGCTGTCGGCGACATGGGCGGCAGCCGCGCTTCCCAGCACGATGGTCTGCTCGTCGCGGGGCATCTGGGGGCTGGAGCTGGTGGTCATTTGCGCACTCAGTGCCTGCCGGGCCTGGCGGTGCCGGACTTCTTCATGGTGCAGGCTCCTGGTCCGAAGCGCTTTGCTGGCGCCCAAGAATCGAGAACAGCAACAGCGTGAAGTCCTCCAGCGCCTGTGCCTTGCGGCTGGGTGACAGCTGGTCCGAGTCCAGGATCTGGGCCAGCGCCGGCACGCTGCGGTCAAAGCCCTCGCCGAGCAGAAAGGCGGTCAGCGCGAAGCGGGCGGCCGAGCGTTCATCCTCCAGTCCGTAACTGCGCGCCAGCAGGGTCTGCTGCCAGAGCAGCTGGTCCATCCTGTCGTCGTCGATTTCTGCCGACTGCTGCGGGAAATGCTGGCGTATCAGTTCCCTGAGCCGCTGCAGGTAGCTGGCGCGGCCCATCGCCTCGTACTGGGCCGGCATCAATCTGAGCACCATGATGGCTCTCCTTGCTGCTTTCAAAGTCCTTGCGGACAACGGAATTCGGCCAGCTCGCGCAGGCGCAGCGGATTGCGCACGCTGGCGGCCGTGACCTCGAAGCTGGCGCGCTGGCTGCCGGCCTCGAAGCTGGCCTTGAACTTTTCCGGTGCGCCCAGCGGTTCGATGCGCGCGCGGTCCAGCAGCCGCAACAGCGCCCAGGGCCCTTCCGCCGCGATCAGTTCGCTGCCGAGCCTGAGCTGGGCCGTCAGGCCGTTGCGCGGCCCCGGCCACTGGATCGATTGCCGCCTGGGCTGTGCCGGGTCGAACGCCAGCCGCTGGCCGTCGACTTCCAGCGTCAGCGTGGTCGGCTCTGCCGGTGGCGTGAGGCCTGACCCGGCCTCGAGCAGCTTGAAGTCGAAGCGCAGCATGCCGGTGCCAAAGAAGACATCGCGGATCATGGCCGCGCGTTCGAACTGCACCAGCTGGCCCGGGCTGCCGAAGGACTGTTCCTGCTGCGGGCGAAAGCGCCAGGGCCGGCTGCTGCGGTCGACCTGGGGCGCCAGCTGCTGCTGGAAGAACTGGTCGAACAGGCCGCCCGGCGCGAACAGGCGCGCGAAGTCCTCGGGCGTCATGTCGCGCGTGCTGCTGCGCAGGAAGGGATAGCGGCCCTCGGTCGCCAGCCGGCAGAATTCACCGATCTGCTGGCCGAGCTCGGCCGACAGCCGCTGTCGGGTCGCGCTCAGCGTCTGCCCGCTTGCCATGGCCGCCAGCTGCGGCAGCAGCGAGCGCAAGGGTTCGGGCAGCCTGGCGCTCTCGGCCTTCAGGCTTGTGCTCATGTCGCCGGCTGGCGGCGGGAGTCGGTCGCGGATCGCTGTTTCGCTGGCCGACAGCTGCAGGTAGAGTTCGTCGAGCCGCTTGAGCACGGCCTGGATCGGCGCCGATTGCGGCTCGCCCGCGACGAGCTGGCGCAGCGCGGCAAAGCGGTCGTCGACCAGCCGTTGCGCTGCCGGCTCCGGATCAGGGGTCAACGCCGATGTGCGGTCATGGCCGAACAGCTTGCCGAGTTGCGCCTTGGCCTGGGCCAGCCTGCTGCCGGCCGGGTCGGCCGCCGCCACGGGGGCTGGCGCCAGGGTGGTCTCGTGCACGATGGCCGTGACCAGCTTGAGCAGTGGCGAGTCCGGGCCCGACAGCTGCCGGGCCATCTGCACGCTTTGAGCCAGGCTGGCCGAGGGCCGCAGCGTGAGGTCGGTCAGCAGCGTTTCCCAGGTCCGCGCGTAGTCCTGCAGATAAAGCTCGCGCACCTGTTGCGCCAATGTGCCTGCCTGGGACTGCTGGATGCCGGCGCTGGCGCCCAGCACCCAGTCCGCTTCGGCGGCGAGCTGCCGGCTGCGGCGATCGAGCTCGGGCCCGAAAACCTGCCGATAGCCGTTGCGCGTGTAGAGCCCGGGCAGGACCTCGCCCAGCGGCTTGCCGCTGCGCCGCGCAAACACCAGCGCCGCCTCGGGTCCGACGGCGTGCAGGATGCTGAAGCCCGCGAACCCGGCGCCGATGCCTTCACGCCGCAGCCGGCTGTAGATCCGCCTGGCCAGCGGCTCTTGCAGCAGCCGGTTGCGTGTGCGCCCGATCAACGCCGGGTCGGGCGCGGTCGGCGGGCTGAGCGGACCGGCGGCGAACAGGGCATCGAGCTGGCGCTCCAGTGCCGCACGCCCTGCGAGGTTC
>JAPLPQ010000067.1 GCA_026400105.1 Burkholderiales bacterium
AAATGGTCATGCCGGGTGACAACGTGTCGATCACCGTCAAGCTGATCGCTCCGATCGCGATGGAAGAAGGTCTGCGCTTCGCCATCCGCGAAGGCGGCCGTACCGTCGGCGCCGGCGTCGTTGCCAAGATCATCGACTGATCATCCTGACTGGCGCCGGAGCCTTGCTCCGGTGCCGTTCAGTGCCCCACACACATAAACCAGGAAACAGTCATGAACAAGCAAAAGATCCGCATCCGCCTGAAGGCCTTCGACTACAAACTGATCGACGCTTCGGCTGCCGAAATCGTTGACACCGCCAAGCGCACCGGCGCGATCGTCAAGGGCCCGGTGCCCCTGCCGACCCGCATGAAGCGTTTCGACATCCTGCGTTCGCCGCACGTCAACAAGACCTCGCGCGACCAGTTCGAGATCCGCACCCACCAGCGCCTGATGGACATCGTCGACCCGACCGACAAGACCGTCGACGCGCTGATGAAGCTCGACCTGCCGGCTGGCGTCGACGTCGAAATCAAGCTGCAGTAAGCCGCTTGACTGCAGGCCCCGGTTGTTAAAACCACAAGGGCTTGCAAAAAATTGGGCCGCAGTCTAGAATTGCGGTCTTCGCAGCATGGGTGTGCTGCCTTGTTGCTGGTTTCGATCAGCGGCTGGGCGCGCACCTGTGGTGTTTTAACCCGCACCGAGAGCCTAGAGCTGCGGTGCAATCAGCCCCGGCCAATTGAAGTCGGGAACGGAGAAAACAATGAGTCTGTCCAACTCTCTCGGGTTGTTGGGCCGCAAGGTGGGCATGATGCGTCTGTTCACCGATGACGGGGATGCAGTGCCCGTCACGGTGGTCGACGTGTCTAACAACCGCGTGGCACAAGTCAAAACCCAGGCCAACGATGGCTACGATGCCCTGCAAGTGACCTTCGGTCAGCGTCGCGCTTCCCGCGTGACCAAGCCCGCAGCCGGTCACCTGGCCAAGGCTGGCGTCGAAGCTGGTGAGATCCTGAAGGAATTCCGCGTCAGCGCCGAAACCGCAGCCAAGTACGCTGCCGGTTCCGTGCTGCCCGTGGCCGAGCTGTTCGCAGCCGGCGCCAAGGTCGACGTGCAAGGCACCTCGATCGGTAAGGGTTTCGCAGGCACCATCAAGCGCCACAACTTCGCTTCGCAGCGCGCGTCGCACGGTAACAGCCGTTCGCACAACGTTCCGGGCTCCATCTCGATGGCGCAGGATCCGGGTCGCGTGTTCCCGGGCAAGAAGATGACCGGCCACATGGGCGACGAAACCGTGACCACCCAGAACCTGGATGTGGTCCGTGTCGACGAAGCCCGTCAGCTGCTGCTGATCAAGGGTGCCGTGCCGGGTTCGAAGGGTGGCTTCGTCACCGTGCGTCCCGCCGTCAAAGCTGCCAGCAAAGGGGCTAACTGATGCAAGTTGAACTCCTGAACGACCAGGGTCAAGCCGCTTCCACCGTGGAAGTGCCGGAAACCGTCTTCGGTCGCGACTACAACGAATCGCTGATCCATCAGCTGGTTGTCGCTTATCAAGCCAACGCGCGTCAGGGCACCCGTGCTCAAAAAGACCGCGAAATGGTCAAGCACAGCACCAAGAAGCCGTTCCGTCAAAAGGGTACGGGCAACGCCCGTGCCGGTATGACTTCCTCCCCGCTGTGGCGCGGAGGCGGTCGGATCTTCCCGAACAGCCCGGACGAGAACTTCAGCCAGAAGCTGAACAAGAAGATGTACCGCGCCGGTATGGCTTCGATCTTCTCGCAACTGGTTCGTGAAGGCCGCCTGGCCGTGGTTGACAGCCTGTCGCTGGAAGCCCCGAAGACCAAGCTGCTGGCCGACAAGTTCAAGGCCATGAACCTGAAGTCCGTGCTGGTCATCGCCAACGAAGTTGACGAGAACCTGTACCTGGCCTCGCGCAACCTGCCCCACGTGCTGGTGGTTGAGCCGCGTTACGCCGATCCGCTGTCGCTGGTTCACTACAAGAAAGTGATCGTCACCAAGGGTGCCATCGACACACTCAAGGAGATGTTCGCATGAGCAACGTCCAGTTTGACGAAGGCCGCCTGATGCAGGTGCTGGTCGCCCCGATGGTGACCGAGAAGGCCACCCAGGCGGCGGAAAAGTCCAATGCCGTGCTGTTCAAGGTACTGCAAGACGCCACCAAGCCTGAAATCAAGGCCGCCGTGGAACTGCTGTTCAACGTCAAAGTTGCAGCCGTCAACGTCCTGAACCAAAAGGGCAAGGCCAAGCGTTTCGGCAAGACCGTTGGTCGCCGCGACCATGTCCGTAAAGCCTACGTAACCCTGGCCGCAGGCCAGGAGCTGAACTTCGGCGGGGAGGCAGTCTAATCATGGCAGTCATCAAGATGAAGCCGACTTCGCCGGGCCGTCGTGGCATGGTGAAAGTCACCCGTGAAACCCTGCACAAGGGTTCCGGTTACGCACCCCTGCTGGAGCCGCAGTTCCAGAAGGCCGGTCGCAACAACAACGGTCACATCACCGTTCGCCACAAGGGCGGCGGTAACAAGCACCACTACCGCGTCGTCGACTTCCGTCGCGACAAGGACGGCATCCCGGCCAAGGTGGAACGCCTGGAATACGACCCGAACCGTACCGCGCACATCGCTCTGCTGTGCTACGCAGACGGCGAGCGTCGCTACATCATCGCTCCGCGTAACGTGGAAGTCGGTGCGACGCTGCTGAGCGGTTCCGAGTCCCCGATCCGCGCCGGCAACACCCTGCCGATCCGCAACATCCCGGTGGGTTCGACCATTCACTGCATCGAGCTGCAAATCGGCAAGGGCGCGCAGATCGCACGTTCCGCTGGTGCATCCGCTGTGCTGCTGGCTCGCGAAGGCATCTACGCTCAGGTCCGTATGCGTTCGGGCGAAGTGCGCAAGGTGCACGTCGACTGCCGCGCGACCCTGGGTGAAGTCTCGAACTCCGAGAACAGCCTGCGTCAGCTGGGCAAAGCCGGTGTCAAGCGTCACATGGGTATCCGCCCGACCGTTCGCGGTGTGGCAATGAACCCGGTTGACCACCCGCATGGTGGTGGTGAAGGCCGTACCGGTACCGGTATGCCGCCGGTCGATCCGTGGGGCAACCTGACCAAGGGTTACCGTACCCGCAACAACCGCCGCACGCAGAACATGATTGTTTCGCGTCGCAAGAAGTAAGGGGTTACGTAAATGACTCGTTCGCTCAAAAAAGGTCCCTTCGTAGACCACCACCTGCTGGCTAAGGTCGAGAAGGCTGTGGCCACCAAGGACAAGAAGCCGGTCAAGACCTGGTCGCGTCGTTCCATGATCCTGCCCGACTTCATCGGCCTGACCATTGCCGTGCACAACGGCAAGCAGCACGTGCCCGTCTATGTGACCGACCAGATGGTCGGCCACAAGCTCGGCGAGTTCTCGCTGACGCGCACGTTCAAGGGTCACCCCGGCGACAAGAAAGCCAAGAAGTAAGGACACACCATGGAAACCTCCGCTATCGTTCGCGGCGTTCGCCTGTCGGTCGACAAGGGTCGCCTGGTGGCTGACCTGATCCGCGGCAAGAAGGTGGATCAGGCCCTGAACATCCTGACGTTCACGCAGAAAAAAGCTGCTGGCATCGTCAAGAAGGCTCTGCTCTCCGCCATCGCCAACGCTGAACACAATGACGGTGCCGACATCGACGAACTGAAAGTCAAGACCATCTACGTCGAGCAAGGCACTACGCTCAAGCGCTTCTCGGCCCGCGCAAAGGGTCGTGGCAACCGCATCAGCAAACCTACCTGTCACATCTACGTGACGGTTGGTAACTGAGCCTGAAGGAAGACTATGGGACAGAAAATCCATCCTACCGGCTTCCGCCTGGCGGTTAGCCGTAACTGGACCAGCCGTTGGTACGCCAGCAACCGTGATTTCGCCGGCATGCTGGCCGAAGACATCAAGGTTCGCGAGTACCTGAAGGCCAAGCTGAAGAACGCTTCGGTGTCGCGCGTCATCATCGAGCGTCCCGCCAAGAACGCCCGCATCACCATTTTCTCGGCACGTCCGGGCGTGGTGATCGGCAAGAAGGGCGAAGACATCGAGAAGCTGAAGAAGGAACTGGCCGCCCAGCTGGGCGTTCCGGTCGCCGTCAACATCGAAGAAGTGCGCAAGCCCGAAGTCGATGCCAAGCTGATCGCTGACTCGATCACCCAGCAGCTCGAAAAGCGCATCATGTTCCGTCGCGCCATGAAGCGTGCGATGCAGAACGCCATGCGTCTGGGCGCCCAGGGCATCAAGATCATGTCCTCGGGCCGTCTGAACGGTGCCGAAATCGCCCGCGTCGAATGGTATCGCGAAGGTCGTGTGCCGCTGCACACCCTGCGCGCCGACATCGACTACGGCACGTCTGAAGCTCTGACCACCTACGGCATCATCGGTGTCAAGGTCTGGGTCTACAAGGGCGACAACCTGGGTCGCGCCGATGCCCCGTCGCTGGACAGCACCCCGCGTCCTGATGACGAGCGTCGTCCGCGCGGTCCGCGCCGTGACGGTGCCCGCACCGACCGTCCGGGTCGTGGCGGCCCGCGTCGTGGTGGCAGCAATGCCGCACCGGCCGACGGCAGCGACAAGCCCCAGGCTTAAGGAGAATTGAACAATGTTGCAACCTGCTCGCCGTAAATACCGTAAAGAGCAAAAAGGCCGCAACACGGGCGTTGCCACCACCGGCAACACCGTGGCCTTTGGCGATTTCGGCCTGAAGTCCACCGACCGTGGCCGTCTGACGGCTCGACAGATCGAAGCCGCACGTCGTGCGATCTCCCGTCACGTCAAGCGTGGCGGCCGCATCTGGATCCGCGTGTTCCCGGACAAGCCGATCTCGAAGAAGCCTGCCGAAGTCCGTATGGGTAACGGTAAGGGTGGCGTGGAATACTACGTCGCCGAGATCCAGCCTGGCAAGGTGCTGTACGAGATCCTTGGCGTTCCCGAGCAACTGGCTCGCGAAGCGTTCACGCTCGCCGCAGCCAAGCTGCCGCTGCGCACGACCTTCGTGACCCGCCTGCTGGGCCAGTAATTCAGGAGAACAAGAGATGAAAACTGCTGAACTGCGCCAAAAAGATGTTGTGGCTCTGGAAGCCGAAGTGAAGTCGCTGCAAAAGGCGCACTTCAACCTTCGCATGCAGAAAGCTACGCAACAACTGTCCAACCTCGCCACGCTGCGTAGCACCCGTCGTGCCATCGCTCGTGCGAAGACCATCCTTGCTGAAAAGCAAGCCGCCAAGTAAGGAGTGACCATGACGGAAGCCAAAACCTCCCTCAAGCGCACCTTGATCGGCAAGGTCGTTAGCGACAAGCGTGCCAAGACCGTGACCGTGCTGATCGAACGTGCTGTCAAGCACGAGCTGTACGGCAAGATCGTGACCAAGTCGAGCAAGTACCACGCGCACGACGAAAACGGCGAATTCAAGCTCGGCGACATCGTCGAAATCTCGGAAAGCCGTCCGCTGTCCAAGACCAAGAACTGGGTCGTGACCCGCCTGGTTCAAAAGGCTGCCCTGGTGTAAGCCTTATTCGTTGCCTGTGGGCACGAACTGAAAAAACGACCGAGAATCCACTCGGTCGTTTTTTTTCGTCCCTGCGCGCCGCTTTCCGGTCGCGCCGGGCTCAACACCCGGGGCCCAGAGGTCCCATTGCAAGGAAGTTCCCATGATTCAAGTCGGCGACAAGCTGCCCGCCAGCACCCTGATGGAGTTCATCGCAGTCGAAACCGAAGGCTGCAGCCTGGGCCCGAACCCGGTCGACGTGCTGCAGGCCAGTGCCGGCAAGACGATCGCCTTGTTCGCGGTTCCCGGTGCCTTCACGCCGACCTGCTCGGCCCAGCATGTGCCGGGCTATGTCGAACAAGCCGAGGCGTTCAAGGCCGCCGGTGTCGACGAGATCTGGTGTGTCAGCGTCAACGACGCCTTCGTGATGGGCGCCTGGGCCAATGACCAGCAGACGCTGGGCAAGGTCCGCATGCTGGCCGATGGCGATGCGGTGTTCACGCGCGCCACTGGCCTGACGCTGGACCTGACCGGCAAGGGTCTGGGCCTGCGCAGCAACCGCTACTCGATGCTGGTCAAGGACGGCGTGGTCAAGGCGCTCAACGTCGAGGACTCGGGCAAGCTCGCGGTCAGCGACGCCGCCACGCTGCTGGCACAGGCCAAGGCCGCCTGAACCCTCAGAGCTCGACCCGCAGGTAGTGCGCGCCCGGCAGCGGGTTGTGGTAGTAGGGGGCGACTTCGACGAAGCCGCAATCCTGATAGAGCTCGCGCGCTGCCTCCATGTCGCTCAAGGTGTCGAGCAGCATGCTGTCGAAGCCGGCCTGCTGCGCGAGCAGCAGGGTCTGCTCGACCAGCTGGCGTCCCAGCCTGAGTCCCCGGAACCCGGGCCGCACATAGAGCCGCTTCATTTCGCAGGCGTTCGCGTAGTCGCTCGAGAGCAGGGGACGCAAGGCGCAGCAGCCGGCAGGCTGGCCGTTTGCCAGCGCCAGCAACAGGGCGCCGTAAGGGGCCTGGTATTCGCCGGGCAGGTTGCGCAGTTCCTGCTCGAAATCCTGGAAGCCCAGATCCACATCGAGGCTGCGCTGGTATTCGCGAAACAGCTCGCACACCAGCCCGATTTCAGCGGCGCTGTTGACGACCAGGATCTGGCTGGGCATCCGGTCCATCAGCCCTGGCCCAGCAGCTGCTCGATCAGCTGGTGCAGCGCGACAAAGTCGGGCTGTCCGACATAGCGCTTGACGATCTGTCCCTGCTGGTCAAGCAGGAAGGTGGTGGGAGTCAGTTTCACGTCGCCCCATTGCCGCGCCAGTTCGCCGTTGCGGTCGAGCGCGACCTTGAACGGCAGCTGGCGGCTGCTGCTGAAGTTGAGCACCCAGTCCACCGGGTCATAGCTCATCGCGACCGCGACGGTCTCGAAGCCGCGTGCCTGATATTTCTGGAAGGTATGTACCAGCTCGGGCATTTCCGCGACGCAGGTGGTGCAGGTCGTGGCCCAGAAGTTGACCAGCGTCACCTTGCCCTTGAGCGCGCGGCTGTCGAGCGTGCTGCCGTCGAGCAGCAGGAAGCGTGATTCTGGCGCGGCTTCGCGGCTGGTGCAGCCGGCCAGGCTGCCCAGTCCCAGGGTGGCGCAGGCCAGCGCGGTCAAGGCCAGGGTGCGGCGACGGGTTGAGGCAAGGTTCATATTCTTCAGGCGAGGATAGGGTATTCTGTTCTTGATTATCGATCCGCCCCGATAATCCTGTGCCATGAACGGCATATTGATCATCGCCCATGCGCCGCTGGCCAGCGCCCTGCGTCAGTGCGCACTGCATGTGTTCCCGGATGCGGGCAGCGCTCTGGTCGCGCTCGATGTCGAGGCCCAGACCGCGCCCGAGGAGACGCTCGAGCAGGCCAGGAAGCTGCTGCTGCAGCTGGGCATGCCGCAGACCCTGGTCCTGGCCGACCTGTTTGGCGCCACGCCCAGCAATGTGGCAGCCAAGCTGGTCGATGGCATACACAGCCGCCTGTTGACGGGAGTCAATCTGCCGATGCTGATGCGCGCGATCTCCTATCGGCATGAGTCGCTCGAATCGCTGGCTAGCCGGGCTATGATGGGAGCTACCCAGGGTGTCGTGTCCGTCGCGGCGACGGCGCCGCAAAACCAGTCACGCAGGACCTCTCATGATCAAGACCAGCACGACCATCAGCAATAAGCTGGGGCTGCACGCCAGGGCATCGGCCAAGCTGACCAAGCTCGCCGGCAGCTTTCCCTGCGAGGTCTGGCTCAGCCGCGGCGAGCGCCGCATCAACGCCAAGAGCATCATGGGTGTCATGATGCTGGCCGCCGGTCTCGGCAGCGAGATCGAACTCGAGACCGACGGCGAGCAGGAACGCGAGGCGATGGATGCCCTGCTGGCCCTGATCCATGACAAGTTCGGAGAAGGCGAGTGACGTTTTCGGTTCATGGTCAGGCGGTCTCGCGCGGCATCGCGATTGGCCGCGCCGTGCTGGTCGCCTCCAGCCGGCTCGATGTGGCGCATTACTTCGTCGCTCCCGAGCAGGTCGATGGCGAGCTGCAGCGCCTGCGCGGCGCGCGTGACCTGGTGATCGACGAGCTGCAGCGCATGCAGCTGACCCTGCAGAAGGTCGAAGCCCGGGAGGCGCAACAGGAGCTCAATGCGCTGCTCGAAGTGCATCTGATGCTGCTGGCCGACAAGCAGCTGCACGAAGGCGTGGCCTGCTGGGTGCAGGAGCGGCACTACAACGCCGAATGGGCGCTGACCTCCCACCTCGAGCAGATCGCCAAGCAGTTCGACGAGATGGAAGATCCCTATCTGCGCGAACGCAAGTCCGACCTCGAGCAGCTGACCGAGCGCCTGCTGCGCCAGCTCCGTGGCGTCGCCTCGCCGGTCGCCAGCCAGGCCCCGACCGCCTCCAGCCAGGATGCCCCGCTGGTGCTGATCGCGCATGACCTGTCACCGGCCGACATGCTGCAGTTCAAGCAGAGCGTCTTTGCCGGCTTCGTCACCGATGTCGGCGGCAAGACCTCGCACACCGCGATCGTCGCGCGCAGCATGGATATCCCGGCCGTGGTCGGCGCACGCGCTGCGAGCCATCTGGTGCAGCAGGACGACTGGGTCATCATCGATGGCGATGCCGGACTGATCATCGTCAACCCTTCGCCTGCGGTGCAGGCCGAATACGAGTTCCGCCAGCGCGAGATCCAGCTGCAGCGCGGGCGCCTGTCCCACATCAAGAACACGCCCGCGGTGACGCTGGACGGCGAGCGGATCGAGTTGCTGGCCAATATCGAGCAGCCGGCCGATACCGTGCCGGCGCTGTCGGTCAGCGCGGTCGGCGTCGGCCTGTTCCGGACCGAATTCCTCTTCATGGGCCGGGAGGGCAAGCTGCCTGACGAGGCCGAGCAGTACCAGGCTTACCGGGCTGCCGTCGAGGGCATGCATGGCCTGCCGGTCACGATCCGCACGGTCGATGTCGGTGCCGACAAGCCACTCGATCGCAGCACGCGCGACGACCACCTGAACCCGGCTTTGGGCTTGCGTGCGATTCGCTGGAGCCTGGCCGAGCCGGCGATGTTCCTGACCCAGCTGCGCGCCATCCTGCGCGCTGCCGCCCACGGCAAGGTCAATTTGCTGCTGCCCTTGGTCGCGCATCGGCACGAGATCCTGCAGGTCAAGGACATGCTGGCCAAGGCGCGCCAGCAGCTCGATCTGCGCGGCGAGGTCTACGGTCCCGTGCGCCTGGGTGCGATGATCGAAGTGCCGGCGGCCGCGCTGACGGTGCCGATGTTCCTGCGCCATTTCGATTTCCTGTCGATCGGGACCAACGACCTGATCCAGTACACGCTGGCGATCGACCGGGTCGACGAGAGCGTGTCCCATCTCTATGACCCCTTGCATCCGGCGGTCCTGCAACTGGTGGCCGGCACCATCGCCGAATGCCGCGCCCAAGGCAAGTCGGTCAGCGTCTGCGGCGAGATGGCGGGCGATCCGGCCATGACCCGACTGCTGCTGGGCCTGGGGCTGCGCAGCTTTTCCATGCATCCGTCACAGATCCTTGCAGTCAAACAGCAGATCCTGCGTGCCGATACGCGCAAATTGCGCAGCTGGGCCAAGGAAGTCGTCGGCAGCGAAGATCCAGCCGGTCATATGACCGGCTAATTGGCAAGATTTTGTTACACTGAATCTGCCAATCCTGGTATTTTGCCAGGAGGGTTGTCCGGCTGCCCGCCCGTAGGCTGACCGGTCCAAGCCGTCTAGGGAGATTCATGTCAACAGTTAGTCAGCCGCCGCTGGAGGAGCGGTGCGCGCCGGTCGCAGAGAGCGATGAACTTTTATCCTGTCTGCTGATTCTGGCCCGCAGCCATGGTGAAGCCGCCACGCGTGACGCCGCGCTGGCCGGTCTGCCGCTCGAGCAGGGCCGCCTGACTCCTGCGCTGTTCGAGCGCGCCGCGCGCCGGGTCGGCTTGGCGAGCCGGGTGGTGCGTCAGCCGCTGACGCTGCTCAAGGCCGATTTGTTTCCGGTCTTGCTGTTGCTGCAGAATAACAAGGCTGGCCTGCTGGTCGGCCGCTCGGAAGATGGCCAGACCCTGCAGCTGGTCTACCCCGAGCTCGGTGACGCGCCGGTTGCGCTGCCGCTGGCCCAGGTCGAAGCGCAATACACGGGCCGTGCGATCTACGCCCGACCGCGCCTGCGCTTCGATGCCCGCAGCCCCGAGGTCCGTGCGCCCCGGGACGGTCACTGGTTCTGGAGCGTGATCGCCGAGAACCGCGCGCTCTACCGCGACGTGTTGCTGGCCGCCTTCCTGACCAATCTGTTCGCGCTCGCCATGCCCATGTTCACGATGAACGTGTATGACCGCGTGGTGCCCAATCAGGCGTTCGAGACCCTGGCGGCGCTGTCGGTCGGCCTGTTGCTGGTGCTGGTCGGCGATCTCGTGCTGCGCCTGTTGCGCGGCTATTTCGTCGACCTCGCGAGCAGCCGGGCCGACGTCAAGCTGTCGGCCCATATCATGGAGCGGGTGCTTGGCATGCGCATGGAGCAGCGCCCGGTGTCGGCCGGCTCCTTCGCTTCCAATCTGCGCGCTTTCGAGTCGGTGCGCGACTTCATCGGTTCGGCTACGGTGATTGCCTTCATCGATCTGCCATTTGCCTTGATTTTCCTGGTCGTGATTGGCTGGATTGCCTGGCCGATGCTGATTCCGCTGCTGCTGGGCGCGTTGGCTCTGCTGCTGTATGCCTTGGTGGTGCAGGGGCGCATGCATGCGCTCGCCGAAACCACCTACCGCGCCAGTGCGCAGCGCAACGCGACGCTGATCGAAGGGCTGGTCGGCTTCGAGACCCTCAAGGCCATGGGCGCCGAGGCACCGATCCAGCGCAAATGGGAGCACAGCGCGGCCCTGCTGGCCCGTGTCGGTGCCCAGCTGCGTTTGCTGTCGTCGAGCGCGAGCAACGGCGCGGCTTTCGTGCAGCAGATCGTCACCCTCGCGATCGTGATCCTGGGCGTCTGGCTGATTGGCGAGCGCATGCTGACCATGGGCGGCTTGATTGCCTGCTCGATGCTGGCCTCGCGCGCGCTGACCCCGATCTCGCAGGTCGCGGCGCTGCTGGTGCAATACCATACGGCCGCCACCGCGCTGACCTCGCTCGACGAAATGATGAAGCGCGAGGTCGAGCGCCCGCATGACGCCAACTTCATCGCGCGCAGCAGCCTGCTGGGCTCGATCGAGTTTCGCGATGTCAGCTTCACCTATCCCGGTCAGTCCACGCCAGCGCTGAGCCATGTCAGCTTCAAGATCCGGCCCGGCGAAAAGGTCGGCATCCTGGGTCGCATCGGCTCGGGCAAGACCACGCTCGAGAAGCTCGTGCTCGGCCTGTACCAGCCGACTGGCGGCGCGGTCCTGATCGACGGCATCGACCAGCGTCAGCTGGACCCGGCCGAGCTGCGGCGCCATATCGGCTATGTCCAGCAGGATGTGATGCTGTTCTACGGCTCGTTGCGCGAGAACATCACGCTGGCGAATCCGCTGGCCGACGATGCCGATGTGCTGAAGGCCGCCGCCATCGGTGGCATCGTCGATCTGGTCAATTCCCATCCCAAGGGCTTCGACATGCTGGTCGGCGAGCGCGGCGAGTCGCTGTCGGGCGGCCAGCGCCAGGGTGTCGCGATTGCGCGCGCAGTGCTGCACGATCCACCGATCCTGCTGCTCGACGAGCCGACTGCCGCCATGGATCACTCGAGCGAGGCAGCGGTCAAGAACCGCCTGGCCAACTTCGCCCGCGGCAAGACCTTGCTGGTGGTCAGCCACCGCACCTCGCTGCTCGAGATGGTCGAGCGCCTGATCGTGCTCGACGCCGGTCAGGTCGTGGCCGACGGTCCCAGGGATCAGGTCGTTACGGCCTTGCGCCAGGGCCAGGTCGGCAAGGGGGCATGATGGCGGATCTCAATGAAAAAACCTTTCTGGGCCTGTCCCGCTGGATGGCTCCGCTGCGCCGCTTCGGCGACCGCTTGCTGGGTGGCTGGGTCGGTCGCCTGACGCCCGAGACGCGGCGCGAGACCACCGACTGGGCGGCCGATGCCGACTGGGCCCAGTTGCAGCAGGAGCCGCTGCGCGCGCGTGCCTTGTTGCGCCTGGCTGTCCTGCTGGTGCTGGTGCTGCTGATCTGGGCCGCACTGGCCCAGGTGGACGAGGTCGCACGCGGCGAGGGCAAGGTGGTTCCGACCCGCCAGGTCCAGGTGATCCAGAGCGTCGATGGCGGCGTGGTCGACGAGATTCTGGTGCGCGAAGGCCAGATCGTCGAACTCGGCCAGGTCTTGTTGCGCGTCGATCCGACCCGGTTCAAGTCCAATCTGGGCGAGAGCCGTGCCAGCCAGCTGGCCTTGCAGGCCAAGGCCTTGCGCCTGAAGGCGCTGACCCGCGGCGGCGTTTTCAATCCACCCGCCGAACTGGTACGCGACGCGCCCGATATCGTCGCACATGAGCGCCGGCTCTATGAGTCCAAGCGCGATGAAATCTCGGCCCAGGTCTCGATGGCACAGAACCAGCTGTCGCAGCGACAACAGGAACTCAACGAGATGCGTGCGCGCAAGGCGCAGGCCGAACGCGGGCTGGAGTTGCTGCAAAAGGAACTCAACGCGACCCGGCCGCTGGTGCGCACCGGCGCCGTGTCCGAGGTCGAGGTGCTCAAGCTCGAGCGTGACCAGGCGCGTCTGCGCGGGGAGCGCGACCAGGCCAGTGCCCAGATCTCGCGCGCGCAAGCGTCCATTTCGGAAGCCCAGCGCCGGATCGAGGAAGTCCAGCTCAATCCGCGCAACCTGATGAGCGCCGAGCTGTCCGAGACCATGAGCAGGCTGTCCTCCCTCAACGAAGGTGACCGGGCGCTGGCAGACAAGGTGTCCAAGGCCGAGATCAAGTCACCGGTGCGAGGCACCATCAAGCGCCTGCTGGTCAACACCGTGGGCGGCGTGGTCCAGCCTGGCAAGGAGGTGGTCGAGGTCGTTCCGCTCGACGAGGCGCTGATTCTCGAGGCCCAGATCACGCCCAGGGACATCGCCTTCCTGCGCCCCGGACTCAAGGCCACGGTCAAGTTCACGGCCTATGACTTCGCGATCTATGGCGGGCTGGACGCCGTGGTCGAGAACATCAGCGCCGATTCGGTGGTCGACCAGAAGGGTAATGCCTTCTATCTCGTTCGCTTGCGCACCGACAAAGCCTTGCTGGACGATAAGCTGCCCATCATCCCGGGCATGGTGGCGCAGGTCGATATCCTGACTGGCAAGAAGTCGGTGCTGTCCTATCTGCTCAAGCCGGTCTTGCGCGCCAAGGCCAATGCCTTGTCGGAGCGCTGATATGAATGCTCGTCATTTCCTGGTTCAAGCCGTCGCACCATCATGGCCCGTCATTGCGCGCGAGCGCTGGCAGCAGGCTTTTCCGGATGGACAACCGGGTCACTGGCTCGAGTTGCAGCAGACGGTGGCTGCCGGCGATACGGTCTGGGTTCCGGTCATGCTCGACGACTGGCGGCTCAAGGTCGCTGCGCTCCTGCAGTCACAACCGGATTGCCAGGTGATCGTGCTCAGCTCCGTGCCTGATCAGGTCGAGGGACTGCGCGCCCTCAATGCCGGCGCGCGTGGTTATTGCCATTTGCTGGCGGCGCCCGGGCTGTTGCAGGAAGTCGCCCAGGTGGTGAGCCTGGGCGGGCTCTGGGTCGGACCTGACCTGGTGCAGCGCCTGATGGCGGCCACGCGCGAGCTGCTTCAGCGCAGTCCTGACGCCGTGCGGCCGGCAGTCGATTTGTCCGTCCTGTCCGAACGCGAGCTCCAGGTGGCGCGTGCCGTGGCCGAAGGCCAGTCGAACCGGGAAGTCGCCGAGCAGCTTCATATCACCGAGCGCACCGTCAAGGCCCATCTCGGGGCCGTATTCGAGAAGCTCGGCTTGCGCGACCGGGTGCAACTCGTACTGCATCTGGCGCAAGTGAAATCGTACGCCTAGTGATTGCCGGGGCCGTCCCAGCCCGACCAGCCGCCTGCCTGCCCTGGATCGCTGCCCTGGCCTGCCATGTCTCCTGGTCTGGTCCTGCGCTAAAAACGATAGAGAAGTGGACTTAAGTCCAATGGTCAGCCCTCTTGCGGCTCGCTAACCTGCAACCAGAGTCAAATAGGAGAGTTGCAGTGGCCCAGATCGCAAAAGTAGTCGCTATCACCGGAAATGTCATCGCGGTCGGCCTTGACGGTCAGGCGCGTATCCTCAAGATCGGTGATGTCATCGAGCGCAGCGAAACCCTGCGTACATTTGCCGGCGCGCGTGTCGAGCTGCAGATGACAGACGGACAGGTTCTGGCCATCGCACCCGAACAAAGCGTGCGCGTGGAAGACAGTCTGCTGCAGACCGATGCCACGCCCACGGCGCAGGAGGCGGCGGTCCAGGCGGCGACGCCCGCAGCCGTGCTGCAAGCGCTGCAGCTCGGGGCTGACCCGTTTGCCGCGCTTGAGGCACCGGCGGCCGGCCTGACGGCCGGTGGTGACGCCGGCGGCGGCAGCAGCTTCGTGCGCCTGTTGCGCATCGTCGAAGGGGTCGAGCCGCTGGCCTACGAATACACGCTGGGCCCGCCGCCCACGATCGAAAACGTGCCGCTGAGCGCCGAGCCGGTCGGAGCAGACTTGATCACCTTGCGCTACATCCAGCTCGACGACAGTGGTCAGCCATTGCGGCAGAACGGCGGCCTGGTTTTCCTCGACGGCCACGATGTAGTCGAAGGCACCCGGGTCGGCCTGTATGCGACCGTCAATACGCCGCCCAGTGGAACCGATCTGGTCATCAACCTGAGCAATGGACAGAGCATCACGATCCCGGTCGGGGGTGGCAGCGGGCTGGTGGAGGTGAGCGTTCGACCGGATGATCCCTATATCCAGGGCCGGGAAGTGATCGACATTGGCGTCACGGGCGCCAATGGCGGTAGCTACGACCAGCTCGATGTCGATCAGTCGAAGGCCATCACGGTGGTTGACGACCAGGATCTGACCCGAGTCGGCATCATCGGGCCGGATTCCGTGCGTGAGGGCGACATCACCGCTCCCTACACCGTGACCCTGGAGCACCCGGGGCAGACCCCCGTGGTGGTGACTTTCCAGTACAGCGGCGTCGCTCAGAACGGCGTCGATTTCACCGGGGTGGCGTCGATCACGATACCGGCGGGCCAGTCGAGCCAGACCTTCACGATCCAGACCCTGGACGATAAGCTGGTCGAGGGCAGCGAGCTCTACAACATCCGGATCGAATCCATCTCGGGCGGCAATTTCGAACGCTTCGAGGTCAATCCGACCGCCAGTGCCGTCGATACGACGATCATCGACGACGACACCATCCCGCTCATAGAGGACGCTCAATCCCGGGTTTCCGAAGAGGGCCTGCCTGCAGGTATTCCGGATGGTCTCGGCTCCAACCCCGGCAACGACCTCACTGATTCCGCTACCGACTCGAGCGGCGCCTTGTCCATCACCCGCAACGGTACCGCGCCTCTGACGGTTGAACTGATCAATCCTGGTTCGTCGGTGCTGGGCGCAACCAACCTCACCTGGGCTTACGGAACCAGCCAGGCAGTGCTGATCGGCTCTGATGCTGGTGGTGAAGTCATCCGGGTGACGCTCAATGGCGGAACCACGGCTCTCGGAGCTTCGGGCAGTTCCGTACCCTATAGCGTGGTCTTGTCCCAGCCCGTCAGTCACTTGTTGCAGGGCCAGGGTACGGCTGGCGAGGACACCGCCAGCCTGAGCCTGACGGTGAGAATCTCGGACGGTGTGAACCCGGCCGATGAGAGCACCATTACTGTCACGGTCGAGGATGACAGCCCCGTCATCACCAGCGTGGCGGCGGCCGACCTGCTGACGGTGGACGAGTCGAACCTGGCGGCCAACGCCACGGCCAACTTCGCCGACAACTTCAGCAGCGCCATCAGCTACGGCGCGGACGGGCCCGGCACGACCGGCTACAGCCTGGCGCTCACGGGCGCCAACGTCAACGCCGGGCTGTACGCCCTGGGCGTGGGCGGGGC
>JAPLPQ010000018.1 GCA_026400105.1 Burkholderiales bacterium
ACGGCGAGATCGCGGCCGTACTGCAGAGCGCGCTGGCCCAGGTCGAGGATGCCTGCCACGACCTGCAACACCATGCCGATCCGACCGAGCTCGACCCGGGCGCGCTCGAGCTCCTCGACCACCGGCTGGCGCAGTGGCAACGCCAGCTCGCCGAGCTCGATCGCAGCAGCGACCTCGATGCACTGCAGCAGGCCGAACGCCGCGCCCAGCAGGCCCTGCTCAAGGCCGCCAACAAGGTCAGCACCGCACGCGAACAAGCCGCTGCCCAGCTGTCGCAGGCCATCACGGCCGCGATGCAGGGTCTGGGCATGGCGGGCGGGCGCTTCGAGGCCCGACTCGCGCCGCTGCCCGAGCCGCAGGCGCATGGACTGGAAAACGTCGAGTTCCTGGTCGCCGGCCATCCGGGCAGCACGCCGCGACCGGTCGGCAAGGTCGCCTCCGGCGGCGAGCTCTCGCGCATCGCGCTGGCGATCTCGGTCACGACCAGCCAGCTCGGCCAGGCGCCGAGCCTGATCTTCGACGAGGTCGACAGCGGCATCGGTGGCGCGGTGGCCCAGACCGTGGGCCGGCTCATGCGGCAACTGGGACAGGACCGCCAGGTGCTGGCCGTGACCCACCTGCCCCAGGTGGCGGCGAGCGCCGACCACCATCTGTTCGTCTCCAAGAAGCAGGATGACCAGGGCACGGCAAGCGAGGTGCGCGCGATCACGGACGAGACTCGGGTGCAGGAACTCGCGCGCATGCTGGGCGGAGACAAGCTGTCGGACGCGTCGCTGGCGCACGCACGTGAGATGCTGTTGCCATGAAACAAAAATCCACCATGCAGCTGGTGCTGATCACCGGCATGTCGGGCTCGGGCAAGTCGGTCGCGCTGCACGCGCTCGAGGACGCGGGCTTCTACTGCGTCGACAACCTGCCGCCCGAACTGCTGGCAGACTTCATCGCGATCGAGCGCGAGCACCAGGCCGACCGGGTCGCGATCGCGATCGACGTGCGCAGCGCCAAATCGCTGCCGGGCATGCCGGCGCAGATCCAGAAGCTGCGCAAGGGCGGGCAGCCGCTGACCGTGCTGTTCCTGGACGCGACCACCGACACCCTGGTGCGGCGCTTTTCCGAGACCAGACGGCTGCATCCGCTGTCGATGCGCGACAGTCAGGACCAGCGCCGCGCCCTGATCGAGGCGATCGAGCATGAGCGGGAGCTGCTGTCCGAGCTGCGCGAATATTCGCTCGTGATCGACACCAGCCAGCTCAAGGCCTCGCACCTGCGCACCGAAGTGCGCAAGCTGCTCGACCATGAACCGAATTCGCTGACGCTGGTGTTCGAGTCCTTCGGCTTCAAGCGCGGCGTGCCGATGGATGCCGACTTCGTGTTCGACGTGCGCATGCTGCCCAATCCGCACTATGAACCCGAGCTCAGGCCGCTGACCGGGCTGGACGCTCCGGTGGCCAATTTCCTGAGCGTGGAGCCCGAAGTGCAGGCGATGCAGGCCCAGATCATCGATTTCGTCGAACGCTGGCTGCCGTCGATGGTGCGCGACCATCGCAGCTATGTCACGGTCGCGATCGGCTGTACCGGCGGCCAGCATCGCTCGACCTATCTGGTGGAGGAACTGGCGATGCATTTCTCGCCGCGCTGGACGGTGCGCCGTCGCCACCGCGAGCTCGACGCGATCAAGCACGCCGGGCTTTGAAACCGACGCTGGCCTGATCGACAGCCAGAAGGCTGCGCCGCCGGATCAAGCCGGCAACAGGCGCTCGAGCAGGCTGCGCAGCGGCGCGGGCAGGCCGAGGTCGAGATCGGTCTGCCGCTGCACCCAGAGCCCGGGTGCCGCGCAGCCCGAACCGGCCGCCTCCTGCAACGCCGCCGACCAGTCGAGCTCGAGCGGGCGCAGCACCAGGTCGCGATGCGTGAGCGTGTGACGCAGGGTTTCATGCTCCCGGCGCAAGGCCGGCTCGCCGCCGAACGGCGCCAGTCCCTCGGCGCGCGAGCCATAGGTCGGCAGACTGTAGAGGCCAGCCCAGATGCCCTCGGCCGGCCGGCGTTCCAGCCAGACCGCGCCATCGGGCCGGCGCAGCAGCAGCCACCACCATTCGACCGTGCTGCGCTTGAGCTTGCGCGTGCGGACCGGGAATTCGCCGGTCCTGGCCTGCGCGCTGGCCAGGCACAGGCTCGCGCCGGGACAGGCGGCGCAGTCCGGCTTGCTGCGCGAGCACAGGCTCGAGCCCAGGTCCATCAGGCCCTGGGTCCAGGCCACCATCTCGTCATGGCTGGGCGCTGCAGGCAGCAGGTCCTGCGCCAGCGCCCAGAGCCGGCGCTCCTGCGCCAGCGAGGCCAGGTCGCCGTCGAAGGCAAGCAGCCGCGACAGCACGCGCTTGACATTGCCGTCGAGGATCGAGATCCGCTCGCCGAAGCAGAACGCCGCGATCGCCGCTGCGGTCGAGCGGCCGATGCCGGGCAGGGTCTGCAACTGCTCGGCGCTGGCCGGGAAGGCACCGCCCCATTGCTCGACCACGGCCTGGGCGCAGCGATGCAGGTTGCGCGCGCGGCTGTAATAGCCCAGCCCGCTCCAGAGCGCGAGCACTGCCTCCTGCGGCGCGGCAGCCAGCGTGCGGACATCGGGAAAACGCTCGAGAAAGCGCGAGTAATAGCCCAGCACGGTCGTGACCTGGGTCTGCTGCAGCATGATCTCGGACAGCCAGACCCGGTAGGGGTCGCGCGTGCCCTGCCAGGGCAGACCGCTGCGGCCATGGCGGCGCTGCCAATCGACCAGACGCGGGAAAAAGAGAACGGGCGAGGCGGTCAGCGAGGGGTCGAAAGCAGCGAGCGGCATGAAGAAGATGAGGCAGTCAGAAAGTCTGGCAATCCGGGCAGAAGAAGGTCGAACGCTGTCCCTGGCGCAGGGTCTGGATGGTAGCGCCACAGGCCCGGCAGGGCTGGCCCGCGCGGTCGTAGACCATGGCTTCGAGCTGGAAATAGCCGGACTTGCCCTCGGCGCTCGAGAAGTCCTTCAGCGTGCTGCCGCCCTGCTCGAGCGCACGGGCCAGCACCGACCGGATCGCGCCGTGCAGGCGCTCGGCCCGGACCTGGCTCAGGCCGGATGCGCTCAAGGTGGGCGGGATGCCGGCGGCAAACAACGCCTCGGAGGCATAGATATTGCCGACCCCGACCACGATGTCGCCCGCCAGCAACACCTGCTTGATCGCGGAGCGACGGGCCTGCAGCGCCTGCCAGAACGCGAGTGGCTCGAAACCAGGTCCGAGCGGCTCGACACCCAGATGCCCAAGCAGCTTGCGTGCGACCGGATCAGCTTCGGACTCGGCCCAGACCACGGCACCGAAGCGGCGCGGATCATGCAGCCGCAACCGGCCCTGGCTGGTCGCGAGCTCGAAATGGTCATGCGGACCGGCCGCTGGCAGCTGGCCGGCAAAGGCCAGGCTGCCCGACATGCCCAGGTGAATCAGCAACAGACCGTGATCGAGGTCGAGCAGCAGGTATTTGCCGCGCCGGCGCACCCGCAACACCTGACGGCCCTGCAGCGCTGCCGGCGCGATGCCCAGGGGCCAGCGCAAGGGCTTGCCGATCGAGGCGGACTCGATGCGGGCGCCAGCGATGCGGTCGGCAAAGCTCAGCCGGGTGACTTCGACTTCGGGCAATTCGGGCATGGAAAATGGTGGGCCGCGGGGCCGGACGGGAGAACAGGGCTTCCATTATCATGGGCCGATGGACAGCCCCGCTCTGACGCACCGCCGCGCACCCTCCTCGCCCCCCTGCACTGTTCCTCCCATGACGGGTGGGATGCGGGCCTCCATCAGCGCCGCGTTGGTGCTGGCCGTGCTGGCCTGGAGCGGCTCGGTGCAGGCGGCCAATCCCAAGCCAGCGGTCGCCAAGATCCAGACTCCGCCCACACTGAATGCTCCGGCGGATTCGGGCATGGGTGGCGAGCTGCTCTACCAACTGCTGATCAGCGAGTTGCAGATCACCCAGGGCCAGCCTGGCGCGGGCTTCAGCCTGACACTCGATGCCGCGCGCAAGATCCGGCGGCCCGAACTGTTCCAGCGTGCGATCCAGATCGCCTTGCAGGCACGCTCGGGCGAATCCGCGCTGCAAGCCGCGCGCGCCTGGACCGAAACGCTACCGCGTTCAGCCGAAGCACAGCGCGTGGTGCTGCAGCTGGCATTGGCACTGGACCGCCCGGCCGACATCGCACCGCCCTTGCGCTCGCTGCTGCGCCTGGTCCCGGCCGCCGAGCGTCAGCAACTGATCCTGGCGCTGCCGCAGATGCTTGCGCACCTGAGCGACAAGACAGCCGCGCTCAAGGCGGTGGCACCGCTGCTGCAGGAAGCCAGCCAGCAGCCGACGCGGGCCATGGCGGCCTGGGCCAGCCTGGGCCGACTCCAGCTCGCTGCCGGACAGAAGTCGCAGGCGCTTGAATCGGCGCAGCAGGCCATGACCAGGGACCGCCGGTCGGCGCTGCCGGCCTGGCTGGCGCTGGCGCTGATCGAACAACGCCAACCGGGCGCCGACGCCCTGCTGCTGCGCTGGCTCGAGCGCGGCAACGGCGAGGACCCGGCCCAAATCCGGCTCGAATACACCCGTCTGCTGATCGAACAACGCCGCCAGCCAGAAGCCAGGGCGCAGCTCGATCTGCTGACGCGCGAGCATGCCTCGATGGCGCAAGTCTGGCTGCTCGACGGCCTGCTCGACCTGCAGCTCGAGCGGCCGGATCAAGCGACCGAGTCGCTGCAGCGCTACCTGGCCCTGCAGTCGAGCGAAGCGGGACGCAACGGCCGGACCCAGGCGCAGCTGCTGCTGTCGCAGATCGCCGAAAAACAGGGCAAGTTAGACGCCGCGCTGGACTGGCTGGACCGGATAGAGGGCCAGGAAGCCCAGGCCACCGTGCAGTCGCGTCGCGCGCTGCTGCTGGCGCGCGCCGGACGACTGGACGAGGCGCGTGCCCAGCTGCGCGGACTGCCCGCCGAAGGCCCGGCCGACGAACGCCGCAAGCTGGTGACCGAAGCCCAGTTGCTGCGCGAGCTCGGGCATTACACCGAAGCGCTGAAGGTCTACGAGGAAGCGACGCAGCGCTTTGCGCAGGACAACGACCTGGCCTACGAACGCGCCATGGTGGCAGAAAAGGCCGGCCGGCCCGATGAGATGGAGCGCCTGCTGCGCGAACTGATCGCACGCGCGCCCGACTACGGCCATGCCTACAACGCGCTCGGCTATTCGCTGGCCGACCGCAACCAGGACCTGGACCAGGCGCGCGAACTGATCAGGCGCGCGGTCGCGCTGATTCCCGATGATCCCTTCATCCAGGACAGCCTGGGCTGGGTCGAGTTCCGGCTCGGCAACCTGGCCGAAGCCAGGCGCATCCTGCAAGCGGCCTTCGAGCGGCGGGCCGACCCCGAAATCGCGGCCCACCTGGGCGAAGTCCTGTGGGCCGACGGCCAGCAAGAGGCAGCGCTGACCGTCTGGCGCCAGGGCCTGCAACTGCAGGCGGACAACGACACCCTGCTGCGCACACTGCAGCGCCTGCAGGTCAAGCCGTGACCGGCGGCCTGGGCAAGGCCCGGCTCTCGGGCTGGCTCTGTGCGGCGACCCTGCTGCTGGCCGCAGGCTGCGCGAGCCCGCCGAGCGCCGCCCCGCTGTCAGCCAGCGCCACCGAACAGACCAGCAGCGGCCCCTGGAGCGGGCGGCTGTCGCTGCAGGTCGACAGCGAGCCGCCGCAGGGCTTCCATGCCGGCTTCGAGCTGCTGGGCAACGCACAAACCGGCGAGCTCAGGCTCTTTTCGCCGCTGGGCTCGGCACTCGCGAGCGCGCAATGGGATGCCGGCTCGGCCCTGCTGCTGCGCGGCGACGAGCGGCGCGCCTATCCCGATATCGAATCACTGACCGCCGCGCTGACCGGCGCGGCGCTGCCGGTCGCGACGCTGTTCGAGTGGCTGCAGGGCCGTGCGGTCGAGCTGCCGGGCTGGACCGTCGAGCTCGGCCCGACCGACGGCCGGGTGCGCGCGCGCCGGCTGGAACCGGCACCGACCGCGACGCTGCGCCTGATACTCGACCGCCAGCAACCCTGAAATCCGTTCCCTCTATATATGTCGCTGCGTCAATTGCTGGACGTGCCTGCACCGGCCAAGCTCAACCTCTTCCTGCACATCACCGGCCGCCGTGCCGACGGCTACCACCTGCTGCAATCGGTCTTCATGCTGATCGACTGGTGCGACACCCTGCATTTCGACCGGCGCGCGGGCGGCGCCATCAGCCGCGAGGATCTGGGCGACAGCGGCGGGCCGGCCCTGCCGGAGCAGGATCTGGTCGTGCGCGCCGCGCAGGCTCTGCAGCAGGCCACCGGCTGCGAATGGGGCGCGCATATTGCGCTCGACAAGCAGATCCCGCAGGAAGCCGGCATGGGCGGCGGCTCGAGCGATGCGGCCAGCTGCCTGCTGGCGCTGAACCGGCTCTGGGACCTGAAGCTGCCGCTCGAGCAACTGATGCAGATCGGCCTGCAGCTGGGCGCCGACGTCCCCTTCTTCCTGGGCGGGGACAACGCCTGGGTCGAGGGTGTGGGCGAGCAGTTGACCCCGATAGAACTGCCAGCCGCCGAGTTCCTGGTGCTCAAGCCGCCGACCGGCGCCTCGACGCCAAAAATTTTTCAGAGTCCGGCGCTGAAACGCGACAATTCCTGTTTTACAATTGAAGACTTCGTTGCAAGCGCAAGTGTTTTCAATCATGGACACAACGACCTGCAGCCGGTCGCAATCGATCTCTGCCCCGACATAAAAATCGGACTGGATTGGTTAAGAAGCCAGAATTTTTCTGGTAGAATGACGGGCTCAGGCAGCGCGCTGTTTGCACCAGCAAGTCAAGCAAGTGTCGTAGATATTACGACATTGCCAGCAAACTGGATAGCAAGAAGCTGCAAGAATTTGTTTGAACATCCTCTCAAACAGTGGCGAAAGTAGAGTACAATCTCTTTCGTTGTTTGTGAAGAGCAGATGACAAACACAACTGCATTCGGTATGTAGTGCAAACTGCAAACCCGTGTAGGGGAGTCGCCAAGTTGGTCAAGGCATCGGATTTTGATTCCGACATGCGAGGGTTCGAGTCCTTCCTCCCCTGCCAAATTTATTGTTAGCAAACACACAACGCGGCCTTAAAGGGCCGCATTGTGTTTCTGAAGACCAACATCTTGCCGGGTTCTCCATGCAAATCACCACGCCAGTGCAATCGCCGGATTTCATGATTTTCACGGGTAATGCCAACCCGGCACTGGCCGCTGAGATCGCTCAGCAGCTCGGTACCAGCCTGGGCCAGGCTGCCGTGGGTCGTTTCTCCGACGGCGAAGTCACGGTCGAAATCAACCAGAACGTGCGTGCCCGCGAGGTGTTCGTGGTGCAGTCGACCTGCGCCCCGACCAACGACAATCTGATGGAGCTCATCATCATGGTCGACGCGCTCAAGCGCGCTTCGGCCGAGCGCATCTCGGTCGTGATCCCCTATTTCGGCTATGCCCGCCAAGACCGTCGCCCGCGCTCGAGCCGGGTGCCGATCACGGCCAAGGTCGTGGCCAACATGCTGCAGGCTGTCGGCGTGCATCGCGTGATGACGATGGACCTGCACGCTGACCAGATCCAGGGCTTCTTCGACATTCCGGTCGACAACGTCTACGCTTCGCCGGTGCTGCTGGGCGACCTGCGCTCCAAGAAATACGAGGACCTGCTGGTCGTCTCGCCCGACGTCGGTGGTGTGGTGCGCGCCCGTGCGCTGGCCAAGCAGCTCGGCTGCGACATGGCCATCATCGACAAGCGCCGCCCGAAGGCCAACGTGTCTGAAGTCATGCACGTGATCGGTGACATCGAAGGCCGCAATTGCGTGATCATGGATGACATGATCGACACCGCCGGCACGCTGGTCAAGGCCGCCGAGGTGCTCAAGGAGCGCGGCGCCAAGAGCGTCTACGCCTACTGTACCCACCCGGTCTTCTCGGGCCCGGCCATCGAGCGCATCGCCAAGGGCAGCGCCCTCGACGAGGTGGTCGTGACCAACACCATTCCCTTGAGCCAGGCGGCACAAGCCTGTACCAAGATCCGCCAGGTTTCCGTGGCGCCGCTGATGGCTGAAGTCATCCAGCGCATCGCCAACGGCGACTCGGTGATGGATTTGTTCGCCGAATCGAACTGATTCGACGACAAAAAGCAGCGTCCACAGTCGTGGGCGCTTTTTCTGTTGGGGACCGCTGGTCGCGGATGGTCCCTCTTTAAGGTAGATATCATGCAATTCACCGCTTTTGAGCGCGCCAAGCAGGGCACGGGTGCGAGCCGCCGCCTGCGTAACACCGGCCGTACCCCCGCCATCGTCTTCGGCGGCACCACTGCCCCGGCCGTCGTTGAACTCGATCACAACGGCCTGTGGTTCGCGCTAAAGAAGGAATCCTTCCACTCGGCACTGCTGGACATGGAACTGAACGGCAACACCGAAAAGGTCGTGCTGCGCAATGTGCAGTACCACCCCTTCAAGCCGCTGGTCCTGCACGTTGACTTCCAACGTGTCGACGAGAACACCCGCGTGCGCAAGAAGGTGCCGCTGCACTTCATCAACGCCGAGCATTCGCCGGCTGTCAAGCAGGACAAGTGCCTGGTCAACCACGCGCTGACCGAAGTCGTGATCGACTGCCTGGCGATGCAGATCCCCGAGTTCATCACTGTCGATCTGGGCAACGCCGTCAAGGGCCAGTCCATCCACACCAACGACCTGGTCCTGCCGGCTGGCGCCAAGCTGGTCATCCACGGCAAGCCGAACCCGGGCGTCGCAACCCTGGTCGAGCCGAAGGAAGAGATCATTGCCGCTCCGGTGGCCGCTGCCGCTACCGACAAGAAGAAGAAGAAGAAGTAATTCTTCTCTTCCCTGCTTGTCAGGCAAAGGCCCGCTTCGGCGGGCCTTTTTCACATCCATTGTTCACTGATCGCGCCCTGCCGGCGCTAAGCTGCTGCCATGTTCAAACTGCTGGTCGGCCTGGGCAACCCGGGCCCGGAATACGAGGATACCCGTCACAACGCCGGTTTCTGGTGGCTGGAGGCGGTCGCACGCGAACTCAAGGTCAACCTGAACCCGGAACGCAGTTATTTCGGCGTTGCCGGGCGCGGCAATTTCGAAGGTCAACCGATCTGGCTGCTCGAGCCGATGACCTTCATGAACCGCTCCGGCCAGTCGGTCGCGGCGCTGGCGCGTTTCTTCAAGATCGCGCCCGAGGAAATCCTGGTCGCACATGACGAGCTCGACCTGAAGCCGGGCGAGCTCAAGCTCAAGAAGGGCGGCGGCCATGCCGGCCACAACGGTCTGCGCGACATCCACGCCCAGCTCGGCAGCAGCGACTACTGGCGGCTGCGCATCGGTGTCGGCCACCCGGGCGTGAAGTCCGAAGTCGCGAACTGGGTGCTCAAGAAGCCGGCACCGGATCAACGCGATGCGCTCGAGCAGTCGATCCAGCGCGCGGTGCGCGCCCTGCCCGACCTGCTGGCTGGCCGGATGGACAAGGCCACCGCCGCGATCCACACCAGCAAGCCACCGCGCCCGAAGCCGCCCAGGCCACCGAAGGCGGATACGCCGCCGGTTGCTGCTGCAGAATAAGCGGACCGTCTAGCGGAGCCTCGGCCTGCGGCGTCTGGCTGGGCGCGGCGGGATTGTGCTTCGGGCAGCAGGATCGTGGTTGGTGCGGCAGGATTGTCGTTGGCTGGCCCGGCGGGCGGGCATGCGCCTGGCCTCATACCGTCCGCTGCGCGGCCAAAAATCGGCCATGCGCACGCCCACCCACCGGGCTCGAGCGTGGCTGAATCGCGACAGGAAAGACAGGAACAGCAAGGTCAAGCACCATGCGCCGCAAACCAATGCATGGCAGCGATGGAATCTTGCTGACGTTTCCTGGCCTTAAGCAAGGGCCAAGCTGGCGACCGGCTGTGCTCTTGAGCGGAAGTGAAGCTCACGACAAGTTGACAGGTTGAAAGTTTCGGGCGGGAGCAAAGCTCACGACCGACCCATGGTCTGGGACGGGGGCAAGGCTGACGACCGATTTGCTGGACGCGCAGCGGACAGATGAGGTCGGCGGCCTTGCCCCCGCCCCAGACCCGCCCCAGCAAGACTTGCCCAACCAAGACCTGCCCCGCTGAGCCAGCCAAACAGCAATCAGACCGCCGCGGACCCCTGCTTTTGCAGCTGCTCGTACTTGGCCTGCAGCTGCTCGCGGGTCTCGACATGCTGCGGGTGGATCGGAATGCACTCGACCGGGCAGACCTGGACGCATTGCGGCTCGTCGAAATGGCCGACGCACTCGGTGCACTTGGCCGGGTCGATGACATAGAAGTCCGGGCCCATCGAGATGGCCTGGTTCGGGCATTCGGGTTCGCAGACGTCGCAGTTGATGCATTCGTCGGTGATCATCAGTGCCATGGCGCTCTCCCTTCAGATAGCCAGGGTGGCCACGCGCAGATGCTCGCCCACCACCGGACTGACCATCTGCGACACATCGCCACCGAGCTTGGCGATCTCGCGCACCAGCGTGCTCGAGATGCACTGCAACTGCGGCTGCGGCAACAGGAACACCGTCTCGACCTCGGGCGCCATCTTCTGGTTCATGGCCGCCATCTGGGCTTCGTAGTCGAAATCGGCCACGTTGCGGATGCCGCGCACGACCGCACAGGCGCCCTGCTGGCGGCAGAAATCCACCATCAGGCCATCGAACGGCAGCACGCGCAAGGTGGGCAGATCGGCAAAGACCTCGGTCACTTGCGCGATGCGCTGCTCGAGCGTGAACAGGGTCTTCTTGTGGTGCGCGACCGCGACCGCGACGACAAGCTCGTCGAACAGGCCGGCGGCGCGCCGGATCACGTCCTCGTGACCGAGCGTGACCGGATCGAAAGTGCCGCTGTAGACCGCGACGCGGCGGATCTGGGCGTCACAGGGAAGGGATGTCGTCATGGACGGAATTATCCGCCTTCAGGCCCGAGCCGGACTGGCAGGCGCAGAAAAGCCCTGCGCCAGCGTCGTGGCACCCGGGCGGCAATACCGTCACAGCCTTCACATCCGGCACATATCGATACATGCCGGCAGCGTCAGCTCAAGCCGAGGGCGCCAGCTCGAGCAGGTGGTAGTGGACCTGGCCGGCCTTGCCGTGGCGGCTGCAGCGCAGGCCAAGGGCCAGCAGCTCCTGCTCGCCCCAGGTGCGCGGCGCCTCGAGGTAGATGCAGCCTGGCGGCGACAGCAGCGAGACGGCGGCCTGCAGCGCCTGGGCGAACAGGGCCTCGTTGCCATTCTCGCCAAAGGGCGGATCGAGGAAGACCAGGTCCCAGCTGCCGCGCGACGCGCCCTTCAGGGCCGCGATCGCGTCGCCGCGCTGGACCTTGATCTGGGTCGCCTTCAGGCGCTCGGCATTGGCGCGCAAGCCGGCTGCCAGGCCGGGGTCCTGCTCGCACAGCAGCACCTGGACCGCGCCGCGCGAGGCCGCCTCGAAGCCCAGCGCGCCGCTGCCGGCAAAGGCGTCGAGGCAGCGCAGGCCGGTCAGATCCTGGCCGAGCCAGTTGAAGAGCGTCTCGCGCACACGGTCGGGCGTCGGGCGCAGGCCGGGCCGGGCCGGCACCGCGAGCTTGCTGCGTTTCCACAGCCCGCCGATGATGCGAACGAAACCCGGCGCGGCCGGGACAATAACAGGACGGTGTGATGCAGGTTTCATAGAATGCATGGATTCTAGAAACACGCGCCATGTTCAGCTTCCTCAAGAAAAAATTCTCTTCCGCCAAGCCCGAGGCGGCGCCAGCGCCGGCCGCGCCCGCAACCCCGTCCGCCAAGGCGCAAACCGGCGCCAAGCTGCCTGCTCCGCCTGCCCCGGCCACACTGGTACCGGTGGACAAGCCGGCCGCCGAGTCTGGCCGCCAGGGCTGGCTCGAACGCCTCAAGCAGGGTCTGCGCAAGACCGGCTCGAGCCTGTCGACCGTCTTTACCGGCACCAAGATCGACGATGAGCTCTACGAGGAGCTCGAGACTGCGCTGCTGATGGCCGACACCGGCACCCAGGGCACGCAATACCTGCTCGACGACCTCAAGCGCCGCGTCAAGGCGGCCAAGGTCACCGATCCGGCCCAGGTCAAGGGCCTGCTGGCCCAGGCGATCACTGATCTGCTGCAGCCGCTCGAAAAACCGCTGTCGATCGGCGGCCAGCCCGACGGCCCGACCGTCATGATGGTCGCGGGCGTCAACGGTGCCGGCAAGACCACCACCATCGGCAAGCTGACCAAGCATCTGGCCAACGAGGGCGCCAGCGTGCTGCTGGCCGCCGCCGACACCTTCCGCGCCGCCGCGCGCGAGCAGCTGGGCGTCTGGGCCGACCGCAATCTGGTCGAGATCGTGAGCCAGGAAGGTGGCGACCCGGCCGCGGTCAGCTTCGACGCGGTGCAGGCCGGGCGGGCGCGCGGGCGCGATGTCGTGATCGTCGACACCGCCGGCCGGCTGCCGACCCAGCTGCACCTGATGGAGGAGCTCAAGAAGATCAAGCGCGTGGTGCAGAAGGCCGATGCCAGCGCACCGCACGAGGTGCTGCTGGTGATCGATGGCAACACCGGCCAGAACGCGCTGACCCAGGTCAAGGCCTTCGATGCCGCGCTGCAGCTGACCGGCCTGATCGTGACCAAGCTCGACGGCACGGCCAAGGGCGGCGTGCTGGCGGCGATCGCGATGTGGGCCAAGGAAGCCGGGCGCGAGATCCCGGTCTACTTCATCGGCGTCGGCGAGAAGCTCGAGGACCTGCAGACCTTCAGCGCGCAGGAATTCGCCCAGGCACTGCTGAGCTGAGCCCCGGCCGGTCTCAGTGGCCGGCGTGCAGCTTCTCGTGGATGCGGCGCGTCGTGCGCCAGACGCCCCACAGCACGACCGGAACCAGCGCGCCAGCCACCAGCTCGGGCTGCAGCGGCAGGCCCAGGCCCTTGAGCGCCTTGGCGCCGTACAGCAGCAGGCTGACGACATAGTAGGAAATCGCCGCGATCGACAGGCCTTCGACCGTGCTTTGCAGCCGCAGCTGCAGTTCCTGGCCATGGGTCAGCTTGGCCAGCAATTGCTGGTTCTGGCCTTCGGTCGCGATGTCGACCCGGGTGCGCAGCAGCGCGCTGGTGCGCGCGATCCGCTCCGACAGCGAAGTCAGCCGGTGTGCGGTCGATGCCACCGTGGCCATCGCCGGCGCCAGGCGCCGGCGCATGAAGGCGCCCAGGGTCTGGGTGCTTGGCAAGGACAGCTCGCGCAGCTCCTCGATGCGCTGGCTGACCAGATCGGCATAGGCCTGGGTGGCAGAGAAACGGAAGGAATGGGCGGCGGTCGCACGCTCGACTCGCGCTGCCAGGCCGATCAGCCGGTCCAGCAGTTCCTGCTCGGAAACCGAACTGGCGTCGAGCTGTGCGGTCAGGTCGGCCAGTTCGGCCTCGGCCGCGAACAGGACCGGCGCCAGGCTCTTGGCCACCGGCAATCCGCGCAAGGCCATCAGCCGATAGGTCTCGACCTCGAGCAGCCGCATGGCGATGCGCCCGGCAGCCGCCTCGCTGGTACCGGGTGGCGCGAGCACCAGCATGCGCTCGAAACCGTCAGCATTGAGCTGCAGGTCGGTGATGGCCCAGGCCTGCGAGCTGCCCAGCTGCGAACCGACCACGGTGCGCCGGCGCAGCCAGTGCTTGGCCTGCTCCATCAGGGCCGGACCCGCCGCCAGGTCGGCGCTCAGCATGACGAGCTGGATCGCCGCCACCGTGCGGCCCGGAATCTGTCCCAGCCAGCCGGGCGGCGTGACCAGATGGTCGAGCAACGCCGGCATGCTGTTGCCCAGGCCGGCCCCGGCGGGCAGGGGCTGGACGATCGAGTAGCGCGTGAACTCGGTATGCCGCTCCCATTTGACGGTATAGCCATCGAGCCGCAGGCGCAGGAAATTGTCCTGCAGCTCGGCCAGGGACAGGGCCTGCTGTCCCGGCAGGTGACACAGGTGAGCCCGCTCGTCCTCGCGTGACACACCGTCGTTCAGGACTGCGACCAGCGTGACCAGGGCCGGCAGGCGGATGCGGGCTGCTGGCCGCGCATGGACCTCGTTGTGCAACGCGATGCGCTGCGGGTCGTCGGGCGGCAGCAGGCTGGCAGCAAGCGCTGGGGCGGGCTGATCTTCGACCTTGGAGCGGACTTGGGTGTCGTTCATGGCGTGGCGGGTGCAGCAGGTGAATGCCTCAGGCAGCAAGACTCATACCGGATACCGGTCTGCCGCATCGGGCAGCAGGCGCTGCAGCAGGACCTGCTCGATGCGCCGGCCCTCGACCTGCAGCACCTCGAAGCGCCAGCCGGCGATCTCGACCGACTCGCCGACGCCCAGCAGCTCGCCCGAGACCGCCTGCATCAGGCCGGCGACGGTGTTGTAGCGCTCGCGGTCCTCGTCGGGCAGTTCGGCGATGTCGAGCCGGGCCTTGAGTTCGTGCGCGGGCATCGCGCCATCGACCAGCCAGCTGCCGTCCTCGCGCTGGGTCGCCCAGGCCTCGTGCGGCACCTCGGGCGAGAGTTCGCCGGTGATGGCCTCGAGCATGTCGAGCGGCGTCAGCAGGCCCTGGACCACGCCGTATTCGTCGACCACGAACACGAGCCGGGTGGCGCGCGAGCGGAACTGCTCGAGCAGCTCCATGCCGCTGAGGGTCTCGGGCACGAAGACCGGGGAGCTGGCATTGCGCTGCCAGCCCTCGGCGCTGCCCTCGTCGGCCAGGGCCATCAGGTGCGGCAGATGGATCACGCCGATCACGTCGTCGAGGCTGCCGCGGCAGACCGGATACCAGGAATGCCCGCCGCGCCAGGCCTTGGCCAGCGCCTGCTCAAGCGTGTCGGCATGGTCGATCCAGACAATGTCGGACCGGGGCACCATGATGCTGCCGAGCTGGCGGTCGTCGAGCAGGAACACGTTGCGCACCATCTGGTGCTCGTGCTCCTCGATGATGCCGGCGCCCACGCCCTCCTCCAGGCTGGCGTTGATTTCCTCCTCGGTCACATGCTGGACCGAGGTGTTCTCGAAGCGCAGCAGCTTGAGCACGCCACGGGTGGTGGCCGACAGCAGCATCACGAAGGGCTTGGCCACCTTGGCGACGCCGGCCATCGGGCGCGAAACCCAGCGCGCGACCGTTTCCGGGTGCATCTGGCCGATGCGCTTGGGCACCAGCTCGCCGAAGACGATGGTGACGAAGGTGATCACGACCACCACGATCGCGGTCGCGCTGATCTCGGTGCTCGACTGCGGCAGGCCCAGCAATGCCAGTTTTTCGGCAAGCGCACTGCTGAAGGCGGCCTCGCCGACGATGCCGTTGAGCATGCCGATCGAGGTGATGCCGACCTGGACCGAGGACAGGAACTCGGTCGGGTTGTCGAGCAGCTGGAGCGCGGTCTTGGCCCCCTTGTCGCCGCTCTCGGCCATCGCGGCCAGGCGAGCCTTGCGACTGGCGGCCAGCGACATCTCGGACATCGCGAAGGCTGCGTTGAGCAGGGTCAGAAAAATGATGAGTAGGACGTCCATAATTTATACATGGCACTTTACATGATCGGCGACCTGCAGGGCTGCGACGAGCCGCTGCAGCGCCTGCTGCAGACCCTGGACTTTTCCCCGAGCCGCGATCAGCTCTACCTGCTGGGCGACCTGGTCAACCGGGGGCCGGAGTCGCTGGCGGTGCTGCGGCGGCTGATGAGCTATGGCGCCTCGGCGCAATGCCTGCTCGGCAACCACGACCTGCATCTGCTGGCGGTCGCCGCAGGCGTGCGCCGGGCGCACCGCAGCGACACGCTCGACGGCATCCTGGCCGCCCCCGACCGGACGGAGCTGCTGCACTGGGTGCGCTCGCGGCCGCTGGCGCTGCAGGTCGAGGGCTGGCTGCTGGTGCATGCCGGCCTGCTGCCGCAATGGACCGCGCCGCAGGCCTTGACGCTGGCGGACGAGTTCTCGGCCATGCTGTCGGGCAGCGAGGGCCCGGACTGGCTGCGGCGCATGTACGGCAACCAGCCCGACCGCTGGAGCGAGGACCTGGCCGGCGACGAGCGCTGGCGCGTGGTGGTCAACGCGATGACGCGACTGCGCTTTTGCGATGCCGAGGGCCGGATGGATTTCGAAAGCAAGGACGGCGCCGGCCAGGCGCCGGCGGGCTACCTGCCCTGGTTCGACGTGCCGGGGCGGCGCAGCGCGGAGACGCCGGTCGCCTTCGGCCACTGGTCGACGCTGGGACTGGTGCAGCGTGACAAGCTGCTCGCGCTCGACACCGGCTGCCTGTGGGGCGGCTGCCTGAGTGCGGCGCGACTGCTGCCGCAGCCCGAAGGCCCGGCGCAGGTGGCTGAAATCGTGCAGGTGAACTGCCCGCAGGCGCGCAAACCCGGCGCCTGAAGGGTCTGTGAAGGGCCAGTGCCAGCAGCACCGTCACCCCGGGAAGGCCGGGGGTTATCGCGCCAGGATCAGCTGGCGGCCTCGGTGCTGGATTCGACCGCGGCCACAGCCATCGGGCGGAACAGCGCGGCGACCTTCTTGCGCGACTTGATGTAGGGCGACAGTCCGCGCCCCGAAGCCGGCTGGGCACTGCCTTCCCAGGCCGGACGCGCATCGGTCGCCGGCGGCTGGTAAGGCTGGTCGAAGAAGGGGTCGGACGAGGCGCGCGGCGCACGAATCCGGGTCGGGCGCTCGCTGCGCACCTCGGCGCGCGCCTGCGGATCGCTCCAGAGGCGCTGGCCGTCGTTCTGGCGCGCCGGAGCACCGCCGAAACGGCTTTGATCGGACCCGAGCAGCAGCGACTCGACCTCGGTCTTCTTGCCGATCAGCTTCTCGATCTCGGCCAGCTGCTTGACGTCGCGACCGGTGACAAAGGAGATCGCGATGCCCGAGGCACCGGCACGGCCGGTACGACCGATGCGGTGGACATAGTCCTCGGCATTGAACGGGATGTCGAGGTTGAACACCGCCGGCACATCCTTGATGTCGAGACCGCGCGCGGCCACGTCGGTGCAGATCAGCAGGTCGACTTCGCCCTTCTTGAAGGCGTCGAGCGCCTTCAGGCGCTCGTCCTGGCTCTTGTCGCCATGCAGCGCCACGGCGTTGAGGCCGTCGCGCTCGAGCGCGCGCGCCATGCGGGCACAGCCGAGCTTGCTGTTGAGGAAGACGAAGGCCTGCTTGACGCCCTTCTCGAGCAGCAGCTGCTTCAAGGCCTGGCGCTTGTCGTCCTCGTCGACGCGGTAGAAACGCTGCTCGATGGTCGAGGCGGTGGCGTTGGAGCGCGCGACCTCGATCGTGACCGGATCCTGCAGATAGCTGCCGGCCAGGCGCTTGATCTCGGACGAGAAGGTGGCGCTGAACAGCAGCGTGGTGCGGGTCTTGGGCAGGTAGCTCAGGATGCGCTGCAGGTCGGGCAGGAAGCCGATGTCGAGCATGCGGTCGGCCTCGTCGAGCACCACGTACTCGACCTGGTTCAGCACGCAGTTCTTGGCCTCGATATGGTCGAGCAGGCGGCCCGGCGTCGCAACCAGGATCTCGACGCCTTTCTTGAGCTCGGCGGTCTGCGGCTTCATGTCCATGCCGCCGAACACCACCGTGCTGCGCAGCTGGGTGTGCTTGGCATAGAGCGCGATCTGCTGCGCGACCTGGTCGGCCAGCTCACGCGTGGGCAGCAGCACCAGCGCCCGCACCGGGTGGCGCGCGGGCGAGGTCGAGGCGTTCTCGTGCTTGAGCATGCGTTGCAACAGGGGCAGCGAGAAGGCAGCCGTCTTGCCGGTGCCGGTCTGCGCCGCTCCCATCACGTCGCGGCCTTGCAGCACGACCGGAATGGCTTGCGCCTGAATGGGAGTCATGGCCGAGAAACCCATCTCGGCGATGGCGCGTGCCAGCGGTTCAGCCAGCGAAAGTTCTGAGAAAGCTTGTGTCATCTGAACCTCTATTGTCTCACCTCGGGAAGAAACGAGGGACAAAAAAGCGATTCTTCGCTGCGCGCCGTGCCGCGACGCAACATCGAAGCCACATTTGGAGCTGGAATGGCGGTTCTGCTGCTTGGCAGATCGGCTACGGGGGCGCTACAATCTTGGGTTCCGCTGGCAACATCCACAAACTCAAAGGAACACAATCATGGCAACCAAGCCGAAGAAAAAGAACCCCCGCCTGGCATCCGGTCGCAAGCGCGTCCGCCAGGATATCAAACTGAACGCCGCCAACACCTCGCTGCGTTCCAAGTACCGTACCGCTGTCAAGAACGTCGAGAAGGCTGTCCTGACCGGCGACAAGAGCAAGGCCACCGAACTGTTTGCCAAGATGCAAGCCGTGGTCGACACCATCGCCGACAAGGGCATCTTCCACAAGAACAAGGCTGCTCGCGACAAGAGCCGCCTGTCCGCCAAGGTCAAGGCACTGGCCCTGGCCGCCGCCTAATCAGGCAACAATCGCCCGGTTCCATCCCAGGATAGAACCGCGTTTGCCCCGGGTGCGCTGCCAGTAGAACAGTCAACCCAGCGAAAAGCCGCTACCGGAAACGGGAGCGGCTTTTTTCATTGTCGCGCCCGGTCCGGCGACCGGACCGCGCCGGAACTCTCCCGCCGCAGCCCGTCAAGCTAGGGTTTTCATGCAGCACCGTTGTCAGCCTGACGCAAGGAATGTTTTCAATCATGAAAACAGATTCATTTCAGCAAGTCACCCGCCCGAGGTGATGCAGGCCATCAGGAGACACCGTGACCCGACTGAATCCCTACGACCAGGGGCTGGACAAGAACGACGCCAATTTCGTCGCCCTGTCCCCGATCAGCTACCTCGAACGCGCCGCCCGGGTCTACCCCGACCGCACCGCCATCATCTACGGCGA
>JAPLPQ010000092.1 GCA_026400105.1 Burkholderiales bacterium
GACTGAGCAGATCCAGGCGTTGACGACGGACCAGTTGGGCACGCTGAACTCGGACGAGATCGCGCTGCTGACGACCAGTCAGGTGGCTGCGCTGACGACGGACCAGATCGTGAAGCTGGCGACGGCGCAGATGGGCGGTCTGACGACGGCACAGGTGCGTGCGCTGGATGTCACGCAGGTAGCAAAGCTGGAGACGGCGGATTTCGCTGCCTTGACCACGGCGGCGGTGGCGGCGTTGACGACGACGCAGATCCAGGCGCTGACGACGGACCAGCTGGGCACATTGAACTCGGACGAGATCGCGCTGCTGACGACAGATCAGGTGGCGGCGCTGACGACGGCACAGATCGAGGGCCTGGCGACGGCGCAGATGGGCGGTCTGACGACGGCGCAAGTCAGTGAACTGACGACGGTACAGATCCAGGCGCTGCAGACTGCCGACCTGGCGGCGCTGTCGACCACGGCCGTGGCTGCTTTTACGACCGCGCAGATCGCCAGCATCACCTCGGCTCAGGCGGCGGGACTGACGACTGCTGAAATCAGCGCCTTGTCGATGACGCAGGTAGCCGCTTTCAGTGGCGATACGATTGGTGCAATGTCCACCGCACAGGTCAACGCGCTGGCTGCTGTTTCGCCCATCATCCTCGACCTCAACGGCGACGGCGTCACCACGTTGTCGGTTGCTCAGGGCGTGAGCTTCGACCTGGCCGCAACCGGTACGGCGCGCCAGACTGGCTGGGTGGCGGCGACCGATGGTCTGCTGGTGCGCGACCTGAACCAGGATGGCGTCATCAACGACGGTCGCGAGCTGTTCGGCTCTGCGACCCAGGTCGATGGCCAGGCAGCGGGTGACGGTTTCAACGCGCTGCGGGCGCTGGACAGCAACGCGGACGGCCGCCTGACGGCAGCCGACGCGGCGTTCGCCGAGCTGGCGATCTGGAAGGATGCCGACCAGGACGGCGTGACCGATGCCGGCGAACTGTCGAGTCTGAGCGACAACGGCGTCGTGGCGCTGAACCTGTCGGCACAGTCTTCGACTGCCATGGACAACGGCAACCTGCTGGGCCTGGTGTCGTCGTACGAATCTGCCGATGGTGGCACGCACGACATGGTGGACGTCTGGTTCCGCCAGGGTGATCCGGACGCGTTGCGCAATTCCGTGACCGAGTTGACCCAGGCGCTGGGCAGCTATCTGGAAACGGATGCGGTCGAGTCGGGGGCGACGGCCTCGCTATCGCCGACAGCCTCGGCTAGCCAGGGCAGTCCGGCTTTGGCCATGGCCGTGCAGCTGGAAACCTACTACAGCCTGCAAGCTGCTACGGGTGCCAATCCGGTGGCTCAGGGTGTCAGCGCGGTCAACAGCCTGCTGTCGGGTGGCGTGGGCAACCCGTCGGCCACGGCGCTGCTGGCTTCCAGCGATGGCATCAAAACCAAGTAAGTCGATGCCGGGCCTGCCGTCAAGCAGGCTCGGTTGAGGCGATACTCGTACTCCAGGCTTGCCGCGGTTTCGTGGCGCGCTTGGAGTTTTTTCATGGGCGTTCTGTTTGATGTCTGAACACGGCTTTATGCGCACCGACGTGACCGATTTGTCCTTGACCGACCTGATGGCGCAGGCTGGCGTGTTGTCGCAGCAGGGGCAGGTGCCGGTCGCCATCGCCCTGTACCGGGCCTGGTTGGCGGTCCGAGTTGCCGATCCGTTACGCTATGTGGCGCTGTTCAACCTGGGCGTGCTGCATGGCTCCCTGCAGCAACCGCAGGAGGCCGAGCCCCTGTACCGCGAAGCCTTGCGCCTGCAGCCCACGCTGTTGCAGGCCCGATTGAATCTGGGACATGCGCTCGAGAATCAGGGCAAGCTCGACGATGCGGTGGCGCAGTGGCAGCAGGTGCTCGATGAGCTGGCATCGGTGCCGCAGCCCGATGTGGCGCTGCAACTGCATGCGCTCAACAATCTGGCCCGCGCGTTGGAGTCCGCCAAGCGCTACGACGAGGCCGAGGCCTATATGGCGCGCAGCCTGCAGGTCGAGCCCGACCAGTCGGCGGTGCTGCAGCATTATGTGCATATCCGGCAAAAGCAGTGCAAGTGGCCGGTGTATCAGCCGATAGGCGATGTGACGGTGAATCGCCAGCTGCTGTCCACCTCGGCGCTGGCGATGCTGGCGGCCTATGACGATCCGGCGCTGCAATTGCTGGCCGCGCGCCAGTTCGTGCACGAGAAGGTGCAGGCACCGGTGCCGCGCAAGCCGCGCCGAGTGCGTCAACCGGGTGAGCGCATCCGCATCGGCTACCTGTCGGGCGATCTCTGCATGCACGCGGTCGGCCTGCTGACGGTCGAGTTGTTCGAGTTGCATGACCGCGAGAAGTTCGAGGTGTTCGGCTTCTGCTGGTCGAAGGATGACGGCTCGCCGCTGCGCGAGCGCATCGTCAAGGCCTTCGACCACCATGTCCGCATCGGCCACCTGAGCGACGAGCAGGCGGCGCAGGTGATCGAGGCCTGCGGCATCGACATCCTGGTTGATCTGCAGGGCCTGACCTCGGGCGCTCGACCCAACATCCTGATGCCGCGCCCGGCCGGCGCGGTGCAGGTCAGCTATCTGGGCCTGCCGGGTACCTCGGCGCTGCCGACGGTCGACTACATCGTGGCCGACGATTTCGTGTTCCCGCCCGAGCTCGAACCGTTCATGACCGAAAGGCCGCTGCGCTTGCCGCGCTGCTATCAGGTCAGCGACCGCCAGCGCGAGGTGGGCCCGCCGCTGACTCGCGCCGCCTGCGGCCTGCCGGAAGACAGGTTCGTCTTTGCCGCGTTCAACAACAACTACAAGATCACGCCCGAGGTATTCGCGACCTGGATGCGCATCCTGACCCAGGTGCCCAATAGCGTGCTGTGGCTGATGGCCGACAACCGCTGGTCGGAGCAGAACCTGCGCGACCAGGCCAAGGCCCACGGCGTCGACCCGGTGCGGCTGATCTTCGCCGGACGGGCATTTCCGGCCGAATACATGGCGCGGCTGGCCTTGCCGGACCTGTTCCTCGACACCTTGCCCTACAACGCCGGCACCACCGCCAACGACATCCTGTGGATGGGCACGCCGATCCTGACCTGTTCCGGCCGAACCTATATCTCGCGCATGTGCGGCAGCCTGCTGACGGCGGTGGGGCTGCCGGACCTGATCACCTTCAGCCTGGAGGAATACGAGAGGAAGGCGGTGCAGCTGGGGCGCAATCCGAAGCGGATCGCGAGCCACAAGCGCTATCTGGCGCAGTATCGAACGGAAAATGCCTTGTTCGATGTCCTCCAGCTGGTGCGCGATCTGGAACATGCCCTGAGCGATACTTTGCACCGTCCATGAAGAGGGGAACAGAATTGAGTGATTATTTCATCCACCCTCTGGCTGATGTCAGTGCGGAATTGATTGGCGCAGGCAGCAGAGTCTGGCAGTATGTCGTGATCCTGCCGGGGGCGACGATCGGCCATGAGTGCAACATCTGCGCGCACTGCCTGATCGAGGGCGATGTGGTCATCGGCGACCGTGTGACCGTCAAGAGCGGTGTGCAGCTCTGGGATGGGTTGCGTGTTGGCAACGATGTTTTCATCGGACCCAATGCGTCATTTGCCAACGACAGGTTTCCGCGCAGTCGTCGCAGGCCAGAGAAATTTCTTCAGACCATTCTCGAGGATGGTGCCTCGATCGGTGCCGGGGCGGTCATCCTTCCCGGTATCACCATCGGGGCCAATGCCATGGTGGCTGCGGGCGCCGTCGTTACCCGGTCCGTGCCGCCGAATGCCGTCGTGGTTGGCAACCCGGCCAGGATCGTGGGTTACGTGGATGCCGAACAAGAAGCCTCCGGCTATCTGTCGGCCGAAAGGCGGGAGACGGGGACTGTCGAAACCCGGGTGGCCGGCGTCGGTTTGTACCAGATGCCGCGTGTGGCTGACATTCGCGGCAGTTTGACGGTCGGCGAGTTCGAACGGACCATCCCTTTCGCGGTCAGACGGTATTTCATGGTTTTCGACGTTCCAAGCGCGGAAACCCGAGGCGAGCATGCGCACCGGGAATGCCATCAGTTCCTGATCTGCGTGCGCGGGAGTTGTGCTGTCGTTGCCGACGATGGCCACAACCGGCAGGAATTCCTGCTCGACAAGCCCGATGTCGGCATTCACTTGCCTCCCATGATCTGGGGCATCCAGTACAAGTACTCGGCGGATGCTGTGCTGTTGGTATTCGCCTCTCATTATTATGATAGCGCGGATTACATCCGTGATTATTCTGAATTCAGACGACTCGTGGGAGCAGGGGCATGATTCCTTTTCTGGACCTGAAGGCTTCCTACACCGAACTGAAGTCCGAGATCGATGGCGCGGTCGCCCGAGTGCTGGATTCGGGCTGGTACATTGGTGGTTCCGAGGTCGATGGCTTTGAATCGGATTACGCCGATTATTGCGCTGCTACGCATTGCGTCGGTGTCGCCAATGGACTCGATGCACTTTATCTGGCCCTGCGGGCCATGGAGGTGGGGCCGGGCGACGAGGTCATCGTTCCGAGCAATACCTACATCGCCACCTGGCTGGCTGTCAGCCATTGTGGTGCCACTCCCGTTCCCGTCGAGCCGGACTGTCGGACTTGCAACATCGATCCGGCCTTGATCGAGGCGGCCATTACCCCGCGCACCAAGGTCATCCTGCCCGTGCATTTGTATGGGCAACCGGCCGACATGGACCCCATCCTTGCGCTGGCCAGAAAGCATGGACTGCTGGTACTCGAAGACGGTGCCCAGGCCCATGGCGCGCGCTACAAGGGCCGCCGGTTGGGGGCGCATGGCGATGCCGTGGCGTGGAGCTTCTACCCGGGAAAGAATCTGGGGGCGATGGGGGACGGTGGCGCCGTGACGACCCATGACGAACGGATCGCCGATCGGATCCGGGTGTTGCGCAACTACGGTTCCCGGGTGAAGTATGTCAACGAGGTCCAGGGCTACAACAGCCGCCTCGATCCGATCCAGGCCGCCATCTTGCGCGTCAAGCTCGCGCACCTGGATGACTGGAACGCTCGACGTGGCGCCACCGCGCGCTTGTATCAGGATGGCTTGGCTGCGACGGGTCTGACCTTGCCGCATGTGCCCGAATGGGCCGATCCGGTGTGGCATCTGTATGTGGTCCAGCACCGCGAACGCGACGCCTTGCAGAACCTTCTGACCCAGGCTGGCGTGGCGACGATGATCCACTATCCCATTCCGCCGCATTTGCAGTCGGCCTATGCGCCCCTGGGGTTCAAGCAGGGCAGCTTCCCGCGGTCCGAAGCCCTGCACGACCATGTGCTCAGTCTGCCGATGGGGCCGGCCCAGACCGCCGAGGCCACCGGGATCGTGATCGATGCCGTTCGCAAGGCTTTCGATGCGATGACCACCTGAAGGATGACGCTGCGATGAGAATCTGCACCTTGATACCGGCATACAAGGTCAAGTATGTCGAACCACTGCTGCTGGGACTGCAGTCGCAAACAGTGAAGCCGACTCGGATCATCTTTTCAGATGACAGTCCGGGTGGGGTGTTTGCTGAGCGGCTGCTGTCGGATGAGTTGGAGCCGTTGCGCGCCGGCCTGGCGATCGAAGTCATGCCGGGTCCTCGCAACGGCGCATTCGAAAATTTCAAGCATCTGGTCAATGTCTGGGGCGGGGCGTCGGAGCTGTTCCACATATTGCTCGACGACGATGTGATATTCCCCGAGTTCTACGAGCGTCACCTCGTTGCTCACCTGTCCGGAGATTTCTCCTGCTCGATCAGCAGGCGCTGGGAGAGCAATGAAGCGGGGCAGCCGCTGCGTGGCCAGCCGGTGCCACCCGCCGTGACAAATTCCGTGAACCGGTTCCTGTCGCTGAATGCCGACGTGGCGTTCATGAGCACGGTGGCGGAATGCAAGAACTGGTTCGGGGAGTTTTCCAATGTGGTGTTTCGTGGCGACTGCAGCGAAGTTGTCCTGAAGCCGGCCATCGCGGGCGTTTCCTACGCCGGACTGTGGGATCTCGGGGCTTTTCTGGCGGCGAGCCTGGTCAGGCCGATCTGCCATATCCAGGACCATCTGGGGTATTTCAGGAAAGGGCCGGATCAGAACTCGGCACAAACCTACAGCCCGATCATGAAGGCGGCCATGCTCGCTTACGTGGCGCTGGCCATCAGTGGGCGACGCATCGGAAAGATCAGCGGCGAGCAAGCCATGCATTGTTTCGGAACGATCGCCAATGTCCTGAATTATTGGTATGCCACGCAGGATGACATGGTCGATTTTCGTGCCATTCTACCCAGGCTTGCGCTCGACATGCCGGGTTCGGAAGATGAGTTCCTGAGCTGCTGGCAGAGGTTTCTGGCCAAAAATGGCTACTGATGGAGATGTTCGGATTTATGATTCAGAAAAGATTCGAACTGTGCCGAAAGGCCGTTTCATCCTCCGAGCCGAGCGTGCTGGAAGGCCTGGTTCGAGGGCTGCTGATACATTATTTCTTCCATGTGTCAGACAAAGGACGGCTCGAAATATTCGATGTCGAGCCGGGTGCCGCCAGAACCATCAACGTGCTGACGCCGACGGTGTTCAGGGGCGCGGGCAGGATTCGTCTTGCTCCAAGGACGGTGTTTGGCGTACCACGTTCCCCTGGAAACCACTCATGCAGCTATGTCGAGTCCAGGACGCCTGATTCGCTGATAGAAATTGGCGATGGAACCGTGATCAACAACTCGGCTTTCATCCTGTCCGAGGGGGCGAGCATCAGGATCGGTCGACGCGGACTTTTCGGTCCTGAGCTCCAGATCATGGACAGCAATTCCCATCAGTTGGTCCTGGAGCGTCGGAGCCTGCCCGATGATGATCCGCGACCGGTGGTGATCGGTGACGATGTGTTCATCGGGGCCCGTGTCACGATCCTCAAAGGTGCGACCATCGGTGATGGCTGCATCATCTCGGCGGGTTGTGTCGTTCCACCTTCTTTTGTTGCGCCACCGCTCTCGGTGATCGCGGGTAACCCTGCGCGAGTCATCGGCAAGGTCCCGGAATCATCAAGCTGATCCGGGTCGGGATCAGCTCGAATCTGCCTCCTTGGTGTCAGGAATTTGATCCGTTTGGCGTGACCGGCACGGCCCTGACGATGTATTGCAAGGGCATCGAGTCGTTGGCTGCCACGTCGGGATCGGCTCCCGTGAGTTGAGCCATCAGTCTGATGGCAGGCATGATCTGATCGCGCATGGGTTCGTCAAAAATCCTCGGCTTGCCTGCGACCACCTGAAAGCCGGCTTGCGCGAAGAGCTCGAATATCGTTGCCCGCGTGAACCAGCGCAGGTGAGTCCGGTCCATCAGGCCGCCGTCCTGGTAGCGGAAGTCGCCGATGCTGAGCTTGGCCTGCACGCTCCAGTGCTGTGCGTTGGGAATGCAAGCGACGATCATTCCATCTTCTGGCATGACGCTGCGAATCCGTGCGAGGACTTGCCACGGATTCTTTAAATGTTCCAGCACGTCGCCGAACACCCAGCAGTCTGCCTGTGCAAACTTGCCAAAGAATTCGGTTCCCACCGATTCGATGTCGAGTTCAAGCACCTTGTCGCAATGATCCCGGGCCGCTTGTGCCGCCTGCTTGTCCAGTTCTATTCCGTCGTAGGTGCATCCTGGGTTGATCGCCTTGTAGGCAGCTGCCAGTGCGCCACAGTTGCAACCCACTTCGACCACATGCCGAGCATTTTTAGGGATGAATGCCAGGAGATCGCGGTTGTAGCTGTCAAGTCCTGCCGAGTAGTTGGGCTTCTTGTGCTGTTCTTGAACTTTCTGCGACCATTCTTCAAGGTGGTAGCCACCTGTTTTGACGACGGTGCCTTGCCCTTTGTGATCCAGGTAAATTTTTTCGGTGCCCATGCGCACGTCGTTGAGTACCCACTCCACGTTGCCGATCAGATCCGGCTGTCCGCTGTCGTGCAAGGCCAGCATGGCCTCTATCATTGGCGCACCATGCTTGATCGGTAGCGGCCACTGCCGAACAATATCCATGTTGCATAGCATGCAGCCGGGATGCAGATACTGGATGGCATCCTCCCTGTAACTGATGTCGAACCCGTTTCTATCCGTGTAGCCAATTCCGCCCACGCCATACATGCCGGGTTTCAGCTTTTCTGCCAGCGACTCGAGAAAGCCAGCATGAAGGACTTCCATGTCCGAATCCAGGAACAGGACCGGGCCCTTGATCGGAAGGTTCTGGATGGCCCAGCTCATGCCCGGACCGTGATGGATGTTGTATCCAAATCCGATGACTTCTACACCCTTGAATTCTGACGCTATTTTCCTGATTTCTTCCAAGTTTTCGGAGTCTGAACCGTCGATGATGTAGTACGGGTTCGGATATTTCTCCCGGAACGAAGTCAACAGGTTTCTGATGAAATCAGGTGTGTTGTAGGAGACGGTGATGACGGGTATGTCTTGGATTTTCATGATGTTGGAATTCCTGGGCTTGGCTTTCCAAGCTTACGGCATGAGCAGGATCAGAGTTTGTCACAGCCTGCCAGCTGCCCTGTCACGGCTCCCTCGCCGCCTCGCTCAAGCCGCGCATGATCGGGTACATCACATAGGACATGACCGAACGCTTGCCGACCACGATCTCGGCGCTTAGCGTCATGCCGGGGATCAACGGGGCGTTGCGCGGCAGGTTGCGCAGTTCGTTCTGTTCCAGCCTGGCGCGTCCCAGGTAGTAGGGCGCGCCGGACTTGCCGGCTTGCTGGGTGAAGGCGTCGCGGCCGAGCTTTTCCAGCTTGCCCTTGATCAGGCCATGTTTCTGGAACGGGAAGGCATCGATCTTCAGGCGCACCGGGTCGTCGAGCTTGACGTAGCCGACATCCTGGGCCTCGATCTGCACCTCGGCTTCCAGGGTTTCGCCCAGCGGCACCAGCGTGACCAGCGGTTCGGCCTCGCGGATGATCGAGCCGGTCGAGCGCGCGGCGATCTCGAGCACCACGGCGTCGCTCGGCGCCACCAGTTCGATCAGGCGGCTGCGGCGCTCGGCCTTCTTGACCTGTTCGGCCACGCTGTCGCGTTCGCGCCGCACGGCCACCAGCTCCTCGGTCGATTTCTGGCGCCACTCGCGGCTGAAGCTGGCTTTCTCGGCCTCGGCCTCGGCCAGCTGGCGCTTGAGTTCGACGCTGCGGTTGCGCGCGCTGATCAGTTCGCGTTCGACCTCCTGGCGCCGCTCGCGGCTCTCGAGCAGCTTCATGTTCGACTGGAACTGCTGCTGCGTCAGCTTCTCGTTCATGCGCTCGATGTCGAGCAGCGACTTGACGCGTCCCTCCAGGCTCTGGATGTCCTGGCTGTTGGTGACGATGGCAGCCTTGTTGCGCCCGATGCTCTCATCGAGGCGCAGCAGCCTGGCCTGGTAGCTGGCCCGGCGTTCACCTTGCAGTTGCGCCTGCAGTTGCTCGTCCCGGTTCCGGCCTTGCGGCGTGGCGGTCTTGCCGGCCAGTTCCTGCTCGACGCGTTGCACCTCGGCGTCCAGGCTCTTGAGCCGGTCCTGGGCCTGGGTCAGGTCGGCGGTGATGAAGGTCGGGTCGAGCACGGCCAGCACCTGGCCCTTCTTGACGATCTGGCCGGCCTGGACCTTGAGCTCGCTGATCTGCGCGGTTTCGAGCGGCTGCAGCACGATATTGGGCTGGGCCGTGACCAGCTTGCCGCGCGCGGTCACGACCTGGTCGATCTCGAACCAGCTGGCCCAGACCAGGGTGGCGACGACCAGCCCGACCAGCAGGTAGAGGGTGGCCGACAGGCCGCCCGGTAGCGGCTTGCGTTCGAGCGCGTCCGCATCGGGCAGGAACTCGGTGCGCCAGTTGCCGGTCTTGCCGCGCGACTCGACGGGTTTCACAGGTGGCTGGTTTGCTGGTTCCATAGGTCGGTGTAGGGCTCGCAGCGGCCCAGCAGGGCGCTGTGGGGGCCGGCATCATCCAGATGACCGCGCTCGAAGACGAAGATCTGGTCGGCATGGACCAGGGTGGACAGGCGGTGGCTGACGATGATCACCGTGCGGCCGGCCGCAATGCGACCGAGGTTGCGGATGAAGATGGCCTCGCTCTCGGGGTCGAGCGCGCTCGAGGCCTCGTCGAGGATCAGGATGCGCGGCGAGGGCAGCAGCGCGCGCGCGATCGCCAGTCGCTGGCGCTGGCCGCCCGACAGGTTGCCGGCGTTTTCCTCCAGCAGGGTGTCGTAGCCCTGCGGCAGGCGCTCGATGAACTCGTCGGCGCCGGCGGCCTGGGCTGCGGCCACGATCTGCTCGAAGCTGGCATCGGGGCGTGCCATCGCGATGTTCTCGCGCACGCTGCCGCGGAACATGAAGTTGTCCTGCAGCACCACGCCGATGCTGCGGCGCAGATGGGCCAGGTCGATTTCGCGGATATCGACGCCGTCGAAGCGCACCACGCCCTCCTGCACCGGATAGAGGCCCTGGATCAGGCGCGTGAAGGTGGTCTTGCCCGAGCCGCTGCGCCCGACCACGCCGACCACGGTGCCGGGCGCGATGTTCAGGTTGATGCGGTCGAGCGCGGTCGTGCTGGCGCCGGGATAGCGGAAGGTGACACCGTCGAGCGCGATCTGACCCTTGAAGGCCGGGCGCAGACCGCCCGAGGACCTGCGCTCGGGCGGGTGGTTCATGACCTCGCCCAGCATCTTGACCGACAGCGCCGTTTCCTGGTACTGGTGCACCAGACCGACGATCTGCACCAGCGGGCCGACCACGCGATTCGACATCATCTGGAACGCGATCAGCGCGCCGACGGTCAGCTCCAGGCTGAAGACATCGAGCGCGCCGATCGCTATCACGCTGACCATCATGAGCTTTTCCAGCAACTGGGTCACGGTGCTGGCGGCGATCGACATGCGGCCGACGCCGAAATGCATCTGGATGCTGGTGGCCGAGTACTGGTCCCAGAGCTTGCGCTGCTTGGGCTCGATCGCCAGCGACTTGACGGTGCGCATGCCGTGGATGGTCTCGACCAGCATCGACTGGCGCGTGCCTTCGGCGTTGTAGAGCGCCTGCAGCCGGGTGTTGAAGGGCTTGATCAGCAGCACCACGATCAGCGCCATCAGCGCCGAGAAGCCGAACACCACGGCCGCGAGCTTGCCGCTGTAGGACACCAGCAGCGGGATGAACAGGATCAGGCCGATGGCATCGAGCGCGGTGAAGAACAGCTGCCCGGTCAGGAAGCCCCGGATCGATTGCACCTGCTGCATGTGGCGCACGATGACGCCGGCGGTGTGGCTCTCGAAATACTCGATCGGCAGCGACAGCAGCTTGCCGAAGGTGCGTCGTGCCAGCCGGATGTCGATCACGTTGGTCGCGTGCAGCAGCAGGGTCTGGCGCATGAAGCCGAAGCCGGCCTCGAACAGCAGCAGGCCGACGATGGCCACCGTCAGCACGGTCAGGGTCGAGTAGCTCTCGTGCACCAGCACCTTGTCGATGATCAGCTGCGAGAAGATCGGCATGCCCATGCCGAGCAGCTGCAGCATGACGGCGGTGATCGCGATGTCGCGGAAGGCCTTGCGCTGGCGCAGGATCTCGGGGATGAACCAGCGCAGTCCGAACGGCTGGTTCTCGTCGAGCAGCTTGTGCTGGCGCTTGAGCAGCACCAGCGTACCGGACCAGCTGGACAGGAAGTCGGCCTGCTCGACCAGACCGATCTGGCCGCTGCCGGTCAGCGGATCAAGCACGGCCAGCCTCGGGCCGTTGTCGCCCGGCTGCACGCCGGCGATGATGACCGAGCTGCCGTCGCGCCGACGCGCCAGCAGCGGAAAGATGTCCTTGAGCTCGACCAGCTCGTTCCAGCTGGAGTCGACGCGCTGCGCCTTGAAGCCCAGATCGGTGGCCATGCGCAGCAGCAGCCGGTCGTCGGGTTCGCTGGCGTCGAGCGCGTATTCATGCACCAGCCGCTCGGGCAGGGCCTGGATGCCGTGGTGCTGGGCAATCGCGGTCAGGCATTGGAGGGTGGAGTGGCTGTGCGCGAGGTTCATGCCGGGAATCCGGGAGGGGGGCTTTTTCGGCAGGGGCCGTGAGGTGTTTACGGGGAGCTTACCTGCCGCTGAGTCGCTCGAATAAAATCGATCTTTCCCAACAAGCGCTGCAGCGTCCGATTATCTGACTTCCCGCAAGAGGTCAATCGCGACGTCAGGCTTGGGTTCTCCTGTCTTTAACGGCGCTTGCCGGATTTTCATTAGCCTTCCAGGTGAGTGCCGTGCCCCATCTCAATTCTTCCGTGAACGAAACCAAGCTGGCCGCTGCTGCGGTTGCCCCTCTTGTCCCGCCCATGCTGCTGTCCGGCCTCGAGCCGCTCGTGATTGGCGAGGGCAGCCTGTTCGTCAACATCGGCGAGCGCACCAACGTCACCGGATCGAAGGCGTTCGCGCGCATGATCCTCAACGGTCAGTACGAGCAAGCGCTGGTCGTGGCGCGCCAGCAGGTCGAGAACGGTGCCCAGATTGTCGACGTCAACATGGACGAGGCCATGCTCGACAGCCAGGCCGCGATGGTGCGCTTCCTGAACCTGATGGCGAGCGAGCCCGACATCGCGCGCGTGCCGGTCATGATCGACAGCTCCAAGTGGAGCGTGATCGAGGCCGGCCTGCGCTGCGTCCAGGGCAAGGGCGTGGTCAACTCGATCAGCATGAAGGAGGGGGTCGAGGAGTTCAAGCGCCAGGCCAAGCTGGTCCAGCGCTATGGCGCCGCCACCGTCGTGATGGCCTTCGACGAAAAAGGCCAGGCCGACACCTACCAGCGCAAGGTCGAGATCTGCGAGCGGGCCTATCGCATCCTGGTCGACGAGGTCGGTTTCCCGCCCGAGGACATCATCTTCGACCCGAACATCTTCGCGATCGCCACCGGCATCGAGGAGCATGACAACTACGCGGTCGACTTCATCAACGCCACGCGCTGGATCAAGCAGAACCTGCCGGGCGCCAAGGTCTCGGGCGGCGTGTCCAACGTGAGTTTCAGCTTCCGCGGCAACGAGCCGGTGCGCGAGGCGATCCACACCGTGTTCCTGTACCACGCGATCCAGGCCGGCATGGACATGGGAATCGTCAACGCCGGCATGGTCGGTGTCTACGACGAGCTCGACGCCGAGCTGCGCGAGCGGGTCGAGGACGTGGTGCTGAACCGCCGCCCGGACTCGACCGAGCGCCTGCTCGAGATCGCCGAGAACGTCAAGGGCGCGGCCAAGGACGACAGCGCCAAGTACGCCTGGCGCGCGCTGCCGGTGCGCGAGCGCCTCAAGCATGCGCTGGTGCTTGGCCAGAACGAGTTCATCACCGAGGACACCGAGGAGATGTGGCAGGCGCTGCGTGCCGACGGCGGCCGCCCGCTGCACGTGATCGAAGGTCCGCTGATGGACGGCATGAACGTGGTCGGCGACCTGTTCGGCCAGGGCAAGATGTTCCTGCCCCAGGTGGTCAAGTCGGCCCGCGTCATGAAGCAGGCGGTGGCGCATCTCGTGCCCTATATCGAGGAAGAAAAGCTGCGCCTGCAGGCCGCCGGTGGCGACGTCAAGTCCAAGGGCAAGATCGTGATCGCGACCGTCAAGGGCGATGTGCACGACATCGGCAAGAACATCGTGACCGTCGTCCTGCAGTGCAACAACTTCGACGTCGTCAACATGGGCGTGATGGTGCCCTGCCACGAGATCCTGGCCAAGGCCAAGGAAGTCAATGCCGACATCGTCGGTCTGTCGGGACTGATCACGCCCAGCCTCGAGGAGATGCAGTATGTCGCCGCCGAGATGGAAAAGGACCCGTATTTCCGCGAGCGCGGCCTTCCGTTGCTGATCGGCGGCGCCACCTGCTCGCGCGTGCACACTGCGGTCAAGATCGCGCCGCACTACAGCGGTCCGGTGGTCTATGTGCCCGACGCCTCGCGCAGCGTCGCGGTGGCGCAGGGCCTGCTGGGCGACGGCAAGGATGCCTACCTGGCCGAGCTTGGCGCTGATTACGAGAAGGTGCGCCAGCAGCACGCCAACAAGAAGCAGACCCCGCTCTGGCCGTTGGCCAAGGCGCGCGCCAACAAGGCGCCGATCGACTGGGACAACTATGCGCCGGTGGCGCCCAAGTTCACCGGCCGGCGCCTGTTCAAGAACTTCGACCTGGCCGAACTGGCCCAGTACATCGACTGGGCGCCGTTCTTCCAGACCTGGGATCTGGCCGGGCCTTATCCCGCGATCCTGGACGACGAGATCGTTGGCGAGCAGGCGCGCAAGGTGTTCGCCGACGCCCAGGCCATGCTCAAGAAGATCGTCGAAGGCCGCTGGCTCAGCGCCAACGCGGTGCTGGGGCTCTATCCGGCCAACAGCGTCGGCGACGACATCGAGCTCTATGCCGACGAGGGTCGCAGCCAGGTCGCGCTGACCTGGCACGGCATGCGCCAGCAGACCGAGAAGCAGGAAATCGACGGCCCGGATGGCAAACCGGTGATGCGCCCGAGCCGCTGCCTGTCCGATTTCGTCGCGCCCCAGGGCAGCGGCGTCGCCGATTACGTCGGCCTGTTCGCGGTCACGGCCGGCATCGGCGCCGACAAGCGGGCCGAGGCTTTCGAGGCCGCGCAGGACGACTACAGCGCGATCATGCTCAAGGCGCTGGCCGACCGCCTGGCCGAGGCCTTCGCCGAATGCCTGCACCAGCGCGTGCGCTCCGACCTCTGGGGTTATGCGCCGCACGAGGCGCTGAGCCGCGAGCAGCTGATCGCCGAGCAGTACCAGGGCATACGCCCGGCGCCCGGCTACCCGGCCTGCCCGGACCATTCGGTCAAGCGCGCGATGTTCGAGCTGCTGCATTGCGAGGACATCGGCATGGGCCTGACCGACAGCCTGGCGATGACGCCGGCGGCCAGCGTCAGCGGCTTCTACCTCGCGCACCCCGAGAGCTGCTACTTCAACGTCGGCAAGATCGGTCGCGACCAGCTGCAGGACATGGCACAGCGCCGTGGCCTGCCGGAAGCCGAGCTCGAGCGGCTGCTGGCGCCGAACCTGTAAGCCATCGGCGGGGCTATCCCGCCACTGACTGTGACCAGACGGCCGGCTCGCTCCGGCCGTCGGCGTTTCAGCCGTTGCCGATCAGTCCCCGGCGGTACTGCATCGCCTCGGCCAGATGCGCGACCTCGATCCGCTCCGAGCCGGCCAGGTCGGCAATCGTGCGCGCGACGCGCAGCGCCCGGTGCGTCGCGCGCCCCGACCAGCCGAGCCGGCTCGCCGCCTTCTGCAGGAACTGGGTTGCTGCGTCATCCAGTGCGGCATGTTGCGCCAGCGCGCTGCCTTCGAGTTGCTGGTTGGACTGGCCCTGGCGACGTTCGGCCCGCTCGCGCGCGGCCAGCACGCGCTCGCGCACCCGGGCACTGGCTTCGCCGGGCGCAGCGCCCAGCAGCTCCTGCGCCGGCAGGGCTGGCACCTCGACCTGCAGGTCGATGCGGTCGAGCAGCGGGCCGCTGAGCTTGCCCTGGTAGCGCGCGACCTGGTCCGGCGTGCAGCGGCAGGCCCGCACGCTCGAGCCCAGGTAGCCGCAGGGGCAGGGGTTCATGGCCGCGACGAGCTGGAAGCGGGCCGGAAATTCGGTCTGGCGTGCCGCGCGCGAGATCCGGATCAGGCCCGACTCGAGCGGCTCGCGCAAGGCCTCGAGCGCGCTGCGCGGGAACTCGGGCAGTTCGTCCAAGAACAAAATGCCATGGTGCGCGAGCGAGATCTCGCCCGGGCGCGGCGGTGAGCCGCCGCCGACCAGGGCGACCGCGCTGGCGCTGTGGTGCGGCGCGCAGGTCGGCCGTGCTCCCCAGTGCTCGAAGACGAAGCGTCCGGCCAGCGAGGCCACCGCTGCTGTTTCCAGTGCTTGCTCGTCGCTCAAAGGCGGCAGCAGGCCCGCCAGGCGTTGCGCCAGCATCGACTTGCCCGAGCCGGGCGCGCCGACCAGCAGCAGACTGTGGCCGCCGGCCGCGGCGATCTCGAGCGCGCGCCGCGCCGCCGCCTGGCCCCTGACATCGGCCAGGTCGGGACCGGCGGCGGCGGGTCGCAGGGTCTTGGCCTCGACCCGGTGCCAGCCCTCGTCATCGGTGGCGGCTTCGGCCAGTGCGCTGCCGGCCGGTGCGAACTGGCGCGCGACATCGAGCAGATGGCGCGCGCGCCAGACCTGGGCGCCCCTGGCCAGTGCGGCTTCCTCGGCGCTATCGGGCGGCAGTACCAGCCGGGTGGCGGCAGCTGCACCAGCCTGGCGCAGCGCCAGTCCCATCGCCAGCGCGCCGCGGATGGCGCGCAACTCGCCGCCGAGCGAGAGTTCACCCGCGAACTCATGTCCGGCCAGCCGGCTGGCATCGATCTGTCCGCTGGCGGCCAGGATGCCGAGCGCGATCGGCAGGTCGAAGCGGCCCGAGTCCTTGGGCAGGTCGGCTGGCGCCAGGTTGACCGTGATGCGCTTGTTGCCCGGGAACTCCAGCCCGGCGTTCTGGATCGCCGAGCGCACCCGCTCGCGCGCTTCCTTGACCTCGGTGTCGGCCAGTCCGACCAGCGTGAAGCTGGGCAGGCCGTTGGCCAGATGCACCTCGACCTGCACCGGCCGCGCCTGCAGCCCCAACAGGGTGCGGCTTTGCACCAAAGCAAGACTCATCTCGGCTCCCTCCCTGTTTGCGCGGGCTTGCCTGCGTTGCAAGGTCCTGGATTGCACCAAATTGGTGAATTCAACGCGACAATGGTTTCATCTTAGCTGGCAGCAGGACGGACGGGGCATTTTTTACCGGCTGCACTGGCGGCAGGCCGGGCTGGCACGTTCCCTGCATAGCTTGGGCATTGCATCAACGCCAACAGAAAGGCCGATCATGAAACTGGTTTCTGCCATCATCAAACCCTTCAAGCTCGACGAGGTGCGCGAGGCGCTGTCCCAGATCGGCGTGCAGGGCATCACCGTGACCGAAGTCAAGGGTTTCGGGCGCCAGAAGGGCCACACCGAGCTCTATCGCGGCGCCGAGTATGTCGTCGATTTCCTGCCCAAGGTCAAGGTCGAGGCGGCCGTCACCGACGCGCTGGTCGAGCAGGTGATCGAGGCGATCGAGAGCGCTGCCCGCACCGGCAAGATTGGTGACGGCAAGATCTTTGTCTTCCCGATCGAGCAGGTCGTGCGCATCCGCACCGGCGAGACCGGCTCCGAGGCACTCTGAATCTTTATTCCATCAGGAGATCATGGACATGAAAAAGTTGCTATTGAGTCTAGGTTTGGCGCTGGGGGCGACCGCCGCCTTCGCGCAGGACGGTGGTGCGGCCAGCGCGGCCGTTGCCCAGGTGGCGGAAGCCACGGCAGCTGCCGCAGCGGCGGTGCCGGTGCCCAACAAGGGTGATACCGCCTGGATGATGGTCTCCACCTTGCTGGTGATCCTGATGACCGTGCCTGGCCTGGCCCTGTTCTACGGCGGCCTGGTGCGCAGCAAGAACATGCTCAGCATCCTGATGCAGGTCATGGTGGTGTTCTCGCTCGCGGTCGTGCTGTGGTTCATCTACGGCTACAGCCTGGCCTTCACCGAGGGCAGCAGCTTCATCGGCGGCCTCGACCGGCTGTTCATGAAGGGCATCTGGGACAACGCCGCTGGCACCTTCGCCAATGCCGCGACCTTCAGCAAGGGCGTCGTGATCCCCGAGATCGTGTTTGCCGCCTTCCAGGCCACTTTCGCCGGCATCACCTGCGCGCTGATCGTGGGCGCCTTCGCCGAGCGCATGAAGTTCTCGGCCGTGCTGCTGTTCACCGCGATCTGGTTCACCTTCAGCTACCTGCCGGTCGCACACATGGTCTGGTTCTGGATGGGCCCGGACGCCTACAGCAGCAAGGAAGTGATCGACGAGATGACCAGCAAGGCCGGCCTGCTCTGGCAGTGGGGCGCGCTCGACTTCGCGGGCGGCACCGTGGTGCACATCAACGCCGCTGTCGCGGGTCTGGTCGGTTCCTACATGGTCGGCAAGCGCATCGGCTACGGTCGTGAGTCGATGGCTCCGCACAGCCTGACCCTGACCATGGTCGGCGCCTCGCTGCTGTGGGTGGGCTGGTTCGGCTTCAACGCCGGCTCGGCACTGGAAGCCAACGGCTTTGCCGGCCTGGCCTTCATCAACACCTTCGCTGCCACCGCCGCCGCCGTGCTGTCCTGGTCGTTGGCCGAAGCCCTGCTGCGCGGCAAGGCCTCGATGCTGGGCGCCGCTTCCGGCGCCGTCGCCGGCCTGGTGGCCATCACCCCGGCTGCCGGCAACGTCGGCATCGGTGGCGCGCTGGTGATCGGCCTGCTGTCCGGCTTTGCCGGCCTGTGGGGCGTCAACGGCCTCAAGAAGCTGCTCGGCGCGGACGACTCGCTCGACGTGTTCGGCGTGCACGGCGTCTGCGGCATCATGGGTGCCCTGCTGACCGGCGTCTTCAACAGCCCGGCCCTCGGTGGCCCCGGCTTCGTCGCCGACTGGTCCACCGCGACCATGGTCACCGCTGCCGACTACTCGATCGCCTCCCAGGTCTGGATCCAGGCCAAGGCCGTGCTGCTGACCATCCTCTGGTCGGGCGTGGTCTCGGTGGTCGCCTTCAAGGTGGTGGATCTGCTGGTCGGTCTGCGCGTCAGCGAGGAATCCGAGCGCGAGGGCCTGGACATCAGCAGCCACGGCGAAACCGCCTACAACCGCTGATCGCCAGCTGGCCCCATAACGCCAGACACCCGGCATGACCGGACGGCCCGTCCAGCCCAGGCTGGCGGGCCGTTTTGCCGTCCATCAGCCAAGCTGGCGAGCTTTCCTGGCCTTTTTCGCCTTGCCTTGCAGCGTTTCCCAGCGCGGCGCAACAGTGCCACAATGGGCTCAGGCAAGCTCAATAGCAACGAAAGAAGGAGAGGCGATCATGCTGTACCGTTTCAAGTCCAAGGCCAGTGGCGATGTCGTGATGCTGCAGCCCAACGGCAAGCAGTTGCTCGAGATCCTGGGCAAGGACCCGGCAGGCCCGGGCATCATCCTGCCGGAGCAGATCCCGGCGGCGATCAAGACCCTGCAGGATGCGGTGTTCGAGGAGGAAGCCGAGCTCCAGCGCGAGATCCAGGAGGCGCTCGCGCGCGACGAGGACACGCCCGATTCGGACCGCATCACCTTGCGCGTGCGGGTCGCGCCCTTCATCGACCTGCTGCAACACAGCCTGCGCGAACACACCGAGATCATCTGGGGCGTCTGAGCCCGGTCGATGGTCATGAAAAAGCCCCGGCACAGGCCGGGGCTGGTTCTTGGCCGGAGCCGCGCGGGTTCCGTTGGGCAAAGCCTGTCTGATCAGTCGGCGTACTGGCCGGCCGCGTCGATCACGGTCTTGAGCTTGTTGATCTGGTCGGCAACGAAGGCCTTGTGTTCGGCCGGCTCGATCCGCTTGTCGGTCGCGACGATGGCACCCAGCGCTTCCTGGCGCTTGATGAACTCGGGGTCCTTGAGCGCCACCTTCAGCGCGTCGTTGATCTTCTTGATCACGGCCGCCGGCGTGCCCTTGGGCGCATAGAGACCGTGCCAGATCGTCAGGTTGAAGTTCTTCAGTCCCATCTCGGCCAGCGTCGGATAGTCCTTCAGCAGCTTGTGGTTGCTCAGCGGCTTGGCGGTCGTGACCGCGAAGGCCTTGACCCGGCCCGCCTCGATCTGGCTGGTGGTGTTGGTGGTCTGGTCGCACATCACGTCGACCTGGCCGCCCATCAGCGCCGTCATGGCGGGCGCCGTGCCGCCGAACGGAACGGTGGTCATCGCGGTGTTGAGCTTGATCGCGTGCTGCCACATCAGGCCGCACAGGTGCGAGGCCGATCCCAGGCCGGCATGCGCGAGGTTGAGCTTGCCGGAGTTGGACCGGATGTAGTTCTCGAAGTCGCGGTAGGTGGTCGCCGGCAGCTGTGGCTTGCCGATCAGCGTCATCGGCACGTCGTTGATGATGCCCAGGAACTCGAAGTCTTCCAGCGGCTTGTAGGCCAGCTTGCGGTACAGGGCCGGGGTCGATGCCATGCCGATATGTGTCAGCAGCAGGGTGTAGCCGTCAGGGGTGGCACGCGCGACCTTGGCAGTGCCGATCGTGCTGCCGGCACCGGCCGCGTTCTCGATCACGATGGTCGCTCCCAGCGGCTTGCGCAGCGACTCGGCCAGGTCGCGCGCGACGCGGTCGGTCGGGCCGCCAGCCGCAAAGGGTACGACGATGCTGATGTTCTTGCTCGGAAAGCTCTGGGCCTGGGCCAGGCCGGCGAGCATCGAGAGTGCGAGTACGGTCAGGCGTTTCATGTCATCTCCTAGTTAGTTATTTGGCAATGGTAGAGCAAAAGTCCCGATGACTGGAGATCACCAGTGAACCCGATGTCTTGCTGCCCAGCCTCGCCGTCGTAGCGCGCAACACGCTGCAGATCGACGAGCTTGCGCCCGAAAGCGCCGGGGCTTGCTACATTTCAGCCTCACGCACCAGCGAGCCGTCCATGTCCAAGACCCTGTCCCTGCCCAAGAAACCGACCCCCGCGCCGACCCAGGCCGCCCGCCCCGCTGCCCGCGACTGGCGCGATACGGCCGCTGCCGGTCGCCCGCCGGCGTCCCGCTCGCCCGCCCAGAAGCCGCTGTCTCCCCGTCCCCAGCCAGCGCCAGCGCGTGCGCAGCCGGCGTTGCAGCGGCCAGCCGCCCCCCGGCGCTCGAGCCTGTTGTCCGACAGCGAGCCGGTCCGCCTGAACAAACGCCTGTCCGATCTGGGCCTGTGCTCGCGCCGCGAGGGCGACGAGTGGATCGAGCGCGGCTGGGTCCAGGTCAACGGCAAGACCGCGCAGATGGGCCAGCAGGTCACGGCGCTCGACCAGATCGAGGTCGCGCCGCAGGCCACGGCCCAGCAGGGTGCCCGCGTCACCATCCTGCTGCACAAGCCGATCGGCTATGTCAGCGGCCTGCCCGAGGACGGTCACCAGAGCGCCGCCGTGCTGGTGCAGCCGCGCACGCGCTGGCAGGAAGACCGTACGCCGCGCCGCTTCGAGGCCGGCCACACGCGCGGGCTGGCACCGGCCGGCCGGCTCGACATCGATTCGACCGGACTGCTGATCCTGACGCAGGACGGTCGCGTGGCCAAGACGCTGATCGGCGAGGACTCCGAGATCGAGAAGGAATACCTGGTGCGCGTGCACTGGGCACCCAACGGCCCCAAGGGCGCAGGGGTCGTGGTGCAGAATCCACAGGCGGTGTTCCCGCCCGATCGGCTGGCGCTGCTGCGCCACGGACTGAGCCTGGACGACCAGCCCTTGCGACCCGCACAGGTTGAGTGGCAGAATGAGGATCAATTGCGCTTCGTGCTCAAGGAAGGCAAGAAGCGCCAGATCCGCCGCATGTGCGAGCAGGTCGGGCTGCATGTGGTGGGCTTGAAGCGGATCCGCATCGGCCGCGTCTTGCTGGGCAACCTGCCTCTCGGTCAGTGGCGTTTTCTGGGCGAGAACGAGCGTTTTTAAAATCAAAGGCTGGACATGCAGGTAAGCAAGAAGCAGAAGATGGCGCTCGCGGTGACGCTTGCCGCAGTGCTCGCGGGCTGTGGCGGCGGCGGCGATGGCCAGGTCCAGCGGACTGCTGACGGTTATCTGGTCGACAGCGGCCTGGCGCAGAAAGGGCCGCTGGCCCGCGGCTCGGTGGTCACGCTCAACGAGCTCGACGTCAACGCGCTGGCGCCTAACGGCAAGAGCTATACCTACGAAACGAAGGACGACCGCGGCACCTTCTTTCCGACCAGCAAGTTCACCAGCCCTTATCTCGAGACGACCGCCCAGGGCTATTACTTCAACGAGGTCACCGGCAAGAGCGAGCAGTGGGTGGCGCTGCGCGGGCTCAGCGATCTCTCGGTCGGTGCGGACCGGACCGTCAACGTCAACGTGCTCAGCGATGTCACGACCGAGCGCATCCGTGCGCTGGTCACCGGCTTGCCCGTGATGGCCTTCAACGCGGCGCGGGTCCAGGCGCAGCGCGAGCTGCTCAATGCCCTGGGCATTGCCAATGGCGCCGAACTGCTGTCCGGCATCGTGAGCGCACCGGGCAACTTCATGGAGCTGGACCTGAGCCAGGCGCGCCAGGCCGACCAGGCGCTGGCGGCGATCTCCGGCTTGGTGTCCCATGTCGGCAACCTGAGAAAAAGCGAGGGTGGCGTCACGGCCTTCCTGGGCGAGCTCGGTGCCGATCTCGCTGACGACGGCCAGCTCAACAACTCGATCAAGCTCGGCCGCAGTGTGACCGAGCAGTTGCAGCAGGCCGCGCTGGCGGTCAACTTCAGCCAGGTCGCGACCAACCTGAACCAGTTCTACGGCAAGCAGCTGTACAGCCGGACCGATCTCGCGCAATGGGTCGACAGCTCGGGCGGTAGCGACCAGGTGCTGGACCGTTACAAATACACCAGAGACAACGTCCTGCCCGGCCAGGAAAGCCTGTCGCCGGCCTGGGTGGCCGGAGCCGATGACGCCGGCCTGTGTTTCTCGGTCAGCGGCGGCGTGCTGTACAAGAACGGCGTCAAGCAGGATGGCGCCGTGCTGGCGGTTAAGGGCGACCAGTTCACGCTCGGCATCACGCCTGCGGAGCCCGGGGCCCACACCGAATACATTCAGCGCAGCGCCGCCGTCGCCGCCCAATGCACTGAGCAGACGCCCGCCATGCGACTGTTGCAGTACCGGGTTTCGGTTGCGGCACAGGCCTCCATGCCGGTACCCGCGGACTACCTGGGCGCCAACCTGCCAAATATCACCGATTACGCCTACACGCCGGTCTACGTCGATCTGGTCAAGCAGGCGCGTGCCTTCGGTCCGACCGATCGCCCCTGGGGTGGACCGACCGATGTCGTGCCGGTGGGCAGCGATGGCTGGCCGACGGGCGATTTCGGCCTCTTCCTGATGGCCGTTCCCGGCCTCGAGGGGACCTACAAGCTGTCGTTCACCGGCCAGGCCAGCGTGAGCCTGACTGCGTCGTACAACACCAGGGTCGAGAACCTGCGCTACGACACCGTGCTCAACCGCACCACTGCCGATGTGGTGCGTGGACCCAATGCCGACAATCCCAGCGGCGCGCAGATGGTGCTGATCTTCAAGAACACCGGCGCTGGCATCAAGGACCTGAAGGTGGTGCGTCCTGGCTACGACGCCCTCAACCCGCCGCTGTTCACGAACGAGTTCATCGACCATATCGCGCGCTTCAAGGTGCTGCGCTTCATGGAGTGGGTGCGTGCCAACAACAATCTCAGCACCAGCTGGGCCACGCGCGCGCCACTCAACCGCCACTACATGTCTGCCGCCGGAGTACCCTGGGAGCATGTGATCGCGCTCGCGAACCAGACGCAAAAGGACATCTGGATCAACATCCCGGTGGCTGCCGACGACGACTATGTGCTGCAGCTGGCCAGGCTGCTGAAATCGACGCTCAACGGCAGCAGCAAGATCTACGTCGAGTACAGCAACGAACTCTGGAATTCGCAGTTCAAGCAGTTCGGGACCAACCGCGACCTCGCGACCCAGGAGCTCTACGACAACCCGAAATCGGTGCTGGCCTACGACGGCAAGACCCATGTCGATGTCATCGGCTACCGGCGCATCGCCAAGCGCGGCAAGGAAATCAGCGACATCTTCCGCAGCGTCTACGGCGATGCCGCGATGATGACCACGGTGCGTCCGGTGTTCGCCAGCCAGGTGGTGCAGACCTATGTGGCCCAGCTCGGCCTGGCCTTCATCGACGCCGTCTACGGTCCTTCGTCGCGCTATTTCTATGCCTTTGCCGGTGCGCCCTATTTCAACCTGGGCAGTCTGCAGCAGGTCGATGGCCTGAGCGTTGACGGCGTGCTGCAAGCCATGGGCGACTCGGTGACCGCGCTGCCGAAGCAGGCCTATTTCGAGAAGAACGTCGCTTTTTCCAGCTGGTACGGCCTGCCTTTCTTCGCCTACGAGGCGGGCGCCGACACCTTCGGCCCGGGCAGCATCGCGGCGAAGAAGGCCGCCAGCCTCGACCCCCGCATGCTCGACCTCTGCAAGCGCTACCTGAGCACCTGGTATGCGGGAGGCGGCCAGATGCTGATGTGGTACACCGCCGGGGCCAGCAACTGGGACACGCAGTACGGCAGCTGGGGACTGACGACCGACCTCGCGCTGACCGACACGCCCAAGACCCAGTGCATCGACCAGACCCGCAACGGCCTGCTGCCGCCGGTCAAGGCCCGCAACCAGGTGCCGGGCAGCTTCGATGCCCTGGCCTATGTGGAAAACTTCGAGCCCTATGCCGAGCGATCCAAGGACCAGGTCAGGTACCTCCACCCCGAGAGCTCGGTCGACTACCTGATCTACGCCCCCCAGGCCGGCAGCTACGGGCTGGTCATCACGGCCGAAGCCGGCCGCAGCGGCAACCTGATCGACGTGATGGTGAACTCGAAGACTGTGGCGCCCCTCTTCGAGCTGCGTGCCGGCGGGTTTGGCGTTCAGCTCGACAACTCGCCGATCGCGATCAACCTGTCCCAGGGCTTCAGTACCTTGCGGATCAAGACCAAGGTCGAGAACGGGGGCTTTGGCCTGACGAGATTCACGGTGCGCTGAGAGCGCGAGCCCCAGTCGTCGCCCGGCACGGCCCTGGCGAGGGCTGGGGCTTGACTTATGCCAGCTTTCCCTCGGCACTCGCCAGGTGGCCACCCCGGCACTTGAAATCGGTATCGTTGTCGCCATTTGGCATCTGGTGGTCGTCAGTCACTCGCGCTTCCTGCCCGCGGGGCTGATCGGCCTGCACCCGAATTCCACCTCGAGTTTTACTGCCTAGACCATGAGCAAACATACCCACGCTTTCCAGGCCGAAGTGGCCCAGCTGCTGCATCTCGTCACCCACTCGCTGTACTCGAACCAGGAAATCTTCCTGCGCGAGCTGGTCTCCAACGCCTCGGACGCCTGCGACAAGCTGCGCTTCGAGGCGCTCGACGACGCCACGCTGTACGAGGACGCGCCCAACCTCGAAGTCCGCGTGGCCTTCGACCTCGAGGCCAAGACGCTGACCATCACCGACAACGGCATCGGCATGAGCGAGTCCGAGGCCATCGCGCATCTCGGCACCATCGCCAAGAGCGGCACCAAGGACTTCATGGGCCGCCTGTCGGGCGACCAGAAGCGGGACGCGCAGCTGATCGGCCAGTTCGGCGTCGGCTTCTACTCGGGCTTCATCGTCGCCGACAAGATCACGGTCGAGTCGCGCCGCGCCGGCTTGAAGGCCGAGGACGGCGTGCGCTGGATCAGCGGCGGCAGCGGCGACTTCGAGACCGAGACCATCACGCGCGCCGCGCGCGGCACCAGCGTGATCCTGCATCTGCGCGACGATGCGACCGAGTACCTGAACCGCTGGAAGCTCAAGACCATCATCTCGAAGTATTCCGACCACATCAGCCTGCCGATCCTGATGCGCAAGGAAGAGTGGGATGCCGAGAAGGGCGAGTCGGTGCTGCAGGACGAGTGGGAAGCCGTCAACTCGGCCAGCGCGCTCTGGACCCGCTCCAAGAAGGACATCACGCCCGAGCAGTACGCCGATTTCTACCAGGCGATCAGCTACGACCAGGAAGCGCCGCTGTCCTGGAGCCACAACCGCGTCGAGGGCAGCACCGAATACACCCAGCTGCTCTACGTGCCGGCCAAGGCGCCGATGGACCTGTGGAACCGCGACAAGAAGGCCGGGGTCAAGCTCTACGTCAAGCGCGTCTTCATCATGGACGAGGCCGAGGCGCTGATGCCGACCTACCTGCGCTGGGTCAAGGGCGTGATCGACTCGGCCGACCTGCCGCTCAACGTCAGCCGCGAACTGCTGCAGGAGAGCCGCGACGTCAAGGCGATCCGCGAGGGCAACACGCGCCGCGTGCTGGCCATGCTGGAGGATCTGGCCCGCAAGGATGTGCTGCCCACCGGCGCGGACTGGGAGGCACTGTCCGACGACGAGAAGCAGCAGGCCGAGCAGGACGCCGGCCAGTACTCGAAGTTCTACGCCGAGTTCGGCGCCGTGCTCAAGGAAGGCCTGGGCGAGGACTTCGCCAACCAGGACAAGCTCGCCAAGCTGCTGCGCTTCGCCTCGACCCAGAACGATGCGGTCGCGGTCAGCTTCGCCGACTACAAGGCGCGCATGAAGGAAGGCCAGGAGGCGATCTACTACATCACCGCCGACACCCTGGCCGCCGCCAAGAACAGCCCGCAGCTCGAGGTGTTCAAGAAGAAGGGCATCGAGGTGCTGCTGATGAGCGACCGCGTCGACGAATGGGCGCTGTCCTTCCTGAACCAGTTCGACGGCACCCCGCTGCAGTCGGTCGCCAAGGGCGGCGTCGACCTGGGCAAGCTGCAGGACGAGGAAGAGAAGAAGGCCGCCGAGCAGGCCGCCGAGACCTTCAAGCCGATGCTCGACAAGCTCAAGGACGCGCTCAAGGACAAGGCGCAGGACGTGCGCGTCACCACCCGTCTGGTCGATTCCCCGGCCTGCCTGGTGGCCGAGGACCATGGCATGAGCACCCAGCTCGCGCGCATGCTCAAGCAGGCCGGCCAGCCGGTGCCGGACATGAAGCCGATCCTCGAGGTCAACGCCGACCATGCGCTGGTCAAGAAGCTCGAAGGCTCGGCCCATTTCGACGACCTGGCGCATATCCTGTTCGACCAGGCGCTGCTGGCCGAGGGCGGCCTGCCGGAAGACCCGGCCGCCTATGTCAAGCGCGTCAACGCCTTGCTGGCCTGACCCCCTGACGCCAGGGCCGCTTCGGCCCTAAGATGAAACCGCCGCTCCATTCCGGGGCCGGCGGTTTTTTTCTGGGGTCAAGCCATGCGTTCAGCCTCCGCGCTCTGGGCGGGTTACTGGTCACTGCCGGTGGTCGAGATCAACCTGCTGCTGTTCGCCAACCTGTCGGGTGCGCTGCTGCTGGGCCTGATCGTCGGCTACGAGCGCAGCTACCACAGCCGGGCCGCCGGCATGCGCACCTACGGCATCGTCTGCATGGCGTCCTGCGCGCTGACGGTGTTCGCGGGCTACCCCGGCTACTGGTGGGGACTGGCCGATGCCTCCCATCTGGGGCCGATCGATCCGACCCGGGTCGTGCAGGGCATCGTGACCGGCATCGGTTTTCTCGGCGCCGGCGTCATCATGCGCGACGGTCTCAGCATCAGCGGCCTGACCACGGCGGCCTCGATCTGGGCCACGGCGGCGATCGGCGTGCTGGTCGGCGTCGGTTTCTATCCGGCCGCCATCCTGCTGGCGCTGCTGTGCGCCTCGCTGATGATGTGGGGGGTGCGGGTCGAGGCCCGCCTGCCGGCGCTGCAGGCCGCAGGCGTCACGCTGGGTTTCCTGCCGGGACACGAGCCCGACGATCACGCGATCAAGGCGGCGATGCATGACTGGGGTTATGCGATGGCCGAGGGCTCGCTGCATATCACGCTGCAGCAGGGCCAGGTCAGCTGGCAGTTCGTGCTGGTGGCGCTGCAGATCCGGCCGCGTGCGGTGTCGCTGTTCGAGCTCGCGCGCCTGTTGCGCGGGATCGAAGGCGTCGACGGGCTGCAGCTGACGCACGCGCGCAACTGAGCCTGCCGGTGTCTCAGGCCACCAGCGGCTGTTGTTGCATCGCCTCGACCTGCTGCCACAGGATGGCCGCCTGCTCCTGCCAGTAGGCAGCGCTGCCGAACCAGGGGAAGTTGATCGGGAAGATCGGATCGCTCCAGCGCCGCGCCAGCCAGGCGCTGTAGTGCAGCAGGCGCAGCGTGCGCAGCGGTTCGATCAGCGCGAGCTCGCGCCGGTCGAACTCGCGCATGGTCTCGTAGCCGTCGAGCAGGGCGCCGAGCTGGCGCTGCTGCTGTTGCCGGTCGCCGCTCAGCAGCATCCAGAGGTCCTGCACCGCCGGGCCACTGCGGCTGTCGTCGAGGTCGACGAAATGCGGGCCCTGGTCCGGTGTCCAGAGGATGTTGCCGGGATGGCAGTCGCCGTGCAGCCGCAGCGTGGCGATCCGGCCTGGCGTGGCGCAGGCGGTCATGGCCTCGGTCGCCAGCTTCAGCGCGGCCTGCGCCATCTCGCGCCAGCGGCCGGCCGCCTCGGGCGGCAGGTCACCCTGCTCAAGCAGCCAGGCCAGCGGCTCGCTGCCGAAGGTCTGCGCGTCCAGCGCCGGGCGCTGTTCGAACGGCCGGGCGGTGCCGACCTGGTGCAGCCGCGCCAGCAGGCGGCCGATCCACTCGAGCACCTCGGGGTCGTCGAGCTCGGGCCGGCGCCCGCCGCGCGCCGGACTCACGCTGAACAGGAAGCCGTGGTGACGGTGCAGGGTCCGGCCCTGCAGTCGCAGCGGCGCCACCATCGGCACCTCGGCCGCGGCCAGCTCCTCGGCGAAGGCATGTTCCTCCTCGATCTGCGCCTCGCTCCAGCGTTCGGGGCGGTAGAACTTGAGCACCACGGCGTCGCCATCCTCGAGCCGCGCCAGGTAGACCCGGTTCTCGTAGGAGCTCAGTCCCTGCAGCCGGCCGTCGCCGCGCAGCCCGACGGCGTCGAGCGCGTCGAGCACGACATCGGGTGTGAGGGCATCGTAGGGGTGCAGGGCGGGGGCGTAGTCGTGGTCGGATCTGGGCATGGCGCATTGTCGCAGTGCGCCAGCGCTGGCGCGGCTCGCCTATCATCGGCCCATGTCAGCCTCCCAAGCCCCCAACAAGAACCGTCCCCGCCAGTCCGATCGTCCCGCGCCGGGCCAGCCGGCCCGTGGCGCGCGCGCGCCGGAAAAGACCCTGCAGGAGCAGTTGCCCGAGCTGCGCCCCGGCCAGTCCACCGCCTTGCTGCAGGAACTCCATATCCTGACGCGCGAGGGCAAGCTGAACCAGGACACGCGGCGCAAGCTCAAGCAGGTGAATCATCTGCTGCAGTTCATCGAGCCGCTGCTGCAGGAGGCGCTCGAGGCGCGCGGCGACGTCAGCCTGGTCGACCATGGCGCCGGCAAGTCGTATCTGGGCTTCATGCTCTACGACCTGTTCTTCGCCCAACGCGAGGTCGGCTGGGTCTATGGCGTCGAGACCCGCGCCGAGCTGGTCGAGCGCTCCCGCGAGCTGGCCGCACGGCTGGGCTTCGATCGCATGCGCTTTGTCGCGACCACGGTGCAGGAGGCGATGACCTCGGACCAGATCCCGGCCGAGATCGATGTCGTGACCGCGCTGCACGCCTGCGACACCGCGACCGACGACGCGATCGCCTTCGGCCTGGCGCGCAACGCGCGCTACATGGTGCTGGTGCCCTGCTGCCAGGCCGAGGTCGCCAGCGTGCTGCGCAAGCACAAGGCGCTGACGCTGTCGCGCACGCCGCTGGGCGAGCTCTGGCGCCACCCGTTGCACACGCGCGAGTTCGGCAGCCAGATCACCAACGTGCTGCGCTGCCTCGAGCTCGAGGCCCATGGCTACCAGGTCACGGTGACCGAGCTGGTCGGCTGGGAGCATTCGATGAAGAACGAGCTGATCCTGGCGCGCAAGGTCGGCAATGCCAA
>JAPLPQ010000041.1 GCA_026400105.1 Burkholderiales bacterium
CCGCTGGCACCTGCGCCTGGACAGCCATGCCGGCGTCAGTACCGCGCGCCCGCTGCTGTTCGATGTCGAGCTGGCGGCCCGCTCGGTCCAGCTGGCCGTTGCCTGCATTTCCGACCCCGATTGATGGAGAACGGCGTGAAACTGACAGACCTGCCCAGCCAGCCCTTTGGCGACCAGCAGCCCGGCACCTCGGGGCTGCGCAAGAAGGTGACCGTGTTCCAGCAGCCCGGCTACCTGGAAAACTTCGTCCAGGCGCTGTTCGACCAGCTGCACGGCCCCGGCCAGTCCGCCGCCGGCCAGACGCTGGTGCTCGGGGGCGACGGTCGCTACTACAACCGGGTCGCGATCCAGACCCTGCTGCGCATGGCGGTCGCGCGCGGCTATGACCGCGTGCTGGTGGGGCAGGGCGGCATCCTCTCGACGCCGGCTGTCAGCGCCGTGATCCGGCGCCAGCGCGCCAGCGGCGGCATCATCCTGTCGGCCAGCCACAACCCGGGCGGGCCCGCGGGCGACTTCGGCATCAAGTACAACGGCGCCAACGGCGGGCCGGCGCCCGAGTCGCTGACCAGCGCGGTCTACCAGCGCACCCGTTCGATCGATCACTACCTGAGCTGCGACCTGCCGGCAGTCGGCATCGACCAGCTCGGCAGCCAGACCCTGGGCCAGACCGTGGTCGAGGTGATCGACCCGGTGGCCGACCATGCCGCCGTGCTGCGCGAGCTGTTCGACTTCGACGCCATCCGGGCCCTGTTCGCGCGCGGCTTTCGCCTGCGTTACGACGCGATGTGGGCGGTGGGCGGCCCCTATGCCCGCGCGCTGCTCGAGGGCGAGCTCGGCGCGCCCGCCGGCACGGTGGTCCATGCCACGCCGCTGGAGGATTTCGGCGGCCTGCATCCCGACCCGAATCCGGTCAACGCCGCCGAGCTGGTCGCCTGCCTGTTCGCCGCCGACGGGCCCGACATGGGCGCGGCCTCCGATGGCGACGCCGACCGCAACATGGTGCTCGGGCGCGGCTTCGTGGTGGCGCCATCCGACAGCCTGGCGGTGCTGGCCGCGCACGCGCATCTGGTCCCGGGCTATCGCCAGGGCCTGGCCGGGGTGGCGCGCTCGATGCCGACCTCGACCGCGGTCGACCGGGTCGCCAGCGCGCTCGGTATTCCCTGTCACGAGACCCCCACCGGCTGGAAGTTCTTCGGCAACCTGCTCGACGCCGGTCAGGTCACGCTGTGCGGCGAGGAAAGCTACGGCACCGGCTCGAACCATCTGCGCGAGAAGGACGGCCTGTGGGCGGTGCTGTTCTGGCTCAACCTGGTGGCCGTGACCGGCGAATCGGTCGAGCAGCTGGTGCGCGGGCTCTGGCGCGCCCATGGCCGCTGCGTCTATTCGCGCCACGATTACGAGGCGATTCCGCTGGCCCAGGCCGAGCGGCTGATCAGCGAGCTGCGCGCCAGCCTGCCGGCTTTGGCCGGACAAACGATTGCAGGCCAGACCATCGCCTGGGCCGACGATTTTGCCTACACCGACCCGGTCGACGGCTCGCGCAGCGAGCGCCAGGGCGTGCGCCTGGTGCTGGCCGACTCCTCGCGCGTGGTGCTGCGCCTGTCGGGCACCGGCACCGAGGGCGCCACGCTGCGCGTCTACCTCGAGCGCCACGAGCCAGATCCGGCCCGCCATGACCTGCCGCTGCAGCAGGCGCTGGCGCCGCTGGCCGCGCTGGCCGAGGCCGTGGCCCGCATCTGTCACCACACCGGCCGCGACCAGCCCGATGTCATGACCTGACCGGTTCCGTGCCGGCCCCCGCGCCCGACCTTGCTTTCGAGACCCAGAACAACAGGAGACATTCATGCAGCCCTCTAGCCCCGTCATCGCCTCGGTCGCCGAGCGCCAGATGCAGCCCCATATGCTGGTGCGCCGCAGCATCGCCCTCGTGCTGGCCGGCGGGCGCGGTTCGCGCCTCAAGCAGCTGACCGACCGCCGCGCCAAGCCGGCGGTGTACTTCGGTGGCAAGTTCCGCATCATCGACTTCGCGCTGTCCAATTGCGTTAACTCGGGCATCCGTCGCATCGGCGTCATCACCCAGTACAAGTCGCATTCGCTGCTGCGCCACCTGCAGCGCGGCTGGAGCTTCCTGCGCGCCGAGCTCAACGAGATGGTCGACCTGCTGCCGGCCCAGCAGCGGGTGGACGAGGAGCACTGGTACCGCGGCACCGCCGATGCGATCTACCAGAACCTCGACATCATCCAGTCGAGCCGGCCCGAGTATGTGGTGGTGCTGGCTGGCGATCATGTCTACAAGATGGATTACTCGCTGATGCTGCAGGACCATGTGGCCAGTGGCGCGGGCTGCACGGTCGGCTGCATCGAGGTGCCGCGCCAGGAGGCCAGCGCCTTCGGCGTCATGGCGGTCGATGGCGAGCGTCGCATCACGGCCTTCGTCGAGAAGCCGGCCGATCCGCCCGCCATGCCGGGCAACGACGCGGTCTCGCTCGCGAGCATGGGCATCTACATCTTCAATGCCCAGTACCTGTACCAGCTGCTCGAGGAAGACCTCGCGGACGGCGGTTCCAGCCACGACTTCGGCAAGGACGTGATCCCGCGCGTGGTGCGCGAGGGCCGCGCGCTGGCGCATCCGTTCTCGATGTCCTGCGTCTCGAGCCACCCCGAGGCCTTGCCCTACTGGCGCGACGTTGGCACCATCGATGCCTTCTGGGAGGCCAACCTCGACCTGGCCTCGGTCATGCCCGAGCTCGACATCTACGACACCGAGTGGCCGATCTGGACCAGCCAGCGCCAGCTGCCGCCGGCCAAGTTCGTCCAGGATGCAGACGGCCGCTCCGGCGTCACGATCAACACCATGGTCTCGGGCGGCTGCATCGTGTCGGGCTCCACCGTCAGCAACTCGGTGCTGTTCTCGAGCGTGCGCGTGCATTCCTTCTGCGTCATCGACCAGGCCGTGCTGCTGCCCGAGGTCGTGATCGGGCGCCATTGCCGGCTCAGCCGGGTCGTGATCGACCGCGGCTGCGAACTGCCCGACGGCCTGGTGATCGGCGAGAACGCCGAGCTCGATGCCCAGCGCTTCGAGCGCACCGCCAACGGCGTGGTGCTGGTCACCCGCGCCATGCTCGAACGCCTGCCGGGCTGAACCCTTTTGCCGAGGTCCATCATGCAGATTCTCCAGGTCAGCGCCGAATATTTTCCCCTGCTCAAGACTGGCGGCCTGGCGGATGTCGCCGGCGCCTTGCCGCAGGCGCTGCGGCCGCTGGGCTGCGAGGTGCGGCCCCTGCTGCCCGGATTCGCCGCCATGCTTGACGGGCTCGCTGAGCCGGTCGAGGTCGGCCGCTGCCTGACCCCCTGGGGCCAGCCGCTGCGGCTGCTGCGCGGCTGGCTGCGCGAGCCCGCCAGCGGGCCGCAGGCCGCCTCCAGCATCACCAGTCCAGCCAGCACCGGCATCCAGGCCTATGTGGTGGAGTCGGCCGAGCTCTATCTGCGCCCGGGCGGGCCCTACGAAACGCCCGACAAGCAGCCCCATGCCGACAACCAGCGCCGTTTCGCGGCCCTGTGCTGGGTGGCGGCCCGGCTGGCCGAGGGCTTCGATCCTTCGTGGCGCCCCGACCTGGTCCATGGCCATGACTGGCATGCCGGCCTGGTGCCGGCCTATCTGGCCGCCGCCGGCTCCCGGGTGCCCTGCCTGTTCACGGTGCACAACCTGGCCTACCAGGGGCTGTTCCCGCGCGCCGACTACGAAGGACTCGGCCTGCCGGCGCAATGGTTCCAGATGGAGGGGCTGGAGTTCTACGGCCAGCTCTCCTTCATGAAGGCCGGCCTGTATTACGCCGACCGCCTCAGCACCGTGAGTCCGAGCTATGCGCGCGAGATCCAGTCGCCCGAGTTCGGCTGCGGCCTCGACGGCCTGCTGCGCCAGCGCCAGGGGGTGCTCAGCGGCATCCTCAACGGCATCGACGACCGGGTCTGGAATCCCTTGCACGATCCGCATCTGCCGGTCAACTACGGCAGCGACAGCCTGGAGCTCAGGGCGGGCAACAAGGCCGCCTTGCAGGCCGAGCTCGGACTCGAGGTCCGGCCCGAGCTGCCGCTGTTCACCGTGGTCAGCCGACTGACCGAGCAAAAAGGCCTGCCGCTGGTGCTGGCCGGCTGCGATGCCCTGGTGCGCCAGGGCGCCCAGCTGCTGGTGTTGGGCAGCGGGGACAGCGCGCTCGAAGCCGCCTTCGCGGCCAAGGCCGCGCAGTACCCGGGCCGCGTGGCGGTGCGCCTGGGCTATGACGAGGCCCTGTCGCACCGCATCTTCGGTGGTGGCGACGTCACGCTGGTGCCGTCGCGCTTCGAGCCCTGCGGCCTGACCCAGATCTATGGCCTGGCCTACGGCTGCCTGCCGCTGGTGCGCCGCGTCGGCGGCCTGGCCGACACGGTGACCGACGCCGACCTCGTGACCCTGGATGAGGGCCAGGCCAGCGGCGTGGTGTTCGATCGCATGGAGCAGGGCGACTTCGACCATGCCGTGCGCCGCATGCTGGCGCTGTACCGGCGCCCGGCCGACTGGCGCCAGGTGCAGCAGACCGGCATGCGCCAGCCGCTGCACTGGGGCGATGCCGCCGCCCGTTACCAGGCCCTGTACCGCGCCATGTTGCCCATCGCGACGCTGGCCGGTGGCCGCTGACCCGTTCCTTTTCTCCCAGTCGTTTTCCTTCCCCTGGCCGGTCCTGACCGGCCCCTCCTGATCCGCTCCATGACCCAGCCCACCGCCTTCCATTACGACCCGCCCGCCAACGACGTGGCCGCGCTGCGCACAGCGATCTCGAACCGCCTGGTCTTCAGCGTCGGCAAGGACCCCTCGGCGGCCCGGCCCGAGGACTGGCTGCACGCGGCCGCCTATGCCGTGCGCGACCGCCTGGTCGAGCGCTGGATGCGCACCACCCACGCGCAGTACGACCAGGATGTCAAGCGGGTCTACTACTTCTCGATGGAGTTCCTGATGGGGCGCGCCTTCGACAACGCGCTGCTGGCGCTGGGCCTGCGCGAACCGCTGCGCCAGGCGCTGGCCGACCTGGGCGCCGACATGGACCTGCTCGCCACGCTCGAGCCCGATGCCGCCCTGGGCAACGGCGGCCTGGGCCGCCTGGCCGCCTGCTTCCTCGACTCGATGGCCACGCTCGGCATTCCCGGCTACGGCTACGGCATCCGCTACGACTACGGCATGTTCCGCCAGACCATCGTCGACGGCCAGCAGGTCGAGGTGCCCGACTACTGGCTGACCCACGGCAACCCCTGGGAGTTCCCGCGCCCCGAGGTCTGCTACCGGGTCCAGTTCGGCGGCCGGGTCACGGAGCAGGGCGGGCGCTGCCAGTGGGTCGACAGCCAGGACGTGCTGGCGATGGCCTACGACACCATCGTGCCGGGCTACGGCACCGACGCCACCAACACCCTGCGCCTGTGGTCGGCCAAGGCCAGCGAGGAGATCGATCTGGGCGCCTTCAATCGCGGCAACTACTTCGCGGCGGTCGAGCGCAAGAACCATTCCGAGAACGTCTCGCGCGTGCTCTACCCCGACGACTCGACGCCCTCGGGCCGCGAGCTGCGCCTGCGCCAGGAGCATTTCTTCGTCAGCGCCAGCGTGCAGGACCTGCTGCGCCGCTACAGCGAGGGCCATGCCGACTTCAGCCAGCTCGCCGCCAAGGTCAGCATCCACCTCAACGACACCCATCCGGTGCTGGCGATTCCGGAGCTGATGCGGCTGCTGCTCGACGAGCACGGCCTGGCCTGGGCCGAGGCCTGGGCGTTGTGCCAGGGCGTGTTCTCCTACACCAACCACACCCTGATGCACGAGGCGCTAGAGACCTGGCCGGTCGAGATGATGGGCCGGGTGCTGCCGCGCCACCTGCAGATCATCTACCAGATCAACGCCCATTTCCTGCACCAGCTCGCGCCGACCCATGGCCATGACAGCGAGCTGATCCGCCGCGTCTCGCTGATCGACGAGGGTGGCGAGCGCCGCGTGCGCATGGCCTATCTGGCGGTGGTGGCCAGCCATTCGGTCAACGGCGTCTCGGCGCTGCACAGCGACCTGATGCAGCGTTCGATCTTTGCCGATTTCGCCGCCCTGTGGCCCGCGCGCTTCAACAACAAGACCAACGGCATCACGCCGCGGCGCTGGCTGGCGCAGGCCAACCCGGCGCTGGCCGGCCTGCTCGACCAGCGCCTGGGCCAGGGCTGGCGGCGCGACCTGTCCCAGCTCGAGCGCCTGGGGCCGCTGGCGCAGGAGCCGGCCTTCCTGCACGACTTCATGGCCGCCAAGCAGGCCAACAAGCAGCGCCTGGCGCAGTGGCTCGACAGCCAGATGGGCCTGACGGTCAGCACCGATGCGCTGTTCGATGTCCAGGTCAAGCGCATCCACGAGTACAAGCGCCAGCTGCTCAACCTGCTGCATGTGGTCAGCCGCTACCTGCGCCTGCTCGACGACCCGGCCAGCGTCGCGGTGCCGCGCGTGGTGCTGTTCGCCGGCAAGGCGGCCTCGGCCTACCACACCGCCAAGCAGATCATCCGCCTGATCAACGACGTGGCGGCCACCGTCAATGCCGATCCGCGCATCGGCGACCGGCTCAAGGTGGTGTTCGTGCCCAACTACAGCGTCAGCCTGGCCGAGCTGATCATCCCGGCGGCCGACCTGTCGGAGCAGATCTCGACCGCCGGCACCGAGGCCTCGGGCACCGGCAACATGAAGTTCGCGCTCAACGGCGCCCTGACCATCGGCACGCTCGACGGCGCCAACGTCGAGATCCTGCAGCAGGTCGGCGCCGACAACATCTTCATCTTCGGCCACACCACGCCCGAGGTGCAGGCCCTGCGCAGCGCCGGCTACCAGCCGCGCGAGTGGATGGAGCGCAACCCCGACCTCAAGCGCGTGCTGGAGGCGATCCGCGACGGCCGCTTCAGCCCCGCCGAGCCCAGCCGCTACCAGGGCCTGTACGACATGCTGGTCAACTGGGGCGACCACTACCTGCTGCTGGCCGACTACGCGGCCTATCTCGATGCGCAGCAGGCGGTCGATCGCGCCTACCAGGACCGCGCGGCCTGGGGCCGCCAGGCGATTGCCAACGTCGCCGGCATGGGACTGTTCTCGTCCGACCGCACCATCGCCGAGTACGCGCGCGAGATCTGGGACTGCGCGCCCCTGCGCCTGCCGGCCTGAGCCCGCTTGCCCACCCCATAAATAAAACAGAGGAGACAACAACATGCTGAACCACTTGATCGAACGGCTGGCGGCGACCCGGGCCCGCCAGGCCAGCTGGCCGGCCTTCGCGCAACGGCTTCGGGCCCATGGCCAGCGCCTGCTCGACGAACTGCACCCGCTCTACGGCGAACGCGCCGATTTCGCGCAGGTGGCCGAGCAGCTGCTGCAGGTGGCCTACGAGGGCTGGCGCGATCGCTCGCCCAGCCTGCGCCAGCTCGACGCCGTGCGCGAGGCGACGCCCGACTGGTTCGCCTCCGAGCAGATGCTGGGCGGGGTCTGCTATGCCGACCTCTGGGCCGGCGGCTTCAAGGGCGTGCAGGCGCAGATTCCCTACCTGAAGGAGCTGGGCCTTACCTACCTGCACCTGATGCCGCCCTACCTGTGCCCGCAGCCGCACAACGACGGCGGCTACGCCGTCAGCAGCTACCGCGCCACCGATCCGCAGCTCGGCAGCATCGACGAGCTGCGCAGCCTGGCGACCCAGCTGCGCAAGGCCGGCATCTCGCTGGTGCTGGACTTCGTGTTCAACCACACCTCCGACGAGCATGAATGGGCGCAGGCTGCGCGCGCCGGCGACCCGCACTACAGCGGCTACTACTGGATGTTCCAGGACCGCGCCGAACCCGATGTCTACGAACAGACGGTGCGCGAGATCTTCCCGGACGAACACCCGGGCGCGTTCAGCCAGCTGCCCGACGGCCGCTGGGTCTGGACCACCTTCCACAGCTACCAGTGGGACCTGAACTACAGCAACCCGGCGGTCTTCACCGCGATGGCGCGCGAGATGCTCTACATCGCCAACCTGGGCGTGGACTTCCTGCGCATGGACGCGGTCGCCTTTGTCTGGAAGCGCCAGGGCACGCCGTGCGAGAACCTGCCCGAGGCGCACCACCTGCTGCGCGCCTACAACGCGCTGGCCCGCATCGCCGCGCCCTCGCTGCTGTTCAAGAGCGAGGCCATCGTGCACCCCGACGACGTGGTGAGCTACATCTCGCCCGAGGAATGCCAGGTCTCCTACAACCCGCTGCAGATGGCGCTGCTGTGGAACTCGCTGGCCACGCGCGAGGTCAACCTGCTGCAGTACGCGCTGGAGCAGCGCCACCAGTTGCCCGCGCACACCGCCTGGGTCAACTACGTGCGCAGCCATGACGACATCGGCTGGACCTTCGCCGACGAGGACGCCGCGCTCTACGGCATCAACGGCTTCGACCACCGCCAGTTCCTCAACCGCTTCTTCGTCAACCGCTTCGATGGCAGCTTCGCGCGCGGCGAGCCGTTCCAGGACAACCCGCTCACGGGCGACTGCCGCATCAGCGGCACCGCCGCCTCGCTCTGCGGCCTGGAGCAGGGCGATGTCCATGGCGTGGCGCGCCTGCTGCTGCTGTACGGCGTGGTGCTGTCAAGCGGCGGCATCCCGCTGCTCTACCTCGGCGACGAGGTCGGCACCCTCAACGACCACGACTACGCCCAGGACGCGCACAAGGCCGTCGACAGCCGCTGGCTGCACCGCCCGCCGCGCGACCAGGCCCGCTACGCCCAGCGCCAGGACCCGGCCAGCCAGGCCGGCCAGCTGCACGCCGGCCTGCGCCACCTGATCGGGCTGCGCCGCCACCTGCCGCTGCTCGCCGGTGGCGAGCTGAGCGTCTTCTGGACGCACAACCCGGCGGTGCTCGGCTACCGGCGCGGCAGCGTCGAGGACGGCCTGCTGCTGCTGGGCAACTTCAGCGAGCAGCCGCAGCGCGTCGCCGCCCATGTGCTGGCGGGCCTGCCGGCCCAGGCGCAGGATCTGGTCAGCGCCTGCGGCATCGCGCTCGACCAGGACCTGACGCTGCAACCCTACCAGCAGCTCTGGCTGCGTCTGCAGGCCTGAGCACCTGCAGGTCATTGCTATTCCGAAGGACCTTTTCCGATGAACCCGCCCACTCCCACCCGACCGGCCCGCAGCGACTGGCAGCGCTCGGTCGTCTACCAGATCTACCCGCGCAGCTTCTGCGACAGCGACGGCGACGGGGTCGGCGACCTGCGGGGCATCACCTCCCGGCTCGACTACCTGCAGCAGCTCGGTGTCGAGGTGGTCTGGCTGTCGCCGATCTACGCCTCGCCCAACGACGACAACGGCTACGACATCAGCGACTACCGCGCCATCATGCCGGAGTTCGGCAGCATGGCCGACTTCGAGCAGATGCTCGCGGCGATGCATGCGCGCGGCATCCGGCTCATGATGGACCTGGTGGTCAACCACAGCTCGGACGAGCACGAGTGGTTCCGCCAGGCGCGCAGCAGCCGCGACAACCCCTATCACGACTACTACCTGTGGGCCGAACCGAAGGCGGACGGCTCGCCGCCGAACAACTGGGAGGCAGCGTTCCAGGGCTCGGTCTGGCAGTGGAACCAGCCCACCGGCGAGTACTACCTGCACATGTTCAGCCCCAAGCAGCCCGACCTGAACTGGGAGAACCCCCGGCTGCGCGCCGAGGTTCACGCGCTGATGCGCTTCTGGCTCGACAAGGGGGTGGATGGTTTTCGCATGGATGTCATCAACATGATCTCCAAGCCCTGGGCCGCCGACGGCAGCCTGCCCGATGCGCCGCTGGTGCGCGAGGGCTTCCTGCAGCCGGGCTTCGCGATGACCTGCAACGGCCCGCGCCTGCTCGAGTTCCTGCGCGAGATGCGGCTCGAGGTGCTCGATCATTACGACACGATCACGGTCGGCGAGGCGCCGCTGGCGACCGTGCAGCAGGGCCGTGACATCACCCACCCCGAGACCGGTGCGCTCGACATGCTGTTCCAGTTCGAGCACATGGACCTCGACAGCGTGGGCGGCCATGTGATGGGCAAGTGGGCGGCCAAGCCGCTCGACCTGCGCGACCTCAAGCGCACCATGAGCCGCTGGCAGGGCGAGCTGCATGGCCGCGGCTGGAACAGCCTCTACCTGAGCAACCACGACCAGCCGCGTCCGGTGTCGCGCTTCGGCGACGACGGCCGCTACCGGGTCGAGTCGGCCAAGATGCTCGCGACCTGGCTGCATGGCCAGCAGGGCACGCCCTATGTCTACCAGGGCGAGGAGCTCGGCATGAGCAACGTCGCCTTCGAGCGCATCGAGGACTACCGCGACATCGAGAGCCTGAACTTCTACCGCGTCGCCACCGGCGAGCGCGGCTGGACCCCGGCCGAGGCCATGGCGGCCATCCATACCAAGGGGCGCGACAACGCGCGCACGCCGATGCAGTGGGACGCCAGCGCCCAGGCCGGCTTCAGCAGCGGCCAGCCCTGGATCGCCCTCAACCCGAACGCGGCCGAAGTCAACGCCGAGCAGTCCCTGGCCGACCCGGAGTCGGTGTTCCATTACTACCGGGCCCTGATTGCCTTGCGCCAGCAGTGTCCCGTGCTGGTCCATGGCCGCCATGAGCTGCTGCTGCCCGAGCACGCACAGGTCTACGCCTACACCCGCCGCCTGGACGATGAATGCCTGCTGGTGCTGTGCAATTTCGGCGCCACCGAGGTCGCGGCCGGGCTGGAGCCGGCGCTGGCGGCCCGCCCGGCCGAACGGCTGCTGGGCAACTACCCCGGCCCCAACCAGCCCGAGCTGGCTGGCCTGACGCTGCGACCCTACGAGGCGCTGATGTGCTGGCTGCGCTGACCGGCGCCTGGCAACGTCATCGTTCGGGTTACGAAACCGGTTGTGCCGGCTGCCCGGAGCAAATCCAGTAACAATTGCTTATTTTGATAAGGCCACCGCGTGCAGCAGACCACCATTCCCGTTCGCCCCAGTCTGAACAAGGTCGCGGTTCCGATCGTGGGCGAGTTCATCCTGGGCATGAGCGTGGCGCTGGCCGGCCTCTACCTGGCCTCGCATACCTCGGACGCCGCCGCCGGTTCCTTCGGCCTGGTGCAGCAGGTGCTCGAGACGCTGTTCGTGGTGTTTCGCGTGCTGGCGATCGGCCTCGGCGTCGTGGTCACGCAGCGCCTGGGCAGCGGCGACCTCGAGCAGGCCAACCGGATCGCCCGCATGGCGCTGGGGGCCAGCACCTGGGCCGGCGTGGTGGTGGCGCTGTGGCTGCTGTTCGGCGGCACCCTGACGCTGGACGTGCTCAACGCGCCCGACGAGCTCTGGCCGATGGCCACGCTCTACATGCTGCTGCTGGCGCCCTCGATGACGCTGGAGGCCTGCAACCTGAGCATGGCCGCCGTGCTGCGCGCCCACCTGCACGCGCGCGAATCGCTGCTGATCATGGTCGCCATGCATGGCAGCCATCTGCTGCTGGCGGTGCCGCTGATGCGCGGCTGGGGCGACTGGGACGGCCTGGGCCTGAACGGCTATGCGCTGGCCTGGTTCATCAGCCGCAGCCTGGGCCTGGCGCTGCACCTGTGGATGTGGCGCAGCCGGATGCAGATCCGCCCGCTGGCGCGTGACTGGTGGCGGGTGCCGCGCGACTTGCTCGGGCCGGTGCTGCGCATCGGCCTGCCGGGCGCGGCTTCCGAGATGGTGTACCGGATCGGTTTCATGGTCTCGCTGTCGGCGGTGGCCCGGCTCGGGGTGGCCGCGCTGGCGACCCATTCCTATGTGCTGCAGACGCTCAAGTATGTGCTGATCATCAGCATGGCGATCGGCTGGGCCTGCGAGATCATGGTCGGGCGCCTGGTCGGCTCGGGTTCGCTGCGCGCGGCCGATGCGATGGTCAGGAAGGGCGTGCGCAACGGCATGCTGGCCTCGGGCTTCATCGCCTTGCTGGCCGCGCTGGCTGCGCCCTGGCTGATGCGCATCTTCACGCGCGACCCGGCCATCATCGCGGCGGCGCAGACCCTGCTCTGGATCTCGGTCCTGCTCGAGATCGGCCGGGTGCTGAACCTGGTCGTGCCCGGCGCGCTGCGCGCCAGCGGCGACATCCATTTTCCGCTGCTCAGCGGCATCCCGTCGCAGCTGCTGGTGCTCGGGCTGGGCTCCTACCTGCTCGGGCGCAGCTTCGGCCTGCCCGGGATCTGGCTGGCCTATGTCGCCGACGAATGCGTGCGCGGCGGCCTGATGTGGTGGCGCTGGCGCGGCCATGGCTGGCTGCCCCATGCCCGCAACACCCTGCGCGCCTTGCGCCAGGGCAACCGCTCTTGAACCTTTGCTTTCCCCTCTGCCTTTGATATGGAACAACTAAAAGCCTCTCCCGCTGGTAATGCTGCGCTGGCCCCGCGCCTGCTGGCCGATGTTGGCGGCACCAATGCCCGCTTTGCCTGGCAGGCCGCCGCTGGCGCCCCGATCGAGGACCCGATCACCCTGCCTTGCGCCGACCATGTGTCGATCGAGGCCGCGATTCGCGCCTACTTCGAGCGCATCGACCGACCCCGGCCCCAGTCCTGCGCGATCGCGATCGCCAACCCGGTGCATGGCGACCGGGTCCAGATGACGAACCACCACTGGTCGTTCTCGATCAGCGCGCTGCGCCAGGCGCTGGGCTTTACGCGGCTCGAGCTGCTCAACGACTTCACGGCGCTGGCGCTGGCCCTGCCGGGCCTGGGCGCCGACGAACTGCACCAGGTCGGCGGCGGCCAGGCGCTGCCTGGGTCGGCGATCGGCCTGCTCGGGCCGGGCACCGGCCTGGGCGTGTCTGGACTGGTGCCCGACGGCCGTGGCGGCTGGGTGCCGCTGCAAGGCGAGGGCGGCCATGTCAGCCTGGCGCCGGTGACGCCGCGCGAGCAGCTGGTGGTCGAGTTCCTGACCCAGCGCTACGGCCATGCCTCGGCCGAACGCGCGGTCAGCGGCATGGGCCTGGTCGATATCCACACCGCCCTCTGTCTGGCCGACGGCGTGCTGCCGCCCGAGGGCTGGAGCGCGGCGCAGGTCAGCGCGGCCGCGCTGTCGGGTCAGCAGCCGCGCTGCGTCGAGGCGCTGTCGATGCTGTGCGCCTGGCTCGGCTCGGTCGCCGGCAACCTGGCGCTGACCCTGGGCGCCAAGGGCGGGGTCTACATTGGCGGCGGCATCGTGCCGCGCCTGGGCGAGTGGTTCGACCATTCGCCGTTCCGGGCCCGCTTCGAGGCCAAGGGGCGCTTCCAGTCCTATCTGGCCGAGATCCCGGTCTGGGTCATCCACGCCAGCCAGTCGCCGGCGCTGGCCGGAGCGGCCAAGGCGCTCGACCAGGCCTGATGCTTGCGATGGCGCGGTGGTCGCGAGCTGCAAACCAAGCGAGTGGCTGTTCGGCGCCCGACCTCCTGTCGCCAGTACATTGCCAGCCCGGAGCTGCACCAGCGCCAGGCCGACAAGCTCAGACCAGCGCTATGGCCAGCTGCCCGATCACCGCGCGGGTGTCGGGCCGCACGCCGCGCCACCAGGCAAAGGCTTCGGCGGCCTGTTCGGCCAGCATGCCGACGCCGTCAGCCAGCTGCCGCACGCCGGCGCCCTGGGCCAGCCGCAGGAAGGGCGTCAGGCCCTTGCCATAGGCCAGCTCGTAGGCCAATGCCGCCGAGGCAAAAACCGTGGCCGGTACCGGTGGCAATTCTCCGACCAGGCTGGCCGAGGTGGCGTTGAACACCAGGTCGAAGCGCTCGCCGACCAGGGCGTCGTAGCCGCAGCCGCGCACCTGGCCCCGGCTGGCACCGAGGCGCGCGAGCGCTTGCGCCTTGTCGACGTTGCGGTTGGCGATCACGAGTTCGGTGGGCTGCTCGGCCAGGAAGGGCAGCAGCGCGCCGCGTGCCGCGCCGCCGGCCCCCAGCATCAGCACCCGCTTGCCGCGCAGGGCATGACCCAGGTTGTGCACCACGTCGCGCACCAGGCCGACGCCATCGAAGTTCTCGGCCAGCACCCGCTCGCCATCGAACTTGATCGCGTTGGCGGCGCCGGCCAGCAAGGCGGCCGGCGAGTGCTCGCTGGCATAGGCGAAGGCGTCGAGCTTGAAGGGCGCGGTGATGTTGAGCCCCTTGCCGCCAGCGGCGCGGAATGCCGCCACCGTTTCCTCGAACCGGCCCAGCGGGCCTTCGATCTTTCGGTATTCGATCTCCTGCCCGGTGGCCTGCGCGAAGCTGGCGTGGATCAGGGGCGACTTGCTGAAGGCAATCGGGTTGCCGATCACCGCGTATTGGTCGGTCATGAGAGGTTCCTGCTCTGCGGGGTCACTGGCTGAACAGCACGCCGTCGGCCTGCATCGCGGCGATCTCGTCGGCGCTGAAGCCCAGGCTGGCGGCCACTTCAGCGTTGTGCTGGCCCAGGTCGGGGGCGACCTGGCGGATCGTGGTGTCGCAGTCCGAGAAGCGGAACGGCAGGTTGGGCAGGCGCAAGGTGCCGTAGCGCGGGTGCTCCTGCTCCAGGATCATGCCCCGGGCCTTGATCTGCGGGTCGTTGATGACCTCGTCGATGCGCTGCACCTTGGCGCAGGGCACGTCGATGCCGTCGAGCAGGGCCAGCACCTCGGCCACGCGGCGCGCGGCGACCCAGGGCTTGACGACTGCCAGGATTTCCAGCCGGTGTTCGTTGCGGCCGTTGACATGGTGCAAGCGCGCGTCGGTGCCGAAGCCGACCGGGCCGCCCTGCTGCTCGACCAGGGCGGCAAAGCGCTTCCAGGCGTCGTCGACCTGGGCCGCCAGCACCAGGTCGCCGTCCTGGGCGCGAAACACCCCGTAGAGCGTGGAGGTCGGCATGTCGTGGCCGGTCTGCTCGGGCAGCATCTCGCCACCCGAGAGCGTGTAGCACTGCACCGCGTACTCGTGCATCGACACCAGGGTGTCGTAGAGCGCCATGTCGATATGCTGGCCCTGGCCGGACTTGACGCGACCCAGCAGCGCGGCGTTGATGGCGGCCACCGCATGGATGCCGGTGTACATGTCGCCCAGCGAGATGCGCAGCAGCGGCGGTGCCTCGCCCGGCGTGCCGACCATCTGCATGATGCCGCTCTTGGCCTCGGCGATCAGGCCGAAGCCGGCGCGGTGCGAATCGGGCCCGGTGTGGCCATAGGCCGAGATCGAGCAATAGACCAGCTTGGGGTTGCGCGCCGACAGCTCGGCATAGCCCAGGCCGAGCCTGTCGAGCGCGCCGGGGCGGTAGTTCTCGATCAACACGTCTGCCGAGTCGCAGAGCTTGTGCATGAAGGCCTTGCCGCGCGGGTCCTTCATGTTGACGCTGACGCCCTGCTTGCCCATGTTGAGCTGCAGGAAATAGCCGCTTTGCTGCTCGTCGAGGATATGCGCGTGCTGGCGGCCGGCGTCGCCGCTGCCGGGGCGCTCGACCTTGATCACCTCGGCGCCGAGGGCGGCCAGGCAGCGACCGACATAGGGGCCGGCCAGGAAATGGCTGTAGTCGATGACGCGGAGGCCGGCCAGGGGAAGGGCTTGACTCATGGGGTGCTCCTTGAACAGTTCAGAAGGTGCCGGGGCGGCGCGGGATCATCAGGCGGTGTTCGCCCCTTTGCACCACCTCGCCTTGCTGGTTGATCAGCTCGGACGGCAGGATCACGATGCCCCAGCCGGGCCGGCTCTTGCTGGCGCGCAAGCCGGTGACGCTGAACCTCACATGCAGGCGGTCGTTGATCCTGATCGGCAGCAGGAAGTCCCAGCTCCAGCCCAGCGACATGCCGGGCAGGAAGCGGTACTCGCTCTGGGTCTTGAGGCCGTCGGCGATGCTCAAGCCGAACAGGCCGTGCGCCACCCGGGTGCCGAATGGCGTGGTGCTGGCGTAGTCCTCGTCGATATGGACCGGGGTGTAGTCGCCGGTCAGCACCGCATAGGCGTTGATGCGCGCCTCGGTCACGTCGTAGCCCGGGCTGATGCACAGATCGCCCTCGCTCGCATCGTCCCAGTATTTCTCCGGGCTGTTGAAGTGGGTCACGGGGGGAGTGAGCTTCATGGTGCGGTTTCTTTGTCTGATCGGTAGGGGGTCAGGCCCATTGCTGGCGCAGGAACTGGAAGCTGTGGCGCATGGCTTGCAGCGGTTCGCCCTGCATGCCGCATTCGCAAGACATCAACCCCGTGTAGCCGGCCGCCTTGAGGTGGCTGAAGAATGCGGGGTAGTCGTAGGCCGTGTCGCTGCTGCCAGTTCCCGGGTTGAGGCGGCCGGTGTCAGCGAGGTGTATGTGGGCGATCCACCCGTCCTGCTCGCGCAGGGTCTGCAGGGGCTCGTGTTCTTCGTCCATGTGATAGAAGTCCGCGAGCCCACGCACCTCGGGCCGGTTCAGCTGACGCGCGAGGCGCACGCCGTCGGACACGCTGTTGCACAGGTTCGATTCCTTGCGGTTCAGCGGTTCGATCACCAGCGTGGTGTCCGTGCCCTGGAGCATGTCGGCGCACCAGTCCAGCGTGTGCAGGAACTGCGCTTCGGCGCGGGCCCGAGTCCAGCCCTCGGGGATGTTGCGCGTCCAGCCGCTGCCGAAAACGACGATTCGAGAGCCCGCCAGTGCCAATATGTCCACCACGCGTTCAAAGTAGCGGCGGTTGCGTGCCTCGTCCACCTGTTCACCCACCACGCGCAGCTCGTGCGGAAACAGGTAACTCATGGCCAGCGCGGGCAAGGGCAGGTCGCGCACCCGTTCCTTGGCCTCGGCAAAGCGGGCATCATTTTCCAGCTGCATGGGGACCAACTGGGCTTCGATATAGTCGGCACCGGCGGCATGGAAGTCCGGTGCCCGATCCAGCGGGCCGCACCAGCCGAAGACTGCTTTTGGGCAAGACGTCATGCGTGTTCCTTCAGTGTCTCTGCTTGCGCCAGGGTGATCAGGCGCGGGGTTTCACTGCCAGCGCGGCGGCCACGCTGCCGGGCGCGGCCTGTATCAGCTCCACGGCCAGGCCGTCGGGCAGTTGCAGCCAGTTGCGGCCTTGCGGCAGGGCCTTGACGCCCCAGGGCGCGGCGGCCTGCAGCGCGGCTTCGAGGTCATCGACCATCACGCCGAGGTGGGCCAGCCAGCCGGCGTCGTTGCTCGGCGCGGCCTCGAAGTCGGGCGTCGCCATCAGCTGCATGCCGCCCAGGGTCCAGTACTGGCGCGGGTCGTCGCTCGGACCGTCGAGTTCGCGCAGCTCCATGCCCAGCACTTGCTGGAAGAAGCGGATATGCCAGTGGATGTCCTTGACGCGCACGGCCACATGTTCGACATAGGCGCGGGTCGCGGGGGTGAACGGAGTGCTCATGGGATGTCCTTGTCGTTGGGGGTGGATCTTGTTCAGTGCGCCAGCGCAGCCTCGATGCCCTTGATGCAGGCCACCAAGGTGGCGTTGACCGGGGTCGGGACGCCGCAGCGCCGGCCCCAGCGCACGACCGCACCGTTGATGAAGTCGATCTCGGTGATCGATCCTTTTTCCAGGCTTTGCAGCATCGAGGTCTTGAAGTCGTCGGGCAGGCCGGCTGCCGCCTTGAGCCAGGCGGCCCTGGGGTCGCTGTAGCCCAGGCGCACGCCGCTGGCACGCGCCACGTCCATGGCTTCCTGCACGGCCGCCACTGCGGTGGCTTCGAGCTCTGGAATCCGGTACAGCGGCCCGTAGCCCAGGCGGGTGATGGCGCTGACGGCACCGGTGGCGACGTTGATCAGCAGCTTGTCCCAGATCGTGCCCATGATGTTGTCGCTGACCGTGGTGGCCAGACCGGCGCGCGTGAAGGTATCGGCGATGCGCCTTGCCCGCGGCGAGATCTGGCCGTCGAGCTCGCCGATCAGGGTTTCCTTGCCCGTGGTGCTGGCGCTGATCCGGCCCGGTGCCAGCATGACGCCGCCGACATAGGTCTTGCCCGCCAGTACCTGCTCGCGGCCCACGATCTCGGCCAGCAGATCCTCGTGGCCCAGGCCGTTTTGCAGCGACAGCACGACGGTCCCGGGCCCGACCAGATCGGTGGCGGCCGACATGGCTTCGCGGGTGTGAAAGGACTTGACCAGCACGATCACCAGCTCGACCGGCGCCAGGCCTTGCGCCTGGGTGACGGCCGAGGCACGCACCGTCTGTTCGCCGGTCGGCGTGCGCATGAGCAGGCCGTGGCGCTCGATCGCCTCGACCTGGGCCGGGTTGCGGTTGATCAGCACCACCTCGTTGCCGGCCTGGGCCAGCGTGCCGCCGATGGCACAACCCAGGGCGCCGGCGCCCAACACTGCAATTCTCACTACCGTCTCCTGAAACTGTCCTGGAGGCGGATTCTGGGTTGGACCCTCCATTGAGTCCATGCACGAAGCACAATAGTCAATATTGAGTTTTCAAATGTTGACATGAGCACCGACCTGCAACTCCTCGATTCCCGCTGGCTGCTGTTGCTGGACATGCTGTACCGCACCCACAGCGTCACGCGCGCGGCCGAGCAGCTCGGCGTGAGCCAACCCACGCTCAGCATCTGGCTGGCCCAGGCGCGCCAGGCGCTCAACGATCCGCTGTTCGTGCGCACGCCCAGCGGCATGCAGGCCACCCCGCGCACCGAGGGCATGATGGCGACGGTGCGCAGCGTGCTGGCAGGCTTGCGCCTGCTGACCGAGGTGGTCGAGCCATTCGATCCGGCGCGCGTGGAGCGCGAGTTCCGCATCTTCATGACCGATGCCAGCCACATCACGCTGCTGCCGCGCCTGTTCAGCCATGTGCGAGCGCTCGCGCCCCGGGTGCGGCTGGAGGCGATCACGATCCATCCCGCCATGGTCCAGGCGCTCGAGTCGGGCGACGCCGATCTGGGCCTGGGCTTGATCCCCGGACTCGAGTCGGGCTTCTATCAGCAGGCGCTGTTCATCCAGGACTGGATCTGCATCGCCAATGCGCGCCACCCCCGGCTGCTGGGTAGTCTGAGCCTGGCGGACTACGAGCGCGAGTCGCATGTCGGCATCGTGGCCGGGACCGGACAGCTGCTGCTCGAGACCGCGATGAAGGAGCAGGGCATCGAGCGGCGGGTCGCGCTGAAACTGCCGGGTTTCCTGGGCTTGCCGGCCATCCTGTCGACGACCGACTTGCTGGCCACGCTGCCGCGCCAGATCGGCGAGACGCTGGCCGCTGCGGCTGGCCTGCAGTTGCTGCCCTGTCCGCTGTCTGTCCCGACCTTCGTGGTCAAGCAGCATTGGCATGCCCGCTTCCATCAGGACCCGGCCAACCGCTGGTTGCGCGGGATCTGTGCCGAGCTGTTCATGGATGCGACCCGGATCAAGAGCGCTGATGCGGCCTGATTCTGATATCGACTCAGTCAATCGACTGCGTGGCACGGCACGCCGTGATCGATGACGGGGCCGCAGCATGCTGGGCGAGATCTTGCCCTGCTGTCATGAAAGTTCTACAGTGCATTGCATCGACGGGGGAATGTGAAAACCCTGCTCGATAGCACCACGGGCCGGGATTCCAGTCCGTGGGACTCTCAACTTTTCAGGGAGTGCATCATGAAGACTTCTTACCTTGCCACCATCGTGTTGGCTCTGGCCGCACTGGCGACGCCAGCTGCCAACGCCGCAAAACCAAAAGCCCCGGTTGATGAAGCTGCCACGGCCAGTGCCAAGCAGGCGCTGGCTTCCGAGATGGGCGAGCTCGGAAAAGACATGACTGTCACGGTTGACAAGAATGGGGTTGCCACCCTCAGCGGTTGGGCCAAGGAACCCAAGGATGTCGACAAGGCACGCTACATCATCAAGAAGCTCCCGGGCGTGAAGAAATCCTACAGCAACCGTGTCAAAACCCTGGAGTCAACGAACGAGTATTGACGCCTGTTGAGAGGTCAGGGTGGCAGGTTCGGCCAAAGCCTTGTCGGGCAAGGCTTGGTCGATGCCGTTTAGTCGGCTTGCCGTTGCGCTCAAGCGGATCGCCGATGCCTCGGCGCTGTCGCCAGTCCCTTGAGCGCCAACAGCAGCCCCGTGCCGACCGCCATGACGCCGGCGGCCAGATAGAGCCCGGCCTCGTAGCTGCCGAAGCGGTCCGCGAGCCAGCCGGTCACGGCCGGGCCGACGATCTGCGCGCTGCCGTAGGCCAGCGTCATGCGGCCCATCATCTTGGCCGGGCGGCCCGGGTAGTAGCGCCCGGCCATGGTCAGCACCAGGCTCACGATGCCGATGAAGGTGGCGCCGAACAGCCAGGCGCCGACCAGGGTCGCCGCCAGTCCGCCGAGCAGCACCGGCAGCAGCATGCCGGCGATCTGCAGCAGCGCGGCCATGATCAGGGCATTGAGGTCGCCGATGCGGCGCGCGACCAGGTCCCAGGCGATGCTCGCGGGCGCGGCGGCCAGCCCGATCGCCAGGAAGGCCCATTTGCCCTGACCCGCCAGCCCGGGCAGGCGCTCGACGATCGCGACGATGAAGGTCGCGCTGACCACATAGCCCATGCCGGCGCAGAAGTAGGCCGCCATCAGCAGGCGCAGGAAGCGCGGGGTCGGGGGCTGGTCCCGCATCGACGCCGGGCCGGCTCCGGCCGGCATCGGCTCTGGCCGCGGCAGCCAGGCCAGCGCCGGCACGGCCAGCAGGCCGCCGAAGGCCGCCAGCGCCAGCCATTGCTGGCGCCAGTCGAGCCAGCTGCCCATGACGGCGACCAGGGCCGAGCAGGCGACGATACCCAGGCCGATGCCGCTGTAGTGGATGCCGAGCTCGCCGCGGTGGCCGTGGCGCATTAGCCAGTTCAGCACCAGCCCGGCGCCCAGCAGCATGCCGGCCGCGCTGCTGAGCCCGGCCAGGTAGCGCGAGACGGCCCAGACCCAGGGCTCCTGGCTCAGGCCCATCAGGGCGGTGCTCGCGACCGCCACCAGCAGGCCGATCCGGTAGATCCGGTCCTTGAGCCGCAGGTCGCTGATCAGCATCGCCAGCAGCGCACCGCTCAGGTAGCCGGCGTAGTTGATCGCAGCCAGCCCGCCGGCGGCGCCGACCCCGAGGCCGGCTTGCGCCTGCATCGGCGGCAGCAGCAGGGTGTAGGCGAAGCGCGCCACCCCCAGCGTCAGGATCAGGCTGAAGATGCCGGCTGTCAGCACCCGGATGCGCGCGCTCTGCTGTCCCATCGGGTCTTGTCTCCTGGTAGTTTTGCCGTCGAGCTTACCCGTTCGGACGCCGGCCCCACCTAAACTTTCAAGCGTTTACTAGGGAAAACACCAGGGAAATATTGCAATAGAGTATTGAAACTGACTTTTCGGATACCTGTCGATGCAACAGCCTTGCGGAAAATAGGCGCCACGGCTGGCAACGGCCGTACAAGTACAAACGAACCGAAGGAGACATCCGTGAAATTCAAGCTGACCGCCCTCGTCGCTGCTTCCCTGCTGGCCACCGGCATGGCACAGGCCGCCACCGAACTCGTGATCGCGACCGTGAACAACGGCCACATGATCGAGATGCAAAAGCTCTCGAAGAACTTCGAGCAGGCCAACCCCGACATCAAGCTCAAGTGGGTCACGCTGGAGGAGGGCACGCTGCGCCAGCGCGTCACGACCGACATCGCGACCAAGGGCGGCCAGTTCGACGTCATGACCATCGGCATGTACGAAACCCCGATCTGGGGCAAGAAGGGCTGGCTGCAGGAGATCAAGACCGACGCCGCCTACGACGCCGACGACCTGCTGCCCGCGATGCGCAACGGCCTGAGCGTGGACGGCAAGATGTTCGCCGTGCCGTTCTACGGCGAGAGCTCGATGCTGATGTACCGCAAGGACCTGGCCGACAAGGCTGGCGTCAAGGTGGCCGATCATCCGACCTGGACCGACATCAAGGACCTGGCGTCCAAGATCCACGACCCGAAGAACGGCGTCTACGGCATCTGCCTGCGCGGCAAGCCGGGCTGGGGCGACAACATGGCCTTCCTGTCGACCCTGGTCAACACCTTCGGCGGCCAGTGGTTCGACATGGGCTGGAAGCCGCAGCTCGAGAGCAAGCCCTGGAAGGACGCGATCAACTTCTACGTCGACCTGCTCAAGAGCTACGGCCCGCCCGGCTCCTCGGCCAACAGCTTCAACGAGATCCTGGCGCTCTACAACGAGGGCAAGTGCGGCATGTGGATCGACGCGACGATCGCGGCCTCCTTCATCAGCGACCCCAAGCAGTCCAAGGTGGCCGACAAGGTCGCCTTCGCGCAGGCGCCGACCATGGTCACGGCCAAGGGCGCCAACTGGCTCTGGGCCTGGTCGCTGGCCATTCCCTCGGGCAGCAAGAAGATCGATGCGGCACAGAAGTTCGTCAACTGGGCGACCTCGAAGGACTATATCCAGCTGGTCGCCAAGACCAATGGCTGGGCCGCCGTGCCGACCGGCACCCGCAAGTCGACCTACGCCAATCCGGAGTTCCAGAAGGCCGCCAAGTTCGCCGCCGCCGAGAAGGTCGCGATCGACAGCGCCAACCCGAACGACAGCACCCTGCCCAAGTCGCCTTATGTCGGCGTGCAGTTCGCCGCCATCCCCGAGTTCCAGGCCATTGGCGTGTCGGTGGGCCAGCAGATGAGCGCGGCACTGGCCGGCAAGACCACGGTCGATGCCGCCCTCAAGGCCGGACAGATCGCGGCTGACCGCGAAATGCGCAAGGCCGGCTACTACAAGTAAGTCCGCCGGGGCCCGCGCGGGCCCCGCGTTTGCCGATGGTCCTTTGTGGTGAACGGGTGGTGTCCGGCCCAGCGGGCAGGACGCCACCCCCTTATTCCCAGTGCTTATGAACCGATTCCTGCCCCGCGTCCTGATGACGCCGGCCATCGCCACGCTCTTCCTCTGGATGATCGTGCCGCTGGTGATGACGATCTACTTTTCCGTCATCCGCTACAACCTGATGCAGCCCGACCAGAGCGGCTTCGTCGGGCTCGAGAACTACATCTTCTTCGTCACCGATCCCAGTTTCTGGCCCTCGGTGCTCAACACCATGCTGCTGCTGGGCAGCGTGATCCTGATCACGGTGGTGCTGGGTATCGCGCTGGCGCTGCTGATCGACGAGCCTTTCCCCGGTCGCGGCCTGGTGCGCGTGCTGCTGATCTCGCCCTTCTTCGTCATGCCCACGGTCAATGCGCTGCTGTGGAAGCACATGATGATGAACCCGATCTACGGCGTGCTGGCCCAGGTCTGGATCTTCTTCGGCGCCACCCCGGTCGACTGGCTGACCGACTGGCCGCTGCTGTCGGTCATCATCATGGTGTCCTGGCAATGGCTGCCGTTCGCCGCGCTGATCTTCATGACCGCGCTGCAGAGCATGAACCGCGAGCAGCTCGAGGCCTCGCGCATGGACGGCGCCAACTACCTGCAGCAGCTGCGCTACCTCTATCTGCCGCACCTGGGCCGATCCATGGCCGTGGTCGTGATGATCGAGCTGATCTTCCTGCTCAGCATCTTCGCCGAGATCTACACCACCACCGGTGGCGGTCCGGGCGACGCGAGCACCAACGTGGCCTTCCTGATCTTCAAGCAGGCGCTGCTGAACTTCGACGCTGGCGTGGCCTCGGCCGGAGCGCTGTTCGCCGTGCTGCTGGCCAACATCGCCGCCATCTTCATGATCCGCCTGGTCGGCAAGAACCTGGACAAGTGAGAACCGCCATGTCACGTCATTCCCATGTTTCCCCGGCCCTGGTGGTCCGCACGCTGGCGGCCTGGGCGGTCACGCTGCTGCTGTTCTTCCCGCTCGGCTGGCTGTTCCTGACCGCGTTCAAGACCGAGCTGCAGGCGATCTCGGTGCCGCCGCTGTTCCTGTTCGAGCCGACGCTGGCCAACTTCCACGAGGTCCAGGAGCGCAGCGACTACCTGCTCTACGCCAAGAACTCGGTCGTCACCAGCGTGCTGTCGACCCTGCTCGGGCTGGCGATCGCCGCGCCGGCGGCCTACTCGATGGCCTTCTTCAAGAGCAAGCACACCAAGGACATCCTGATGTGGATGCTCTCGACCAAGATGATGCCGGCCGTCGGCGCGCTGGTGCCGATCTATGTGCTGGCACAGACCAGCGGCCTGCTCGACACCCAGCTGGCGCTGATCATCGTCTTCACGCTGTCGAACCTGCCGATCATGGTCTGGATGCTGTACTCGCACTTCAAGGACATCCCGCACGAGATCCTGGAGGCCGCCCGCATGGACGGCGCCACGCTCTGGCAGGAGCTGCGCCTGGTGCTGCTGCCTCTGGGCGTGGGCGGACTGGCCTCGACCGGCCTGCTGTGCCTGGTGCTGAGCTGGAACGAGGCGTTCTGGAGCCTGAACCTGACGGCCGCCAATGGCGGCACGCTGGCCACGCTGATCGCGAGCTACTCCAGCCCCGAGGGCCTGTTCTGGGCCAAGCTGTCGGCCGCTTCGCTGATGGCCATCGCCCCGATCGTCGTCTTCGGCTGGTTCAGCCAGAAGCAGCTGGTCCAGGGCCTGACCTTCGGCGCGGTCAAGTGAACGCGCCGCGCCACCCCCACGCATAAAAATACAACAGGAGATTCCCGTGTCATTCCTCCAGCTGCAAGGCATAGAAAAGTTCTTCGGCGAGCACCGCGCCATCAAGGGCATCGATCTGCAAATCGAGAAGGGCGAGTTCGTCGTCTTCGTCGGCCCCTCGGGTTGCGGCAAGTCCACGCTGCTGCGCCTGATCGCCGGTCTCGAAGCCATCGACGGCGGCAAGCTCTCGCTCGAGGGCCGCGACATCACCCAGCTGCCGTCGAGCAAGCGCGACCTGGCGATGGTGTTCCAGAGCTATGCGCTCTACCCGCACATGAGCGTGTTCGAGAACATGAGCTTCGCGCTCAAGCTGGCCAAGGCGCCGCTGGCCGTGATCAAGGAAAAGGTCGAGCGCGCCGCGCAGATCCTGAACCTGACGCCCTATCTGCAGCGCACGCCCAAGGAGCTCTCGGGCGGCCAGCGCCAGCGGGTGGCGATCGGCCGCGCGACCGTGCGCGCGCCCAAGGCGTTCCTGTTCGACGAGCCGCCGTCCAACCTCGCCGCCGCGCTGCGCGGCCAGACCCGGGTCGAGATTGCCAAGCTGCACCGCGAGCTCGGCGCGACCACCATCTACGTCACCCACGACCAGGTCGAGGCCATGACGCTGGCCGACCGCGTGGTGGTGCTGCGCGACGGCCAGATCGAGCAGGTCGGCTCGCCGCTCGAACTCTATGACCGCCCGGCGAACCAGTTCGTGGCCCAGTTCATCGGCACGCCGCAGATGAATTGCGCCACCCTGGCCCAGATGCCCGCGACCGTGCGCCAGCAGGCGCCAGCGGGCGCCGTCGGCGGCTCGATCGGGCTGCGTCCCGAGAGCGTGACGCTGCAGCCGGCCGGCCAGGGCCTGGTCGACGGCCAGGTCGAGCTGGTCGAGGCGCTCGGCGCCGAAACCCTGATCTATGTCAGCACGCCCGGCGGCGCCCAGCTGGTGGCGCGCCAGAACACCCGCAGCCCGCTGCACGCGGGCGATGTGGTCGGCGTGTCGATCGCGCTCGAGCAGGCGCACTGGTTCGACCCCGAAGGCCGGGTCGTCAGCGCACGCGACTGAAGGAGAACCATTCCATGACACAGAAACTTCAAGGCCAGGTGGCCGTCGTCACCGGTGCCGCCTCCGGCATCGGACTGGCCAGCGCCGAGGCCATGCTGGCCGCCGGCGCCCAGGTGGTGCTGGTCGACCGCGACCAGCGCGCGCTCGCCGCGCTGTGCGAGCGGCTCGGCCCGGCCGCGCTGCCGCTGGTGATCGACCTGCTCGATGCGCGCCAATGCGCCAGCCTGCTGCCCGGCGTGCTGGAGCTGGCCGGCCGGCTCGACATCCTGCATGCCAATGCCGGCAGCTACATCGGCGGCGACCTGGTCGATGCCGACCCGGACGCGATCGACCGGATGCTGAACCTCAACATCAACGTGGTCATGAAGAACGTGCGCGCCGTGCTGCCGCACATGATCGAACGGCGCAGCGGCGACATCATCGTCACGAGCTCGCTCGCGGCCCATTACCCGACCCCCTGGGAGCCGGTCTATGCCGCCTCGAAATGGGCCATCGACTGCTTCGTGCAGACCACGCGGCGCCAGGTGTTCAAGCATGGGCTGCGCGTCGGCTCGATCTCGCCCGGTCCGGTCGTCACCGGCCTGCTGTCGGACTGGCCGGCCGAGAAGCTGCGCGAGGCCCGCGAGTCGGGCAGCCTGCTCGAAGCGGCCGAGGTGGCCGAGGTGGTGCTGTTCATGCTGACGCGCCCGCGCGGCATGACGATCCGCGACGTGGTCATGCTGCCGACCCAGTTCGATCTCTAATACTTTCACGCGAGTCAGAACATGAATGTGATGTTGCACCTGGGCCTGGGATCGTTCCATCGCGCCCACCAGGCGGTCTACCTCGATGCCCTGATCCGCAGCGGCGACGCCTCCTGGGCGCTGGCCGGCGGCAATATCCGGCCCGACATGGCCGAGACGATCGATGCGCTGGCCGCGCAGGACGGCGCCTACACGCTCGAGACCATCTCGCCGGCCGGCGAGCACCGCTACCAGCGCATCGGCTCGATCCGCCAGGTCATTGCCTACCAGCCCGACCTGGCCGGCCTGATCGCCGAGGGCGCCAAGACCTCGACCCGGATCATCTCGTTCACGGTGACCGAGGCCGGCTACTACCTCGACGCCAGCAACCGGCTCGACCTCGAGTCCTTCGCCGACCTGCGCGCCGACCTCGACGCGGCGCGCGCCGGCCACCCCGGCGCCACCATCTACGGCGCGCTGACGGCGATCCTGCGCGCGCGCATGGCCAGCGGCGCCGGCCCGGTGACCCTGCTCAACTGCGACAACCTGCGCCACAACGGCGAGCGCTCGCGTGGCGGCCTGCTGCAGTTCATCGACCTGATCGGCGACGCCGCGCTGCTGGCCTGGGTCGAGGCCCACACCACCAGCCCGAACGCGATGGTCGACCGCATCACGCCGCGTCCGACGCCCGATGTGCGCGAGCGCGTGCGGGCCGCGACCGGCATCGACGACCCGGCTGCGCTGATGGGGGAAAGCTTCATCCAGTGGGTGATCGAGGACCGCTTCATCGCCGGTCGCCCGGCCTGGGAACAGGTCGGAGTCGAGATGGTCGACTCGGTCGACGCCTACGAGGAAGCCAAGATCCGCCTGCTCAACGCGACCCATTCCTGCATCGCCTGGGCCGGCACCCTGGTCGGCTACCGCTACATCCACGAAGGCACGCAGGACCCGGCGATCCGCCGCCTGGCCTACGACTATGTGACCGACGACACTATTCCCGTGCTCGACACGCCCGAGCATCCCTGTCCGATCGACTTGGCCGTCTACCGTGACGTGGTGCTGGACCGCTTCGGCAACCCGGCGATCCAGGACACCAACCAGCGCGTGGCGATGGACGGCTTCAGCAAGATTCCCGGCTTCATCGCGCCGACCATCCGCGAGCGGCTGGCGCGCAGGCAAGGCATCGCGAGCGTGGCCATGCTGCCGGCGCTGTTCCTGGCCTATCTGCAGCGCTGGCATGCCGGCCAGATTCCCTACCAATACCAGGACCAGGCGATGGACCCGGCGGCCGCGCATGCGATCTGCACAGCGGCCGATCCGGTGGCTGCCTTCTGCGCCGATGGCGTGCTGTGGGGCGACCTGGCCGCCGACGCCCGGCTGGTCGATGCGCTGCGCCTGGCCAGCACCCGGGTCGAGCGCTTCGTCGCCGAGCACAGGGTGCCATGAGCGTCAGGACGCGCCAGCAGCCGCGCCAGCTCAAGCCCGAGCTCGAGCACGACTTCGCCCGTCTGCCCGCGCTCGGCTACGAGCCGCCCGAGGAGGTCGGCCTGATCCGCTGCCTCTCGCACGGCTACCCGACGCCGCTGGCGCGCTGGCATTACCACGACGAGTACGAGCTGCACATCATCACGGCGACCTCGGGCAAGACCTTCGTCGGCGACTGGATCGGCCAGTTCCAGCCCGGCCAGGTGGTGCTGACCGGGCCCCGGTTGCCGCATAACTGGGTCACGACCGACCTGCCCGAGGGCGGCGTGCCGCTGCGCGACCTGGTGATCCAGTTCCCGCACGAGCCGCTGCTGCGCGCCAGCCAGGACATCCCCGAGCTGGCCGAGGTGCTGCCGATGCTCGAGCGCGCCCGCCACGGCATCGAGTTCTTCGGCCTGTCCGAGCGCGCCCAGCAGCATTGGCAGCAGATCAAGCTTGGCAGCGGACTCAAGCGCTTTGGCGCCTTCTGCAGCTTCCTGTCCGAGCTCGCGGCCTGCACCGACTACCGGCTGCTGTCGAGCGTGCAGCTGCAAAGCGACGAGGACGACGACTCGCTCGACCGGCTCGAGGTCGTGCTCAACCGCATCATGGAGCGCATGGCCGAGCCCCTGTCGGCCGCGACGCTGGCCGGCGAGCTCGACATGAGCGAGAGCCAGTTCAGCCGCTTCTTTCGCAAGACCACCGGCAACACCTTCACCGACTTCGTGAACCGGGTCCGCATCAACCGCGCCTGCCAGCTGCTGATGGAAACCGACCAGCAGATCACCGGCATCTGCTACGAGGTCGGCTTCAACAACGTGGCCAACTTCAACCGCCGCTTCCTGGAGCTCAAGGGCCTGACGCCCTCCGAGTTCCGCCGCCAGGCCATGACGCGCTTTCGCGGCGCGGCCTGAGTCTTCCCTCACTTCATACTGATACGGCACACACCATGTTTCTGGGACTGGATCTGGGCACTTCCGAGCTCAAGGCCCTGCTGCTCGACCGCCAGCACCGCGTGCTGGCGAGCGCGCGCGCGCCGCTGACGGTGCAGCGCCCGCAGCCGCTGTGGTCGGAGCAGTCGCCCGCGGCCTGGTGGCAGGCGCTCGAAACCGTCATGGACCAGCTCCAGCGCGAGCAGCCCGAGGCGCTGGCCCGGCTCGAGGGCGTGGGCCTGTCGGGCCAGATGCATGGCGCCGTGCTGCTCGACGCCGAGCAGGCGCTGCTGCGCCCCGCGATCCTGTGGAACGACGGCCGCAGCGCGGCCCAGTGCGAGGCGCTGAGCCGCGCCGTGCCCGAGCTGGCCGCGATCAGCGGCAACCTGGCGATGCCGGGCTTCACGGCCCCGAAGCTGCTCTGGGTGCGCGAGCATGAGCCCGCCATCTTTGACCGCGTGGCCCTGGTGCTGCTGCCCAAGGACTGGCTGCGCCTGCAGCTGACCGGCGCTGCGGTCAGCGAGATGTCGGACGCCGCCGGCACGCTCTGGCTCGACACGGCCAGACGCGACTGGTCGGACCGCCTGCTGCAGGCGACCGGCCTGAGCCGCGCGCAGATGCCGCGCCTGGTCGAGGGCAGTGCGCGCTCGGGCGTCATCAAGCCCGAGCTGTGTCGGCGCTGGGGCCTGCCCGAGGGCCTGCCGGTGGCCGGTGGTGCTGGCGACAATGCCGCCAGCGCGATCGGCATGGGCCTGGTCGAGCCGGGGCAGGGCTTCGTCTCGCTCGGCACCTCGGGCGTGGTCTTCGTCAGCGGCGACCATTTCGAGCCCAATCCGGCGCAGGCGGTGCATGCCTTCTGCCACGCGCTGCCCGGGCGCTGGCACCAGATGTCGGTCATGCTGAGCGCGGCTTCCGCCTTGAGCTGGGCCACCCGGCTGCTGGGCTATGCCGACGAGGCCGCGCTGATTGCCGATGCGGCCACGCTCGACCCGGAGCGCCAGCAGCGCGCGCCGCTGTTCCTGCCCTATCTGGGCGGCGAGCGCTCGCCGCACAACAACCCGCAGGCCCAGGCCAGCTGGACCGGCCTGAGCCACGAGCACCAGCGCGCCGACCTGGCCTACGCGGTGGCCGAGGGCGTGGGCTTCGGCCTGCGCGACGGCCTGCTCACGCTGGGCCAGGGCAGTGCGCCGCCGCAGGCCCTGTCGCTGGTTGGCGGCGGGGCGCGCAGCGCCTGGTGGGCCCAGCTGCTGGCCCATGTCCTGGGCCTGCGCCTCAATGTCCATGCCGGCGGCGAGCTGGGCGGCGCCCTGGGCGCGGCGCGCCTGGGCTGGCTCTGCGCGGGCGGCCGGCTCGACGAGGTCTGCCGGCAGCCGCCGATCGAGCGCAGCTACGAACCCGACCCCGCCATCCAGCAGCGCCTGCCCGAGCGCCACCGGCGCTTCCAGGCGCTGTACCCGGCCTTGCACCCGACCTCACATATGGTTTGACACATGGCCTCACACCCGGCATCCGGATCGCACGGCGCGCCGGCAGGCCAGTCCGACTGAATCCAGCTCCCATCTGTCCCACCCTGTTACGGAACCTCATGAACCAGCTCGACGCACTCAAACGCTACACCACCGTGGTCGCGGACACCGGCGACTTCCTGCAACTGGAGCAGTTCCAGCCACGCGACGCCACGACCAACCCCTCGCTGATCCTCAAGTCGGTGCTCAAACCCGAGTATGCCCCGCTGCTGACCGACACCGTCGCGCGCTTTCGCGACCGCCCGCTCGACCAGATCGTCGACCGGCTGCTGGTGCGCTTTGGCTGCGAGATCCTGGCGCGCGTGCCGGGCCGGGTCTCGACCGAGGTCGATGCGCGCCTGAGCTTTGATGCCGCCGCGACCGTCGCGCGCGCCGAGCGCCTGATCGAGCTGTACCAGGCCGAGGGCGTGCCGACCGACCGGGTGCTGATCAAGATCGCCGCATCCACACCAACCTGACGCTGCTGTTTGCGTTCTGCCAGGCGGTGGCCTGCGGCCAGGCCAAGGTGCAGCTGATCTCGCCCTTCGTGGGCCGGATCTACGACTGGTACAAGAAGCAGGCTGGCAGCAGCTGGGACGAGGCGGCGATGGCCGGCGCCAACGACCCCGGTGTCAAGTCGGTGCGCCAGATCTACGAGTTCTACCAGCATTTCGGCATCGCGACCGAGGTCATGGGCGCGAGCTTTCGCAACGTGGGCCAGATCCAGGCGCTGGCGGGCTGCGACCTGCTGACGATCAGCCCGGAGCTGCTCGGCGCCTTGTCGGCCAGCGAGGCGCCGCTGGCGCGCGCGCTCGACCCTGAGGCCGCCGCGGCGCTCGAGCTGGCCTTCGTGCAGTACGACGAGCCGGCGTTCCGCCTGGCGCTCAACGAGGACGCGATGGCGACCGAGAAGCTGGCCGAGGGCATCCGCGCCTTCTGTGCCGATGCGCTCAAGCTCGAACAACTGATCCTGGCCGCCTGAACCATGAGCGACGCACTGCCCCCCATTCCCGCCAAGCGCTACTTCACGATCGGTGAAGTGGCCGAGCTCTGCGCGCTCAAGCCCCATGTGCTGCGCCATTGGGAGCAGGAATTCACCCAGCTCAGACCGATGAAGCGCAGCGGCAACCGGCGCTATTACCAGCACCACGAGGTGCTGATGGTGCGCCGCATCCGAGAACTGCTGCACGAGCAGGGCTACACCATCCCGGGCGCGCGCAACCGCCTGCAGGAAGCCGCGCTGAGCGACAGCCAGCCGGCAACGGCATCCACGCCATCGGAGTCCCTGCCGCCGCCAGCGCCGCAGCCCCCGGTCGCAGCCGGTCCGGACTGGCGCCTGGTCAGGCAGGAACTGCTCGAGATCAGAAAAATTCTGACCGCCTAGTGAAAAGCCGGGTTTTCTGCCTACAATAACGGTCTTCGGCGTGTAGCGCAGCCTGGTAGCGCACTTGCATGGGGTGCAAGGGGTCGTGAGTTCGAATCCCACCACGCCGACCAAAAAATCGACGGCCTGTAGTCCACAAGACTGCAGGCCGTTTTGCTTTCCTGGCCGCCCGCTTGGGCGGAAAGGCCCTCCAGCCGGTCGACCGACGACGCGGCTACAGGTTCAGAACTCGGCATCGAGCTCGTCGATCTCCTCGGGCTCGGCGACGGCCGCCGCTATCCACTGCTGCAGCGCCGGCAGCGCCAGCAGGGTCTGGCAATAGGCCGCGCAGTCCGGATCGAGCGCGACGTCATAGGTGATGAAGCGCGTCACCACCGGGGCGAACATCGCGTCGGCCATGCCCGGCCTGGCACCGAACAGGTAGGGGCCGCCATAGCGGAACAGGCACTCGCTCCAGATCGTGCTGATGCGGTCGATGTCGACCTGCGCGCGCGACCAGACCTTGAAGCCCGGGCTGCGCGCCTTGATGTTCATCGGCAGCGAGGAGCGCAGGGCACTGAAGCCCGAATGCATCTCGCCACAGATCGACCGGCAATGCGCGCGGGCGACCGGGTCGGCGGGCAGCAGCCCGGCGTCCGGCCTGATCTCGTGCAGGTATTCGGCGATCGCCAACGTATCCCAGACCTCGATGCCATTGTGGTGCAGCGCCGGAACGCGGATCGAGGAAGACAGCAGCAGCATCTCGGCCCGCATGGCCGGATCGTCGGGCGATATCACCTCCTCGCTGAAGTCGAGTTCGACCAGCTTGGCCATGAGCCAGCCACGCAAGGCCCAGGCGCCGTAGTTCTTGCTGCTGATGGTCAGAACGGCTTTCGTCATGTGGTGGCTCTCCTCTGGTGGTGAGCGGCTGATGCAAGGGTCATGCCATGCGCCGAGGCCTTGCGGCAGGCGCCGAGGCACTGCACCGGTGCATTCGAACGCCCCAGGAGCTGGCCCGTAACTTGCACTGTGGGTTGACACCGCTTTGAGGGACCCCATGCTTTACCAGGCCTACCAGATCCAGACCGACGCCATGTCCCCGCTGCACCGCCTGGCCCAGCAACTGGGCAGCAGCGCCTGGCTGCAGCAGACCGAGCGCTCGCTGCTGCGCCAGCTGTCGGCGGCCTGCGAGACGCTGTCGAGCCTGCGTCTGACCCACAGCCGCCCGGCCTTCGGCATCGACAGCGTGACGATCGAGGGCCGGCGCGTCGGCATCGAGGAACAAGCGCGGCTCAAGCTGCCGTTCGGCAGCCTGCTGCACTTTCGCAAGACCGGCGCCGCCGGGCTGGCGCCACAGCCCCCGGTGCTGCTGGTCGCGCCGCTGTCGGGCCATTTCGCCACGCTGCTGCGCGAAACGCTGCGCACCCTGCTGCAGGACCACGATGTCTACATCACCGACTGGCACAACGCGCGCGATGTCGGACTGCAGCATGGCAGCTTCGGCCTGGAGGACTACATCAGCTACCTGATGCGCTTCATCGAGACCATCGGGCCCGGCTGCCATGTGGTGGCGGTCTGCCAGCCCTGCGTCGCCGCCCTGGCCGCGACCGCCTTGATGGCCGAGGACGAGCACCCGGCCCAGCCGCGCAGCCTGACCCTGATGGCCGGACCGGTGGACTGCCGGATCAACCCGACCGGGGTCAACCGGCTGGCCACCAGCAAGCCGATCGAATGGTTCGAGCAGCACCTGATCAGCCGCGTGCCCTGGCCGCACCCGGGCTTCATGCGCCGGGTCTACCCGGGCTTCGTGCAGCTGTCGGCCTTCATGAGCATGAACCTGGAGCGGCACAAGCAGTCCTTCAAGCAGCTCTACCAGCACCTGGTCGAAGGACGCACCGAAGAGGCGCGCCAGATCCAGACCTTCTACGAGGAATACCTGGCCGTCAACGACCTGCCGGCCGAGTTCTACCTCGAGACCATCGCCCAGGTGTTCCAGACCTATGACCTGCCGCTCGGCCAGCTGCGCTGGCACGGCCGCCGCGTCAATCCGGCCGCCATCCGGCGCACGGCGCTGATGACGGTCGAGGGCGAGCGCGACGACATCTGCGCGGTCGGACAGACCATGGCCGCGCAGGAGCTGTGCCCGAACATCCGGCCCTACCGCAAGAGCCATTACGTCCAGACCGGCGTCGGCCACTACGGGGTCTTCAGCGGCAGCAAGTGGAACCAGCAGATCTACCCCCGGGTGCGGGACATGATTCATGCCCACTCGGCTTGAGGCAGGAACCAGTCCCGCCGGCGAGCCTGTTGCACACCGTTACACCAAGAAAACAAATATACGGTATAAACCGTTTCTTCAAGAAAGGGGAGCCATCATGAACATCCTGTCCCAACTGTCCGAGCAGCTGCATCGCTGGTACGAAGCCGTCTCCTGCCGCCTGTATGTCGAGGTCGCCACCGGATCGCACCAGGACGGCAGGCACCACCTCGGTGACACGACGGCGTCTTCGGTCAGCTACGGCAGCTGGCCCGAATCGGCGCAACACCACTGAGCACCGGCACGCCGGGGTAAGCTTGCGGCATGACGCGCAACGATACCCCGGTCCAATGGGCCAGCTACCTGCTGGCTGCCGCAGGTCTGCTGGCCATGCTGCTGCTGCATCTGGTCCCCGCCGTGCTGGCCGGACTGCTGGTCTATGTGCTGGTCGGCGGAATCACCCGACGCTATCTCGGCAGTTTCGACAACCGCAAGGCCCGGGTCTGGGTCACCGCGGCTGTCGCACTGATCATCGGCCTGGCCATCTTCGGCGCCTTGTCGCTGCTGCTGAGCCAGCTGCAGGTGTCGTCGATGCAGGGGCTGACCGGACTGTGGAGCAAGATTGCCGACATCGTGGCCGGCGCGCGCGACATCCTGCCGGCCTGGATGCTCGAAAACATGCCCAACTCGGCCGCAGACATCCAGGCCGAAGTCGTCGGGCTGCTCAAGGCTCACACCGGGCAGCTGCAGACCATCGGCAAGGAGATGGGAATCGGACTGCTGCATACCCTGATCGGCAGCATCATCGGCGGCCTGGTGGTCGTCAGCCAGATCAGCGGCGGCTTGCCAGCCAAGCCCCTGCATGCCGCCCTGGCGGCACGGGCGACGCAGCTCGCGCTCTCGTTCGAACGGGTGTTCCTCGGCCAGGGCAAGATTGCGCTGATCAACGCCACCGGCACCGCGATCTATCTGGTGGTGGCGCTGCCGCTGTTCGGCATCCACCTGCCCTTCGTCAAGACCATCATATTGCTGACGCTGGTGATGGGCTTCATTCCGGTGCTGGGCAATCTGGTGTCGAATTTCGTCATCGTCGTCGTCAGCGCCTCGAACGGCTTCGGCGCCGCCGTGGCCTCGCTGGTGTTCCTGGTCTTGCTGCACAAGGCCGAGTATTTCCTGGCCGCCAGAATCCTCGGTGCCCAGATCAATGCCAGGGCCTGGGAACTGCTGATGGCGATGCTGGTCATGGAGGCGGCGTTTGGCGTGCCCGGCGTGGTGACGGCCCCGATGATCTATGCCTATCTCAAGGCCGAGCTCTCGGAGCGGGGACTGGTCTGAGCCAGCTTTCATCCACGGATCATCTGAGAGTGAGCGGCAAAGGTGACGCGCACCCGCGTGCCCCGTTGCGCCGACGTCTCCAGCAGACTGACGCTGGCCTGGTGCCGGTTGGCGACTTCCCGCACGATGGCCAGGCCCAGCCCTGAACCGGAGGAGGTCGCCAGTGAGCTCCTGAAAAAGGGCTCGAAGACCTTGTCGCGATCGACGGCAGGAATGCCAGGCCCCTGGTCCTCGACCTCGAGAAAGGGGCGCTGCTGCAAATCCAGTCCGCAGCGCACCGTCACATCTGCGCCTGCAGGGCTGTGCTTGATGGCATTGTCGATCAGGTTGCCCAGCAACTCCTGCAGCATCCAGCGCGAACCCAGGCAGCTCGCCGGCTGGATGTCGAACTCGAGCTCGATCTGCCGCCTCAAGGCGACGTCGAGCCAGCTCGATGCCGCCTCTTCGAGCAGATCGAGCAAGTCAATCTGCGCCAGGTCATGGACGCTGCTGGCCTGCACCGAGGAACGCGCCAGCGCCAGCATCTGCTGGGTACAGTGGGCCAGCTTGTCTATCGCCTCATGTATGCGGTCGAGTCGCTCGCGGACCGCTGGCGCCGCATCCCGGGCCGCCAGTTCGAGCTGGGCCTGGATGCCCGCCAGCGGCGTGCGCAACTGGTGCGCCGCCCCCGAGAGAAAGACCTGCTGTTCGGCGCTCGTTCTGGCGACACGCTCCAGCATGCCGTTCATCGCGGTCACGAGCGGGCGAATCTCGCCGGCAACCTGGTGGGCCGGAATCGGGGTGAGGTCATGCGCCTCCCGGCGATCGATGGCCTGACCCATGGCTTTCAACGGGGCCAGTGCCTGCCGGATACCGCGCTGGAGCAGCCAGGTCATCACGAACAACAGCAGCAGATTGGGCCACAGGGCATGAAACAGGATCTGACGCGCTGCAGCCCGTCGCTTGCGCTGGGTTTCCGCCACGAGTACCCGCAAGGTGGCACCGCGTGCCTGGTGGGTGAAATCGATCGCCCGCACCGCGGCTCCTTCGAGCTGGCTGTCGCGGAATGCCGCCTGCTCGACCGCAGCCGGGACCCAAGTTCTGGCCAGCGGCAGCAGCAGCGCATCGCCCACCAGCAACTCGCCCGCGCGGTCCAGCACCAGGAAGTGGATTTCATCATCCTGATCGGCGCGCAGCATGGTGGCATCTTCCGGGTCCAGGTGGCGCACGAGATCGGCCCGGCTCTCGCCCTCTTCATCCGGACTCATGCGAGTCGCCAGCGCGATCGCCGTGCGCAGCAACTGGCCGTCCTGCGCCTGCTGCGCCATGTTGCGGGCATTGAAATAGTCGAACAGGCCGCTGGCAGCCACGACCAGCAGCGCCGGCAGCAGCGCGGCCCGGGTCAGGCGCCGGAACAGGGTGTCAACAGGCAGCGTCATCAGGCCGACCCTCCTCCAGGCGATAGCCGATGCCGCGCACGGTACGGATCAGCACGCCGCTGTCCTGCAGCTTGGTCCGCAGACGGGACACATAGATCTCGACCGCATTGGTGGAAATTTCCTTGTCCCACTGGCTCAGGCTGTCGGCCAGCTTGGCCTTGCTCAGGATGCGCGGCGTGGCCAGCAACAGGGACTCCAGCACCGCCCATTCGCGCCCCGTCAGCAGCAGCGCCTCGGCCCCGAGACTTGCCTCATGCTGGCCGATGTCCATCACCAGCGCCCCCAGCGTGATGACCGACTGGGCATTGGACTGGCTGCGCCGGATCAATGCCTGGACGCGGGCGATCAGCTCCGGCATCGCGAACGGCTTGACCAGGTAGTCGTCGGCGCCCTCGTTCAGGCCCCGCACCCGGTCCTCGAGCGCATCGCGCGCGGTCAGGATCAGGATCGGCACCTTGTTGCGCTGGCTGCGAATGCGACGCACCAGCTCGAGCCCGTCCATGCCGGGCAGACCGAGATCCACCATCACCAGATCGAACTGCGTCAGCCGGGTGGCCACCAGGGCGGGCTCGGCGGCGGACAGATGGTCCAGGGCAAAGCCAAGGCCGACAAACAGTTCGCGCAAGCCATCCGCCAGCATGGCGTCGTCTTCAACCAACAGGACTCTCATGGGAAAACTTCCGAAATAGGACGACAGGATTGTCAGTATTTTGAAGGCCGCCCGAACCTAGCATGGCCGGGCTTCTTTCAAGGACCCTGCCGCATGCATGCCTCCATCATTTCCTCCCAGGCGAGCGTCGCCCGCAAATCCGGCCTGACCCTGGCCGCCCATTGGCTGTCTGCCCTCGCGGTGAGCCTGGCCTTTGGCCTGGTCTGGGTCCGCGAGGCGCTGGATGAAGACGCCATCGGCCAGCTGCTGCTGGCCTGGCACCGCCAGCTCGGCCTGCTCGTGCTGCTGCTGCTGGCCGTGCGACTGATCGCGCGCCGGCGCCAGTCCAAGCAGGAGCAGGCCCTGCCCCCGCTGCTGCACTGGGCCTCCCAGGCCACCCAATGGCTGTTCTACCTGCTGCTGCTGGCCATGCCGCTGCTGGGCTGGGCCATGACCAGTGCCCAGGGCCATGCCTTGCAGCTGTTCAATCTCGCAACGCTGCCGCCGCTGCTGTCGGTCGACCCCGACCTGGCAGACAGCCTGCAGGAATGGCATGAGCTCGGCGCCTCCTGCCTGCTCGGCCTGATCGCGCTGCATGTGCTGGCAGCCCTGTGGCACCACGCGATACGCCGCGACGGCGTGCTCGCCAGCATGCTGCCGCTGCTGCGACCACGCGCGCCGCGCCCGTTCGACCGTTGATTTTTTTACTGGAGATTTCATGACACTGTTCCACAGAGTAGGCACCCGGTCCGCGCGGCTGATGAAAGTGGCCGCACTGGCCGCCTTGCTGGCCGCCAGCCAAGCCCATGCGCTGCCGAGCTTTGCGCGTCAGACCGGCATGGACTGCGCCGGCTGCCATATCGGCGCCTTCGGCCCGCAGCTGACGCCGGCCGGCATCAAGTTCAAGCTCGGCGGCTACACCGACTCCGACGGCCAGGAAGGCAAGCTGCCGCTGTCGGGCATGGTGCTGGGCTCCTGGACCAACACCAAGGCTGACAACGCCGAGCCCGGGGCCGGATTGAAGGCCAACAACAACCTCAAGCTGGACGAGGCCTCGATCTTCCTGGCCGGCCGCCTGACCGAGCACATGGGCGCCTTCGTCCAGGCCACCTACGACGGTGTCGAGAAAAAAACCAGCCTGGACCAGACCGACCTGCGCTATGCCCGCAGCGTCGAGATCGGCGGCAAGGACGCGATCGTCGGCCTGTCGGTCAACAACAACCCCGGCGTGCAGGACCCGTTCAACACCATGCCGGTCTGGAGCTTCCCCTATGTCAAATCGAAGGCGGGCTATGAGGCCGGCGAAGCCGCCTCGCTGATCAACGGCGGACTCGAAGGCCGCGTGCTGGGTGCGTCGGCCTATACCTTCTTCGACAACGCCTACTACGCCGAACTGGGCAGCTACCGCTCGATGTCGCCAGCCGCGCAAAAGCACCTGGGCCTGGGCGACGACAGCAACAAGCTCGGCGGCAATGCCTACTGGCGCCTGGGCTGGCTCAAGGATCTCAAGAGCCAGGCCTTCCAGCTCGGCCTGTTCGGCTGGAACGCCAAGCTGCAGCCCGACCGCAGCAGCGGCAATCCGCAAGACCAGTACCGTGACCTCGGCATCGACGGCAGCTACCAGTTCCTCGGCACCCGCGAGCATGTCGCCACCGTCAACGCCAGCTTCGTCAACCAGCACAAGACCGCGGGCGATAGCGGCGACAGCTCACGCCTGCGCGAGGCGCGCCTGAACGGCTCCTACCATTACAACCAGACCTGGGGCGGCAGCGCCGGCCTGTTCTCGACCCATGGCAGCAGCCCGACCGATGCGACCACCGGGTACCTGCTGCAAACCGACTGGACGCCCTGGGGCAAGGAAGGCCATTCGGCCGCCAGCCCGCTCGACGCGGCCAACCTGCGCCTTGGCGCCCAGTACTGGGTCTACGACAAGTTCAGCGGCGAAAGCGCCGGAGCCAAGGACCACAACACCCTCTACCTGTTCGCCTGGACGAGCTTCTGACCATGAACAGCAACCGCTTGCTCATCGGCCTGGGCCAACTCGCGGCGGCTGTCACCTTGTTGGGCGCGACCGCACTGGCCAGCGCGCAAACAGGTGACATCAGCCAGGGCGCAGCGCTGTTCGCGACCCATTGCGCCGAATGCCACAGCATGAAGGAAGGCAAGAACAAGAAAGGCCCCTCGCTGTTCGCCACCTTCGGTGCCAAGGCCGCGCAGCGCGAGGGATTCGCCTATTCGGAGGCGCTCAGGAACAGCCAGCTCGTCTGGAATGCCGAGACCCTGTCGCGCTACATCGCCAACCCGAAGGCCACCGTCGCGGGCGGGAAGATGAAGTACGAGGGTCTTGCAGCGGCGAGCGAACGCAACGACCTGATCGCTTATCTGGCCCATCCGGTCCAGTGACAGACCGACGACAATCCTCCCGATGAAAGTCAAACTCGTCAATTGCCTGCCCGCCTGCTTCTGCATGGCGGTCGTCCTGTCTGGCTGCATGCCGCAAGCGGGCGTCCATGAAGTGCTGCAGATCTCGGCGGACGGACAATTCCGCCTGGAGGGCAAGGCCGTCCCGAAGCCGCAACTGCTCAGCACGCTGGTCGAGGAGCAAGGGCGGGTCCAGGCATTGCAGGTCGAACTGCGGCTCTCGCCCCGAGCTGACATGGAAGCCGTGCAATTTGCGGTGCATGCGATCCAGTCCGCTCACGCCGGACTCGCATTCACTCGAGGATAGTCAACGAAGTGCATCATGGGAGACAATGGCGCGCGCGTCCCATCAGGCTGCATGGCAGCCGGCATGCCTCATGCCGGGATGGACGGCGCACTATGCAATGAGCCATATGCGACAACTTCATCCGCTGATGCTGGCCCTGCTGCTCGCCACTGGGGGACAGCAGGCTTTCGGCAACGGTCTGGTCACCGAAGCGACCGAGTCCCGGTTTTCCGGCGCCGCACTCTGTGTCGCCGTGCTGGAGCGCGAGGTCAAGTCCGGCTTGCATGTCGACCCCACGCCCCAGGAGCGCGAGCAATGGCAGCGCCGCCTCGAGAGCGCTTTTGCCCATATCGGCAACGCCTATCTGAGCGGCCTGTCCGGCAGCGAGGGCAAGGCCCTGCTGCGTTCGACCGAGGCCAGCGTCTCGCACTGGCCGGAACAACGGCTCAAGTCCCAGGCCCAGACCTGTCACGACCAGGGCCAGGCCTTGCTCGGCCAGGCGATGGGACTGCAGAAGATGATCGTGCGCAACTCGGCCGAACGCCTGCTCAACAAGGAGCTGGCCAAGCTGCCGCGCACGCGAGCCCCGTAACCGTTCCGATGATCGGGCAGGATCTCGGTCTATAATCGAAGACTTCGGCGTGTAGCGCAGCCTGGTAGCGCACTTGCATGGGGTGCAAGGGGTCGTGAGTTCGAATCCCACCACGCCGACCAGAAAATGACGGCCTGCAGTTCTCAAGACTGCAGGCCGTTTGCTTTTTCCGCTTGCCATTTCCACCCGGTGCCGGCCGGCAGGGGATGTGCCGATGGCGCGCATTCGGCTAAGCTCGAAACCGGCAAGACCATCCGGGGAGGCGGAAATGAAAACCATCTTGAGCGCCGCAGCGGCACTCGCAGTCGCGACCACTGCACTGGCGCAGGAACCTGTGACCGTGAGCGCAGGCCCGGCTGAGCGCTCGTCGATCGCCTTGACGCTCTACCAGGAGGACCTGGCCCTGGTGCGGGAACTGCGAACGGTGCAATTGCCCGGCGGCCTGGTCCGGCTGAACCTGGGCGAAGTCCCGGCCCAGCTGCGGCCCGAAACCACCCAGCTGCGCTGGATCGGCGGTGGCCCCGTGAATTTGCTCGAGCAGAGCTTCGATGCCAAGCTGCTGACAGCGCAGCAGCTGCTCGAGTCCTACCTCGGGCGCGAAGTCACGCTGCTGCGCGAGCACCCGGTCACGGGCTTGCTGCAGCGCGAGTCGGCCACCGTGCTGGCGGCCGGCAATGACAATGGCGGCGGCGCGGTGCTGCGCTTTGCCGACCGGATCGAGACCATGCCGGCCGGCCCGGGCTGGCCAGGCTGGCGACTGGCCTTCGACCGCCTGCCCGCCGACCTGCACGCGCGCCCGACCCTGTCCCTGCTGCTCGAGTCCGCCGCTGGCCCGCGCTCGCTCGAGCTGTCCTACCTGAGCGGCAGCCTGTCCTGGAAGACCGACTATGTCGCCCGGCTGTCGGCCGATGGCCGGCAGATGGACCTGTCGGGCTGGGTCACGCTGAGCAACCGCAGCGGCACCAGCTACCGCGACGCCCGGCTGCAGCTGGTGGCCGGCGCCTTGAACCGGGTCCAGGAGAGCGCCCCGCTGATGGTGCGCAAGGCCTCGATCACGGCCATGCGTGCCAGCAGCGCACCGGTCGAGGAATCGCTGCTCGACTACCACCTCTACCGCTTCGAACGACCGCTCTCGATCGCCGACCAGCAGACCAAGCAGCTGTCGCTGCTGGCGGCCACGGCGGTGCCGGTGCGGCGCGAATACCTGCTGGCCGACACCGGTGCGCTGGAGTTCGGGCGCCAGGACCCCGGGGTGCAGCAGTTCAAGCCATCGGTCTGGCTGGAATTCGACAACCGGGGCGGCGCGCTGGGCCAGCCGCTGCCGGCCGGGGTGGTGCGCTTCTACGCGCCCGACCGCCAGGGCGAGGCGCAATTCGTCGGCGAGGACCGGATCAATCACAGCGCGCGCGACGAGACCGTCAGGCTCAGGCTGGGATCGGCCTTCGACCTGTCGGCCGAGCGCCGGCAGATGAGCTTTCGCCAGCTTGGCGAACGCAGCAGCGAGAGCGGCTGGCGCATGACACTGCGCAATGCGCGCGACGAGGCGGTCACGATCCGGGTCCAGCAGGCGCTGGCGGGCGACTGGGAAATGGTGCAGGAAAGCCAGCGCAGCAGCAGGCCGTCGGCCCAGGCCGCCTCCTGGCAGGTCGAGGTGCCGGCCCGAGGCTCGGCGCAGCTCGACTACACCGTGCGCACGCGCTGGTAAACCCAGCCACCTGCCGGCAGATAATGCCCCGCCTGAACAAGACTCGATCATGGAACAAGACCCTGCCCCGGCGCGCTGGCAGCCGACCTGCTTCGCTGGCGAAGCCCGCTTGCGCTTCGAGACCGACAACGTCGAGTTGCAGGCCTGGCTCGGCTGCCAGCCTGGCACCCGTGACATCAGCGATGCCAGCGACTCCGGCAACCGGACAATGGCCGTGCAGCTGTGGGCAGACGAGGCGCTGCTGCTGGCCGAATGGCCGCTGGGACCGCTGCAGCCGGACCAACAACGGCTGGCGCCGGTCAGCGGCCGGGTGCCGCTGGCGCAACCAGCCGGTCAGGCCAGACGCCGGCTCGCGCTCAAGCTGGTCTCGGGCCAGCCGGGAAGCTGGGACCGGCTGCATGCTTGCAAACGCCTCGTGCTGCCGCACCGTTTCCTCCAGCCGAGCCTGGCAGGCTCAGTGCAAGTCCGTGTCCACGGGGACGAGCTGAAACTCGCGATCGCAGGCATCAGCAATCCGCGCGCGGCGGGCGAACTCAGCGGCACGCTGGCGCTCGAACTCTGGGCGCTGCAGCAGCCCTATGACGGCGGCCCCTTCCAGGGTCAGCCACTGGGCAGCCTGACGCTGGGCCGCCTGGGCGGCCAGCAGCAATGGAGCGATTTGTGTCCGGGCTGGCATTGGTCAGCCGCCGCCTTGCCACTGGCCGGCCAGCAGGGCCAGCTCACGCTGATGCTGCGCGAGTGGACCCCGGCCGCCTATGTGACGCGCGACTGGCGCCGGCTGGACTGGCCGCGCCAGCCTGACGGCCAGGCGGTCTCGGTCAACCGTTCGACGACCGCCAGGCTGCGCTCGGTGCCAGGCGTCAGCGACCGGCTGGCGCGCCAGCTGGTGGCGTCGCGCCCTTTCGCCTCGCTCGAGCAACTGCAGCGGGTACGCGGCATGAGCGATCGGCTCTATGCCAGGCTGCGCGACCGGCTCGTGCTCTGAGGTCAGCGCGGACTCTGGCGGCCCCTGAAGGACACTGACACGGGGTCCGCCCAAGACCGGACCGGCTCAGCCGCCGCTGCGCTTGACCTTGAAGCCCTCGGCCTGCAGAAAGGCGACGATCTTGTCGCTATGCTCGCCCTGGACCTCGATCTGGCCGTCCTTGACCGTGCCGCCGCTGCCGCAAGCGGCCTTGAGCCGCTTGGCCAGCGCCACCAGCGCCTCGGCATCGAGCGCCAGCCCGCGCACGACCGTAACCGCCTTGCCGCCGCGGCCCTTGGTTTCGCGCTGCACGCGCGCGATGCCGTCACCAGCGGGGACAGCCTTGAGCTGGGCACATTGGCATTGCGCCACGGGCTGACGACAGCCGGGGCACATGCGGCCGCTGTCGGTCGAATAGACCAGGCCACCGAGTGCGGAGAAGGATTTCATGCTGGATCGACCTTACATGCGGCGTGGATCGAGTTCACGGATGCGGCGATCCTCGTAGTAGCCGCCGTATTCGGTGTAGCGCAGGAAAGGCTTGCCACAGGCGCGGCAGGCCCAGACCTCGCAGCGGTTGGCCGGGTGATGCGCCAGCGAGATCGGCGCCAGCGGCGACCAGGCGTCGACGCCGGTCAGGCGGCACTCCTCCAGCGTCGGCTCGTCGTCGCCCGGCAGCCAGAGCGCGCCGAGCGGCTCGAGCGCGTCATCGTTCTCGGTGCCGGGAAAGGACTCCCAGCCCGGGCTGGCGTAGACGCTGCAGGCGCTGCAGGTCGGCTGGCTGCCGCGCTCCTGCGCGATCTGCGTCGCTTGTTCGGGGCTCAGGCGCAACATGGCGGATCTCAGTGCGAATAGCCAGGCTGGGAATAGCCCGGCTGGGGATAGCCGGTCGGCGGGCGCGGCACGATCGGCGTGATCTGCAGCTGCAGATACTGGCCCGGGTCGGACGGCATCTGCGCGCTGTACTGCTTGCCGCCGAACTCGTAGACCACGTTGTAGCCGCTGACCCGGCTTTCATAGACGGTCTGCGGGTAGCAGCGCCTGACCATCTGGGTCTCGGGCGGCGCTTCGCCCTCGATGCTGTTGCCCAGGATCGCGCCACCGAACAGGCCCAGCGCGGTGGCCGCAGCATTGCCGCTGCCCTTGCCGATCGCGTTGCCGAGCGCGCCGCCAGCCAGGGTGCCCATCAGCGCGCCCGCACCGGACTTCTGGCCACTGCGTGTGACGGCCTCATCCTGGCAGACCTGGCGACTGACCGGCACCTGCTGCATGACCGGGGTACTGCTGACGACATGCGCCATTTCCTGCTGCGCCTGTGCCGGCAAGCCGGTCAGGATGGCGACGGAAAAGGCGGCTACGCCAGCCAGCCGGGGGAATTTGACTTGTTGCTTCATATGAAACTTGGTAGGACTTCATTTCCGGCGTGTTGCAGCACGCTCGGGATTGCTCACTTCTTGCTGCCGATCTTGCCTTCCTGGCCCGCGATCAGACGCGAAATGTTGCCGCGGTGGCGCCACAGCAGCAGCAGGCTCATGACCGTGACGGCCAGCGCGACCGAGGGGCTGCCATACCAGGCCCAGCTCTCGCCGCTGACCAGCACGTAAAAGCCAGGCGCGAACAGCGCCGCGACCACCGCCGCCAGCGAGGAATAGCGCAGCACCAGCGCCACGAACAGCCAGCTGCCCAAGGTGGCCAGGCCCAGCAACGGCTCGAAGCCCAGCAGCACGCCAGCGGCGGTCGCGACCCCCTTGCCGCCCTGGAAGCGGAAGAAGACCGGGAACAGGTGGCCCAGGAAGGCCGCCATGCCGACCAGCGCCAGCGCGCCGTCGCCCAGGCCCCAGGCCGCGCCCCAGTGCGCGACCAGCCAGACCGGCAGCCAGCCCTTGGCACCGTCGAGCAACAGCGTCGCGATCGCCGCCTTCTTGCTGCCCGAGCGCAGCACATTGGTCGCGCCGGGGTTCTTGCTGCCGTAGCTGCGCGGGTCGCTCAGGCCCATGACTCGGCTGACGATCACCGCAAAAGAGAGGGAACCGATCAGGTAGGCGGCCGCCACGACGGCCAGGGTAGTCAGGTCAAACATGCTTTATCCAAAAAAGGCGGGTAGGCCGGGCTCAGGCCGCGGGATCGCGGTGCTCCCAGCGGATCTGGTCGATCGCCTGCAGCAGCTCGGGCGCCAGCGTGGTGCCCCAGGCATCGAGGCATTCGTCGAGCTGGGCCAGGCTGGTCACGCCGATGATGGTGCTGGCGACCTGCCACTTGGTATAGCAGAAAGCCAGCGCCAGCTGGGTCGGGGTCAGGCCATGCTCGCGCGCCAGCGCGTTGTAGCGCCTGGCCGCGACCAGCGAGTCGGCCCGGCCCCAGCGCTGCTTGCGCATCGACTCGTAGCGCGACATGCGGCCCTCGGGCGCTATCGGCGACTCGAAACCGCTGGCGTCGTACTTGCCGCTCAACAGGCCAAAGCCCAGCGGCGAATAGGCCAGCAGCGACACGCCCAGGCGATGCATGGTCTCGTCAAGCCCGTTCTCGAGCGTGCGGTTGATCAGGCAATAGGGGTTCTGCACCGTGGCCACGCGCGGCAGGCCATGGGCTTCGGCCAGGCGCACGAACTCGTGCACGCCGTAGGGGGTCTCGTTGGACAGGCCGATCGCGCGCACCTTGCCGGCACGCACCAGCTGGTCAAGCGCCTCGAGCTGCTCGTGGATGCTGGCGCAGGGCTTTTCCTCGGCCGGGTCGTAGTAGATCTTGCCGAAGGCTGGCACCGATCGCGCCGGCCAGTGGATCTGGTACAGGTCGATCACCTCGGTCTGCAGCCGGCGCAGGCTGGCGTCGCAGGCGGCCAGGATCTCGGCCCGGGTCAGGCCGGACTGCTCGCCGCGAATCCAGGGCATGCCGCGCGAGGGGCCGGCGACCTTGGTCGCCAGCACGAGGCGCTCGCGCGCCCCGGGGCGGCTGGTCAGCCAGTTGCCGACGATGGTCTCGGTCGCGCCGCAGGTCTCGGCACGCGCCGGCACCGCATACATCTCGGCGGTATCGATGAAGTTGATGCCGCGCTCGAGCGCGCGGTCCAGGATGGCATGGCTGTCGGCCTCGCCGACCTGCTCGCCGAAGGTCATGGTGCCCAGGCAGATCGGGGTGACGCGCAATTCGCTCGCGCCCAGTGGTATCAGGTTCATGGTTAGGGTCTCTTGTACGCTTGGCTCTGATTTTGTCACGGCGCCGAGTCCAGGTCGTCACGGCTTGCCGCAATAATCCCAAGGATGTACCAGGCCATCCGACCCTCAAGCAGCCGTTTCCTCACCATTCGCCAGCAGCGCTACCATGTCCGCAGCTGGGGCGAGTACCGTCCGGGCATGGTGCCACTGGTGCTGGTCCATGGCTGGATGGACGTCTCGGCCTCGTTCCAGTTCGTGGTCGATGCGCTGCAGGGCGAGCGCTTCGTGATCGCGCCCGACTGGCGCGGCTTCGGGCTGACGCGCCCGCAAGGCGCCGGCCCGGACCCGACCGACTACGGCCCGGTCGACCACTATGTCTCGCCGGCCGAGTACCTGGCCGACCTGGATTTCCTGCTCGACGCGCTCGATGCCGAGCTCGGGCGCGACAGCGGCGCAGCCATCGACCTGGTCGGCCACAGCATGGGTGGCAATGTCGCGCTGGTCTACGGCGGCGTGCGGCCCCAGCGCGTGCGCCGGCTGGTCAACCTCGAGGGCTTCGGCCTGCCCGCGACGCGCCCGGCCCAGGCCGCGCGCCGCTACGCGAGCTGGATCGACCAGCTCAAGGCGCTCGAGCGCGGCGAGCTCGCGCTGCAGCAGTACGACAGCCTGGAAGGCGTCGCGCAGCGCCTGATCAAGACCAACCCTAGGCTGGCTCCGGCCAAGGCGCGCTGGCTGGCCCAGCACTGGTCGGCGCAGAACGAGTCCGGCCGCTGGCAGATCCTGGGCGACGCGGCGCACAAGGTCGTCAGCGCCCTGCTCTACCGCGCCGACGAGACCCAGGCGATCTGGCGCTGCATCCAGGCGCCGACGCTGTCGGTCGAGGCCTCGGACGACAGCCTGGCGCGCTGGTTCAAGCAGGGCGAATACCAGCTGGATGAATTCCATCAGCGGCTGACTGCCGTGCCTGACTGCCGGCGCGCGCGGGTCGAGGATGCCGGCCATATGCTGCACCACGACCAGCCGGCCGCCGTGGCCCGGTTGATCGAAGATTTCCTGGCCTGAGAGATGCAGCGCTCGAACCTGAGAGCGGACCTGCTGATGGTCCTGACCGCCGCGATCTGGGGCTCGACCTTCGTCGCCCAGCAGCTCGGCATGGACGGCGTGGGCCCGTTCAGCTACACCGGCCTGCGCATGCTGATCGGCGTGCTGCTGATCGCGCCGCTCTGGGGCTGGCGCGGCGGGCCCTTCGCCAGCCTGCCGGTGCAGCCGAGCCGTGGCCTCTGGGGCGCGGGCCTGCTGCTGGGGCTGGTGCTGTTTTGCGCCATCAACCTGCAGCAAGTCGGCCTGCTCGGCACCTCGGTCAGCAACGCGGGCTTCATCACCGGGCTCTATGTCGTGCTGGTGCCGGTGCTGCTGCGCCTGGGCGGCACCCACATCACGCGCCAGGCCTGGATCGCGGTCGCGCTGGCAACCGCCGGCCTCTACTTCCTGAGCGTCAAGCCCGGTGCCGGCATCGCGGCGGGCGACTGGCTGCAGCTCGGCGGCGCCCTGCTCTGGGCCGTGCATGTGCTGCTGGTGGGCCGGCTGACCCGGCGCCACGACCCGCTGCGGCTGTCGGTGCTTCAGTACCTGGTCGCGGGCCTGCTGTCGCTGGCGGTCGCGCTGGCACAGGAAAGCATCACCTGGAGCGGGCTGCAACAGGCCGCCGGCGCCATCGCCTGGGGCGGTGTGCTCTCGATCGGCGTGGCCTACACGCTGCAGGCGATCGTGCAGCGCGAGGCGCTGGCCTCGCACGCGGCCGTGATCTACAGCAGCGAGGGCCTGTTCTCGGCGCTGGGCGGCTGGCTGGTGCTGAACGAACAGATCGGTCTGCGCGGCTGGAGCGGCGCTGCCTTGCTGCTGGCGGCCATGCTGCTGGCGCAATGGCGCTTCAAGCCCACCACAGCCGCTTGAACGCGCGCCCGCAAAGCCCCGGGCCGTGAGAAAATCAGCCGTTTTGACCGATACAGAAGATAAATATCATGGAAGCCGAACGCCTCAACGCCATCTCCGCCCGCCTCGCCGACCTGAGCTCGCGCGTGATCGAGTTACGGGGGTATCTTTGACTACGATCACAAAGCCCTCAAACTGAGCGAAGTCAACAGCGCGCTCGAAGACCCCGCGGTCTGGAACAACCCCAAGCGGGCCCAGGACCTGGGCAAGGAAAAGAAGTCGCTCGAGGACGTCGTGCTGGTGCTCGACCGCCTGACGGGCGAGCTCGCCGACAACGGCGAACTGTTCGAGATGTCCAAGGAAGAAGGTGACGACGACGGCCTCGAGGCGATCGAGGGCGAAGCCGGCAAGCTGGCAGCCGAAGTCGAGAAGCTCGAGTTCCGCCGCATGTTCAACCAGGAAGCCGACCCGCTCAACTGCTTCCTCGACATCCAGGCCGGCGCTGGCGGCACCGAGGCCTGCGACTGGGCCAGCATGCTGCTGCGCCAGTACAGCCGCTACGGCGAGCGCAAGGGCTTCAAGGTCACGGTCGAGGACCTGACCGACGGCGACACCGCCGGCATCAAGAGCGCCACCATCAAGCTCGAGGGCGAATACGCCTACGGCCTGCTGCGCACCGAGACCGGCGTGCACCGCCTGGTGCGCAAGTCGCCGTTCGACAGCTCGGGCGGACGCCACACCTCGTTCGCCTCGGTGTTCGTCTACCCCGAGATCGACGACTCGGTCGAGATCAACATCAACCCGGCCAATGTGCGGATCGACACCTACCGCGCCTCCGGCGCCGGCGGCCAGCACATCAACAAGACCGACTCGGCGGTGCGCCTGACCCACATGCCGACCGGCATCGTGGTGCAGTCGCAAGACAGCCGCAGCCAGCACAGCAACCGCGACCTGGCCTGGGGCCGTCTGCGCTCGAAGCTCTATGACTACGAGATGCGCAAGCGCATGGAAGAGCAGCAAAAGCTCGAGGACACCAAGACCGACGTGGGCTGGGGTCACCAGATCCGCAGCTATGTGCTGGACAACAGCCGCATCAAGGACCTGCGCACCAACGTCGAAATCTCGGCCACCCAGAAGGTGCTCGACGGCGACCTGGACGCATTCATCGAAGCTTCTCTGAAACAAGGCGTTTGACTCATGATCTCACTGCGTGAAGGCAACACCCCGGTGGTGAAGCGCGAAGACTATGCCGCCCCGGCGTTCCTGGTCGACAGCGTCGACCTGTGCTTCGACCTCGACCCGGCCAAGACCCGCGTCCTCAACAAGATGTGGCTGCGGCGCAACCCGGCCGTGGCGGCCCAGCCGCTGCGCCTGGACGGCGAGGAGCTCAACCTGGCGCGCGTGCTGGTCAACGGCGAAGGCAGCAGCTTCAAGCTCGACGGCAACCAGCTCGTGCTCGAGAAGCTGCCCGAGGGCGACCAGCCGTTCGAGCTCGAGATCTTCACCACCTGCGCCCCGGCCAAGAACAGCAAGCTGATGGGCTTGTACGTGAGCCAGGGCACCTTCTTCACGCAGTGCGAGGCCGAGGGCTTTCGCCGCATCACCTATTTCCTGGACCGTCCGGACGTGATGGCCAGCTATAGCGTGACGCTGCGCGCCGACAAGGCCGCCTACCCGGTGCTGCTGTCCAACGGCAACCTGGTCGAACAGGGCACGCTCGACGACGGTCGCCATTTCGCCAAATGGGTCGACCCGCACAAGAAGCCCTGCTACCTGTTCGCGCTGGTGGCCGGCCAGCTGGTCGCACGCGAGCAGCGCATCACCAGCCGCAGCGGCGGCCAGCATCTGCTGCAGGTCTATGTGCGCCCGGGCGACCTCGACAAGACCGAGCACGCGATGAACTCGCTGATGGCCAGCATCGCCTGGGACGAGGCCAGGTTCGGCCTGCCGCTCGACCTCGAGCGCTTCATGATCGTCGCCACCAGCGACTTCAACATGGGCGCGATGGAGAACAAGGGCCTCAACATCTTCAACACCAAGTACGTGCTGGCCAACCCCGCCACCGCGACCGATACCGACTACGCCGGCATCGAATCGGTGGTCGGCCACGAGTATTTCCACAACTGGACCGGCAACCGCGTCACCTGCCGCGACTGGTTCCAGCTCAGCCTGAAGGAAGGGCTGACGGTGTTTCGCGACCAAGAATTCAGCATGGACATGGCCGGCAGCGCGTCGGCGCGCGCCGTCAAGCGGATCGAGGACGTGCGCGTGCTGCGCAGCGCCCAGTTCCCCGAGGACGCCGGCCCGATGTCGCATCCGGTGCGCCCCGACCAGTACGCCGAGATCAACAACTTCTACACCGTCACGATCTACGAGAAGGGTGCCGAGGTCGTGCGCATGCAGCAGACCCTGGTCGGGCGCGACGGCTTCGCGCGCGGCATGAAGCTGTATTTCGAGCGCCATGACGGCCAGGCCGTGACCTGCGACGACTTCGCGCAGGCGATCGCCGACGCCAATCCCGACAGCGAACTCGCGCGCCAGCTGCCCCAGTTCAAGCGCTGGTACTCGCAGGCCGGCACGCCGCGCCTGCACGCCAGCGGATCGTACGACGCCCAGGCGCGTCGCTACACCTTGACGCTGGGCCAGAGCTGCCCCGCCACCCCAGGCCAGCCAGCCAAGGAAGCGTTCGTGATCCCGGTCGCGCTCGGACTGCTCGACGTGCAGGGCCGCGAGCTGGCGGGCAGCGCCCGCACCGTGGTGCTCAGCGAGACCAGCCAGACCGTGGTTTTCGACGATGTGGATGCCGAGCCGGTGCCCTCGATCCTGCGTGGTTTCAGCGCGCCGGTCGTGCTCGAGTTCGACTACAGCGACGCGCAACTGCTGACGCTGCTGGCCCATGACAGCGACGCCTTCAACCGCTGGGAAGCCGGCCAGCGCCTGGCGCTGCGCTGCGCGCTCGCCGCCGTGCAGTCGCCCGCTGCCGTGCACCAGCCGCTGGACGCGGCCTACCTCGACGCCATGCGCGCGATCCTGCGCGCACCCGGACTCGACTCCGCCTTCAAGGAGCTCGTGCTGACGCTGCCGGGCGAGACCTATATCGCCGAGCAGCTCGACCTGGTCGACCCGCAGCGCATCCACGCGGTGCGCGAAGCCATGCGCGAGCAGCTCGCGCACGCGCTGCACGACGACTGGGTCCAGGCCTTCGAGGTCAACCACGACAACGGCGCCTTCCGCCCCGACCCGGTCTCGAGCGGCAGGCGCGCCCTGGCCGGCCTGGCGCTGACCATGCTGTGCCTGGCCGCGCGCGAGAACGGCAACCCGGTCTGGCCGGGCAAGGCGCTGCAGCGCTTCAAGGATGCCGGCAACATGACCGACCGCGTCAGCGCGCTCGGCGCGCTGGTCGGCAGCGGCTCGGCCTTGGCGGCACCGGCGCTCGAACGCTTCCACGCGCTGTTCAAGGGCGAGGAGCTGGTGCTGGACAAATGGTTCGCACTGCAGGCCGGCGCGCCCGACCGCGGCGGCAACATCCTGCCCCAGGTCAAGCAGCTGCTGAGCCATCCCGACTTCCACCTGCGCAACCCGAACCGCGCCCGCAGCCTGATCTTCAGCTACTGCAACGCCAACCCGGGCGCCTTCCACCGCGCTGACGCCGCCGGCTACCTGTTCTGGAGCGAGCGCGTGCTCGAGATCGACGCCTTCAACCCGCAGGTCGCCGCCCGCCTGGCGCGCGCGCTCGACCGCTGGAGCAAGCTGGCCGAACCCTACCGCCATGCCGCACGCGAGGCCATCGCCCGCGTCGCCGCCAAGGCCGACCTGAGCAACGATGTGCGCGAAGTCGTCACGCGCGCACTGGCCGACTGAATCACCACTAGGAAACAGCAATGAGCAACCGAATCTCCCTGACCCGCTACCTGGTCGAACAGCAACGCGAACACGGCCGCATTCCGCCCGAGCTGCGCCTGCTGCTCGAGATCGTCGCACGCGCCTGCAAGCGCATCGCCATCAGCGTCAACAAGGGCGCACTGGGCGAGGTGCTGGGCAGCGCCGAAAGCGAGAACGTCCAGGGCGAAGTGCAGAAGAAGCTCGACATCATCGCCAACGAGGTGCTGATCGACGCCAACGAATGGGGCGGTCACCTGGCCGCGATGGCATCCGAGGAAATGGAAACCATCCATGTGGTGCCCAACCGTTACCCGCAGGGCGAATACCTGCTGATGTTCGACCCGCTCGACGGCAGCAGCAACATCGATGTCAACGTCTCGATCGGCACCATCTTCTCGGTGCTCAAGAAGCCCAACGACAACCCGAAGACGATCGAGGCCGTGTCCGAGCAGGACTTCATGCAGGCTGGCAGCCAGCAGGTCGCCGCCGGCTACTGCGTCTATGGTCCGCAGACCACGCTGGTGCTGACCGTGGGCGACGGCGTCGCGATGTTCACGCTCGACCGCGAACAAGGCTCCTGGGTCATGACCGCCGACCAGGTCAGCATTCCTGAAGACACCAAGGAATTCGCGATCAACATGAGCAACATGCGCCACTGGGACCAACCGGTCAAGCGCTATGTCGACGAATGCCTGGCCGGCAAGGACGGTGTGCGCGGCAAGGACTTCAACATGCGCTGGATCGCCTCGATGGTGGCCGACGTCCATCGCATCCTGACCCGTGGCGGCGTCTTCATGTACCCCTGGGACAAGCGCGAGCCGAACAAGCCGGGCAAGCTGCGCCTGATGTACGAAGCCAACCCGATGAGCTGGCTGATCGAGCAGGCCGGCGGCGCCGCGACCAACGGCCGCCAGCGCATCCTCGACATCAAGCCGACCGAACTGCACCAGCGCGTCAGCGTGGTGCTGGGCTCGAAGAACGAGGTCGAGCGCCTCACCGCCTACCACCTGGAAGCCGACGCGGCCCAGTAAGCAGAAACTGCGGCGCCACCCGGGCGCCGCGCCAAAAAACTGCCTGGAAACCCGCTATAATCTATGGCTGTGTTAGCGCAACGCTGACATGCGTGCCGGTGTAGCTCAGTCGGTAGAGCAGCTCATTCGTAATGAGAAGGTCGAGGGTTCGATTCCTTTCTCCGGCACCAATAGAATCAACGACTTAGCCCAGCTTTCGAGCTGGGCTTTTTCGTTTCTAGGCGGCCATGCAGGCAATTTGCAGCACAGTCAGCCCACGCTGCCCCCTGGCAGCCAACCGCCCGGCACTGGCCAGCCACCAGCCAGCGCTGTGGCCGGCGGCTGAACTTCAGACCACTCCGCCGTCGAGGCCGAGCCGCAACCTCACGGCCGGCTCACGTTGATGCTGCTGACCGCATTCTTGCTGGCGTCATAGACCAGCGATGAACCCGTCACATTGCCAACGCTGAAGAAACTGCTGGTGTAGGAACTGCTGATCAGGCCACTGGTCACGGTGCAACTTCCGGTGCTGCCAGTCACGCAAGTCGCAGTGCCGCCGGGGCTGAACATGCCGGCCACCGTGGCACCCGGAACCGCCGCGCCGAAGTTGTAGCCGTCATATTGCCGCACCGTCACGGTCGCGCTGGCACGCCATTGCTTGCCCGACTTCGCGCCCTTGCCCGTGATGGCGCTGACCGCCACCGTCTTGACCACCGGGGTCGCGGGCGCGCCGGGGGCCAGCGAATAGACCAGGCGGTTCGGCGAGCCGCTGCCCGCGCCAATCACCTGGTTCAGCGTGGCATGGCTGAGCAGGAACTCGGTCACGGCAGCGGGCGTCGCGCTGCCATTGGCGGCCAGTGCCAAGGCAGCGACGCCGGTCACATGGGGTGCCGCCATCGAGGTGCCGCTCAGGGTATTGGTCGCAGTCGTCGAGCTGAACCAGTCCGAACTGATGGCGCTGCCCGGCGCGAAGATATCCAGGCAGGCGCCATAGTTGGAGTAACTGGCCATCGAGTCGTTGCTGCTGGTCGCACCGACCGTGATCGCGGAAGGCTCGGATGCCGGCGAGGTCTGGCAAGCATCGGCACTCGAGTTGCCCGCCGCCACGACCATGGTGACACCCTTGGCTACCGCACCGGCCACCGAGGCATTGACTGCAGCAGAGAAGCCGCCAACGAGCGACATGTTCGCCACTGCCGGGCGCAGCGCGCTCTGCCCGGCTACCCAGTCGACTCCTGCGATGATCCCGCTGTAACTGCCCGACCCGGTGCAATCCAGCACCCGGACCGGCACCAGGGTCACGGCCTTGGCCACGCCAAACTGGCTGCCGCCGACCGTGCCGGCGACATGGGTGCCATGGCCATGGCAGTCGGTCGTGCCGTTGCCGTCGGCAATCGCGCTGTAGCCCGCGCTGACACGACCGCCGAAATCCACATGGCTCGACAGGATTCCGGTGTCGATCACGAACGCATGGACACCGGCGCCCCGATACTGGTAGTGGTAGCTGCCGTTGATGGGCAATGCGGCCTGATCGATCCGGTCCAGCCCCCAGGTCGGATTCGGCTGCTGCGAGGGGGGCGTGATCAGCGTTTCGCTCAGGCTGACCGTCGCGTCCGGCTCGACATAGTCGACATTGGGGTTGTTGCGCAATGCCGCAACGGCTGCGGCGGGCAAGCGGGCGGCAAAGCCCTTGAGCGCGTGGCTGTAGCTGTGCAGCAAGCGCCCGCCCTGCTGCTGTGCCAGCTGCGCCGCCAGGGCCGCGGGCTCGGCCACCTCGCGCTTGAAGACGACGATGTACTGGTCATCGATCGGACGCGAAAGCGCCAACGGATGGGCCGCAGCCCCCGGGGCCGCCTGCGCCGCCGAAACAACGGTGGCAGCGGCGATCACCACCGACGAAAATATCAAGGCTTGGCGCATTTGACCGATCTCCAAATATGATCAAATCATTTTATACCGCGCACAAATTGGAGCCCCATGATCAATACTGCTGATATGACTATCATCGTTCGCCATCTCCGGATCCACGGTCTGGTCCAGGGGGTCTACTACCGCCAGTCGCTGCAGGAACAGGCCCAGGCGCTCGAAGTGACCGGCTGGGTGCGCAACCGGCTCGACAGCAGCGTGGAAGCGGTGGTCTGTGGTTCACCGCAGGCGCTGGAGCGCCTGATTGAATGGTCCAGGACCGGCCCGCCCGCTGCCGTGGTCAGCGAAGTGGTGGTGACGGAAACGCTGGGCCAGTACAGCGGCTTCGAAAGATTGCCCACGGCCTGAGCCGTGGCGACCGTCACACCAGCAAAGGCAGGAAGCGCCGGGTGCGGGTCATGTAGGCCCGGTAAGCGGGATGGCGCTGGCACATCATGCGCTCTTCCAGCACGGCCTTGAGCCACAGCACCGCCAGCAGCGCCAGTGACAGGCCGCCAGCCAGCAGCGTCGCCACGAAGCCGGCGCAGCCGATGCTGAACAGCAGCACCGCGGTGTACATCGGATGGCGAATCCAGCGATAAGGCCCGGTTTGCACCAGCTGTCCATCCGCCTTGGGCTCGGGGCGGATGTTGAAGTTGCCGGGCCGGTTGGCGCTCAGGGCCCACAGACCCAAGGCCATGCAGGCCAGCCAAAAGACGGCCACCAGTACGCCGGGAACGTCGCTGCGCAGCTGCAGCGCCACCGATCCGGCCTGCAGCAGCAGGATGCCGAACTGCAACGTGATCAGGGTAACTTGGGTGGTTTTGCTGGCCATGTCAGTGCGTTGAATCGCCTCGTTATTGGCGGTTGCGGCACCCATTGATGATGCCGACCGGCTTGACTTCACGAGCCCGCCCCGTGCGGGCTTGGTATTTCTGGCCGTGCGCTGCGTTTGATCTACTTTTGCTTACAAGCGTTACAGGTCCTTGACCCCTGCCGTGCTCGGCCTGAAAGATACTTTGCACGTGGGCTTCACTCACCCACAGCCTAGCACTCCTAGGATTTTCATCTGCTTCGAGACTTTCACACCCGGCCACCTGGCCGGGTTTTTTTTCGTCAGGGGCTCAGCGCGGCGATGATCGGTGCCGGCGAAACAAAGGACGGCTGCAGGAACGGGTTGCCCTGCACCAGCACGATCGCAGCCGTCGGTGCGGCCGACAGAGCAAACAAGGCGATCGAGAGATAGGCCGCGCGCGGATTCTCGATATGGACCATCGCGATCGAGAGCAGGGTCAGCAGGCCCAGGAAGGCCATTCCGAGCCATTTGAGCGGATTGACATGCATCTGGCTCAGCGCAATGCGCAGATCGCGGTCGTGACGGATGTCGCTCACCTTGGTCAGCATCAACACATGGACCGTGCGACCCAGCTGGTCCTCGATGCGCCGGTCGATCATGGCCAGCAGCAAGGCGTTGGCCTGCTGGTCGGCCTGCGGGCTCGTGCGGCGCTGCGCCAGGCTGTCCCATTCTTCGCTGCTGGCCTGGGCATAGCGGCCCAGGGTGGCGCGGATGGTCGAGCGCAAGGGCTCGTCGAGCTTGCCGCTGAGCACCAGCAGGCTGCGCAGGGCATCGGCCTCCCGGTAGACCGCGCCGGTGGCCTTGTCATGGGCAGACCAGGTATCGTTGGCAATGAAGGCCAGCGTCAGGCCGAACAGCACACCGAGGATGTTGATGAAGGGCGGCGCCACGCCGCGCAGCTCGCGCAGCTTGGACTTCCAGGGCGAATGGCGTATCAGCCAGACGATGGTTGCCACGGCCATGGCGGTGCCGACCAGGGCAATCAGCGCATAGCCGTAATGATCGTAGGTGTTGACGTTCAAGCGTTCAGCCCCGCAGCAGCGAATAGACCAGCCCGGCTGCCAGCGCCGCGACGACGGCCATCAGCCAGCCGAGCCGGACCCGGTTCGACTCGATCTGCCCGATCAGCTGGGCGTTCTGGTCGGCCAGCGCCTCGATCAGCGCCGACGACTCGGCCATCTGCTCGTGCAGGGTCGACAGCGTGGCCGCCAGCGCCTGCAGCTCGCTGCGTGTCGCCAGCTCGGGCGCGGCCGGCATGGTAGTGGCCTCGGGCGAGATGGCTGGCTCCGGCGCCGGCGCTGGCACCGGGGATCTGGCCACCGTCTTCCAGAGTTTGCGCGCGCCTTCGACCACCTTGGGGGCGTTCGCGATGACATCGTCCCAGGGCACCAGCTTCAATACCGTCATCCAGCCTATGGCCATCTGCTGGCTCCGTTCAAAGAAAGGGAAGTGAAATGTTCTGGCTTCATGGTCGTCACTTTATCGCTGGATGGACAGCGGCCCGGCTGCGCAGGACCAGTCAGGGTAATCCCCAGTAGCCGTGATCAAATCTGTGGACAAGTCACCAAGGCAACAGCCAAGCCCTTGTCGCCGCTGGACTTTAGCGGCCTGCCCAAAAAGCAGGCAAACCAGCGGCTGACAGGGACAATTGCGCTGCGCCTGGGCGCACAGCCGTCAGGTTTCTGTCTGGGGCAACACCTCGGCGGCGCTGCGAAATGCCTCGACCGCGGCAGGCACGCCGCAATAGATGGTGGCGTGCAGCAGCACTTCCTGGATCTCCTGCACCGTGGCGCCGTTGTTGAGCGCGCCGCGCAGATGGCCCTTGAGCTCGTTTTGCTTGCCCAGGGCGGTCAGCATCGCCACGGTCACCAGGCTGCGGGTCTTGAGGTCCAGGCCCGGACGCTGCCAGACCTCGCCCCAGGCGTTGCGCGTGATGTGATGCTGCAGCGGCGCCGTGAAGTCCGTCACGCCAGCATAGGCGCGTTGCACGAAATCCTCGCCCATGACCTGCTTGCGCATGGCCAGCCCCTTGTCGAATTGTTCGTCGCTCATCTCTGACCTCGCTAAAAGCCTGATCTTAAGCGGCAGCCGGCTCGATCCGGGCTGCCAGGGCGGTCGGTGATGCGCTAGCATCGCCGCATGATTTCCCATTACGAAAGCGTGCGACACGCTGCGCTCTATACCGAAGCCTTCAACGTGCCGGCCCCCGACCAGCTGCCCGGGCGCGACATATGGCCGCGCCGGCCCAGCGTCTTCATCCGGCAGACGCCGGCCACGGTCGAGGCCGATGTCGAGACCGTTCCCGCCGGGCGCGAGCTGGTGCAGGGCCAGTTCGGCCTGCCGCCGGCCTGGGCCAAGTCGGCCTCGGACGCCAAGCTGCGCTCGTCCAAGCTGCTCAACGCCAGGCCCGACAGCGTGGTCGGCTCCAAGCATTTCGACAAGGCCTGGAAGGAATCGCGCCGCTGCATCGTGCCGATGATGGCCTTCTTCGTCGACGACTGGCGCACCGGCCAGCCGGTGCCGACCCGGATTGCGCGCGTCGACGGTCGGCCGATGGGCGTGGCGGGCCTGTGGGAGCGCTGGGGCAGTGAAGAAGGCGAATCCGTGACCGGCTTTTGCCTGCTGACGGTGGGTTCCTACGGCCACGGGCTGCTGCACCGCTACGATCCGCCCGGCGCCGAAAAGCGCATGCCGGTCATCCTCAACGAGGGCGCTTACGACGCCTGGCTCAATGCCCCGCTGTCCAAGGCCGCCGAGTTCATGCGCAGCTACCCGGCCAACTGGATGACCGCCAATCCGGTCGAAAAGGGCTGAACACCGCCGCCCGGAGCTCAGCAGTCTTGCGCTCGGATTCAGGCTCGAGGCGCGAAATCGGTTGACAATCCAGGCATGAGCCAATTGCTTAACATCGACTTCGTCTCCGATATCTCCTGCCCCTGGTGCGCCATCGGGCTGGCCTCGCTGCTGGAAGCGCTCGAGCGCCTGCCGGCAGCCTTGCCGGTAAGCCTGAACCTGCAACCGTTCGAACTCAACCCCGATCTGCCCGAAGGCGGCCAGGACCTGGCCGAGCATCTGACGCAGAAATACGGCTCGACGCCCGAGCAGCAGGCGGCTGCGCGCGCCACCCTGTGCCAGCGCGGCGCGGCGGTCGGCGTCGAGTTTGCGCCCGAGGGGCGCGGCCGGATCTACAACACGCTCAAGGCGCACCGGCTGCTGCACTGGGCCGCGCTCGAGCACCCCGAGCGCCAGCTCGCGCTCAAGCAGGCGCTGCTGCAGGCCTGCCACCGCGACCGGCTGCCGATGGACGCCGACGATGTGCTGCTGGCCGCCGTCGACAGCGCCGGACTCGAACGCGAACAGGCAATCGAACTGCTGGCCAGCGACCAGTTTGCCGAGCAAGTGCGCGAGCGCGAGGCCTTCTACCGCCAGGCCGGCGTGAACTCGGTGCCGACCCTGATCATCGACCAGCGCTATGTGATCACGGGCTGCCACCCGGTCGAGGTGCTCGAGCAGGCACTGGGCCAGATCATCGCGACCAGCCAGAAAGCCTGAGCGCGATGGCCAGGATCGTGCTCTACTGCCAGCCCGGCGCCAAGCAGACCCAGCTCGCGGGCCTGTTCGACGGCAAGCCCAAGATCCAGCTCAAGGCGCCGCCGGTCGACGGCGAAGCCAACAAGGCCTTGATCGCCTTCCTGTCCAAGCAATGCGGCGTGCCCAAGTCGGCCATCAATATCGAGATGGGCACCAGCGGCCGCACCAAGCGGGTCGAGGTCGACGGACTCGACGATGCCGCGCTCAGGCGGGCGCTGGGGCTCGGCGACTAGGCCTGGCCGCGCAATCGGGCAGCCAGGGGCCTCGATAAGGCCGCCAGCCAGGATCAGTTGAGCAGCATCTGGGGCCGCTGCGGTTCGGCTTCACCGTCTTGCTCGGCGAGCTGCAGCGACTCGCACAGGTCGCGGCATTCACCGGCCAGGCGCGTGCACAGGCCGAGAAAATAGGCCTGCAGCTCGGCCTCCTGCTGACGGAAATGACCAATGCCCTCGCCGCCTACCATGGTCAACAAGGATTCGAGCTGGGCCAGCTTGCTGCCAAGCCGCTCGAAACGGTCATGCGGTCCCGATCTTTTGTCCATCCGGCATCACTCCCAGACTGATTCCGCACTGCATCGTGCATTTGGGCGATTCTAGCGTTTAGTTAGCATGACTCCAGCGCAGTCCCACGCACAAAAAAAGAAACCCGGCACCAGGCCGGGTTTAAGAGCGTTACCTTCCCCCCCTCACATCACGATGTTAATTCAAGGTAACGCCGTCAATCGAACCAGACTCCCACACCCAACTCGATTGGTTTCAGGTTATCAGATCGAAGCAGGATGCATAGAGGGAATTGCTCCCAAACGATGTCACAGAATCCGGCTATTTTGATCCCTGGTTGAATTGCCTTATTTTTAAGCATGGCAAAAAATACCAGGCAGGACAATTACTTGCAGACTTGTTGCCGCATTTGTCCACAGCCTTGACCACGGACCATGGGGATTACTGTGACGGCGTCATGTCAACGCTCAGATCAGGCCTTCGGCCTTGAGCGCTGCCTGCACGGCCGGACGGGCCGCCACGCGCGCCTGGTAGGCCGCCAGCAAGGGCCAGGCACCGAGGTCGAGCTGGATGAACTTGGACCAGTTCAGCACCGTGAACAGGTAGGCGTCGGCGACCGTGAATTCACTGCCGAGCAGGTAGTCCCGGCCTTCGAGCTGCTGCGCGATGTAGGCCAGGCGGCGCTCGAGGTTGGCGCGCGCGATGTCCTTCCATTCCTGCGGCGCCTTCGGGTTGAAGAAGGGACTGAAGGACTTGTGCACTTCAGTGCCGATGAAGGTCAGCCAGGCTTGCAGCTGGTAGCGCGCGACGCTGCCGTTGGCCGGCGCGAGCTGCTTCTCGGGCGCGAGGTCGGCCAGGTACTGGACGATCGCCGGACCTTCGGTCAGCAGTTCACCACCGTCGAGCAGCAGCGCCGGCACATAGCCCTTGGGGTTGATGGCCAGGTAATCCTGGCCGGAAGCGGTGGTCTTGCGCGCCAGGTCGACCACTTCGGTCTCGTAGGGCAGTCCGAGCTCTTCGAGCACGATATGCGGGGACAGCGAGCAGGCGCCGGGCTTGAGGAACAGCTTCATCTGGGTTTACCTTTCGGTTTCGGGGTTGGAGGAAATTTCAGCGGCCTCGCCGAGGGCCTTCTCGAGCGCTTGCTCGACCGCCGCGATGCGCGACTGGCAGACCTGGTAGGCCGCGACCGATTCGGTCACGATGGTCAGCAGATCGTCGATATTGGGTTCGTCCTGCTCGCGCAGGGTCTGGGCGTGACGTTGCAGCACGCCATAGGCATCCCTGAAGGTCTTGGCTTTCATTGCGGGTTCTCTTTCGGATCATCGATCGGGGAAGGGTCGGCGGGCCCGGCGGCCTGCGCGAGCCGCTGGCCGTCGTGGAACTGGATCTGCAGCGGCTGGCCGGCCTTAAGCTCGGCGGCGCGCTGCAATACCTGGCCGGAACCGGCATCGCGCACGATCGCGAAGCCGCGCGCGAGCGTCTTGCCGGGGCCCTGGCCGGCAATCTCGCGCATCAGCGCGCGCGAGGACTCGCCCGCCTGGCGCAGCGCCTGGCGGCTGCCGCTATTGACCTGCTGCATGGCCTGCGTGCTGAAGTCGCTGGCACGCCGCGTCACGGCACCGGCACGTTCGCCGAGCTGCTGCAGCCGCTGGCGCGACTGCTCGCGGGCCTGGCGCAGCGCCAGCCTGGCCTGGGCCTGCACCTCGGACCAGGCCGCCGGCACGCGGTAGCGGGCCGCATCGAGCTGGCGCAGCGCCAGCACGCGGACCTGCGCCTCGGCCTGCTGCGCCTCGCTGCGGGCCTGCACGAGGCTGCGCTGGCCGAGCCGGGCGATGGACTCGAAATGGGCCCGCGCCTCGGCCGCGCGCCGCACGATCAGCTGTTCGATGCCGGCAATCACCTTGGACGGGGTGTCGAAACGCTGCTGCGCGACCTCGTCGAGCAGGCCGCTGTCGCGCTCGTGGCCGATGCCGGTCAGCAGCGGCAGCTCGAGCTCGCAGACCGTGCGCGCCAGTTCGTAATCGTTGAGCCAGGCCAGGTCGTTGACCGCGCCGCCGCCACGGATGATCACGACCGCATCGGGCCTGTCGCCCTGACCCCGTCCTTGCAGCGCCTTGAGCAGCACGCGGCGGATTTCCGCTGCCGCGCCCTCGCCCTGGAAGCGGCTGTAGGCGTAATCGAAGCGGCAGACGCCGTGGCGCTGCAAGCGGGCCGCCTCGGCCTGGAAGTCGCCCAGGCCGGCGCCGCCTTCGGGCGCGATCACCAGCAGATGCTGGTAGTCCCAGGGTAGCGCGAGCTGCTTTTGCCGCGCATAGAGCCCCTCGCGCTGCAGCCGCTCGCGGATCTCGCGCTTGCGCGCCTCGAGGTCGCCGAGGGTGTAGCCGGAATCGATCGCGTCGAGCTCGAGGCTGAAGCCGAATTGCGGCTTGAAGACTGGCCGCGCCCGCACCAGCAGCTTGATGCCAGGGCCCAGGGTGGCGCCGGTGGCGCGCTCGAACTCGGGCAGGATGCGGCTGGCGTTCGATGCCCAGATCATGCCGTTGGCCTTGGCCAGCAGCTGGCCCGAGGCATCGCGCTCGGACAGTTCGAGGTAGACATGGCCGTTGCGCAGGCGCGCATCGAGCACCTCGACCAGGGTCCAGAGGCCGGCAGGGAAGGATTGGGCCACCAGCTGGGAGACACCGGCGAGCAGCTGCGACAGGCTGATGCCGGGCTGGCGCTGCGAAGTGAGGCTGGAACTGGAATAGGCCGCAGCGGGCTCGGAAACGGCAGCCAGCCGACTGCCCGGCACTGCCGGCTCATCGGCCACGACGGACGGAACCAGCGCGGCAAAGGCGACCGAGGCAGCAGCGCTGTCAGGCGACAGCGGCGGATTGGCATCAACCAGGCCTGCCGGCAGCCAGGCGGCAAAGGGCGCGAGCTCGCGGCCTGCAGGCACATACCACTGCCGCTGGGCCGGGTCCCAGCGCGCGCCCAGCGCCTTGGCGCTGTCCTTGTCGCGAAAGGGTACTTGGAGGTAGGTGGCGGACATGGGGGGTATTTTGGCCCATGCCCGCGCCACCTACCGGCGCAGGGCTTAGCGCGCCTGCTGGATGCCGGACAACAGCCAGCCGCCCGAACCGGTACGCGACTTGGTCAGGTGCCAGACTTCGTCGAAGGCTTCCGGCGCGGCGAACTTGTCTTCGCGGATCTGGCCCGTGAAACGCACGCTGACGACATAGCGCGCGGCGTCCTCGACCACCTCGAGCACATCGGCGCCGATGGTGAGGACTTCGGTCTGCTGCGCAGCGGCACCGCGCTCGACGATGTCCATCTTGAGCTCGGCGAACATCTCGGGCGTGGTGACCTCGCGCAGCTCGTCGAGGTTGGCGCTGTCGTTGGCCGCCTGCAGGCGGATGAAGTTGACCTTGGCGTTGCGCACGAAGGCCTCGACATCGAAGCCGGCCGGAATGACCGGTGCCTGGGCCGGGGCTGCCGACAGGCCGGCACCGATGGCGGAACTCGGGGCCGGGCTGGCACCGAAATTCGAGCCGAACAGCGAGGAGCCGGTCGCAGCACCCGCCGCAGGGCTGGCAGCCGGGCTGGCCGACGGCATCGAGACGTCGAAGCCGCGCGAGGCAGGCGCATCGGTCTGGGCGCTGCGGAACATGCCGCCGGCACCAGTACCAGCGCCAGCCGCCGCCGTCGCGGGATTGCCCGCGGCGGCACGGCGACGCATGATGAAACCGATCACCGCCACCGCGACCATGACCAGCAGGCCAATCATCATCATCGAGGCCAGTTGTTCACCGAAGCCGAAATGCGAAGCCAGCGCGGCCAGGCCGATACCGGCGGCGATGCCGGCCAGCGGGCCCATCCAGGAGCGCTTGGACTGCGCGGCAGCGGGCGCGGCGGTCATGGCGCCTTGCGCCGGCGTGGTGGCGGACATCGGGGCGGTCGGCGTCTGGGCCGGTGTCGCGCCCGGCGTCTTGCCGACCGTCATCTCGCGTTGCATGCCGGCGGACTTGCCGCCGCCCAGGCGTTTGGCGGCATCGGCATCGCCGACGCCAAAGGTGAGACCCAGGGCCAGGACGGCCGCGAGCAGGGACATGGTTTTCATCTTGCACTCCATTGGGAAAGTTGCTTCACGCTACACAGGATAGCGGTTTTGTCCGCATAAAAAAGCAGAATCTCGCTGATTCAAACTCAGTAAATACCTGAACGTCAAGCGCAAATCCGACCGGGTGACACTCAGGATCTGCGGTTCAGCGCGCGCAGAGGGCGCAACAGATCGCGCAGGCCGTTGTGGTCGATGGTCTGCATCAGCGCCAGCAGGCGGCCGATATCGCCGGCGGGAAAGCCCACGCGTGCGAACCAGTTCAGGTAGTTGCCCGGCAGGTCGGCGATCGCCCGGCCCTGGTACTTGCCAAAGGGCATCTCGACCGTCAGCAGGCGTTCGAGCTGGGCCGGGTCGAAGGCATAGCTGACGGGGCGGGCTGGCAACTCCGGGCCCGGCTGGGGTTCGGCGGACTCAGCCAACCAGCTGCGACAGCAGGTTGGTGACCTGCTTGCGCAGTGCCTCGTTCTCGGCCGTGAGCTCGGCCACCCGCTTGTGCAGCGCCTGCAGTTCGCCCGCCTGGTCGGCAGCGGCGGACGGACCTGATGAATCGGACGCGGCGCCCTCGCCTTCTGGGGCCGAGGTCTTCGCGCGCGGCTTGCGCTGGGCGTCGCGCACGCGCTTGGCCGCCTGCTTGAGCTCGTCCTTGCCGGCGACGGCGGCGGCTTTCTGCTCCTCGGGCGGCAGGGTCGCGACGGCGGCGGCGGCATTGATCGAGATCGCGCCCGACTTGAGCGCGGCCACCAGCTCGGGCTCGGCCTGCTGCTGGATCTTCTCGATCATCGCGACCTGGCTGCTGCTCAGGCGGGCGGCGCGCGCGAGGTCATCGCGGCTCTTGAGCGGCGCGGGCTCGGGATAGCTCGATTCCCCCTCCCAGGGCAGGTCGGCGGCTGGCGCACCTTCTTGCGGCGCAGCGGCATCAGCCTGCGCGCCCGCTTCACGAGCGGCCGAGGCATCGAGGAAACGGGCCCGGCGCGCGGCGACGATCTCGCGCTGACGCAAGGCCAGCACGCCACGCTGGAAGTCCGACACGCTGCGCCGGCCCAGGTGCTGGTCAATCATCCACAGGTGCACGTCCTCGATGTCCTTGAAGCGCTTGCTCTGCACGGTCTGGAACGGCAGGCCATGCTGGCGGCAGATCGCGTAGCGGTTGTGGCCATCGACCAGCAGCTCGCCCCACAGCACCAGCGCATCGCGACAGCCCTCGGCCAGCAGGCTGCGCTCGAGCGCCTCGTATTCCTCGGGCGTGAGGGGATCGATATAGGCCTTGAGTTCCTCGTTGACGACGATGTCCATGCTGCGCTCGGTTTGATGTGGAAGGGGGCCGGATTGTAGTGGTCACAGCGGATCACGGCGCCCGGGCCAGAAAAGACAAAGGGCGTACCCGTCAAGGATACGCCCCGTCACAGTCAGACCGGACCTGAATCAGGCCTTGGCCTTGCCGACAGCCATGTGCGCGACCTGCTGATCCAGGATCAGCTCGGGGTCCTGCGCTTCGGTCTGGGTCGGATGGTCCAGGCCCTGATGCAGGCGCTTCATGTCGAGGTCACCGGTCCACTTGGCGACCACCAGCGTCGCGATGCCGTTGCCGACCAGGTTGGTCAGCGCGCGGGCTTCGGACATGAAGCGGTCGATGCCCAGGATCAGCGCCAGGCCGGCGACCGGCACGCCACCGACGGCCGACAGCGTGGCCGCCAGCACGATGAAGCCGCTGCCGGTGATGCCGGCCGCGCCCTTGGAGGTCAGCAGCAGCACGGCCAGCAGGGTCAGTTGCTGCGTCAGGTCCATCGGCGTGTCGGTGGCCTGGGCGATGAAGACCGCAGCCATCGTCAGGTAGATCGAGGTACCGTCGAGGTTGAACGAGTAGCCGGTCGGGATCACGAGGCCGACCACCGACTTGCGCGCGCCCAGGTTCTCGAGCTTTTCCATCATGCGCGGCAGCACCGACTCGGACGACGAGGTGCCGAGCACGATCAGCAGCTCTTCCTTGATGTAGCGCACGAACTTGAACACGCTGAAGCCATGCAGGCGGCTGACGATGCCAAGCACGACAAAGACGAAGATCAGGCAGGTCAGGTAGAAGGCACCCATCAGCTTGCCGAGCGAGAACAGCGAACCCACGCCGTACTTGCCGATCGTGAACGCCATCGCGCCGAAAGCACCGATCGGGGCCACCTTCATGATGATGCCGACGATGTCGAACAGCACATGCGAGAACTTCTCGACGAAATCGAACACCATGGTGCCGCGGCCGCCGAACTTGTGCAGCGCGAAGCCGAACAGCACCGAGAACAGCAGCACCTGCAGGATCTCGCCCTTGGCGAAGGCATCGACCACCGAGGTCGGGATCACGTTGAGCAGGAAGTCGACCGTGCCCTGCATCTTGCCGGGGGCGGTATAGGCCGCGATGCCCTTGGTGTCGAGGGTGGTCGGGTCGACATGCATGCCCGAGCCGGGTTGCAGCAGGTTGACCACGATCAGGCCGATGATCAGCGCCAGGGTCGACATGACCTCGAAATACAGCAGCGCCAGGCCGCCGGTCTTGCCGACCTTCTTCATGTCCTCCATGCCGGCGATGCCGATCACGACGGTACAGAAGATGATCGGCGCGATGATCATCTTGATGAGCTTGATGAAGCCATCACCGAGCGGCTTCATCTGGGCGCCGAGTTCCGGCTGGAAATGGCCCAGCAGCACGCCGATCGTGACGGCGGCCAGGACCTGAACGTAGAGGGACTTGTAGAGAGGCTTTCGCGCAGTTTTAGTGGCCATGGCGACGGACTCGGTTGGGAGTTGAGGGGGCAGCGCAGGCACCAGGACCTGTCCCGGCACCCGCAGTGCGGGAAAGATCGCAACGATACGCAGCCCCCGTCGCGCTGCCAACTGTGGCGTTCAACAGTCGGGTTTACCCTAATCCTCAGTTGCAGTCGTCGGTGCGATCGCGCCGCGCACTTCGGCCAGCAAGCCGGCGCCGACTCGGCGCTCGAAACCGAGCTGGACCGCCTGTGCCGTGCGCTGCAGCGCGGCGCGCTCGGGCGCGCTCAGGACATGGACGCGCAGGCGCGGCAGCTGGAGCACCCGCTCGAGCGCCTGGCGGTCGAGTTCGGCCGAGAGCCGGTTGCCGAATTCGAGCGACTCGGCCAGGGCCTGCTGCAGCAATGCACGGTTGGGCGCGGACAGGCTGGCCCAGAAGCGCGGATGACTGACCACCGCATAACCCAGATAGCCGTGCTGGGTCAGGGTCAGATCGGTCTGCACGGCTTGCAGGCCCTGGGTCAGGAAATTCGAGAGCGGGTTCTCGGCGCCATCGACCACCCGTCTGGCCAGGGCGCGGCGGGTCTCGCCAAAGGGCAGCACCACCGGCTCGGCACCGAGCGCGCGCATCTGGGCCACCAGCACGCGCGAGGCCTGCACGCGCAGCCGCAAGCCCTTGAAATCGGCCGGCGCGCGCAGCGGCCGGTTCGCGCTCATCTGCTTGAAACTGCCGTCCATGAAGCCGAGTCCGACCATCTGCTGGTGCGCGAGCCGCTCGAGCAGGCGGCGACCGACCGGGCCCTGCGTCACGCGCCGCACCTGGGCCAGGTCATCGAACAGGAAGGGCAGATCGAAGACCTCGAACTCGGGCAGGCCGGCCTGCCCGAACTTGGACAGCGAGGGCGCCAGCAGCTCGACCGCGCCGAGCTTGAGCGCCTCGAGCTCGTCCTCGTCGCCGTAGAGCTGGGAGTCGGGATAGACCTCGACCCGGATCCGGCCCGCGCTGCGCTGCGCCACCAGGCGCTGGAAATGCAGCGCCATCTGGCCCTTGGGCGTGCCGGGCGCAACCACATGCGAGAAACGCACCAGCAGCTCGGGCCTGGCCGCCTGCGCCGGTGCAGCCCCCGTCAGCCCGGCCAGTCCGCCCAGCGTCGCCAGCCCGCTGGCCAGCAGCAGGCGCCGGCGCAAGGCTCGGGCGCGGTCGGGACGGACTCGGTGCGGCATGTCCGCTATGCTAAGCGCATTCCACCACCATGAAGACCGAGCCCGCCGTAGACCTCGACCCGCTCGACCTGGACGCCCGCCAGGCTTCGGCCTCGAGCCGGCGCGCCCTGCTCTGGCTGGTGGGCCTGCTGACACTGGTGACAGCCTGCATCGTGCTGCTGGCACTGTTCCTGCGCGATGTCGAGGCACAGGAGGAGGAATTGCGCCGCGCCGCCGACGCCCAATGGCTGGAGCAGACGCTGCGCTTCCATTTCCAGCGGCTCGAGCGCGACCTGGCACAGCTCGACAGCGCGCAGCCGGCACCGGGTGTACAGCCGCCGCAGCTGCAACGCGCCGGCCTGCTCTGGCGCGGCGAGGGCGTGATCGCCTGGCAGGGCTGGCTGGCCGCCGAGCGGCTGGACAGTCCCGCGCAATGGCCCGCCATCATGGCGGCCGCCGAACTCCAGCCCGAGGACAGCGGCACGCTGGCGGTGATGCTCGACACCGGACGCGGCCTGCAACGCCCAGCCTATGCCGGCCCGCTGCGCGGCCGCCAGCGCCCGGGCGACCCGCTGCTCTGGCTGGCAGTGCCGAAGTTCGAGCAAGGCCGGTTCCTGGGCAACCAGGTCGCGGCGATCCGGATCGAGCGCGCGCTGGAACAGATCGTTCCGGCCTGGTTCCTGGCCGACCACGCCCTGCTGACGCTGGACGATGAATCCGGACTGACGGCGCCGCCAGGCTTGCGCTATCCCGTCGCCATGCCGCTGCCCGGCGCGCAATGGAAACTGGCGGTCGAACTGCTGCAAGCCCGTCCGGCCATCGCGCCGCGCGCCTTCTTCGGCATTGCGCTGCTCTGCCTGGTCGCGATGCTGGTCGCACTCTATTTTTTCTGGCGCGCCACGCTGCGCCGACGCCAGGCCGAGCGACGGCTGCAGACCCAGATCGCGCTGCGCAGCGCGATGGAGCGCTCGGTCACGCTGGGCCTGCTGGCGCGGGACCTGGACGGTCAATGCCTCTATGCCAACCCGGCCTTCTGCCGCATGCTGGGCTGGTCGGCGCGCGAGCTGGCGGCCAAGGCCGGCTGGCCGCCAGCATTGGCCGCCAGCCTCGATGCGCTGCCGACGGCTGCAGCCGTGACCTCCGGACCGAGCTCCGGCCTCGAGCTGCAGCTGCAGCACCACGACGGCCATGAGCTCGAGCTGCTGGTCCACGGCGCGCCCTTGACCCAGGCCGACGGCCGCGTGATGGGCTGGATATACGCCTTGCTCGACATCACCGAGCGCAAGCGGGTCGAACGGCTGGCGGCACGCCAGCAGGAACAGCTCGAGGCCTCGGGCCGGCTGATCGCGGTCGGCGAGGTCGCCTCGACGCTGGCGCACGAGCTCAACCAGCCGCTGGGCGCGCTGAGCAGCTTTGCCAGCGGCCTGCTCAACCGGGTGCGCCAGGGCAACATCAGCTGGCCCGAAATCGTGCCGGTGCTCGAGCGCATCGAGCGCATGGCCGAGAAGGCCGGCCTGGTGATCCAGCGCATCAACGCCTTTGCCCGGCGCCAGGAAATGAGCCGCCAGCCGCTGGCGCTCGCGCCCTTCGTGCGCCGCGTCGCGCAGCAGCTGACGCTGCCGCCAGGGGTGGCGCTGCAGCTCGAACTGCCAGAACCAGCCGGATCAGCCGAGCCAGGCCCGAGCGTGTCGGCCGACGCGCTGCTGCTCGAGCACGCGCTGCACAACCTGGTCCTGAACGCGACCGAATGGGCCGGACAAGGCTCCAGCGGTCCGGCCCTGGTCCGAGTCAGCCTGGTGCAGGAGACCTACCTGACCGGAATCCGGATCGAGGACAGCGGGCCCGGCATCCCCGAGGCGCAGCGCGCCGGCATCTTCAACGCCTTCGCCAGCCACAAGCCGGGCGGCATGGGAATGGGCTTGTCGATCTGCCGCTCGATCGTCGAGGCCCATCACGGCCGGATCGAGGTCGGGCGCAGCGCCGCGCTGCACGGGGCACAATTCACCCTGTGGCTGCCCCTGACAACTTGAACCCGACCGTACATATCGTCGACGACGACGAGGATTTTCGCGATGGCCTGGCCTGGCTGCTGGATTCGCGCGGCCTGCCCGCGCGCAGCTGGAGCGGTGGCGAGGCCTTCCTGCAGGCGCTGCGCGCGGGCAGCGAGCCCTGGGCCTGCTGCGTCCTGCTGCTCGACATCCGGATGGAACCCCTGTCGGGCCTGGCGACCTTCGAGCGGCTCAAGGCCATGGGCTGGCCCTGGCCGGTGCTGTTCCTGACCGGACACGGCGACGTCGGCATGGCGGTCGCAGCGCTCAAGCAGGGCGCCTGGGACTTCCTCGAGAAGCCGTTTCAGAACAATCTGCTGGTCGACCGGGTCGAGGCGGCCAGGCAGGCCGCGCTGGCGCTGCAAGCCGGCTCGCGCGACAAGATCGAGTTCCAGAAGGCGCTGGCCGGGCTCAGCGCGCGCGAGCGCGAGGTGCTGGGCGAACTGCTCGCGGGCCACTACAACAAGAACATCGCCGAGCACCTGGGCATCACGCCGCGCACGGTGGAATTCCACCGCGCCAACATCTTCGAGAAGCTGCAGGTCCAGTCGGCGGTCGAACTGGCGCATCGCATGGGAATGTACGGCCAGTGAGCGGCCAGTGAACACCCGAAGTACTAGCATCGACAACTCATCGGACCCAACCATGCCGCAGGAAATAGCAGAATGATCACTTTCTCGACTTGGGGCGAGTGGATGCGACATGCCCTGGAGCTGTCAGCCACCATCGCCTTCACGCTGTCGGGAGTCATGACCGCCGCGCGCAGCCGGCTCGATGCCGTGGGGGTCTATGTCGTGGCGTTCCTGACCGCACTCGGCGGCGGCACCCTGCGCGACATCCTGCTCGACCTGCGGCCCTTCTTCTGGGTCCGGCATGTCGAATACCTGTGGGGCGTGCTGGCCCTGAGCACGGCGGCCATGATGTTCATGCGACGGCGGCATTTCGAACCAACCGAAAAAGTCATCCAGCTGCCCGATGCGCTCGGACTGGGCCTGTTCGCTGCAGTCGGCGTCGACCTGGCCAGCGCCCACGGCATGCCAGCCCTGGTGGCGGTGCTGATGGGTGTGGTGACCCCGGTATTCGGCGGCGTGCTGCGCGACATCGTCTGCAACCAGATCCCGGCCGCCTTCATCGATCACCGGCCCTATGCGCTGTGCGCCCTCCTGGGCGGCTGGATCTATCTGGGCCTGCAGGCGCTCGAGACACCCGATTGGCTGACGCTGAGCGCGACGGTGTTCTTCACGGCCGGGCTGCGCATGCTGGCGCTCTGGCGCGACTGGCAGCTGCCGATCTGGCGCGTGGACCGCTGAATCCGCCTGCGGCCTGCCAGGAACTTAGCGGGTCGCGCCTCAGTCCGCGCTCAACGCGTCATGGCCACCAGCTGCCAGCCACCAGGACAGGACTGCACCTGTGGATGGTACTGGCCATAGCTCGGGCAGTAATAGGCAACACCGTCCGGGGCCGACTCGACGACCTGCGGCGGCGCGGCATAGGTCGGTCCCGCGTAACTGGAGCCGACATAGGCGGCACCCGCCGGCAGGACATAGGCCGGCTGCGCCGCATAGCCGGACGACTGCGAATAGACCACGACCGGCTGGGGCGGGGCTTGCACAACGACGGGCGCGGGCGCATAACTGGCCGCACTGAGGGCCGCGCCGGCAATGCCGAGCACGACCAGCGGCGCGATCCAGCCCGAGCCATGCACGCGCGCCGGGGCCGGTCGGTAGTAGTCGAACCCTTGACGGCCGTGACCACGCCAGCCGTCGGCTTGTACCTGACCGACAGCCGCAGCCAGCAGCAGGGCTGCCACAGTGGTTTTGAATGGGATGTTCATCGTATGAGCTCGAATGCTGAAGCCGCATTGTGCAGCGCATGGCCCGAGGCAACTGCATGCCTTGATGTAACAGTCGTGTCAGACGGTATCCAGTGCTGGACCGGGCGACAGAACCGAGACAGAGAGAAGGGGTGGTGCGCGAGGCCGGACTCGAACCGGCACGCCCGTGAAGGCGTCAGGACCTAAACCTGGTGCGTCTACCAATTTCGCCACCCGCGCAGTCCATTCGTGACCAGCCTGTTGCGGACTGATCAGCGAAAG
>JAPLPQ010000091.1 GCA_026400105.1 Burkholderiales bacterium
CGCCTACCCGACTGCCGACTGATCGGGCGCGCTGCGCCTGCAATTCCTGAAGACTCCTGAAGACTCCACTATGTTCGAGCAACTCGGTCTGATCGGCTGCGGCCTCATGGGCGGCTCCTTCGCGCTCGCGCTCAAGGAGGCGGGCCTGGTGCGCCAGGTCGTCGGCTACAGCAAGTCGGCCCGCACGCGCGAGCGCGCGCTCGAGCTCGGCGTGATCGACCTCGAAGCCGCTACGCTGGAGCAGGCGGTCGCAGGCTCCGACCTGGTGCTGCTGGCGGTGCCGGTGGCAGCGACCGAGTCCAGCCTGGCCGCGATCGCCCCGGTATTGGCGCCGCGCGCGCTGCTGATGGACGTCGGTTCGACCAAGGGCGATGTGGTCGCTGCGGCGCGCCGCACGCTCGGCGAGCGGCTGAGCCGCTTCGTGCCGGCACATCCGATCGCCGGCAAGGAGTCGGCCGGGGTCGAGCATGCCGATGCCGCGCTCTACCGCGAGCGCCAGCTGATCCTGACCCCGCTGCCCGAGACCCATCCGCCGCTGGTCGAGCTCGCCGCCGAGCTCTGGACCCTGCTGGGCAGCCAGGTGCTCGAGATGAGCCCCGAACGGCATGATGCCGCCTACGCCAGCGTCAGCCATCTGCCGCATCTGCTGGCCTTTGCCGCGATGAACGCGATCCTGGCGCAGCCGCAGGCCGACGAATTGCTGGCGCTGGCCGGACCGGGCTTTCGCGACTTCAGCCGCATCGCGGCCAGCGACCCGAGCGTCTGGCGCGACATCCTGCTGGCCAACCGCGAGCAGGTACTGCTGCAGTCGCGCCAGTTCCGCGCCGCGCTCGATGCGCTGGAAGCCACCCTGCTGGCGCCAGACGCCGATGCGCTGGAGTCGCTGATCGCGCAGGCGAGCCAGGCGCGCTCCGGCTGGCAGCTCGGCGGCCTGACCTACAACCCTTCTGAGGCCGTCGCGGCCTGACATCCCCCATGTACTCGACCCATTTCCTCGACCTGCCGCCGCTGCGCGCGGCCGGCGGCAGCGTCACCCTGCCCGGCTCCAAGAGCATCTCGAACCGCGTGCTGCTGCTGGCGGCCCTGAGCGCGGGCGAGACGACCCTGCACGACCTGCTCGACTCGGACGACACGCGCGTGATGCTGGCCGCGCTCGAGACCCTGGGCTGCGGCATCGAGCGCCTGGGCGGCCACAGCGTGCGGGTGCGCGGCCTGGCCGGCGCGTTGCCGGTCAAGTCGGCCGACCTGTTCCTGGGCAATGCCGGCACCGCGATGCGCCCGCTGACCGCCGCGCTGGCGCTGCTGGCGGCGCAACAGGGCGGAAAGTTCGAGCTGCGCGGCATCGCGCGCATGCACGAGCGCCCGATCGGCGACCTGGTCGATGGCCTGCGCCAGCTCGGCTGCCCGGTCGACTACCTGGGCAACGAGGGCTACCCGCCGCTGCGCCTGGGGACCGGCGCGCCGGCCGAACTGCGGCTCGATGCCCCGATCCAGGTGCGCGGCAACGTCTCGAGCCAGTTCCTGACCGCGCTGCTGCTCGCGCTGCCCTTGGTCGCGACGCAGGACATCGTGATCGAGGTGGTCGGCGAGCTGATCTCCAAGCCCTATATCGAGATCACGCTCAAGCTGCTCGAGCGCTTCGGCGTCACCGTGCGGCGCGAAGGCTGGCAGCGCTTCATCATCCCGGCCGGCAGCCGCTATCGCTCGCCGGGCAGCCTCCATGTCGAGGGCGATGCGTCATCGGCGAGCTATTTCGTCGCGCTGGGAGCGATCGCGCCGTCCGAACAAGGCATCACGATCCAGGGCGTGGGACTCGACTCGATCCAGGGCGACATCCGCTTCGTCGAGGCCGCGCAGGCGATGGGAGCCGTGGTGACCGGCTCGGCCAACAGCCTGCAGATACGGCGCGGCGCCTGGCCGCTGAAAGCGATCGACCTCGACTGCAACCACATTCCCGATGCGGCGATGACGCTGGCCGTGATGGCGCTCTACGCCGACGGAACGACCACGCTGCGCAACATCGAGAGCTGGCGCGTCAAGGAAACCGACCGCATCGCCGCCATGGCCTGCGAGCTGCGCAAGCTCGGCGCCAGCGTCGAGGAAGGCCAGGACTACATCAAGGTGACGCCGCCGGCGGCCGACGGCTGGCAGCCGGCCTCGATCCACACCTACGACGACCACCGGGTCGCGATGTGCTTCTCGCTCGCCGCCTTCAACCCGGCGCGGCTGCCGGTGCGGATCGAGGACCCGAAATGCGTCGCCAAGACCTTCCCGGACTATTTCGAGGCGCTGTTCGGCGTCGTGCAGGCTGATGCCACCGACATCCCGGTGATCTGCGTCGACGGCCCGACCGCTTCGGGCAAGGGCACGCTGGCAAGCCAGCTGGCCGAGCGCCTGGGCTACGCGCTGCTCGACTCGGGCGCGCTCTATCGCGTGACCGCCTTTGCTGCGCTGCAAGCCGGACTGCAACTCGATGAAGCGCACGAAACGCGCATCGCCGAACTGGCGCGCGCGCTGCCGGTCAGCTTCGATGGCGATCGCGTGCTGCTGGCGGGCCAGGATGTGACCGATGCGATCCGCAGCGAGACCGGCGGCATGAACGCCTCGAAAGTCTCGGTATTGCCGGCCGTGCGCGCGGCGCTGGTCGAGCTGCAGCACGGCTTCCGGCGCCTGCCCGGACTGGTCGCCGATGGCCGCGACATGGGCACGGTGATCTTCCCGACTGCACCGCTCAAGGTGTTTCTGAGCGCCAGTGCCGAACAGCGCGCCATTCGGCGCCATAAGCAGTTGATTTCCAAGGGAGTCAGTGCTAGACTAGAAGACCTGTCAGCCGACTTGAAGGAACGTGACTTGCGCGACACCACGCGCAAGAGCGCTCCGCTAGAGCCGGCCCAGGACGCCTTGGCGCTGGACAACTCCGAGCTGGGCATCGAGGAATCGGTGCAGCTCGTGTTGTCCTGGTGGCAAGGTCGGCGCCCGTTCGCGGGCGCCTGAAATTGAGCGCTCCGCCCGGGGCGCTCGTGTATTTGGCCCATTCGGGCCAGGCCCCGAAGGCCCCGCCGGACCAGATCCGCAGGCCCCAGGGATCTCAACCTGCAACCCGCGACGCCTCTCGGCGACGCGTATTGGCATCTGCCGCGCGCCTGTTCCCCATTCAGCTGGGCGCCCGGTTTAGGAAAAACATGTCTGAATCTTTTGCCGCCCTGTTTGAAGAATCCCTGCAACGTGCCAACATGCGCGCGGGCGAGGTCATCACTGCCGAAGTCGTTCGCATCGAGCACAACCATGTGGTCGTCAACGCCGGTCTGAAGTCCGAAGCGTATGTGCCGATCGCAGAATTCAAGAACGACCAGGGCGAACTCGAAGTCCAGGTCGGCGACTTCGTCTCGGTCGCGATCGACTCGGTCGAAAACGGCTACGGCGACACCCTGCTGAGCCGCGACAAGGCCAAGCGCCTGGCTTCGTGGATGGCCCTGGAAAAGGCCCTGGAATCCGGCGAATTCGTCACCGGTACCACTGGCGCCAAGGTCAAGGGCGGCCTCAAGGTCATGGTCAACGGCATCAGCGCCTTCCTGCCGGGCTCGCTGGTCGACAGCCGTCCGACCAAGGACCTGACCCCGTACGAGAACAAGACCCTGGAATTCAAGGTCATCAAGCTCGACCGCAAGCGCAACAACGTCGTGCTGAGCCGCCGTGCCGTGGTCGAAGCCTCGATGGGCGAAGAGCGCGCCAAGCTGATGGAAACCCTGCGCGAAGGCGCGATCGTTTCCGGCGTGGTCAAGAACATCACCGAATACGGTGCCTTCGTTGACCTCGGCGGCATCGACGGCCTGCTGCACATCACCGACATGGCATGGCGCCGCGTGCGTCACCCGTCCGAAGTCGTGACGGCTGGCCAGGAAATCACCGCCAAGGTCCTGAAGTTCGACACCGAGAAGCAACGCGTCTCGCTGGGCCTGAAGCAGATGGGCGACGATCCGTGGCTGGGCGTTTCGCGCCGCTACCCGTCGAGCACCCGCATGTTCGGCAAGGTCACCAACATCGCCGACTACGGCGCCTTCGTCGAGCTGGAACCCGGCATCGAAGGTCTGGTGCACGTGTCCGAAATGGACTGGACCAACAAGAACATCGCTCCGAACAAGATCGTGTCGCTGGGCGACGAGGTCGAAGTCATGGTGCTCGAGATCGACGAAGACAAGCGTCGCATCTCGCTGGGCATGAAGCAGTGCAAGGCCAACCCGTGGCAGGAATTCGCGCAGAACACCAAGCGCGGCGACCGCGTCAAGGGCCCGATCAAGTCGATCACCGACTTCGGCGTCTTCGTCGGCCTGGCTGCCGGCATCGACGGTCTGGTGCACCTGTCTGACCTGTCCTGGAACGAAACCGGCGAAGCCGCGGTCCGCAACTACAAGAAGGGCCAGGAAGTTGAAGCTCTGGTGCTGGGCGTGGACGTCGACCGCGAGCGCATCAGCCTGGGCATCAAGCAGCTCGACAGCGACCCGTTCACCACCTTCGTGTCGATCAACGACAAGGGCCAGACCGTCACCGGCAAGGTCAAGACCGTTGACGCCCGTGGCGCCGAGATCGACCTGGGCGAAGAGATCGTGGGCTACCTGCGCGCTTCGGAAATCTCGCGCGACCGCGTCGAAGATGCCCGCAACGTGCTGAAGGAAGGCGACGAAGTGACCGCTGTCGTGGTCAACATCGACCGCAAGACCCGCAACATCCAGCTGTCGATCAAGGCCAAGGACATGGCCGAGCAACAGGAAGCCATGGCTACCCTGAGCCAGACCGCTGGCAACGCCGGCACCACCAGCCTGGGCGCCCTGCTGCGCGCCAAGCTGGACAGCAACAACGGTTAATCCCTAACCGTTAGCGCCAGGGCCCGGCGCGCTCATCGCGCCGGGCCCTTTTCTTTGCTCTCCAGATTCACAGACCCATGACTCGCAGCGACCTTGTAGAAGCCCTGGCGGCACGCTTTGCCCAACTCGGACAGCGTGATGCCGAACTCGCGGTCAAGGCCATTCTCGAGGCCATGGTCGACGCGCTGATGCAGGGCCAGAGGATAGAGATCAGGGGTTTTGGCAGTTTCTCGGTCAACCACCGCCCTGCCCGCATGGGCCGCAACCCGCGCTCGGGCGAGAGCGTGGCCATTCCCGACAAGCGCGTGCCGCATTTCAAACCTGGCAAGGCCTTGCGCGAGCAAGTCGATGCCGCACCGCGCAGCGGTGCCTCCGGCTGAAGTCCGCGCCGCTACAATCCCCGCATCACCGGGGGAATGTGCGTGAAATACCTTCTGTGGCTGCTCAAGGCAGCCATTTTCTTTGCTCTGTTCGCCTTCGCACTCAACAACCAGGACCCGGTCCTGCTCAGGCTGTTCGGCGCCCAATGGGAGGCGCCACTGGTCCTGCTGTTGCTGGCCGCTCTGGTCGTCGGCGTCTTCCTCGGCATGGCCGTGATGCTGCCGCTGTGGCTGCGCGCGCGCCGGGCGGCCAAAGCCGTATCGAACAGCCCGTCTGGCGTCACGGCCAGCCCCACCCCTTCCGAGACTACCCATGGCATTTGACTTCAGCTGGCTGCTCTGGGGCCTGCCGATCGCCTTCGTGCTGGGCTGGCTGGCCTCGCGCTACGACCTGCGCCAATGGCGCGCCGAGCGCCAGCAGAACCCGAAAGCCTATTTCCGCGGACTCGATCTGCTGCTCAACGAGCAGCAGGACCAGGCGATCGACGCCTTCATCGAGGCGGTGCAGAACGACCCGGAGACCTCGGAGCTGCATTTCGCGCTCGGCAACCTGTTCCGCCGACGCGGCGACTACGAGCGCGCGGTGCGCGTGCACGAGCATCTGCTGCAGCGTGGCGACCTGGGGCAAAAGGACCTGCAGCGGGCCCAGCATGCGCTGGCGCAGGACTTCCTGAAAGCCGGCCTGCTCGATCGCGCCGAGGACGCCCTGCGCAAGCTCGAGGACAGCCCCTACGCCACCGAGGCGCTGCTGGCGCTGCTGTCGATCTACGAGCGCTCGCGCGACTGGGAGCATGCCGCCGAGACCGCGGTCCGGCTCGAGGCGATCGGCTGCGGCTCGTTCGAGCTCAGGCAGGCGCATTACCGCTGCGAACAGGCCGAACTGCTGCGCAAGCAGGGCAGCACGGTCGAGGCACTGGCCATGCTCGAGGCGCTGGTGCAGCGCTCGCCCAAGTCGGCCCGGGCCTGGATCTCGCTGGCCGACCTGCGCCAGTCGCTCGGCGACACCCAGGGCGCCCTGCAGGCACTGCATCAGCTCGCCGCCCAGGTGCCGCAGCATCTGCCGCTGGTCGCGCACAGCCTGGCGCAATGGTCCAAGCTCGGCCCGCAGGGCCGGGACACCGAGCGGCTGCTGCGCGACTGGCGCGAGCAGCATTCGCCCTCGCTCGACGTGACGCAGGCGCTGGCGCTGCTGCAGCCCGATGGCGCCCAGGCGCGCGCGCTCTACATCGAGCATCTGCAACGCGAACCGTCGCTGGTCGCTGCCGCCTTCTGGCTGGCGGGCGAGCATTTCGGCCAGCCCGAGGAGGAAAAGCGCGTCAAGCAGGCGCTCGAGCGCGCCTGCGAGCCGCTCAAGCGCTACCGCTGCGCCGCCTGCGGCTTCGAGGCACGCCAGTATTTCTGGCAATGCCCGGGCTGCCAGAGCTGGGACAGCTACCCGCCGATCCGGGTCGAAGAACTCTAAATCCTGTAATTTGTCGCCATGAATCTCGAAAAAGTCGTCTTCGGTTTCTTCATCGTGCTGGCCGCCACGCTGAACTTCGGCTTCTTCATCGGCGAGATCGACAACCCCGCGCACCACCATATCTACGAGCTGTTCGCCGCCGTGGTGGTCAACCTGATCGCGACCATCCTGAAGCTCGGCGACCGCACGCAGATCGGCGCGGTCCATCTGTCGACCAGCCTGGTGGCCGACCTGCAGCTGATCGCGGCAGCGATGGTCTGGGGCTATGCGGCCCATGTCGCGCAGATCGGCATGACACCCGAGATCACGACCAGCATCGTCTCGCTTTCGGGCGGTGCGCTGCTGGCCAACGTGATCTCGGTCGTGATCCTGATCGCCGAGACCATCATGCAGCGCCGCTGAAGGCTAGCGCATGAAAGCCGGCCAGGAAATCAGCACCATCTTCCTGCTGCTGCGGCGCGTGCGCGGCACGCTGATCGCGCTGGTGCTGATCTACGCGCTCTCGGTGCTGGGGCTCACGCTGGTGCCAGGTCCGCCTGACGCCGACGGTGCCGTCACGCACATGAGCTTCTTCCACGCCTTCTATTTCGTCAGCTACACGGCGACGACGATCGGTTTTGGCGAGATCCCGAACGCCTTCTCGGAGCAGCAGCGGCTCTGGACCCTGGTCTGCATCTACCTGTCGGTCATCGGCTGGGCCGTCTTCATCGGCAAGCTGCTGCAGATTTCCGCCGATGCCAACCTGCAGCGCGCGATCCGCACCAGCCGCTTCGCGCGCGCGGTGCGCAGGCTGCGCGAACCGTTCTACATCGTCTGCGGCTACGGCGAGACCGGACAACTGATCTGCCATGCACTGGACCAGCTGGGATACCGCGTCGTCGTGCTCGAGCTCAATGGCGAGCATCTGGCCGAGCTCGAGCTGCAGAACCATATCGCCGACATGCCGGCCCTGGTCGCGGATGCGGCCAACCCGACCCTGCTCAAGCTGGCCGGACTGCAGCACCGGCAATGCCGCGGCATCGTGGCGCTGACCGATGACGATGACGCCAACCGCAGCATCGCCTTGTCGACCCGCCTGCTGGCGCCGGAGCGGCCGGTGCTGGCACGCGCCAGCGGCCGGGCGGCGGCGGCCGACATGGCGTCCTTCGGCACCCACCATGTGATAGATCCCTACCTCAAGTTCGGCCATTATCTGGGACTGGCGATGCATGCGCCCGCGGCCTACCAGCTGCTGCTGTGGCTGACCGGCCTGCCCGGCACCACGGTGGAACGCCACCGCAGCCCGCCGCACGGGCACTGGATCCTGCTCGGCTTCGGCAGCTTCAGCCAGGGACTGGCCGCCACCATCGCGAGCGAAGGCATGCCGGTGACGGTGATCGACCTGCAGCCGCCGGCCGCGTCAAGCACCCGAGTGAGCTGGGTCCAGGGCGATGGCACCAGCGCCGAGGCACTGCTCAAGGCCGGTGTCGCACAGGCAGCCGGCATCGTCGCGGCAACTTCCAGCGACGTCGACAACCTGTCGGCCACCTTCACTGCGCGCGAACTCAATCCCGGCCTGTTCACGATCTTGCGCCAGAACAACATGGGCAACCGGCCCTTGTTCGAGCGCTTCGCTGCCGACCTGACCATGGTGCCGAGCGAGGTGATCGCGCACGAATGCCTCGCGATCCTGACGACACCGATGCTGGCCCCCTTCCTGCGGCTGGCGCAGTCGGCGGACTGGTGCGAGCCGCTGCTGCAACGGCTGATGGCTCAGCTGGGCTGGGAGGCTCCCGAGGTCTGGAGCCTGCGGATTTCAGCGCAGCAAGCACCGGCGCTGCATCACAAGCTCAATCTCGACGACAGCCTGCGCCTGGGCGATCTGCTCAAGGACCACGCCGACCGCGGCCAGGCCTTGCTGTGCGAAGTGTTGCAACTCGACCGCGAGGGTCAACCGAGCCGGCTGCTGCCGCCGGCGGACCTGCTGCTGCGACAGGGCGACCAGATGCTGCTGGTCGGACGCCGCCGCGCCAGATCCCGGCTGGACCTGACGCTGAACAATGCGCATGCGCTCGAGTATGTGCTGACAGGCCGCGAGTCATCGGGCAGCTGGCTGTGGCAGCGGCTGTCACGTCACAAGCAGACGGATTGAATCGCTGGTCGACAGCTACCGTCAGGTGGCAATGCCGCAGCAAAGCCGGCAAGTCACCTCGACCACCTGATCAAGCTTGAAGGGCTTGCCGATGAAGTCATTCATGCCGGCCGCCAGGCAGGCTTGACGATCCTCGCGGGTGACGTTGGCGGTGATCGCAACGATGGGCAGGTCTTGCCAGCGCCCATCGTCGCGAATGGCACGCGTGGCCTGCAGGCCATCCATGTGGGGCATGCTCACATCCATGAACACCAGATCGAAGCCTTGAGGCTGCTTGTTCAGAGCCGCCAGCGCCTGGAGCCCATCCTGCGCCACCTGAACCCGCGCGCCTTCCTGGCCCAGGATCCCCTTCATGATGAGGAGGTTGACCGGGATGTCATCTGCCACCAAGATCTGCAGGCCCTGCAGCCGCTGGCCGATCCGGCACTGCGCGGCCCCCTCCTCTGCGCTTGCACGGTCTCGGTCGGCTATTGCAGCCGGATCGGGAAGATCCAGCGGCAAGCGCACCGTGAAGCAGCTGCCTTGGCCCGGCACACTCTCGACCCGGATATCGCCGCCCATGGACTCGACCAGGCGCTTGGTGATCGAAAGACCCAGGCCCGTACCGCCGAAGCGCCGGGTGGTGGTGCTTTCGCCCTGCTGGAAAGGCAGGAACAGCTGGTCGATTTGCTGCGCGGACATGCCGATGCCGCTGTCGCTCACGGCCAGCTCCAGACACTCGCCGAGCGGCGGCTGCGGGGAAACCGGCGAGCGCTGTACACGCAAGACCACCTCGCCATGCTGGCTGAACTTGACGGAGTTGCTGAGGAGATTGAGCAGCACCTGGCGCAGGCGCAGGCCATCGCCCAGCACCCAGTCGGGTAGCCCGGCTGCAGCCTGCACCCGCAGCGGGAGCCACTTCGCCTCGGCCGCAGGCGCCAGCATGGCCAGGATGTCGCGCAGCAAGCTCGGCAAATGCACCGGTTCGCGCAAGATCTCGAGCTTGCCAGCCTCGATCTTGGAGTGATCGAGGATGTCGTCGATGATCTGGCACAGCAGCAGGCCGGAACTGGACGCGGTCTCCAGATGCTGGCGCAACACCTCGTCGAGCGGGCAGCGCAGGGCCAGTTGCAGACTGCCCAGCACGCCATTGATGGGCGTGCGGATCTCGTGGCTCATGACGGCGAGAAACTGGCCTTTGGCGACGCTGGCCTCCTGGGCTTTGACCTTTTCAGCCTCGAGCGCGAAGTTAAGCCTTTGCAAGTGATCATTGGCCGCCTCACGCTCGCGCAGGGCGTCCTGAAGATCCAGGGTACGCTGGCGTACCGTTTCCTCGAGGATCCGGGTGTGATCACTGAGCATGTCGGCCATCCGGTTGAAGGCCCTGGCGGTCTCAGCCAGCTCGTCCGCGCCGCGCACCGGCACACGGACCGAGAAATCACCGTCGGCCAGGGCCTGGCTGGCGTCGCGCAACTTGAGCAGCTGCCCGGTCAGCACCCCGCCCAGGACAAAGGAAAACACGGCCACCAGCACCATCTCCAGCGCCGACAGCGCGAGATACCAGTGTCTGGCCTGGCCCAGCAGATCCTGCAGACGCCCCACATCCATGCCGAACTGTATCTGGCCAAAACTCTGGCCCGCCACCTCCACCGGCAGGACATGGTCATAGAGCGCATCACCACTCAAGTCCAGCCGCGCTTCGTGCCGCACCGGCTGAACAGGAAGCTGGCCCATCTGGGCGATCAGGATGTCGCCGGGTGCCAGCACACGCATGTAGCTGATGTCGCCCGTTGCCATGACATCCTTGACCACAGCCTCCACGGTAGCCACGTCCGATGCGACCATGGCATCGCGCAGGCTGGCCACCAGCAAGCGACTGATGCCGGCCATGCGGCGCTCGACGTTGTCCTCGTTGGAACTCTGCAACTGGTTCATGCCGTTCCACACCAGGACGGCGAGCAGCACGGCCTCGATCAGTGCGATGCCGACGATGGTCTTGGTACGGAACTTCACTTCTTGCCAGCAGTGGAACCCACTGGCTGCTTGAGCCTGAGGGCGCGGATGGAATCCCATTCGCTGTCGGTCGCCGCCACCAGACCCTTGAAGTTCAGGGGCGCAAGCAACGCGCGGCCAGCCTCGTCACCATCCAGTGCGATGAAAGCTTGGCGCAGGCGCTCGGCCACCTCGGCGCTCACGCCTGGGTGCATGGCCAGCGCGTGAGGGGTGTAGGCCGGGGTGCGGGAGAGCACGCGCAACTGTGACGAGACCTCCGGCTCCATGGCTTCGAGCGTGCGCTGGATGCCGCCACCCGCGTCGAACAGACCGCTGGCCACACCTTTGTAGACACTGTCATGGGAACTGACGAAGCGGGCCTCGATGGCCATGTGGTGGCGAGTGAATTCGGCCCGAGGCAGGATGCTGGCAGCAAAGGCGGCAGGCGCCGGAAAAGCCACGCGCTTGCCCTGAAGCTGCTCCAGGTTCTGCACCGGACTGTCCTTGGGCACCACGATGATGCCCACGAGCTTGCGGTCCTTTTCTTTCAGAAAGGCCCGATAGCCAGGCTTGTTGCTGAAGACCGTGTAGTGGTAGGGGTTCATGTAGGCGAGATCGAACTCGCCTTTCATGACCCGGTCCTCGAACGCCGGAATGTCCGAAGCGGTACGAAACACCAGTTGCACGCGAGCCCGTCGTCCCACCTCCTGCAGCAGCGGAATCCACACGCGGGCGAGTTCGCTGGCCGCCTGCTGTGGCACGATGCCCACGCTCAAGACGGGTGGCGCGGACTGTGCACGGGCGGCGGGACCGAACAGGAACGACCAGGCAATCAGCAGCAGCGAGTAGCGCCAGCGAAAAGCGGAAACCCGTGAACGCAACATGGGAAAGAATGCAAGACACTGGCTCATTCGGATGCGAATTCCAAGGGAGTTGGGGCCAGAAAAATAAAAAGCGCCCGGAGGCGCTTTTTATGTGGGGAACGATCAGGCTGCCGAAGCAGTCGATCAAGCGCCCAGCTTTTCCTTGATGCGTGCCGACTTGCCGCTGCGCTGGCGCAGGTAGTACAGCTTGGCGCGACGGACGTCACCGCGGCGCTTGACTTCGATCTTGGCGATCAGCGGGCTGTAGAGCGGGAAAGTACGCTCGACGCCTTCGCCGTTCGAGATCTTGCGCACGATGAAGCCGGAGTTCAGGCCACGGTTGCGGCGAGCGATCACGACGCCTTCGTAAGCCTGCACGCGCTTGCGGGTGCCTTCGATCACGTTGACGCTGACGATCACGGTGTCGCCGGGAGCGAAAACGGGGATTTCTTTGTTCAGGCGAGCAATTTCTTCTTGCTCGAGGATCTGGATCAGGTTCATGATTTACCTCGGTTTTCGTTCATATACGGCTACGCTAGGGGCCTCGACGATAAACAACAGGTCAAGGCGGCCGCCAGAGGACTGAAAAGCCTTGGATTATAGCCTATCGGCTGGCTTTGTCGATTGGGTGGGCGCGCAGCCACTGCTCGTCCGCCTTGTTCAGCGCGCCGCGGGCACGCACGGCATCGAGCACGTCGGGTCGCCATTGGGCGGTCTGACGCAGGCTTTGCTGGCGGCGCCAGGCTTCGATCTGGCCGTGATGGCCCGACAGCAGCACTGGCGGCACCGGCGTGTCGCCGTGGGGCCCCTGCCAGACTTCGGGCCTGGTGTAATGCGGGCAGTCAAGCAGGCCGTCGAGCGCCGGGTTGAAGCTGTCTTGCTGGTGGCTGCCGGCGTCGTTCAACACCCCGGGCTGCAACCGCGCGACCGAGTCGAGCAGCGCCATGGCGGGAATCTCGCCGCCCGAAAGCACGAAGTCGCCCAGGCTGAGCTGGACATCGACGCAGGCGTCGATGAAGCGCTGATCGAGGCCTTCGTAGCGGCCGCAGATCAGGATCGCTCCCTGCTCGCCACAGAAGCGCTCGACCACCGGATGCGCCAGCCGCTGGCCCAGCGGCGAGAACAGCACGGTCGGCGCGGAATCGGCTTGCGCGCACTCGGCCGCCCGCTCGGCACGGATCGCCTGCCAGCAGCGGTACAGCGGATCGGGCTGCATCACCATGCCGGGACCGCCACCAAAGGGGCGGTCGTCGACGCGGCGGTAATTGCCCTCGGCGAAGTCGCGCAACTGCCACAGGCGCACGTCGACCTGGCGGCTCTCGAAGGCGCGCCGGTTGATGCCGTGACTCAGGAAGGGAGCGAACAGCTCCGGAAACAGGGTGATGACGTCGAAACGCATGGTAGGCGGGAGCGTCCGCAGCGCTTCAGTAGTCAGGTTGCCAGTCGACCGTGATGCGCTTGCCCGGCAGATCGACCTTGTCGACGTAGACCGAGACGAAGGGGATCATGCGCTCGAGCGGCTTGTCGTCTTCGGTGTATTCGAGGCAGAGCACCGAGTTCGGGCCGGTCGACAACAGGTCGCGCACGATGCCCAGATGAACGCCTTCGCGGTTGACGACGTCGAGGCCGAGCAGGTCGACCCAGTAATATTCGTCGTCGCTCTTGGCGGCGGGGAAGTCGGCACGCGCCACATAAATGCGCGCGCCCTTGAGTGCCTCGGCGGCGTTGCGGTCGGCAATCGCCTCGATCCGCGCCACCAGGCCATCGGCATGGGTCTTGACCTCGTCGACGACGACGGTCACGACACCGGAAAATGCATCGAAGCCACGCGCGAAGCGGGCTTCGGGAGGAATCAGGAACCAGCGCTTGGCAGCCAGCAGCACTTCGGGGTCGGCGCTGTGCGAATGCAGTCGCAGCCAACCCTTGATGCCCCAGGCTTCCTGCACCCGGCCGAGCTCCACCGCGTCAGGCGGCAGAACGGCTGGTTCGAGGCCGGGCAGCTGAGCCATGATTAGGCGGCAGCAGCAGTCGAGGCAGCAGCCTTGGCGGCTTGCTTGACCAGACGTTGAACGACGTCGGAAGCTTGAGCACCCACGCCTTCCCAGTAGGTCAGACGGTCCTGGGCGATGCGCAGCGGCTCTTCGCCACCGCGGGCCAGCGGGTTGTAGAAGCCGATGCGCTCGATGAAGCGGCCGTCACGACGGTTTTGCTTGTGGGCGACGACGATGTTGTAGAACGGACGGGCTTTGGAACCGCCGCGGGAGAGTCGGATAACGACCATGGTTTGTCCTTCGGGTGCTGGTGACCGGGCGCTAGCGCCCTGTCGCAATTTTCCGCAACGCCTGAGACACACGACTGACCACCCGGCCAGCGAAACGTTGCAAAGCCTTTGATTATAGGTCAGGCGGGGCGGATCACGAAGCAGGACCGTTCACGCAGGCGCAGATCGTCCCGAATCAGCCGCCTCAATCGCGCAGCCAGCCGGCAAAAGCCCGGCGCAGCTTGGCGACCTTGGGCGCGGCAACCGCCAGGCAATAGCCCTGGTTCGGGTTGCGCTCGAAGAAATCCTGGTGGTAGTCCTCGGCCGGCCAGTAGTTGGCCAGCGGCTTGACCTCGGTCACGATAGGCTGCGCGAAGGCGGACTCGCGTTCGAGCTCGGCGATGAAGTCGCGCGCCTGCTCGAGCTGCTGCGGGCTGCTGCAGTAGATGCCGCTGCGGTACTGGCTGCCGACGTCATGGCCCTGGCGGTTGCGCTGGGTCGGGTCATGGATGGCAAAGAAGATCGCGAGCAGCTGCGACAGCGGAATCACTTCCGGATCGAACTCGAGCTTGACGACCTCGACGCAGCCGGTGTGGCCGCTGCAGACCTGCTCGTAGCTCGGGCGCTCGGGCTGGCCGTTGCAATAGCCGGACTCGACATCGAGCACGCCCTTGACGCGCACGAACACGGCTTCGGTGCACCAGAAGCAGCCGCCCCCGAGCACCAGGGTTTCAGATGATGACATGACAGGCGTCCTTTCTTGTACGGTCTCGATTGCCGCCAGCGATGGTACACATGGTCGAATTCATGATATTGAGCCTGGGCTATATTCGCTGAATCGCGGATTGAGGGTCTGTGCCGAGCCGATTGACCCCTTGCCAGCCGGGCCGCCAATACGCCAGCCACTCGCTAAGAAAATCAAGATGACATCGTGGAAACGCTGGGCCTTGCTGGCCTTGTTGACTCTGGCGCTCGCGCTGGGCCTGTTGCGCGCGCTCGACAAGCGCCAGCAGCAGCAGGATGCCGCGCGCCGGCTTGCCGCCAGCTCGCAGGCACCGAGCGCGATCACGCTGTCCGGGCAGGATCTGTGGCGCGCCGAAGCGGTCGAGCTGCGCCGCCGCCTGCCGTTCACGGGCACGCTGAAGGCGGTGCATTCGGCCACGGTCAAGGCGCGCGTCGCGGGCGAGCTGCACGGCCTGTCGGTACGCGAGGGCGACCGCGTGCGCGCGGGTCAATTGCTGGCGCAGGTGGACGCCACCGAGGCGCGGGCGCGGGTGGCGCAGGCCGAACAGCAGGCCCAGGCGAACCGGGCCCAGCTCGCGATCGCCCAGCGCCAGCAGGACAACAACCAGGCGCTGGTCAGGCAGGGCTTCATCTCGTCGACGGCGGCGCAGACCTCCGAGCTCAACCTCGAGACGGCGCGCGCCAACCTGCAGGCGACGCAGGCCTTGCTCGACATCGCGCGCAAGACGCTGGCCGACACCGAGCTGCGTGCGCCGATCTCGGGCCAGGTCGCGGCAAGGCTGGTCCAGGACGGCGAGCGGGTGCCGGTCGATGCGCGCGTGCTCGAGATCGTCGACACCAGCGCGCTGGAGATCGAGGCCGCCCTGCCCCCGGCCGATGCGCTGCAGCTGCGGGTCGGCCAGCCGGCCGACTGGTCGGTCGAAGGCATGAGTCAGCCGTCCCGGGCCCGAGTCGCGCGCATCAATCCCGCCGTGCAGGCCGGCAGCCGCAGCTTGCTGGCCTACCTGGCGGTGCCGGCGCAGGAAGGTCTGCGCCAGGGCCTGTTCGTGCAGGGCCAGATCGAGACCGGGCAGGTGCGGGCAGTCGCGGTGCCGCTGTCGGCGTTGCGCAGCGACCAGCCCCAGCCCTATCTGCAGCTGCTGCAGGACGGCCAGGTGGTGCACCGCAAGGTGGTGCCGGGCCAGCAGGGCCAGGTCGGCGACGAGACCATGGTCGCGATCGACGGCCTGGCGCCCGGCACGCTGGTGCTGCGCGCGAGCGCCGGCACGCTGGCTGCCGGCACCCCGGCCCGGGCGATGCCGTCAGCCGTGCCGCCCGACGCGGCGGCGACGCGCTGAGCGAGGACCGGTCCCATGTGGTTCACCCGCGTCTCGCTGCGCAATCCGGTCTTCGCGACCATGGTCATGCTGGCCTTCGTGGTGCTGGGGCTGTTCTCGCTCCAGCGCCTGCAGATCGACCAGTTCCCGAATGTCGACTTTCCGGTCGTGGTGATCTCGACCGAGTACCCGGGCGCAGCGCCAGAAATCGTCGAATCCGAGGTCACGCGCAAGATCGAGGAAGGGGTCAACGGCATCGCCGGCATCAACACGCTGACCTCGCGCAGCTACGAGAACCAGTCGGTGGTGGTGATCGAGTTCCAGCTCCATATCGACGGGCGCAAGGCGGCCGAGGATGTGCGCGAGAAGATCGCGGCGCTGCGCGCCAGCCTGCGCGACGAGGTCGAGGAGCCCCGGGTGCAGCGCTTCGATCCCGCCAGCCGGCCGATCTGGTCGGTCGCGATCCTGCCCGACCCAAGCCAGGGCCAGGCGCCCGATGCGGTCGAGCTGACCAACTGGGCCGAACTGGTGTTCAAGAAGCGGCTCGAACATGCGCGCGGCGTCGGCGCGGTCACGCTGGCGGGCGCCAGCCGGCGCACGATCCAGGTCGAGCTGCAGCCAGCCGCGCTCGAGGCCTTCGGCGTGACGCCGGAGCAGGTCGTCAGCACGATCAGGCAGGAGAACCAGGACCTGCCGGTCGGCGCGCTGCGCACGCTCGAGCGCGAACGCATGGTGCAGATCGAGGCGCGGGCCGCGCGGCCGCAGGAACTCGAACGCCTGATCGTGGCGCGCCACAACGGCCAGCCGGTGCGGCTGGGCCAGGTCGCGCGCGTGCTCGACGGCGCGCAGGAAGTCGACAGCCTGGCGCTCTACAACGGCCAGCGCACCCTGCTGCTGCAGGTGCAAAAGGCGCAGGACGAGAACACCCTGGCCGTCATCGACAGCCTCAAGGGCGTGCTGGCCGAGATCGGCGCGGAAGTCCCGGCTGGCATCAAGCTGGCACCGATCGGCGACACCGGCCGGCCGATCCGGGTCGCCGTCGCCAACGTCAGCCGCACCCTGATCGAGGGCGCGCTGCTGACGGTGCTGATCGTGTTCCTGTTCCTGAACTCCTGGCGCTCGACCGTCATCACCGGACTGACGCTGCCGATCGCGCTGATCGGCGCCTTCCTGTTCATGCACCTGTTCGGCTTCACGATCAACATGATCACGATGATGGCGCTGTCGCTGTGCGTGGGGCTGCTGATCGACGACGCGATCGTGGTGCGCGAGAACATCGTGCGCCATGTCCAGATGGGCAAGACCCCGTTCCAGGCCGCGCTCGACGGCACGCAGGAGATCGGGCTGGCGGTGTTGGCGACCACGCTGTCGATCGTCGCGGTGTTCCTGCCGATCGGCTTCATGCAGGGCATCGTCGGCAAGTTCTTCCACGAGTTCGGCATCACCATCGTCGCGGCGGTGCTGATCTCGATGTTCGTGAGCTTCACGCTCGACCCGATGCTGTCGAGCGTCTGGCATGACCCCGAGATCGAGCCGCACGACCGCCAGCGCCCGCGCCGCACGCTGTACGACCGGACCCTGGGCCGGCTGACGCAGGCGATAGACCAGGCCCAGGAGCGCCTGGCCGAGGCCTACCAGGGCCTGCTGGCCTGGTCGCTCGGGCACAAGAAGAGCACGCTTGCGATCGCGGCCAGCACGCTGGTGGCCGCCTTCGCGCTGCTGCCGCTGCTCGGCAGCGAGTTCGTGCCCAAGGCCGACTTCTCGGAAACCAGCATCGCCTTCGAGACCCCGATCGGCAGTTCGCTCGAGAGCACCGAGACCAAGGCGCGCGAGGTCGAGGCGATCGTGCGCAGCCTGCCCGAGGTGCGCTACACGCTGACGACGATCAACAGCGGCAATGCCCAGGGCAAGACCCGCGCCAGCCTCTATGTGCGGCTGATCGAGCGCGACCAGCGCAGCCGCAGCGTCGACGAGCTGTCGGCGCTGCTGCGCGAGCGGCTGCGCCAGATCGGCGGCATCACGGTCACGCAGGCCGGCCTGCTGGACCCGGTCGGCGGCCAGAAGCAGATCGAGTTCTCGCTCCAGGGGCCCGACCTGCAGCAGCTCGACCACCTGGGCCAGCAGGCGCTGGCACGCATCCGCACCATCCCGGGACTGGTCGACCTCGACAGCAGTGCCAAGCCGAACAAGCCGACGATCTCGGTGACGCTCAAGCGCGACGCGGCCTCCGACCTCGGCATCGGCACGGCGCAGCTCGCGGCCAGCCTGCGCACCCTGGTCGCGGGCCAGAGCGCGGGCAACTGGCGCGCGCCCGACGACGAGACCTACGACATCCAGGTCCGGCTGCCGCTGGCCGGACGCAGCCAGATCGAGCAGCTGCGCGCGCTGCCGCTGGTGGTCGGCAGCAACGCCGACGGCTCGGCGCGCGTGGTCAGGCTGGGCCAGGTGGCCGAGGTCAGCGAATCGACCGGTGCCAGCCAGATCAACCGGCGCGCGCTGACGCGCGAGGTCACCCTCACCGGCAACGCCTATGCGCGCTCGATCGGCGAGATCTCGGCCGACATCCGGCGCGAACTCGACGCGCTGCAGCTGCCCAGCGGCTACCGCTACAGCTTCGGCGGCTCGACCAAGAACATGGACGAGTCGATTGGCTACGCGGCGTCGGCGCTGGCGCTGGCCATCATCTTCATCTACATGATCCTGGCCAGCCAGTTCAAGAGCTTCCTGCAGCCGCTGGCGCTGATGAGCTCGCTGCCGCTGACGCTGATCGGCGTGGTGCTGGCGCTGCTGCTGTTCGGCTCCAGCCTGTCGATGTTCTCGGTCATCGGTATCGTGATGCTGATGGGGCTGGTGACCAAGAACGCGATCCTGCTGATCGATTTCGCGATCCGCGCGCGCGAAGGCACGCCCGACCATCCGGCCATGGGGCGCGAGGCGGCCCTGCTGCTGGCGGGCCGGGTGCGGCTGCGACCGATCCTGATGACCACGCTGGCGATGGTGTTCGGCATGGTGCCGCTGGCGCTGGCGCTCAGCGAAGGCTCCGAGCAGCGCGCGCCGATGGGCCAGGCCGTGATCGGCGGCGTGCTGACCTCGACGCTGCTGACCCTGGTCGTGGTGCCGGTGGTCTACTGCTACATGGACGATCTGGGACGCTGGATTCAGCGCCTGTGGTCGGGCCGCCAACGTGAAGATGACGGCAGCGCGACCGGGTCCTGAGGCCTGGCTTCAGTAAAATGGACCAGAATCGGCAAACATACCCACCGGAGTATATACATGAGCACTGCAATCGCCTTCGACTTCGACAAGGCCCGCTTCAACATGATCGAGCAGCAGATCCGCCCCTGGGATGTGCTGGACGCCAAGGTGCTGGCCTTGCTGGGCGAGGTCAAGCGCGAGGATTTCGTGCCCGAGGCCTACCAGCCCGTGGCGCTGGCCGACCTCGAGGTTCCGCTCGGCAAGGGCGAAGGCCAGTGCATGCTGGCGCCCAAGGTCGAGGCGCGCCTGCTGCAGGACCTCGCGCTGCAGCCCGGCGACAGCGTGCTCGAGATCGGCACCGGCTCGGGCTATCTGGCGGCGCTGATGGCGCGCCAGTGCGCCAGCGTCGTCAGCCTCGAGATCGACCCGGCGCTGGCCCAGCAGGCCCGCGCCAATCTGCAGGCAGCAGGCGTGAAGAACGTCGAAGTCCGCACCGCCGACGCCACGACCGACCAGTTCTCCGCCTGCAACGCCGGCGCGCCGTTCAACGCGATCGTGCTGAGCGGCTCGGTGGCCGAGGTGCCGCCGGAACTGCTGGCCCTGCTCAAGACCGGCGGTCGCCTGTGGGCCGTCGTCGGCCGCGCCCCCGCCATGCGCGCCACCCTGGTGCGCGCGGTCGCGGGCGGCCAGCATGTCGAGCAACCCTGGGATGTCAGCGCGCCGCGCCTGCAGCATTTCCCCGAGTCCAGCCCGTTCAAGTTCTGATCGGACCCGCGCCGTGATCAAAGCGATACGCCCCGCGCAGCTCAAGGACTGGATCGCGGCCTGCCAGGCCGAGGACCCGCAATGCCGGCCCCTGGTGCTCGACGTGCGCGAGCCCTGGGAGCTGCAGACCGCCAGCGTCAAGCCCGACGGCTTCGAGCTGCTGGCCATGCCGATGGCCAGCATTCCGGCGCGCCTGAACGAGCTGCCACGCGAGCGTCCGATCGCCTGCCTGTGCCACCATGGCGGACGCAGCGCGCAGGTGACCTATTTCCTGCTGAACCAGGGCTATGACGAGGTGGTCAACCTGCACGGCGGCATCCACGCCTGGTCGCAGGAAGTCGATCCGTCGGTGCCGCAGTACTGAGCCCCTCCCCTTAGCCTCCAACGGTCGATCTGCCATGCCCCTGTCCCATGCTTTCCCAACGACCGCCAGCCCGGACCGGCGCCTGGCTGGACCGTCGCCGGCGCTCGCCCTTGCCGCGCGCGCGACGCGCCTGCTCGGAGCGATGGCACTGGCCGGAGGCTGCGCACTGGCAGCCCAGGCCCAGAGCCTGACCGAGCTGCACGAGACCGCCAAGCGCTACGACGCGGCCTACCTGGCGGCGCAGGCGCAATACCAGGCCAGCCTGGCCAAGGCCGAGCAGGCCCGCGCCGGTCTGCTGCCCAGCGCCGCGCTGTCGGCGACGGCCAACTTCAGCGATCTCGACAGCAGCGTCGACACGCAGGACAAGAACTACAACAACCAGACGCTGCAGCTGTCGGCCAGTCAGCCGCTGTACCGGCCAGCCAACCGGCTGGCCTATGAGCAGGCACGCAAGTCGCTCGAGGCGGCCGAGGCCCTGCTCGAGGCGGCCAGCCAGGAACTGGTGGTGCGCAGCGCGCAGGCCTACTTCGACGTGCTGGCAGCGCAGGACAGCCTGGCCTTCGTGCAGGCGCAAAAAGCCGCCGTGGCCGAGCAGCTGGCATCGGCCAAGCGCAACTTCGAGGTCGGCACCGCCACCATCACCGACACGCGCGAGGCCCAGGCCCGCTTCGACCAGACCGTGGCGCAGGAGATCGCCGCCGACAACGAGTTGCGCGTCAAGCGGCTGGCGCTCGACCAGCTGATCGGCCAGACCGGCATCAACCCCTGGCACCTGGCCAGCGGCGTGACGCTGCCCGCGATCGAGCCGGCCGATCTGGGTCGCTGGCTCGAGCGCGCCGACAGCAGCCATCCGCAGGTGCGCCAGGCCAGCACCGGACTGGAAGTGGCCAGGCTCGAAACCGCCAAGGCGCAGGCCGGCCATCTGCCGACGCTCGACGCGGTGGCGCAATACCAGGCCGCGCGCACGCCCGCCTCGGCCAGCAGCCTGCCGCCCTATCTGCGCAACAAGACGGCGTCGGTGGGCCTGCAGTTCAACCTGCCGCTGTTCGCGGGCTACGCGGTGCAGAACCGGGTCAAGGAAACGCTGGCGCTCGAGGACAAGGCGCGCAACGACCTCGACGCGGCACGGCGCGGCGTGGCGCAGGCCACTCGCGTGGCCTATTACGGCGTGGTCTCGGGTCAGGGCCAGGTCAAGGCGCTGGAAGCCGCGGTGGCCTCGAGCCAGAGCGCGCTCGAAGCGACCCAGCTCGGCTACCAGGTCGGCGTGCGCATCAACCTCGATGTGCTCAACGCGCAAAGCCAGCTGTTCCAGACCAAGGCCAGCCTGGCCAAGGCACGCTACGAGCTGCTGGTCGGCGGACTCAAGCTCAAGCAGGCCGGCGGGGTGCTCCAGGGCGAGGACCTGCAGGCGGTCAATGCCGTGCTGATGCCGTGATGACGGCAGCCATGCGGCATCGAATCGGACCGCAGATCCGGAGCAGCCATGTTCTGAAACAGGTACTCCGGGCGCGTCATTGACCGGCGCGCTTACAGATTGGCCGACTGGATCCGCACCATGCCGGCATAAGACCCGTTTTTGGCCATCAGTTCCTCGTGGCTGCCCTGCTCGATGATGCGGCCGTCGGACATGACGCAGATCAGGTCGGCGTTGCGGATCGTGCTCAGGCGGTGCGCGATCAGGATCAGGGTCTTGGCGTGGCGCAGGTCCTCGATCGAGTGCTGCACCACGGCTTCGGACTCGGAATCGAGCGCCGAGGTCGCTTCATCGAAGATCCAGATCGCGGCGTCGCGGTAGAGCGCGCGCGCAATTGCCAGCCGCTGGCGCTGGCCGCCCGACAGCATGCTGCCGTTGGTGCCGACCGGCGCGTCGATGCCTTCGGGCAGCTTGGCGACATGGTTCCAGAGGTTGGCGGCGCGCAGGCATTGCTCGACCTTGGCCCGGTCCACGCCGAGCGGACTGGCATAGGCCACGTTCTGCGCGATGCTGCCATCAAACAGCACGATGTCCTGCGACACGACGGCGAAATGGCGCCGCAGGCTGGCGAGCCTGAGCGACTCGATCGGCTGGCCGTCGAGCAGCACCTGGCCGCTGTTGACATGGGCAAAGCGCAGCAGGGTGTTGACGACCGTGGTCTTGCCGGCGCCCGATGAGCCGACCAGCGCCACCGTGGTGCCCGGAGCGATCTGCAGGTCGAGGCCGTCGAGCGAAGGCGTGGCCGCCTCCTCGTATTGCACCTTGACCTGCCTGAAGTCGATCCGGCCCTGACAGGCGGGCAGGTCCTGGGTGCCGTGGTCGGGCTCCTGCGGCGCATCCATCAGGCTGAAGGAGCCACGGGCCGTGATCAGCGCGCTGTTGATCGGCTGGTAGACATCGGTCAGATGCCGCATCGGCGAGATCGTCATCAGCAAGGCGGTGACGAAGGACACGAACTCGCCCACCGTGGCCGAACCCTGGCTGGCCTGCCACAGCGCCAGCGTGATGATGGTCGACACGCCGATCGCCGCCACCACCTGGGTCGCCGGCGTCACGAGCGAACTGGTCGCGACCTGCTTCAAGGTCATGCGGCGGAACTGGACCGCCTCGGCATCGAAGCGCTTGAGCTCGAAATCGGCCGCATCGAAGGTGCGCACGACGCGCCAGGCGCGCGCATTGTCGTCGACCGTGCTGACCAGGCGCTGCTGCGAGCGGTATTGCTCCTCGCCGACCTTGCTCAGGCGCTTCTGTACCAGCTTGATCGTGATGCCGAGCAGCGGCATCGAGATGAAGGACAGCAGCGTGAGCTGCCAGTTCAGATAGAGCAGGTAGCCGACCAGGAACATCAGGGTGGTCGCGTCCTTGACAAAGGTGATCAGCGAGTTGCCGATCACCTGCGAGGCGGACTGCGGGTCGTTGATGACCTTGGTCACCGCCACCCCCGGGCTGACATGGGTGAACAGCTTGGCATCGGCGCGCAGCAAGGCGCGCATGAGGTCGCGCCGCAGGTCGAGCACCATGGCCGAGGTCGCCGAGGTCATGACATAGGTGCCCGAGAAGTTGAACACCCCGCGCACCAGGAACAGGCCGATGATGATCAGGGGCACCGACCAGAGCGGGAACTTCAGCCCGTCCTGGAACCCCGAGTCGATCAGCTTCTTGAACAGCGCCGGTATCACCGGCTCGACCGCCGAGCCGAGCAGGAAGAACAGCAGCGAGGCGCCCAGCATGCGCCACTGGCGCCGGGCATAGACCATCAGGCGCCGGCCGGTGTCCTTGAGTTCGGCCTGCTTCATGCGGCCACCGCCATCTGGGGAGCCGCAGCCGTGACCAGGTCCAGCACCTGCTCGACGGTCACGGCGGAAAGCGTGCTGGCCTGGACGTTGAACAGGTGTTCAGGGTCATGATCCAGCGTGCGACGATGGCCGATCAGCACGAAGGTGGGGGTGGCGACAGCCGCCGCCACGTTGACCATGCCGGTGTCGTTGCCGACGCAGACATCGGCCAGCTTGAGCACCGCGGCACTACCCAGCACGGGCGCATCCGTCAGGACGGCCAGGCCATGGCGCGCCGCCTGCGGGACCAGGGCTTCGATCTCCCTGGCCAGCTGCACCTCGGCCGGGCCGCCGAGCAGCACGACGCCGGCACCGCGCTCGATCAGGCGCCGGGCCAGTTCGGCATAGGGCTTGATGCCCCACTGCTTGTGGGTTTCGCTGGTACCGATCGCAAAGGCATAGAGCGGCCGGGGCAGCTGGGCCAGGCGCTGCTGCATGGCGCGCAACTGCTCGTCCGGCACATCGAGCCGGGGCACTATCGGCTGGGGGCAGAAACCATGCCGGACCATCAGCTCGCTGGCCTCGTGGTAGGCCGCTACCGACGGCCCCTGGTAGGCGCGGACAAACGGGCCCTGGTTCAGGAAGACCCGCTGCAAGGGCTTGTAGCCAAAGCCGATCCGGAGCGGGATGCCGCTCAGGCCGGCCACCAGGCCGCGGCTGATGCGGCCCGAGAACAGCACGATGCGGTCGAAACGCCCCTGCTTGAGCTGCTGCGCCATGCGCCACATGCCGAGCAGGCCGGCGTGGCGTCCCTGGCGCTTTTCTTCGCGCCGCGGACGGTGGTCGTGGTCGATCACGGCCTCGACCCAAGGCTCCTTGCCGATGAAGGCGCGCGTCAGCGTGGAGGGCTGCGCCACGATGGTGACCTGGCCGCCCTGGCTCTGCCCGGCAATCGCCTTGAAGTACTGGATATGCCAGATCAGGTCGCCAATGCCGGTGTACTGCAGCAGGACCACGGTACGCGGGCGCTTGTCGTTGGTGGGGAGCATGGATAAGCAGGAGGGGGAAGGAGGCTGGTATTTTGCCTGACGCCACCCGCCATCGATCGGACGGAGCCGGCGCAGCCGACGCAAGCCGGCTGCCGTTTACCCTGACAATAGCAGGATTGCATGTCTGGCAACCCGTCATGAATTCCCTCTTTTTGCACAATCTGGCTGAGCAGGTCGCCTTGCTCCAGTCTCTGCAGCCCCTGGATGGCGCCGTAGCCCAAGCTGGCGCACTCGCCACGCAGTCGCTGCGCGCCGGCGGCAAGCTGATGTTCTGCGGCAATGGCGGCTCCGCGGCCGACAGCCAGCATCTGGCGGCCGAACTGACCGGTCGCTTCATCAAGGACCGCAGGCCGCTGGCGGCGCTGGCGCTGTCCACCGACAGCTCGGCGCTGACCTGCATCGCCAACGACTACTCGTTCGACGAGGTGTTCGCGCGCCAGGTGCAAGGCCTGGGTCGCGCCGGCGATCTGCTGATCGCCATCTCGACCTCGGGCAACTCGCGCAACGTGATCCGCGCGGTCGAGGAAGCCAAGGCCCTGGGCATGTCGGTGATCGGCCTGCTCGGACGCGACGGCGGCGCGCTGCGCGAGCGGTGCGACCTGGCGATCGTGGTCCCGAGCCAGGTGACGGCGCGCATCCAGGAGTCGCATATCCTGATCGGCCACACCCTGTGCGGCCTGATCGAACAGCAACTCGGCCTGGTGTGAATTTGAAAATGACCGTGAATCCCTGCCCCGAAAAAGCGGTGCTGGCGGCCCGCCGCGTGCTGGTGGTCGGCGACGTGATGCTGGACCGCTACTGGTTCGGTGCCGTCGAGCGCATCTCGCCCGAGGCACCGGTGCCGGTGCTGCATGTGCAGCGCGAGCAGGACCGCCTGGGCGGTGCGGCCAACGTCGCGCTCAACGTCAAGACCCTGGGCGGCCAGGTCACGCTGCTGAGCATGCTGGGCCAGGACGAACCCGCGCAGCGGCTGCAGGCCCTGCTGCACCAGCAAGGCATCGCGACCGTGCTGGGGCAGGACCCGCGCCTGCAGACCATCGTCAAGCTGCGCGTGATCGGCCGCAATCAGCAGCTGCTGCGCATCGACTTCGAGCAGGAGCCGGTGCACGAGGTGCTGGCGCAGATGCTGGCCGACTTCGAGCGCGAACTGCCGCAGCACGACGTGGTGCTGTTCTCGGACTACGGCAAGGGCGGGCTGGCGCATATCCCGCGCATGATCGAGCTCGCGCGTGCCGCCGGCAAGCCGGTGCTGGTCGACCCCAAGGGCAGCGACTACGCGCGCTACAGCGGCGCCAGCCTGATCACGCCGAACCGCTCCGAGCTGATGCAGGTGGTGGGCAACTGGCAGGACGAGGCCGAACTCGAGCGCAAGGCGCAGGGCTTGCGCGAGCGCCTGGGGCTGCAGGCACTGCTGCTGACCCGGTCCGAGGAAGGCATGTCGCTGTTCGAGCCCGACCGGGTCTCCCATGTCAAGGCGCAGGTGCGCGAGGTGGCCGATGTCACCGGCGCGGGCGACACCGTGATCGCGACCATGGCCTTGATGCTGGCCTGCGGCCTGGCGCTGGAGCAGGCGATGGAGATCGCCAACCGCGCCGGCGGCCTGGTGGTGGCCAAGTTCGGCACCGCGACCGTCAGCTACGAGGAGCTGTTCGCATGAGCGCGCTGATGGACAAGGTCTGCCCGCGCGCGGAGTTGGCCGCGCGCCTGGTGGCATTGCCGCGCCCGCTGGTCTTCACCAACGGCGTGTTCGACGTGCTGCACCGCGGCCATGTCAACTACCTGCACCAGGCCGCCGCACTCGGTGGCTCGCTGATCGTGGCGGTCAACTCCGACGCCTCGGCCAGGATGCTGGGCAAGGGTCCGGACCGGCCGCTGAACCGGGCCGAGGACCGCGCCGCCGTGCTGGCCGGGCTGGCCTCGGTGGCGCTGGTGACCTTCTTCGACGAGCGGACACCGGTCGAGCTGATCCAGGAAATCAGGCCCGACCTCTATATCAAGGGCGGCGACTACGACATGGAAACGCTCGAGGAAACCCGGGTCGTGCGCAGCTGGGGCGGCGACGCGCTGGCGATCCCCTTCGTCGACGGCTACTCGACCACCTCGCTGGTCAAGCGCATCCGTGCCGGTAATAACGCTGGAGCCAGTGCGGCGGTCCCGCGCCAGGCGGCCTTCCTGGACCGCGACGGCGTGATCAACCGGGACCGTGCCTATGTCAGCCGCTGGGAGGATTTCGAGTTCGTGCCGGGAGCGATCGACGCCATGCGCCGGCTCAAACAAGCCGGCTACGCGCTGGTGGTGGTGACCAACCAGTCCGGCATCGCGCGCGGCTACTACAGCGAAGCGCAATACCAGGCCTTGACCGCCGCCATGCAGCAGGCACTGCTGGACGCCGGCGCGGCAGTCGATGCGGTCTACCATTGCCCGCACCACCCCAAGGGCCAACTGGCCGAACTGGCGCTCGACTGTGACTGCCGCAAGCCCGCGCCCGGCATGATCCTGCGCGCAGCCAAGGAGCTGAACCTGTCGCTGCCCGACTCGATCCTGGTCGGCGACAAGCCGTCCGACATCGAGGCCGCCCGCGCTGCCGGCGTCGGCCGGGCCTATATCGTGCAGTCGGACAACGCGGAATCGACCACCGGGCTGGCCGGCGCCGATGCGGCCTATGCCGACCTGCAGTCCTGCGTCGCCGCCCTGCTGCCGGACTGAGCCGCCCCGATCCATGACCGCACAACGCTTCCTGATCGTCCGTACCTCCGCCATCGGCGACGTGGTGTTCGCCTCGCCGTTTGCCGCCGCACTCAGGTGCAAGTACCCGCAGGCCCATATCGCCTGGCTGGTCGAGCCCGGCATCCACGAGCTGCTGGCGGCCGACCCGAACATCGACGAGCTGATCCTGTGGCCCAAGGGCGAGTGGAAACAGCTCTGGCAACAGCGCCGCTTCGGCGAACTGTTCGGCCGCGTGCGCGCCTTCGCCAGGCTGCTCAAGGGCAAGCGCTTCGACACCGCGATCGACCTGCAAAGCCTGCTCAAAAGCGGCTGGCTGACCTGGCTGACGGGTGCAAAGCGCCGCATCGGCCTGGGCTCGCGCGAAGGCAGCCAGTGGCTGATGACCGAGGTCATCGCCAAGGGCGGCGACGAGCGCCGCATCAGCTCGGAATACCGGTATCTGGCCGAGCAGCTCGGACTCGAGGTCGGCGATTTCCTGCCGCAGTTGCATGTTGCCGCCGAAACCGAAGCCCGGACCCAGGCGCTGCTGGCCGAGCATGGCCTGATCCCCGGCCGCTATGCGGTGTTCGCGCCGTTCACGACAAGGCCGCAAAAACACTGGTTCGAGGACGCCTGGCAGGCGCTGGCGCCGCGGGTGCGCGACGAACTCGGGCTGACGCCCGTGATCCTGGGTGGCCCGGCTGACCGGGCGGCGGCCGAGCGCATCGTCGCTGGCGCGCCCGGCGTGGTGTCGCTGGCGGGCGCGACCCGGCTGCCGGAAGCGGCGGCGCTGATCCGGCATGCGGCGCTGGTGATCGGCGTCGACACCGGCCTGACCCACATGGGCACCGCATTTGCCAGGCCGACGGTGGCGCTGTTCGGCTCGACCCGGCCCTACCTCGACACCGGCCGGCGCAATGGCCGGGTGATCTGGCTCGGACTCGAATGCTCGCCCTGCCGCCGTCGTCCGACATGCAACGGCGCCTACACCTGCCTGCGCGACATCCGCCCGCAACAGGTGCTCGAACAGGCGCGCGCCGCATTGGCGACCCAGGATCAGCCATGAAGGTGTTGCACATCGAATCCGGCCGCCATCTGTACGGTGGCGCCAAGCAGGTGCTCTACATCATGGAGGGGCTGGCGCAGCGCGGCGTGGAGAATCTGCTGGCCTGCCCGCCGGGCGCGCATATCGCCGCGCCGGCACGCGCCAGCGCCCGGGTCTTCGAGCTGCCGATGCAGGGCGACCTCGACTTCGGCCTGGTCGGTCGGCTGCGCCGCCTGATTGCGGCCGAGCAACCCGACCTGGTGCATATCCACAGCCGGCGCGGCGCCGACCTCTGGGGCGGACTGGCGGCCAGGCGTGCGGGTGTACCTTGCGTGCTGTCGCGCCGGGTCGACAACCCGGAGCCTCGCTGGCTGGTCAAGCTCAAGTACCGCCTGTACGACCATGTGATCACGATCTCGCAAGGCATCCGCCAGGTGCTGCTGGCCGAAGGGCTGGCGCCCGAGCAGGTCAGCTGCGTGCGCAGCGCGGTCGATCCGACGCCCTACCTGATAGCCTACGACCCGGCTGGCTTCAAGGCGGCGCTGGGACTCCCACCCGATGCGCTGCTGGTCGGCACCGTGGCCCAGCTGATCCCGCGCAAGGGCCACCGCCATCTGCTCGCGGCCCTGCCTGCAGTGCTGGACAAGCATCCCAGGCTGCAGGTTCTGATCTTCGGCCGCGGCCCGCTCGAGGCCGAGCTGAGGCAGGCCATCAGCGACCAGGGGCTGACCGGGCAGGTGCGGCTGCTGGGTTTTCGCGATGACCTGCCGGCCGTGCTCGGCTGCCTGGACCTGCTGGTGCATCCGGCCGACATGGAAGGCCTGGGCGTGTCGCTGCTGCAGGCCTCGGCGGCACAGGTGCCGATCATCGCCACCCGGGCCGGCGGCATGCCCGAGGCGGTGCGCGACGGCCTGAACGGACTGCTGATCGCCCCCGGCGATGTGGCCGGACTGAGCGCCGCCATGAACCGCCTGCTCGACGATGCCCCAATGCGCCAGCGCATGGGCCAGGCCGGTCGCCAGCTGGTGCTCGATGAATTCTCGATCGATGCCATGTGCGAAGGCAACCTGGCCGTCTACCGCAAGGCGCTGAAAAAATGAGAATCATCACTGTCCTACGCAGCCTCAAGAGCGGAGGCGCTGAACGCCATGCACTGCAGCTGATGCGAGGCATGCGTGAACGCGGGCACGAGGCACTCTATGCCGGACCGATGGCGGGTTGGCTGGGGCAGCAATTGCAGGCCGATGGCTTCGATGGCATCGACCTGCAGATGCACGGCCTGATCGACCTGCCATCGATCTGGCGACTTGCCCGTTATGCGCGCGATGTCAAGGCCAACCTGATACACGGCCACCTGACCCGAGGCGCCTACTATGCACATTACGCCGCCAGGCTGGCTGGGCTGCCCAATGTCGCCACGGCGCATTCCGACAACGCCGGCAAGCATTTCGGCGGCGCGAAACGGATCATTGCCGTGTCGCAGGCCGTAGCCGATTTTCTGCAGCGCTGTGGCTACGACCCGCAACGGATTCGCATGGTGCACCACGGCATCGCAGACATCGCAGGCCGCCTGCCGGCAGATGTGCGCGAGGTGACCCGGCGCAGTCTCGGGCTCTCGGCCAGCGAACCCTGCCTGCTGATGGCGGCGCGCATCGTGCCGGCCAAGGGACACGACACCGCGCTGCGTGCACTCGCCACGCTCAAGCAGCGCGACTGGACGCTGCTGCTGGCCGGCGACCACCATGGCGATCTGGGCCCGCAGATGCAGGCCCTAGCCCGTGAACTCGGGATCGCCGACCGCGTCCGCTTCCTGGGTCTGCGCGAAGACGTGCCGGCACTGCTGGCTGCCTCCGATCTGCTGCTGGCGCCGTCGCGACGTGAAGCCTTGTCGCTGACGCTGCTGGAAGCCTCGGCCTGCAGCCTGCCTATCATTGCCAGCCGCGTGGGCGGCATAGGCGAAGTGGTGCAGGACGGCGTGAGCGGACTGCTGGTTCCGCCAGACGAGCCCGCAGCGCTGGCGGCCGCCCTGTCAAGCCTGCTCGACGACCAGTCCAGACGCCAGGCCATGGGTGCTCGTGCCCGCCAGCGCTTCGAAACCTGCTTCACCGAAAACCTGATGTTCGACCAAACCGAGGCCGTCTACCGCGAGGCCTGCGAATTGCCTGTCCGATGACCTCAATACAAATACTCATGTATCACCGGGTCGGGAACTTCCCGGGCCGGGTCAAGTCACATGGCGCACTCTACTGCCATCTGCCACGCTTCAAGGCGCAGATGCGGATGTTCGCGTGGCTGGGCTATCAGGTCATAAGCCTGGACGATGCGGTGGCGGGTCTGGCCGGGAACATCAGGCTGCCTGCCAAGCCACTGGTGCTGACCTTCGACGACGCCTATGTGGACTTCCTAGAACATGCTGCGCCCGTGCTCAAGGCGCATGGCTACCCGGCGACCGTCTATGCGGTCAGCGACCTGATCGGAAAAACATCGAGCTGGGATGCCGGCGTCGGGCCGGACCCAGCCCCCCTGATGAATGCCGCACAGCTGCGTGAAGTACAAGACATGGGCTTCACCATCGGGTCGCACTCGAGCAGCCACCTGCGCCTGGCACAGCAATCCGACGAACGCATCCACAGCGAACTGCGCGACAGCAAGCACGCGCTGGAAGACCTGCTGGGCCGCCGTGTCGACCATTTCTGCTACCCCTATGGCAGCCATGACCTGCGCTGCGTGGAAGCCGCGGCACAGGCCGGTTACCTGAGCGGAACCACTTGCCAGCGCGCAGCAGCCACGTCCCAGGACGACCCGCTAAGCCTGCCGCGCAAGGCGGTCTCGCGCGGCGACTCCCTGCTCGGCCTGTGGTGGAAGCTGCGCTTCAAGGATAGACCGAAGCATCCGGCGATCCGCCGCCCTGGCCATATGCCGGGTCATGCCACGCCATGACCCGCCTGCTCTACACCGCATTGCTGCTGCTGCTGACCCCGCTCGCCCTGCTGCGGCTCTGGCTGCGCGGCAAGGGCAACCCCGATTACCGCAAGCGCTGGGGCGAGCGGCTCGGCTTGGTGCCGGTGCGCCCCAAGCGCCAGCGCCTGTGGGTGCACGCGGTCTCTGTCGGCGAGACGATTGCCGCCGCGCCGCTGCTGCGCGCCTGGCAGGCCGCCCACCCCGACTGGGCGCTGCTGGTCACGACCACGACCCCGACCGGATCGGCCCAGGTCCGGCGCCTGTTCGGCGACAGCGTCGAGCATTGCTACCTGCCGTTCGACCTGCCCTGGCTGGTGGCGATGTTCCTGCGCCGCAGCCGGCCCAGCTTGGGCGTCGTGATGGAGACCGAGATCTGGCCGAACCTCTACGCCTGCGCGCAGCGTCGCGGGCTGCCGCTGATCATGGCCAATGCCCGGCTGTCGGACAAGTCGTTCAAGGCCTACCGCCGGCTGCGCTGGCTGGTCGCGCCGACCCTGCAGCGGGTCGCACTGATCGCTGCGCGCGGGCGCGAGGATGCCGAGCGCTTCGTCGCGCTGGGCGCAGCGGCTGCTCAGGTCGAGGCGCTGGGCAACCTCAAGTTCGACCTCGAGCGCTCGCCACAGGTGGTCGCGGCGGGCCGGGCCTGGCGCGACTGGCTCGGATCGGGGCGTCCGGTCTGGATTGCCGCCAGCACCCATCCGGGCGAGGAAGAACAGGTGCTGGCCGCGCACCAGCTGCTGCTGCAACAGCAGCCGCAGGCGCTGCTGGTGCTGGCGCCACGCCACCCGGAACGCGCCGAGTCGGTGCTGGCGACGGTGCAGGCCGCCGGCCTGCAGCCGCTGCGCCGCAGCGCGCTGAGCCCCGCGCCCCAGTTGCCGCCACCCGGACTGCCGGCCCCTGGCGCCGGAGCCGTACTGGTCGTCGACACCTTGGGCGAGCTGATGGCCTTCTACGCCGCCAGCGACCTGGCCTATGTCGGCGGCAGCCTGGTGGCCAACGGCGGCCACAACCCGCTCGAGCCGCTGGTGCTCGACCTGCCGGTGCTCAGCGGCCCGCAGGTGTTCAACTTCCGCGAGGTCTATGCCGAGCTGCAGGCGCTCGATGCCGTGACGCTGGTCGACTCGGCGCAGGCGCTCGGCCGAGCCGTAGCTGCCGCTTTCGAGTCGGGTGTTCCCGGACCGGCCACCCAGCCAGCCGTCGCCGGCTGGATGCGCCAGAACCAGGGCAGCACCGCACGGCTGATCGAACGCGCGCAGCAGCTGGCTGGCCTGTCGGCCTGATACCAAGCCAAGATTGCCGGCAGACAGGCGCTGCCGGCTGATCAGCTCACGGGCCGACGGATTTTCAGTGTGCCGAAGCCCCGACCACCGCGTCGGGCTTGACGCGCAGCAGCAGCGCCATCATCTCGGCCTCGATGCGGTGCAGCGCGTCCTGGGTCTGGCCCTCGAAGCGCAGCACCAGCACCGGCGTGGTGTTGGAAGCGCGGATCAGGCCGAAACCGTCCGGCCAGTCCACGCGCAGGCCGTCGATGGTGTTGACCTGGGCCGGCGCGTCGAAACTCGCGATCGCCTGCAGTTCGGTCACCCGCTGATGCTGCTCGCCGTCGCCGCAGGCCACGTTGAGCTCGGGCGTGGAAAAGCTGGTCGGCAGGCCCTCGAGCAGCGCGCCCGGGTTGGCGTGGCGGCTGACGATCTCGAGCAGGCGGGCACCGGCATAGCTGCCGTCGTCGAAGCCGTACCAGCGCTCCTTGAAGAAGATATGGCCGCTCATCTCGCCGCCCAGCGGCGAATCGACTTCCTTCATCTTGGCCTTGATCAGCGAGTGTCCGGTCTTGTGCATCAGCGGCACGCCACCGGCCTCGCGGATCGCCGGTGCCAGGCGCTGGCTGCACTTGACATCAAAGACGATCTGGCCGCCCGGCACGCGGCTCAGCACGTCCTGCGCGAACAGCATCATCTGGCGATCCGGGTAGATGTTCTGGCCGCTCGGCGTCACGATGCCGAGCCGGTCGCCGTCGCCATCGAAGGCCAGGCCCAGGTCGGCGCCGGTCTCGGCCAGCTTGGCGATCAGGTCGCGCAGGTTCTCCGGCTTGCTCGGATCGGGATGGTGGTTCGGGAACTCGCCATCGACCTCGCTGAACAGCTCGACCACCTCGCAGCCCAGCGCGCGGAACAGCTGCGGCGCCGAGGCACCCGCCACGCCGTTGCCGCAGTCGACCACAACTTTCAGCGGGCGCGCCAATCTGATGTCGGAGACGATGCGCGCGATGTAGTCGTCCTGCACCGCCTGCTGGCGCACGCCGCCGCCGGCACGACGCGGTGCATCCTCGGCCTCGATCGATTGGCGCAGCGCCTGGATCTCGTCACCGTAGATCGCGCGGCCGGCCAGCACCATCTTGAAGCCGTTGTGGTGCTTGGGATTGTGGCTGCCGGTGACCTGGATGCCGGAATTGCACAGCACGTTGGCGGCGTAGTAGGTCATGGGCGTGGTCGCCATGCCGATGTCGATCACCTGCACGCCCGCCTCGACCAGGCCCTCGATCAGTGCCTCGGCCAGCACCGGGCTGCTCAGGCGGCCGTCGCGGCCGACCGCGACCTGGGTCTCGCCCAGGCCGAGCGCGCGGGCGCCAAAGGCCAGGCCGAGCGCGCGCGCGAATTCGGTATTGAGCGCGTCGGGCACGACGCCGCGGATATCGTAGGCCTTGAAGGCCGTGGCAGGAACTTGCATGAACTGGAATGCCTAGGGTTGAAATGCTTGCCATTGTAGGAAATTCAGCCGGCCTATCCGTGACAAGCCTGGGCGTATGATGGCGGATCACGATCCCTACCCGATGAACCTGGCCGCTACCCCCCTTTATTCGACCCGCTGGCACAGCCCCGTCGGCGAGCTGCTGCTGGTCTGCCACGAGCAGGCGCTGTGCGGCTGCTGGTTCGGCGACCAGCAGGGCATTCCGGACTGGGCGGCATCGGCGCTGGACAAGCCCGACCATCCGCTGCTGACGCGCGCCTGCTCCCAGCTGCAAGCCTATTTCGACCGCCAACGGCAGGATTTCGAGCTGCCGCTGGACTACTCGACCGGCACGGAATTCCAGCAGTCGGTCTGGCAGGCGCTGACCCTGATCCGCTACGGCCACACGACCCCGTACGGCCAGCTCGCGCAGGCGCTGGGGCAGCCACGCGCGGTGCGCGCGCTCGGGGCAGCGGTCGGCCGCAACCCGCTGGCCATCTTTCTGCCCTGCCACCGCGTCATCGGCGCCAATGGCAGCCTGACCGGCTATACCGGCGGCCTGGCGCGCAAGACTTTCCTGCTGCAGCTCGAGCAGGCGCAAGGACTCCTTCTCTCTTGAAATCGCAACAATCCCTGAGCGCAGACTTCCTGCTGCTGGCCGCTGTCTGGGGCAGCTCTTTCCTGTTCATGCGCCTGGGCGCGCTCGAGTTCGGTGCCTGGAGCACCGCCGGCCTGCGCATCGGCATCGCCGCGCTGGCCATGCTGCCGCTGCTGTGGCTGCGCTGCGACCTGCAGCTGGTGCGACGCAAGGCGGTCCCGCTGCTGCTGATCGGCATGCTCAACACCGGCATCCCGTTTGCGCTCTACTGCTACGCGCTGCAGCACATCAGCACCGGGCTGACGTCGATACTGAATGCGAGCTCGCCGCTGTTCGGGGCGCTGGTGGCCTGGATCTGGCTGCGCGAGGCGCCCAACCGCTGGCGCTTGCTCGGGCTGGCGCTGGGCTTTGTCGGCATCACCTTGCTGTCCTGGCACAAGGTCAGCGTGGGCGGCGAGCAGACCGGCTGGGCCGTGCTGGCCTGCCTGGGCGCCGCGGTGTGCTACGGCATCGCCGCCAGCTGCACGCGCAAATACCTGGGCGGGGTAGCGCCGCTGGCCATCACCTCGGCCAGCCTGATCGGTGCGGCACTGCTGCTCGCTGTTCCGACGGTCTGGTACTGGCCGGCCCAGATGCCGGGCCTGACAGCCTGGAGCGCGCTGCTCGTGCTCGGGCTGCTTTGCACGGCCTGGGCCTATGTGCTGTTCTACCGGCTGATCGCCGAAGCCGGTCCGGCCAAGGCGCTGACCGTGACCTTCATGGTGCCGCTGTTCGCGCTGCTATACGGCGCGCTGCTGCTGGACGAACAGGTCACGCTGGCGATGATCGGCTACGGGCTGGTGATCCTGCTCGGCGTCGCGCTGTCGACCGAGTTCATCCAGCCCGAGCGCTGGATCAGGCGCCGGCTGCGTCCTTGACGCATTTCTTGACGAAGCTGTTCTTGGCCGCGCCAGCCAGCTTCTTCTCGCCCGCCTGAGCGGCACAGGCGGCGGCCTGCGCCTCCTTCTCGCATTTCTTCATGAAGCTGTTCTTGGCCGCGCCGGCCAGCTTCTTCTCGGCTGCAGTGGCGCTGCAGCTCGGCCCCTCGGCGGCGGCCGAGAAGGCAATCAGGGAGGCGAACAGGGCCAGGACTATCGGCTTGAGCATGATCGACGCTTTCATGACAGATTTCAGATAGCGGCCTCCGGGGACCCGGACTGCACCGCCTCCTTGAGCTTGGGGCTCGCATGAAAGGTTACCACGCGGCGCGCGTCGATCGCTACCACCTCGCCGGTGCGCGGATTGCGCCCCGGGCGCGGGGCCTTGGTGCGCAACTGGAAATTGCCAAAACCCGAGATCTTGACATCCTGGCCCTCGACCAGGGTCTCGGCGATCAGCTCGAAAAAGCCATCGACCATGTCCTTGGACTCGCGCTTGTTGAGGCCGATCTGCTCGAACAGGATTTCCGACAGCTGGGCCTTGGTCAGGGCGTTGCCGCCCTGCTCTTGGCTCTGGTGCTCGTTGTGTGGCATGGCGGTCACTTTCAACGCAGGCGTGCGCCGACTTGCTGCTGCAGCGCTGCCAGCGCGGCCTGCACCACGCCGTCGATCTGCTCGTCGGTCAGCGTCGCTTCCGAGCTTTCGAGCGTCAGGCGCACGGCCAGGCTCTTCTCGTCGGCGGCCAGGCCGGGCGCCTCGACGCCCTTCTTGGCGCGGTAGACGTCGAACAGCACGGCCGACTTGAGCAGGCCCTCGACGTCCGAGCCACGCAGGGCCGCCATCAGCGCCGCATGGGTCACCGACTCGTTGACCACGACCGCCAGGTCGCGCTCGACCGGCTGGTGGCGCGGCACCGGCTGGGCCCGTGCCACCTCGCGCGCCAGCACGGCCGGCAGGTCGAGCTCGAACAGCACCGGCGCCTGCTGCCAGCCTTCGGCCTGACGCCAGCGCGGATGCAGTTCACCGACGAAGCCGATCGCCACGCCGTCGAGCAGCACGCGGGCGCAGCGGCCCGGGTGCATGGCCGGATGCTCGGCCGCCTCGAAGGTAGGCAGGCGCGGCGCCAGCAGCGCCTCGACATCGCCCTTGACGTCGAAGAAATCGACCGCACGCGCCGGCAGGCCCCATTGCTGCTGCTCGGCGTCACCCCAGGCCAGCGCGGCGACACGCATCGGCTGGTCGAAACCGGCGACCGTGGTCTCGCTGTCGAGCACTGACGCATCCTTGCGGAACACACGGCCGAGCTCGAACACGCGCACGCGCGCGGCCTTGCGGTCGGTGTTGAACTTGAGCACGTTGAGCAGGCTGCCCAGCAGCGAACTGCGCATCACGCTCAGCTGGCTCGCGATCGGGTTCAGCAACTTGATCGGGTCGGCATTGCCGGCATAGTCGCGCTCCCAGCGCGCCTCGACGAAGCTGAAGTTGATCGTCTCCTGGTAGCCCTGCAGCGCGAGCTGGCGGCGCAAGGCAAAGGCGCCACGGCGGCTTTCGGGGCGGATCTGCGCGGTCACGGGCGCCTGCGGCGGCGTGTGCGGCAGGTTCTCGTAGCCGATCACGCGCGCGACTTCCTCGATCAGGTCTTCCTCGATCTGCAGGTCGAAGCGGAACGACGGCGGCGTGACAGTCACGGTGCCGTCGGCCTCGGTCACCGGCAGGCTCAGGCTGCGCAGCGCGTCGGCGCATTGCTGCTGCGTGAGTGCCATGCCGATCACCTTGTTGGCGCGCGCCACGCGCAGCGTGACGGGCTTCGGAGTCGGGACATTGACGACCTGGTCGACCACCGGGCCGACCTGGCCGCCGCAGATCTGCAGCACGAGTTCGCTGATGCGCTCGAGGTGCTCGACGATCTGCTGCGGATCGACGCCGCGCTCGAAGCGGTGGCCGGCGTCGGTGCTGAAGTTGAAGCGGCGCGAACGGCCGGCAATCGCCTTCGGCCACCAGAAGGCGGCCTCGACGAAGACATTGCGCGTCTCGTCGCCCACTGCGGTGGCGTCACCGCCCATGATGCCGGCCAGCGACTCGACCGCCTGCGCGTCGGCGATCACGCCGACCTGCTCGTCGAGCGTGACGGTGTTGCCGTTGAGCAGCTTGAGCTGTTCGCCCGCGCGGCCCCAGCGCACCTGCAGGCCTCCATGGATCTTGTCCAGATCGAAGATATGCGACGGACGGCCGAGCTCGAACATCACGTAGTTCGAGATATCGACCAGTGCGGACACGCTGCGCTGGCCGCAGCGCGCCAGACGCTCGACCATCCAGGCCGGGGTCTGCGCCTGCGGGTTGATGCCCTTGATGACGCGACCGGCAAAGCGACCGCACAGGTCAGCCGCCTGCACCTCGACCGGCAGGGTGTCGGCAATCTGCGGCGCCAGGGTCGGGAAGGCCGGGGCCTGCAGCGGCGCGCCGGTCAACGCGGCGAGCTCGCGCGCGATGCCGTAGACGCTCAGGCAGTGCGCCAGGTTCGGCGTCAGCTTGAGCGTGAACAGCTGGTCGTCGAGCTTCAGATAGTCGCGGATCGACTGGCCGATCGGCGCATCGTCGGGCAGCTCGAGCAGGCCGGCGTTCTCTTCCGACAATTTCAGCTCGCGCGCCGAGCACAGCATGCCGAAGCTCTCGACGCCGCGCAGCTTGCCCTTGCCGATCTTGAACGGCTTGCCGTCCTCGCCGGGCGGCAACTCAGCGCCGACCAGCGCGGCCGGAATCTTGATGCCGACGCGCGCGTTCGGCGCGCCGCAGACGATCTGCAGCGGCTCGGCCTGGCCGACATCGACCTGGCAGACGCGCAGGCGGTCGGCATTCGGATGCTGTTCGGCGGCGACGATGGCGCCGATCACGATCTTCTGGAACGGCGGCGCGACGGGCACCAGCTCCTCGACCTCCAGGCCGGCCATGGTCAGCTTGTCGGCCAGCTCCTGGCTGGTCAGCGGCGGGTTGCAGAACTCACGCAGCCACGATTCGGGGAATTGCATAACTCTCTACTCTCGGAAACGGGTTGCGGATCAGCGGAACTGGCTCAGGAAGCGGATGTCGCCGTCGAAGAACAGGCGCAGGTCGTTGACGCCATAGCGCAGCATGGTCAGACGGTCCGGCCCCATGCCGAAGGCAAAGCCGATGTAGCGCTCGGGGTCGAGCCCCATGTTGCGCACCACGTTCGGGTGCACCTGGCCGCAGCCGCCGACTTCGAGCCAGCGCCCGGCCAGCGGACCGCTGGCGAACGCGATGTCGATCTCGGCGCTCGGCTCGGTGAAGGGGAAGAAGCTGGGACGGAAACGCAGCACCAGGTCATCCGACTCGAAGAAGGTGCGGCAGAAGTCGGTGAAGACGAACTTCAGGTCCTTGAAGCTGATGTTCTCGCCGATCCACAGGCCTTCGCACTGGTGGAACATCGGCGAATGGGTCGCGTCGCTGTCGACGCGGTAGGTGCGGCCCGGCACGATGACGCGGATCTCGGGCATCGCGCCGCCAAACGGCGCGTCGGCCGGCGCACCGGCCGCCTCGCGGTGGCGCTTGACATGCTGGACCGCATGGCGCACCTGCATCGGGCTGGTGTGGGTGCGCAGCAGGTTGGGCTCGCCTTCCTTGACGCCTTCGACGTAGAAGGTGTCGTGCATCGAACGCGCCGGGTGATCCTCGGGCGTGTTGAGCGCGGTGAAGTTGTACCAGTCGCACTCGATCTCGGGACCGTCGGCGACCTCGAAACCCATCGAACCGAAGATGGCCTCGATGCGCTCGAGCGTCAGGCTGACCGGGTGCAGGCCGCCATTGCCGCGCACGCGGCCCGGCAGCGTCACGTCGAGCGACTCGGCCTGCAACTGGCGCTGCAGCTCGGCTTCGGCCAGGGCGGCGCGGCGCTCGTTGAGGGCAGCCTCGATCGCCTGCTTGGCGACGTTGACGGCCGCGCCACGGGTCTTCTTCTCTTCCACGCTCAGGGCAGCCATGCCCTTCATGAGTTCGGTCACGCGACCGCTCTTGCCCAGGAACTGGGCCTTGGCGTTTTCCAGGTCGGCGGGGGTGGCGGCTTGCGCGAACAGTTCGCGCGCGGCGCTCACCAGGGCATCGAGGTCGTTCATCTCAACGGTCCAACAGCGGATGGCCAGGCCATCCAAAATGAAAAAGGGCCAGTGCCTTATCGGCGCTGGCCCTCAAATGCTCGGGTTTCAGGTTGCGCTAAAACCCGGCGTCCATCAGGCGGCCAGCTTGGCCTTGACCTGTTCGACGATAGCAGCAAAAGCTGCCGGGTCGTTCACGGCCAGATCGGCCAGCATCTTGCGGTCGACTTCGATCGAAGCCTTCTTCAGGCCGTTGGCGAACTGGCTGTAGGTCAGGCCCAGGGCACGCGCACCGGCGTTGATACGAGCGATCCACAGACGGCGGAACACGCGCTTCTTGTTGCGGCGGTCACGGTAAGCGTACTGACCAGCCTTCATCACCGCCTGTTTGGCGATGCGATAGACGTTACCGCGGCGGCCGCGGAAACCTTTGGCTAAGGCCAGGACTTTTTTGTGACGGGCACGTGCGGTGACACCACGTTTGACGCGAGGCATAGTTCTCTCCTAGTTCGTCGTTGAATTACAGGCCCATGCCGGGCAGCATCTGTGCCATGTGACCCATATTGGTCTCATGGACATTCACTGCGCCGCGCAGATGGCGCTTGTTCTTGGTGGTCTTCTTGGTCAGGATGTGACGCTTGAAGGCTTGACCGCGCTTGACGGTACCACCCGGACGAACGCGAAAACGTTTCTTCGCACTGCTCTTGGTCTTCATCTTGGGCATTGGAATGCTCCTTATGGTTTGTGCTCGTGAGGCGCCGCGAACCTGATCGCAGTCTTGTTGGCCCCGAGCCACTTGGTAGTGCGCCACGGAATCAACCGTGGCACATTGCGGTACCGAAGTACCGCGGGACCCCGTTCGGCGACCAACCGATCAGGACCCGAGAAACTAATGCTCGATCAGCTCGCGGCCGGAGCCGGAACTGCAGCTTCTGCTGCCGGCTTGGCAGCGCCGCCGCCGGCCTTCTTGCGGCCCGGTGCGATCATCATGATCATCTGGCGGCCTTCGAGCTTGGGGAACTGCTCGACGATGATGGTGTCGCCCAGTTCGTCACGGATGCGCTGCAACAGCGCCATGCCGATTTCCTGGTGCGTGATCTCGCGGCCGCGATAACGCAGCGTGATCTTGCACTTGTCGCCTTCTTCCAGGAAGCGGCGCACGTTGCGCATCTTGATCTGGTAGTCGCCTTCATCGGTACCGGGACGGAACTTGATTTCCTTGATCTCGATGACCGTCTGCTTGGCCTTCGCTTCCGCAGCCTTCTTCTGTTCCGCGTACTTGAACTTGCCGTAGTCGATCAGACGACAGACCGGCGGGTTCGCCATGGCGGCAATTTCCACCAGGTCGACGTCCAGGTCACCCGCCATGCGCAGGGCTTCATGGATGCTGACGACACCGATGGCTTCGCCTTCAGGGCCCGTCAGGCGCACTTCGGGCGCCATGATCTCACGGTTCAAGCGATGCGCGCGCTCTTCGCGTTGGCGACGGTCGCGGAAGTTGGGGTTGGTAGCGATGGTAAGACCTCGATTCGTAAAGCCGCAGCGCGGCACTTGTGCCGCGCATGCCGATACCCAGGCGCAATTATGGCGCCGGAGTCAAGGCGGCAAGTTTAAGCCTTGTTGGCGATCTCCGCAAGGATGCGCGCGGAAAAATCTTGCTGCGACAGCACGCCAAGGTCCTGGTTGCCGCGTGCACGCACCGCCACCGCGCCGGCTTCCTTCTCCTTGTCGCCGACGACCAGGATGTAGGGCAGCTTCTTCATCGCGTGCTCGCGCACCTTGTAGTTGACCTTTTCGTTGCGCAGATCCAACGCGACGCGCACGCCCTGGGCCTCGAGCTTGGCCGCCACCTCGCGGCAATAGTCGGCCTGGGCATCGGTGATGTTGAGCACCGCGACCTGGACCGGCGCCAGCCAGACCGGCAAGGCGCCGGCATGCTGCTCGATCAGGATGCCGATGAAGCGCTCGAGGCTGCCGACGATCGCGCGGTGCAGGATCACCGGGCGCTGGCGGCTGCCGTCCTCGGCCACGTACTCGGCGTCGAGGCGCTCGGACAGGTTGAAGTCGACCTGGATCGTGCCGCACTGCCATTCGCGACCGATCGCGTCCTTCAGCGTGTACTCGATCTTGGGACCGTAGAAGGCGCCGTCGCCCTCCGAGATCACGAACTCGCAGCCCGAATGGCGCAGGCTGGCCATCAGCGCCTGCTCGGCCTTGTCCCACAGCTCGTCGGAGCCGATGCGCGCGGCCGGACGGGTCGAGACCTTGTACAGGATGTCGCTGAAGCCGAAGTCGGCGTAGACCTTCTTGAGCACCTGGGTGAAGGTGTCGCACTCGGCCAGGATCTGGTCTTCGGTGCAGAAGATATGGCCGTCATCCTGGGTGAAGCCGCGCACGCGCATGATGCCGTGCAGACCGCCCGAGGGCTCGTTGCGGTGGCACTGGCCAAACTCGCCGTAGCGCAGCGGCAGGTCGCGGTAGCTCTTGATGCCCTGCTTGTAGATCAGGATATGACCCGGGCAGTTCATCGGCTTGAGGGCGTAGTCGCGCTTTTCCGACTCGGTCACGAACATGTTGTCGCGGTACTTGTCCCAGTGGCCGGTCTTCTCCCACAGGCCCTGGTCGAGGATCTGCGGACCCTTGACCTCCAGGTAGCCATGGTCGCGGTAGACCTTGCGCATGTACTGCTCGACCTGCTGCCAGACGGTCCAGCCCTTGGGGTGCCAGAACACCAGGCCCGGTGCGTGGTCGTCGATGTGGAACAGGTCGAGCTCGCGGCCCAGCTTGCGGTGGTCGCGCTTCTCGGCTTCTTCCAGTCGGGTCAGGTAGCCCTGCAGGTCATCCTTGCTGGCCCAGGCGGTGCCGTAGATGCGCTGCAGCATCTCGTTGCGGTGGTCGCCGCGCCAGTAGGCACCAGCCACCTTCATGAGCTTGAAATGCTTGAGCTTGCCGGTGCTCGGCACATGGGGGCCGCGGCACAGGTCCTCGAAGGCGCCTTCGCGGTACAGGCTGACATCCTCGTTGCTCGGGATGCTGGCAATCAGCTCGGCCTTGTAATGCTCGCCCAGGCCCTTGAAGTAGTCGACCGCCTCGTCGCGCGGCAGCACGCGGCGCTGCACGGCCTCGTCCTTGTTGGCGAGCTCGGTCATCTTCTTCTCGATCGCCGCCAGGTCATCGGGCGTGAACGGGCGCTTGTACGAGAAGTCGTAATAGAAGCCGTTGTCGATCACCGGGCCGATCGTGACCTGCGCCTCGGGGAACAGCTGCTTGACCGCGTAGGCCAGCAGGTGGGCGCTCGAGTGGCGGATCAGCTCGAGGCCATCGGCGTCCTTGGCGGTGACGATGGCCAGCGCGGCGTCCTGCTCGATGCAAAAACTGGTGTCGACCAGTTTGCCGTCGACCTTGCCGCCCAGCGCGGCCTTGGCCAGGCCGGAGCCGATCGAGGCCGCCACCTCGGCCACCGTGACCGGGCCGGGAAACTGGCGAAGTGAGCCGTCGGGAAGCGTGATGTTCAACATAAGGATGTCCAGAAACGGAAAACGCGGCCGGGGCCGCGCTGAGGAAAGCTCAATGCTAGTGCCCGATTTTTACACAAAACGGCTGCCGACCTGCCGGCGGCGCGGGCGCGGCCTCAGTCCTGGTACAGCTCCAGCGGCAGGCCGTCGGGGTCGGCAAAGAAGACAAAGCGGCGTCCGGTGTACTCGTCGACGCGGACTTCCTCGACCGCGATACCGCGCGCCTCGAGCTCGGCCTTGCAGCGCGCGACATCATCGACCGCGAAGGCCAGATGACGCAGGCCGCAGGCTTCGGGGCGGGTCGGCCGGGCCGGCGGCTGCGGGAAGGAAAACAGCTCGATCTGGCTGCCATCGGGCAGCGCCAGATCGGTCTTGTACGACTGGCGCTCGGCGCGGTAATGCTCGGCGATCAGGCGCAGGCCCAGGATCTCGGTATAGAAATGCCGGGAGCGCTGGTAGTCCGAGCAGATGATGGCAATGTGGTGAATGCGGCGCAACATAGGCCGGCCAGTATCGAAGCCGGCCACAGCCGCGTCAAGCCGCTGGCGCGACCGTAACCCCGTCGATACCGTGGCGCTGCAAGGCCTGCGCCACGAAGCCGGACGCCTTCATGGCCTCGACGAAGGCCGCGACATGATCTGCCGCGTCCTGGCCCGCAGCCTTGGCGGTTCCCATCGCCTGCCGGATCACCATGAAGCGACCGGGCAGCAGGCGCAGCCCCGGCAGGCGCGCCGCATCCATCTCGAGCTGCTGCTTGACGCCGGCAGCGACTTCGAGCCCCTGCTCCAGGAAGGCCGGCACCACGTCGGGCGACGAAGGCGCGCGCACGATCTCGGCCGCCTTGAGTTCGCGGCTCAGGAACAGGTCGTAGGCGCTGCCCTTGCCGACGGCGACGCGCAGGCCGGCGCGGTCAACCTCCTCATTGGCCTGCAGCGGCGATTCGTCGCGCACCAGGTAGGCGCCCTCGATCAGCAGATAAGGCGCAGTGAAGGCGATCTCGGCGCCGCGCGCGGGATCGACCGCGAAGAAGCCGACATCCGCCCTGCCCTCGTTCACGGCAGCAACCGAATCGGCGGCCTTCTCGACGACCAGGAATTCGGCTTCGACGCCCAGGCGGCGCGCCAGCTCCGACGCCAGGTCGACTGAGACGCCGACGGGCTGACCGGACTCGGCGTCACGCTTGGCGAGGATGGGATTGCCGAGGTTGATGACGGCGCGCAGGCGGCCGGTCGGCACCAGGGAGGGAACGGCTGGGTGGTGGGCTATCATGATCCGGATCCAGATTGGAAAGACAAGATTCTTATCCTGAACGATTTCAGGCCGCTGACGACACCCGGCCGATCCAGCGCTGAAATTGGTCTGGCAACAGCCCTCACCCGAAAGCACACCGCCCCATGAAAGCCATTCACCTGCGTGCCCCTGCCGCACTCGACCAGCTGCAACTGTGCGACGACACCGATCCGGGCGCACCGGGCGCTGGAGAGATTCGCGTTCGCCTGCATGCCAGCTCGCTCAACTTCCACGACTACGCGGTGGTGATCGGTGCCATGCCGACGGCCGATGGCCGCATCCCGATGTCGGACGGCGCCGGCGTCGTGGAAGCGGTGGGTCAAGGGGTGGAGGAATTCAAGGTCGGCGACCCTGTCGTGTCCTGCTTCTTCCCGGGCTGGCTCGACGGCGGACCCAAGGTGGCAGACTTTTCCAGCGTGCCGGGCGATGGGGTCGACGGCTATGCCTGCGAAGCGGTCGTCAGGCCGGCGCATGGCTTCACCCGCGTCCCGGCGGGCTTCAGTCATGCCGAGGCCGCCACCTTGACGACGGCTGGGCTGACTGCCTGGCGCGCGCTGGTGGTCAATGGCGGACTCAAGGCCGGCGACACGGTGCTGGTGATGGGCAGCGGCGGGGTGTCGGTGTTTGCGCTGCAGTTTGCCAAGCTGATGGGTGCCACCGTCATCGCGACCTCGTCCTCGGACGAGAAGCTCGAACGCCTGCAGGCGCTGGGGGCCGACCACGTTATCAACTACCGCACCCAGGCCGACTGGGGCGCCAAGGCGTTCGAACTTGCGGGCGGAAAAGGCGTGGACCATGTGGTCGAGATCGGTGGCCCGGCCACCCTGCCGCAGTCGATCGCCGCGCTCAAGGTGGGCGGCCATATCGCCTTGATCGGGGTCTTGACCGGATTCAGCGGCGAGGTGCCGACGGCAGCCTTGATGGCGAAGCAGGGTCGGCTGCAAGGCTTGATCGTGGGCAGCCGTCAGCAGCAGCTCGACATGGTGCGAGCCATTGAAGCCAACCAGATGCGGCCCGTGATCGACCGCAGCTTTCCGCTGGAGCAGATTGCCGACGCCTTCCGGCATCAGGCCTCGGGCCAGCATTTCGGCAAGATCGTGCTCGAGTTCTGACCCCGGCTCGGTCAGATTTCGTCGGCGTCGTTCATCGGATAGGGATCGGCCACGTAGGCCGGTCCCTTCATCACCAGCACGATGAAGGCGTATATCCCGACCGTGAGCAGCACCGTCCAGTGCAGGATGATGAGGCTCAGCACATAGATATCGACCATACCCGGCATGCTCGAGCTCTCAATGCTGAACTCGAGCCAGATCGCGACCCGGGCCAGCAGGGATGGCAGCAGCAGCAAGAGCGTGCCAAGCCAGGCAATCCGGGGCAGGCTCCGCAGGGTGACCCGCTCGGCGCCGGCTGGGGTTTGCTGGAAACCCGGGAGCTTGTTGAATAGTCCGGCCATGGGTGTCGATCGAGGAGTTCAGGCGCTTGCCGGTGGCGGCGTGGGTCTTGATGCTACAAGCCCAGGCCTTGTTTGTCCAGGACAAACTACGGGAAGCTAGATCGAACTTGAGGCCGGCCACAAGCCTGGGGACTCTAGAAAAACTGCTTACGTCCAAGTCTTTAGGACTGATTTCGACCCCATGCCATCGTTGAGCTTCAAGGAAACCTATCGTTCAACGCCAAAGCTAACGTGCGGCAATGCTATGAATTGGCACCCCTGTTGAACGATCAATTAGTCTAATTCCGGGAGCCTCATTGGGCTATCTCCCTTTTGAAAAGAGCAACATAAGAATCAGTATTTTCATAAAAGTTCTGAACCGTATCTCCATCCAAAGGGACGGCACTCGAAATAGTCTTAAGGTAGCAAATTAGCGACTGATAGACAAACAAGAACATGAACCAACAGTGGGCATAGGTCTTTAGAGATGCGTAGCTACTTTGAAATGGCGCGATTGAATTTGCGTGAGCTCGGTCATTCCTGAATGAGTATCCTAATCCACTAAGTAGAAAGAAGAGCCTATCTGAGTCGGCCAACTGCAACTCTGCATTCCCGATCCTAAGCAAGCCCCCCTGTATTCCGAGCCTCAACAAGGCTGCGCCGTTACGACGCTGACTGTGATTACTGTAGTCGTATTTTGTAGTAAGCGCAGTCAGAAAAAATTGGAGGGGATAGCTCGTAATTTCTCCACTGCCACTCCTTAAAAGAAGACGCTTGCCAAATTTCGACATCGCCGCATGGTTTTTTGATGAAACTGAATAGGGTTTTCCCGCAGCAACCTGCTTAAAAAGGTATTCACACGTTTGATATGGTATTTTGTCGAGCAAATTGAAGAAAGCACGATGAAGTCGCGCGTCAGAGCGCAGGCAGCCGAGAATTTTCGGAGCAGCTTCTACGCGCAAGCAGTCAGTAATATTTCCCGAGGCGTAAGATGTTACAATATTCTCCATTGCACGCCATATCCAGTCGAACGCATGGTCCGGTCTTTTCGGAAGGCTACCAAGAGCATCAATCAAGTACGAGATTGTGATATGGGCCTCTCGGTCCGATGTCGGCAAGAAGCGATGCGGATGGAAACATTGCCGCCCATTTAAGTTGCGCAACAATTCATCAAACGCTTGCTCAGCCGGAAAGAGTGCCGTGTTTGGCCAAGAATTAACAAAATCGAGACGCTTATCGTTTGACATTTTCCGCGATCCAAAAGCCCAATTAAAAACTTAATCGAAATTCGCCTTGAGCTCACAATCAGACATCAAGAAGACTCAATTGACGATACTTTTTCTTCATTAACACCATCTTCCGATTGAGCCAGACAATCCCTCAGAATTTCCGCCTTAATCCGCTCTGCCTCGCTGGAAATATTATTCCCTTTTTCGTTCAAGGTGAAAGTGTAATGATACAACCGAGCCGCACCAGGAAGTTTTTTTGGTAAATGTGATATCGACACATTTAAGTCTTTCACCTCAATCATGAACTGTTTCCCGCCCAGCGCCGGATCAGCCATTAAGAAATTCTTCAGCGTTTCGTGCATCCACTGATCTGGAGGCAGCAGCACACGACTGCTCTCATAGTTTGGGAGCTCAGCTTCTCGCTGCTTTTTCGCAATAGCGACTTTCTGCCTTGTCTCGTCAATGTTTAACGAGCCTAAAAATGCTTCCAACTCCTCAACCGAAGACACTGCGGCAACAACGTCTTCTCGTGTTGGCTCAGCCCTGCCGTGTGCCGCTTGATTTCGAAGTCGCCTTGTGTTCTCGAGCCTATCCCTCAGGCCAGCCGGGAGTTCAATACCATTGACTTCAAGGTAGCGCGCAGAAACAGGAAGCGATGGTGCAAATCTCTCTCCGATACCCACTTTACTCCCAAACTGAAGCATGGTCTTCTCAAGATACGCGACAGCTGACAAGAGTGCGCCCAACGGGTGAACCTTACCTAGCTTTTTAAGGTTCTCCAACTCCGAGTCGTTTGACGGCTCTCGCATTTTTAGTGCGACAAGATCCTTGTCATCTGCGAACTGCGCAATAAGCTCGTCAAAATCTTGGCCGTAATGCTGCTTGACGATTGAGCGAAAGAACTCAAGGGCAACATTCATATAGAATATTGCCGTGAGTTCGTTCGGAGAGCCAAATCGGTGTTGAAGCGCGTTGCGCTCGTCGATCAGAAGCTCAAGCTTGTTTAAAAACGGTACGGATATTTTCTTCGTTGCCAGAAGTTCGATGCATCCGTGTATCGTTATTGTTTCCTTTGGGTTCTTGTAGATCGAATCGCCACTATCAAGAATCATATCCTTCAGGAGAAGCTCGACAGAGTTTGAAAGATGGAGTATGACCAATTTCCGGTCAAGCTCACTCGTGCCATTGAAGTGCGTTATGGAATGACCAAGTAGCTCCATTGAGCTTTGGAATAAAGGAGATTCAATGGCCATACATTATTTCCTCCAGGGTCTGTGCGCTCAAAATTTTATGAAGGCTATTTTTTAAGAGAGATAGTGTCGTCACATAATATCGGGTTTGCTGCATAAAATCGCCTAAGGGTACGAACGAGACCAGCTTATCTACTGGCAATCAACGCACCATGTTGTATGCAAATTCAGCAATAACGCTCCATAAAAAACGGCACAAATCTCTGGAACCGCCGCGCTCGGTCAAGGTTCTGGATCAATTGCGGAAGCCTCTTCGATATTAGCACCATTGCTTACGAAAAGAGCAGGCGCGTGTCCATTGGGGACGAGCTTTTATACGCTTCCATGGTTTGGTACACCTAACGCAACTGGACGTCACAGCCGTCGAAGCCTTTATGTCGTGGCTTGCCAGCAAGCGCGGAGGTCTTACCATCGACGCAACGGCAAGCCTGGGCAGCACTTCTGTACTTCTATGGAAAGGTCCTAGGCATCGACCTGCCATGCATGAAGGAAATTTTCGCCCTCGCCCGACACGCTGTTTGCCAGTCGTTCAAGCAACTGATGTCCGCTCCTGGCAGAGTGCTCCATCGGCTAACAGCATCCCACTGCACTGGATACAGGGGCTGCAAAATGGCTAGCTGAAGTGCTCGCGACACCGGAAACACCTTTTCAGGCGGAAGTACACCCCACCACCACCCCCCACGAAAAAGCCACCCGACACTTTCGCATCAGATGGCTTCTTGCTCAAGGCACCCGTTCAGATGCCTGAATAACAGATCAGTGGAACTGTTCTTCTTCGGTCGAGCCGGTCAGGGCCTTGACGCTGGACGAACCGCCCTGGATCACGGTGGTGACGTCGTCGAAGTAGCCGGTACCGACTTCCTGCTGGTGCGACACGAAGGTGTAGCCTTGTTCGCGAGCGGCGAATTCCGGTTCCTGCACCATGTTGACGTAGTGCTTCATGCCTTCGCCGCGGGCGTAGGCGTGGGCGAACTTGAAGGTGTTGTACCAGTTGACGTGGATGCCAGCCAGCGTGATGAACTGGTACTTGTAGCCCAGCGCCGACAGCTCTTCCTGGAAGGAGGCGATCTGCGAGTCGTTGAGGTTCTTCTTCCAGTTGAAGGACGGCGAGCAGTTGTAGGACAGCAGCTTGCCCGGGCAGGCGGCCTGCACGGCTTGGGCGAATTCGCGGGCGAAGCCGATGTCGGGCACGCCGGTCTCACACCAGACCAGATCGGCGTACGGAGCGTAAGCCACGCCGCGGGAGATGGACTGCTCCAGACCGTTCTTGACGCGGTAGAAGCCTTCCTGGGTGCGCTCGCCAGTCAGGAACGGCTTGTCGTTGGCGTCGTAGTCGCTGGTGATCAGGTTGGCGGCTTCGGCGTCGGTACGGGCCAGGATCAGGGTCGGCACGCCCAGCACGTCGGCAGCGAAACGCGCGGAGATCAGCTTCTCGACGGCTTCACGGGTCGGAACCAGCACCTTGCCACCCATGTGACCGCACTTCTTGGCGGCGGCCAGCTGGTCTTCGAAGTGAACGCCGGCAGCACCGGAGACGATCATGTTCTTCATCAGCTCGAAGGCGTTGAGCACGCCACCGAAACCGGCTTCCGCGTCAGCGACGATCGGCAGGAAGTAGTCGATGAAGCCTTCTTCGCCCGGGTTGATGCCACGCGACCACTGGATTTCGTCAGCGCGCTTGAAGGTGTTGTTGATGCGGCGCACCATGGTCGGGACCGAGTCGTAGGCGTACAGCGACTGGTCCGGGTACATGGTTTCGGAGGTGTTGCCGTCGGCGGCGACCTGCCAGCCCGACAGGTACACCGCTTCCAGGCCAGCCTTGGCTTGCTGCATGGCCTGGCCGGCGGAGATGGCGCCGAAGGCGTTGACGTAACCCTTCTTGGCGCCGCCGTTGACCTTGTCCCACAGCACCTTGGCGCCGCGCTGGGCCAGGGTGTACTCGGGCTGCAGGCTGCCGCGCAGGCGCACCACGTCGGCAGCGCTGTAGCCGCGCTTGACCAGCTTCCAGCGCGGGTTCTCGGCCCAGTCTTTTTCGAGGGCTTCGATCTGTTGCTGACGGCTCAGTTGTTGGCTCATGGAGTTCTCCTAAGTGGATGTAAGGGTTCGGGTTTGGCTGCCGTTTTTGCTGTTGCAAGTTTGGTGCCGTTGGATACAGTCTAAGTCTTCTATAAGACTCGAAACCAATCTTATGTCTTATACAAGACATTTTTTTATTTGTTTATTTTCAATAACTTACAAAAATAAAATCATCATGTGAAAATACCAATCGACAGACGGGAAAAAGATAGCTGCTGGCCGTCGGCTCCGTTTCACCTAGCAAAATTCATATTTTGTAATGTAAAAATTTCGGCTTTATGACGCACCAGACCGGAGCAAGATGGCCTCGACCCGGATCGGTGCCGCTTTCTCTGCGAAAATGGTGAAATGTTTACCGGCATCATCACTGGCGTGGGGCGCATCGTCGCTGTCCACCCGCTCGGAAGTTCTTTGCAACATGGCAAGCGCCTCACGGTCGAGACGCCTGCGGGCTATCTCGACGGCGTCGGACTGGGCGACAGCATCGCGCTCAATGGCGCTTGCATGACCGTCACCAGCTTCGACCCGGCCCAGGCCCGGTTCACGGTCGACGTGTCGGCCGAATCGCTGGACAAGACCGCCGGGCTGGACCAGCCGGGCCCGATCAACCTCGAGCAGGCGCTGCGCGCGCACGACCGCCTGGGCGGCCATATCGTCTCGGGCCATGTCGACGGCATCGGCCATGTCAGCCGCTTCGAGCAGATTGGCGAGAGCTGGGATCTGCGCATCCTGGCGCCGGCCGCCTTGGGCAAGTACCTGGCCTACAAGGGCTCGATCACCGTCAACGGCGTGAGCCTGACCGTGAACCGGATCGCTGACCTGGTCGATGGCTGCGAGGTCAGCATCAACCTGATCCCGCACACGGTAGAAAACACCGCGCTGGGCAGCCTGCAGGCGGGCTCGAAGGTAAACCTGGAAATCGATCTGATCGCGCGCTATGTCGAGCGCATGTTGAGCGGCAGCGCCGCCGAGAAAGCCAATACATGAAACAAGAGCTGACCCCGGTGGGGATCTCGCCGGTCGAGGACATCGTCGCCGAAATGAAGGCCGGCCGGATGGTGGTCCTGATCGACGAGGAAGACCGCGAGAACGAAGGCGACCTGGTGCTGGCCGCCGAGCATGTCACGCCCGAGGCGATCAACTTCATGGCCAAGTTCGGCCGTGGCCTGATCTGCCTGACGCTGACACGCGAGCGCTGCGAGTTCCTCAAGCTGCCGCCGATGGCCGCGCGCAACGGCACGTTCTACAGCACGGCATTCACGGTCTCGATCGAGGCCGCCGAGGGCGTGACGACCGGCATTTCGGCCGCTGACCGCGCCCGCACGATCCAGGTCGCGGTGAACAAGGCCAGCCAGCCGACCGATCTGGTCCAGCCCGGCCATGTGTTCCCGCTGCAGGCGGTCGATGGCGGCGTGCTGATGCGCGCCGGTCACACCGAGGCCGGTTGCGACCTGGCCTCGATGGCCGGCTGCTCGCCGGCGTCGGTGATCTGCGAGATCATGAACGACGACGGCACCATGGCCAGGCTGCCGGACCTGCAGCTGTTTGCGGCCGAGCATGGCCTCAAGATCGGCACCATCGCCGACCTGATCCATTACCGCAGCGCCAACGAGTCGCTGGTGCAGAAGGTCAGCAGCCGCCCGCTCAACACCGCCTTTGGCGAGTTCATGGCGCACGCCTTCCGCGACGGCCCGAGCGGCGCGCTGCACCTGGCGCTGACCCGTGGCAGCTGGAGCGCCGACGACAGCGTGCATGTGCGGGTGCACGAGCCGCTGTCGGTGCTCGACGCGCTCGAGGTCGGGCGCTCGATGCATTCGTGGACGCTCGAGACCAGCCTGCGCCATATCGCCGAACAGGGCCGTGGCGTGGCGGTGCTGCTCAACTGCGGCGAAACCGCCGACCAGTTGCTGGCCCAGTTCGAAGGCACGGCGCGTTCGGCCCAGGCGCCCGAGCGCGGTCGCATGGACCTGCGCACCTACGGCGTCGGCGCGCAGATCCTGCGCGAATGCGGTGTCAACAAGATGCAGTTGCTCGGTACTCCGCGCCGCATGCCCAGCATGACGGGCTACGGACTCGAAGTGACCGGCTTTATCAGCAAGACTGAGGAGAATTGATTATGTTGGGTGCAGAAAAAGGCCAGGCCGTTCAGCTGGACGGCAATGGATTGCGTATCGGTGTGGTGCAGGCGCGCTTCAACCAGGGCATCACGAATGCACTGGCGCAGGCTTGCGTGGGCGAACTGCAGGCGCTGGGCGTGAGCGCGGACGACATCGTCCATGTGACGGTGGCGGGTGCACTCGAGGTGCCGTCGGCGCTGCAGGCCATGGCCGAGAGCGAGCGCTTCGATGCGCTGATCGCGCTGGGCTGCGTGATCCGCGGCGAGACCTACCACTTCGAGCTGGTCTGCAACGAGTCGGCCGCTGGCGTGACCCGGGTGGCACTGGACTACGGTCTGCCGATCGCCAACGCGATCCTGACCACCGAGAACCTGTCGCAGGCGGTCGCCCGCCAGGACGAGAAGGGCCGCGACGCAGCCCAGGTCGCCGTCGAGATGGCCCACCTGCTGAGCGAGTTGACCCCCGAATGAAGGACGCCACGCCCCGCCCGCCGAAGAAGGCCACCGAGAAGTCCGGCCGCAGCCGCGCGCGCGAATTCGCGCTGCAGGCGCTGTACCAGCATCTGGTCGGCCACAACGAATCGGCCGCGATCGATGCCTTCACGCGCGACCTGAGCGGCTTCAACAAGGCCGACAGCGCGCATTACGACGCGCTGCTGCATGGTTGCATCGCGCAGGCCGAGGCGCTCGACGCCCTGGTGACGCCGCTGCTCGACCGCAGCATGGCCGAGATCTCGCCGGTCGAGCACGCGATCCTCTGGATCGGTGCCTACGAGTTCAGCCATTGCGTCGATGTGCCCTGGCGCGTCGTGATCAACGAATGCATCGAGCTGGCCAAGTCCTTCGGCGGCACCGATGGTCACCGCTATGTCAACGGCGTGCTGAACCAGCTCGCCGTCCAGCTGCGCCCCGAGGAAGTCACGCGCGACCCGGCCCGCAGAGCCTGATGCCATGAGGGAGCGCGAGGAGTTTGGCTGGCCAGTGCGCGTCTACTGGGAAGACACCGATGCCGGGGGCATCGTCTTCTACGCCAACTACCTGAAGTTCTTCGAACGCGCGCGCACCGAGTGGCTGCGCAGCCTGGGCATCCACCAGCGCGAGCTGCGCGAGTCCAGCGGCGGCATGTTCGTGGTCGGCGCGGCCGCGCTCGACTACCACCGCCCGGCCCGGCTCGATGACCAGATGCTGGTCACGGCCCGGATCGCCGAGCTTGGCCGCGCCTCGCTGGTGCTCGAGCAGCAGGCCTGGCTGCTCGACGACCAGGGCCTGCGCGCCCAGCTGCTGTGCGAAGGCCGCATCCGCATCGGCTGGGTCGATGCGGCCCAGATGAAACCCGCACGCATCCCTGCCACCCTCCTGCAAGTCCTGAATCCATGACCCACGATTTCTCGATAGTTTCCCTGCTGCTCAACGCCAGTTGGGTAGTGCAGGTGGTGGTGGTTCTGCTGCTGACCGTCTCGGTCATCAGCTGGGCCGCGATCTTTCGCAAGGTGTTCGCGCTCAAGCGCGTGCAGCGGCTGACCGACGTGTTCGAGCGCGACTTCTGGTCGGGCGCCAGCCTGAGCGAGCTCTATCTGGCCGCGACCCGCAACGCGCACCAGGGCAGCCCGATGGAACGCATCTTTGCCAGCGGCATGCGCGAGTTCCAGAAGCTGCGCGAGCGCCGCATCACCGAGGCCGACGCGCTGCTGGGCGGCGCGCGGCGCGCCATGCGTGCGAGCTACCAGCGCGAGGTCGATGCGCTCGAGGTCAACCTGTCCTTCCTGGGTTCGGTCGGCTCGGTCTCGCCCTATGTCGGCCTGTTCGGCACGGTCTGGGGCATCATGCACGCCTTCACCGGGCTGGCCGCGCTGACCCAGGTCACGCTGGCCACGGTCGCGCCGGGCATCGCCGAGGCGCTGGTCGCGACCGCGATCGGCCTGTTCGCCGCGATTCCGGCCGTGATCTTCTACAACCGCTTCGCGCACGACATCGACCGCGCGGCGAACCAGCTCGAGACCTTCATGGAGGAGTTCTCCAACATCCTGAACCGCAGCGTCGGCGCCAACCCGGCCCAGGGCCAGTCGGCCCACTGACGTTCAGCACCGGAGAAAAGATCCCCATGCCCGCAGTCCCCGCCCGCAAGGGCCGCCGCACCAAGAACGAGATCAACATGGTCCCGTTCATCGACGTGATGCTGGTGTTGCTGATCATCTTCATGGTCACGGCGCCGATGCTCACGCCGAGCATGATCGACCTGCCCAGCGTCGGCCAGGCCGACCGCCAGCCCGACCATTTCGTCCAGGTGCTGGTCGACAAGGATGCTGCGCTCAAGGTCAAGAACGGCCAGTCGAACAGCAAGGCGGTCAGCGTCGAGCTGGCCGATCTGGTCGAGCAGGTGCGCCAGCTGCAGGGGCCGGCCGAGCCGGGCCAGGGCTTTGCCCCGGTGGTGATCAGCGCCGACAAGAGCGTCAAGTACGAGTCCGTGGTGCAGGTGATGGACAAGCTGCAGCGCGCGGGCATCCAGCGCGTGGGCCTGTCGGTCCAGCAGCAGCCTTGAGCCCGGAACCGGAATGAAGCTTGCGGCAGATCCCCTCGATTTCAGCCCGCCACCCGACCGGCACTGGCGCGGCCCGCTGCTGCTGGCACTGTTTGTCCACGGCCTGCTGGTGATCGCACTGACCTGGGGCGTGAGCTGGAACCAGGATGCCCCGGCGGCGGCCATGTCGGCCGAACTCTGGTCGACCCTGCCGGCAGCGGCAGCACCGCGCGCGAACGAGCCCGAACCGGCAGTCGAAGCCGTCTTGCCGCCGCCCGCGCCCGAACCCGAGCCGCCCCAGCCCGTCAAGCCGCCGGTCGCCCAGGCGGTACAGGCCAAGCCGCAACCCAAGGTCGATGCCGGCCCGAGCGAAGCGCAGATTGCGCTGCAGCGCAAGAAGGCCGAACAGGAGCGGCGCGAGGAAGCGCTCGAGCGCCAGCGCGAGGCGGACCGCAAGGAAAAGGCCGAGCAGAAGAAGAAGGCCGAGGCGCTCGAGCAAAAGCAGCGCGAGCAGGCCAAGCTGGAGCAAGCCAAGGCGGAGAAGGCCGAAAAGGCCAAGCAGGAAAAACAGAAGGAAAAGCTCAAGGAGCAGCGCGCCGCCGAGGACAAGGCCGACCAGAAGCGCGAGCAGACCAAGCAGGACGAGGCGAAGAAGAAGCGCGAAGCCGAAGACAGGAAGCGCGAGCAACAGGCCGCGCGCGAGAAGGCCGAGAAGGCCGAAAAGGCAGAGAAAGCTGAAAAAGCCGAGAAAGCGGCCAAGGACAAGGCCGCCAAGGCCGAGGCAGTCAAGCGCGAGGCGCAGATCGAGGCCGACCGCAAGAAGCAGCTGGCGCGCATGATGGGCCAGGCCGGCGGCACTGGCGACGCCAGCGCCAAAGGCAGCGGCGCGGGCGGCAATGCCGGTGGCAGCGCGGGCGGTTCGGGCTCGGGCAATGGGGGATCGAGCGGCAACGGTGGCGGTGGTGGCGGGGCTTCGGCCGGCTACGCGGCCAAGGTGGCGGCGCGCATCAAGACCTTCTACAACTCGCCCGAATCGTTCCCGTCCAACCTGAGCGCGGAAGCCGAGATCAGGACCCTGCCCGACGGCACCATCCTGAGCCAGCGCCTGCTCAAGTCGAGCGGCAATCCGGCCTTCGACGAGGTGGTGCTGCGCGCGATCGACCGCGCCGGACGGCTGCCCAAGGACGAGAACGGCCGCATGCCCGACACGACCTTCGTGATCAAGTTCCGGCCCTGAGCCTGAAGACCGATGGTCAACGACAACTGGATCGCGAGCTGGCAGCACGCGCGCAATCACGAAGGGGTGACCCGCGGCATGCAGGCCCTGCTGGCGCTGGCCTGCGTCCTCGCACTGGGCTGGCGCGCCGGCTGGCAGGACGAGCTGATGCCGGTGGTGCTGGGCGTGATGGCCTGCGCCTTCACCGAAACCGACGACGCCTGGCGCGGTCGCCTCAAGACCCTGCTGCTGGCACTGGCCTGTTTCGGTTTCATGATGACCGCGGTCTGGCTGACCCTGCCCTGGCCGGCGCTGCTGGCCGCCGTGCTGGCGCTGTCGGCCTTCACGCTCACGATGCTGGGCGCGCTGGGCGAACGCTACCGCGCGCTCGCCTTCGGCTCGCTGGTGCTGTTCATCTACTCGGCGCTGTCGGCCGAAAGCCACCGGGCGCAGGCGCTCGAGCTCGCGCCCTATCTGCTGGGCGGCGCGGTCTGGTACGGCCTGGTGTCGCTGCTGTGGGCCGCGGTCTGGCCCAAGCCGACGGTGCGCTACCGGCTATCCCAGCTCTATGCCCTGCTGGGCGAATACCTGCGGCTCAAGGCCAGGCTGCTCGAGCCGGTGCAGGGCGTTGACCGCCAGCGCCGCCGGCTCGAACTCGCGCTGCACAACGGCCGCGTGGTCGACGCGCTCAACGCCGCCAAGGAAAGCCTGTTCAGCCGGATCGCTGGCGCCCAGCCGCCAGCCTGGCTCAGCGAGGCCATGCACCAGTACCTGGCGGCGCAGGACATCCACGAGCGCACCAGCAGCTCGCACGAGAGCTACACCCTGCTGGCCGACGCCTTTGCGCGCTCGGATGCGCTCTACCGCTGCCAGCGCGTGCTCAGCGTGCAGGGCGAACAGGCGCTCAAGTTCGCGCAGGCGATCCGCGAGCGCACGCCGCCGCGCCACGAGGGCCAGACCGCGCGCGCGATCGAGGACATGCAGGCCGCCATCGCCTATCTCGAAACCGCCGCCTCCCCCCGCCCCGCCGAGCGCCCGTTGCAGGCGCTGCACGCGCTGGGCGACAACCTGACCGGGCTGGCCAAGGTCTTCGCCAGCGCGCTGCGCGGCGGCGCGGCGCCCGACCTGGCACTGGTCGACCACCAGGTGCACAGCCTGGGCGAGGCCTGGCGCCGCATCCGGGCCCAGCTCACGCTGCATTCGGCCCTGATGCGCCACGCCCTGCGTCTGAGCCTGGTGCTGCTGCTCGCATTCGGCATCATGCAGGCCACCAAGGACCCGCATGGCTACTGGATCGTGCTGACGGTGGTCTTTGCCAGCCAGCCCCAGTACGCCGCCACGCTGAGCCGGGTCGGCCAGCGCGCGCTCGGCACGGCGGTCGGCCTGGTGGTGGGTTGGGTGCTGATCCGGCTCTTTCCGGGGCCGCTGCTGCAGGCGGTCTGCATGGTGCTGGCCGGTGCGCTGTTCATCGGCAAGCGCATGAGCGATATCCGGGTCGCGACCGGCGCGATGACCACGCTGGTGCTGCTGAGCTTTCACCAGATGGGCATGTCGCAGGGCGTGATCCCGGCGCGCCTGCTCGACACGGCGATCGGCAGCGTGATCGCCGGCCTGGGGGCCTGGCTGATCCTGCCGAACTGGCAGGCGCGGCACTGGCCCCGGCTGGCGGCGCAGACCTTGCGCGCCCAGGCCGGCTACCTGCATGCGATCCTGGAACAATACCGGGAAGGCAAGCAGGACCACCTGGCTTACCGGCAGGCCAGGCGCCAGGCACACAACGCCGAAGCCGCGCTGTCCAACGCCTACGCCGCGATGCGCAAGGAACCCGAAGGCAAGCGGCTGAACATGACGGCCAGCGCCCGCTTTCTGGTGCTGACGCATATGCTGCAGAACTACCTGTCGGCACTGGGCGCGCACCGGGGCGAGCTCGAGGCCGGCCAGCTCGACGAAGCCAGCCGGCAGGCGGCGCAGGGGCTGCAACAGGGCCTGGAAGACCTGGCGCGTCAGCTCGAATCGGGCCGGCTGGAGGCCGCTGCAGGCGTCACGGCGATGACCGAGGCCGAGACTGAACCGGCCAGGGGCCCGGTCGGCAGCCTGCTGCAGGCCCAGCTCCAGCTCGCCAGCGGGCTGCTGCCCCAGCTCGAGCAACAGGCGCCGCTGCTGCGCCGGGCGCGCTGAAGCGCCAGCGCCGAATCAGTCGAACACGATCTCGGCGCGCTTGTCGTGCGCCTGCGCCTTCCAGGCCGCCAGGGCGGCATCGGTCGGGAAGCATTGGGCGCGCTCGCCGAGCTGGACCTCGCAGCGCGCGCTCTCGCGCAGCACCTCGAGCCGCACCGGCAGGCCGCGCACCAGCTCGCCCTGCTCGCCGCTCTCGCGCTGGGCCGGGAACTCGCGCAGCAGGGCCGCGATGTCGGGCGTGCGCCCGTTGACCGTCACGCGCAGGTACTTGCCGAAGCGGCAGCGCGCCGCGCCCAGGTCCCACAGCGCCTGCACCTTGAGCCGGATGCCGCCCGAGAAGCGGTCCGGCTGCGCCAGCACCTGCGCGACCACGAGCTCGTCGTCCTTGAGCAGATGCTTGTTGGCGTTGATCAGGGCCTCGTCGGCAGTGGCCTCGAGCGTGCCGCTCTTGTCGTCGAGCTTGAAGATCGCGACCTTGCCGCGCTGGCCGTTGATGATGCGCAGGTCGTTGATGATGCCGGCGACCATGATCGGATCGCGGCTGTCGACCACATGCTCGAGCGGCATGCGGGCGAAGCGGCGCACCTCGCGCTCGACCTCGTCGAACAGGTGGCCCGACAGGTAGAAGCCGATCGCGGTCTTCTCGTAGGTCAGGCGCTCCTTGATGCCCCAGAGCGGTATGGCGGCCAGCTCGGGCTCCTGGGTGCTGGCGCCCTGGCTGTCGGCGCCGAAGATGTCGAACAGGCCGCCCTGGTTGGCGTTGGCCTGCTGCGCATTGGCAAAATCGAAGGCGCGCTCGACCGAGGCCAGCAAGGCGGCGCGGTTGATCTCGAGCGAGTCGAAGGCGCCGGCCTTGATCAGCGCCTCGACCGTGCGCTTGTTCAGGCGGCTGCGGTCGACCCGGGCGCAGAAGTCGAACAGGCTGGTGAAGGGACCGGCCTGGTCGCCACGCGGACCGACGCCGCGGCCCTCGCGCGCCGCCACGATGGCCTCGATCGCCTGCTGGCCGGTGCCCTTGACGGCGCCCAGGCCGTAGCGGATCGCCTTGTCGCTGACCGGCTCGAAGCGGTAGCTGCCGCGGTTGACATCGGGCGGATCGAAGCTGATGCCGAACTTGGTGGCATCGACATACAACACCTTGAGCTTGTCGGTGTCGTCCATTTCGATCGTCATGTTGGCGCAGAAGAACTCCGCCGTGAAATGGACCTTGAGCCAGCCGGTGTGATAGGCCAGCAGCGAGTAGGCGGCGGCGTGCGACTTGTTGAAGCCGTAGCCCGCGAACTTCTCCATCAGGTCGAACACCTCGTCGGCCTTCTCCTGGCTGATGCCCTTCTCGGCCGCGCCCTTGCGGAAGATCACGCGGTGCTCGGCCATTTCCTCGGGCTTCTTCTTGCCCATGGCGCGGCGCAGCATGTCGGCGCCGCCGAGGGAATAGCCGCCCAGCACCTGGGCGGTCTGCATCACCTGCTCCTGGTAGACCATGATGCCGTAGGTCTCGGACAGCACCGGCTCGACCAGCGGATGCGGGTACTCGACCACCTCGCGGCCATGCTTGCGCGCGACGAAGCTCGGGATCAGGTCCATCGGGCCCGGACGATAGAGCGCGTTGAGCGCGATCAGGTCCTCGAGCCGGCTGGGCTTGGCGTCGCGCAGCATGCCCTGCATGCCGCGGCTTTCGAACTGGAACACCGCCTCGGTCTTGCCGTCGGAGAACAGCTGGTAGGTCTTGCGGTCGTCGAGCGGGATACGCTCGAAGGCGAAGCCCTGCTGCGCCGGGTGGCGCCGCACGATGAACTCGCGCGCGAGCTCGAGGATGGTCAGCGTGGCCAGGCCCAGGAAGTCGAACTTGACCAGGCCGACCGATTCGACGTCGTCCTTGTCGTACTGGCTGACCGCCGAGTCGCTGCCGGGCTGCTGATAGAGCGGGCAGAAGTCGGTCAGCTTGCCGGGCGCGATCAGCACGCCGCCGGCATGCATGCCGATGTTGCGCGTCATGCCCTCGAGCTTTTGCGCCAGCTCGATCAGGGTCTTGACGTCCTCCTCGCGCTCGATGCGCTCGGCCAGCACCGGCTCCATCGCGATCGCGTAGTTGTTCTTGTCGCCGGCCTTGGGCGGACTGGGCGGGTACTGCAGCGTGACCGACATGCCGGGCTTGTTCGGGATCAGCTTGGAGATGCCGTCACAGAAGCCGTAGGCGAAGTCGAGCACGCGGCCCACGTCGCGGATCGCCGCGCGCGCGGCCATGGTGCCGAAGGTGGCGATCTGGCTCACCGCGTCCTTGCCGTACTTGTCCTTGACATAGTCGATCACGCGGTCGCGGTTGGTCTGGCAGAAGTCGATGTCGAAGTCGGGCATCGACACCCGCTCCGGGTTCAGGAAGCGCTCGAACAGCAGGTTGTATTGCAGCGGGTCGAGGTCGGTGATCAAGAGCGCGTAGGCCACCAGCGAACCGGCGCCGGAACCCCGGCCCGGCCCGACCGGGCAGCCGTTTTCCTTCGCCCACTGGATGAAGTCGCCCACGATCAGGAAGTAGCCCGGAAAACCCATCTTGAGGATGGTGTTGAGCTCGAACTCGAGCCGCTCGACATAGCGCGGGCGGTTCTGCTGGCGCTTGGCCTCGTCGGGGAACAGGTGGAGCAGGCGGCCTTCGAGGCCCTGGTGCGAGACATGGCGGAAATAGTCGTCGACCGACATCACCACGCCGTCGACTTCGGGGATCGGGAAATTCGGCAGCTGCGGCTTGCCCAGCACCAAGGTGAGGTTGCAGCGGCGCGCGATCTCGACGCTGTTGACCAGCGCCGAGGGCAGGTCGGCAAACAACGCCGCCATCTCGGCGCTCGACTTGAAATACTGCTCGCGCGTGAACTTACGCACCCGGCGCTGGTTGCCCAGGATCTCGCCTTCCGAGATGCAGACCCGTGCCTCGTGCGCCTCGTAGTCGTCGCGCCCCTGGAACTGCACCGGATGGGTCGCGACCACCGGCAGCTGCAGCCGGGCCGCGATCTGCACCGCGCCGACCACCTGGCGCTCGTCGTCGGGGCGGCCGGCGCGCTGCAGCTCGAGGTAGAAGCGCTGCGGGAAGGCGGCGGCCAGCTGCTGCGCGAGCTCGGTCGCGCGCGCCTCGTCGCCGGCCAGCAACGCCAGCCCGACCGGGCCGCTGTGCGCGCCCGACAGCAGGATCAGGCCCTCGGACAGCTCCTGCAGCCATTCCCACTTGATCGCGGCCTGGTCGCGCAGCATGTTGCGCGTCCAGGCGCGCGACAGCAGTTCGCACAGGTTCAGATAGCCCTGGTGGCTCTGCACCAGCAGCAGCATGCGCGGCAGGCTTTGCTGCTGCACCGAGGCGCCCGGCGCCACATCGGGCCCGAGGCCGTGGACAAAGACCTCGGCGCCCAACACCGGCTTGACGCCGGCGCCGCGCGCGGCCTGGTAGAACTTGATGGCGCCGAACAGGTTGGACAGGTCGGTCAGGCCCAGAGCGGGCTGGCCGTCGGCGGCCGCGGCCTCGACGACTTCATCGAGGCGGATGGTGCCGTCGACGACGGAGAACTCGGAGTGCAGGCGCAGGTGGACGAACATCCCTGGATTTTAGGTGAACGGATGGCCGGCTGCTGGCGCCGCCCTGCCGCTTCAGCCCTTGAACTTGGCGGCCACGGTCGCGACGCGCTCGCCGTAGCGGCGCGCGGTCTCGAGGTCGCCGGACGGGATCTGGTCGGCGCCGGCGTCGGAGGCGCATTGCACCATCAGGCCGACCGAGCCGCCCAGGTTGTTGACATCGGCGCGGCTCGAGGCCGAGCTGTTGGCCGGCGGCAGCCCCAAGCTGACCCAGAGGCCGCCGTGCTGCGAGGCCAGGGTCTGGAGCTGGATCAGGCAGGCGCCCTTGTCACCGTTGAGGCTGGCGCTGGCAGTGAAGCCGCCAAAGACCTTGTCCTGCCAGGTGCGGCCGAACCAGGCCTTGGACGATGCGTCGGCAAACTTCTTGAACTGCCAGCTCGGGCCGCCCATATAGGTCGGCGTGCCGAAGATGATCGCATCGGCAGCGGCCAGGGTTTCCCAGCCACCTTCGGCCAGGTTGCCGTCGGCATCGATCGCCAGCAGTTCGGCGCCAGCGCCCTGGGCGACCTGCTGCGCGACGCGCTGGGTATGTCCGTAACCCGAGTGATAAACCACAACTACGTTTGCCATCTTGAAACTCCTGCAATGAAGGCGCCAGCGGCGCCGGAAAAAACGCCCGACGAATCAGGGCGCGAAAAATTCTTGCAATTTGCCCGACTCAGGGCGCAAGGTCAAACACCAGCACTTCGGCATCGACGCCCTGCCCGAGCTGCAGCAGCGACTCCTGCGCCAGCAACGCGGCGTCGCCAGCCTGCAGCGCCTGGCCGTTGACGCTCAGGCTGCCGCGCACGAGAAACACATAGGCCTTGCGCGCCGGATCGAGCGCGAGCTCGGCCTGCTCGGCGCCGTCGAACAGGCCGGCATAGATCCGGGCATCGGCATGGATGGTGACCGAGCCCTGGGCGGCGTCACGCGAGGCGACCAGGCAGAGCCGGCCACGCTTGTCGGCGTCGGCAAACGCCTTTTGCTCGTAGCCGGGGGCGATGCCGGCCTGGTCGGGCTCGATCCAGATCTGCAGGAAATGCGTGGTCTGGTCGGGCGCGTGGTTGAACTCGCTGTGGCGCACGCCGGAGCCCGCGCTCATGCGCTGCACCTCGCCCGGCGGGATGGTCTGGACATTGCCCATGCTGTCCTGATGCGCCAGGCGGCCGCTCATCACATAGCTGACGATCTCCATGTCGCGGTGGCCATGGGTGCCAAAGCCGGTGCCGGGCGCGATGCGGTCTTCGTTGATGACGCGCAGATTGCCCCAGCCCATGTGTTGCGGGTCGTAGTAACCGGCAAACGAGAAGGAATGGAAGCTCTTGAGCCAGCCGTGGTCGGCATAGCCGCGTTCGCGTGATTGGCGCAGACTGATCATGATGCGGGGCTCTCCTGTTCGTTATCAAAAGTCAATGACAGAACTTTAGGGCCTGGAACAGGTCTGTTCAGCCCAGCATTTTGCCGGCACAATTCAAAAATTGTGAATACTGGAACGCCGACATGCAGCGACAACTGGCCGCCCTCTCGCCCGAAAACCTCGACCTGATCGAGACCGTCGCCCGCACCGGCAGCATGGCGGCGGCGGCGCGCGAACTCGGTCTGGTGCCCAGCGCACTGACCTACCGGGTGCGCCAGGTCGAAGACGCGCTCGACGTGCTGCTGTTCGACCGCAGCTCGCGCCGCGCCCGCCTGACGCCGGCCGGCACCGAGCTGCTGCGCGCCGGCGAGCATCTGCTGCGCGAACTCGACGCGGTCGCGCAGCGGGTGCGCCGGGTCGCGACCGGCTGGGAGCCCGAGCTCACGATCGCGGCCGATGCGCTGATCGCCCGCAGCACGCTGTTCGAGCTCTGCGAGGCCTTCTATGCGCTGGGCGCGCCGACCCGGCTGCGCCTGCGCGCCGAAACCCTGTCAGGCACCTGGGAGGCGCTGCTCAACGGCCAGGCCGACCTGGCGCTCGGCGTGCCGACCGACCTGGCGCCCAGCAGCGGCCTGAGCCTGCAGGAGATGGGATCGGTCGACTTCGTGTTCGCGGTGGCGCCACACCACCCGCTGGCCAGCGCCAAGGAGCCGCTCGACAGCGAAGAGATCAAGCGCTACCGGGCGGTCGCGGCGGCCGACTCCTCGCAGCGTGGACGCGGCGTCACCGTCAACCTGCTGCCCGGCCAGGATGTGCTGACGGTCGCGACCATGCAGCACAAGCTCGAGGCGCAACTGCGCGGCCTGGGCTGCGGCTGGCTGCCGCTGCCGCTGGCGCGGCCCTACCTCGACGCCGGACGGCTGGTGGCCAAGCCGGTCAGCCAGCCCAGGCGCAATATACGGGTCGGCTATGTCTGGCGCGCCGGCAGCGGCGAAGGGCGCGCGCTGGCCTGGTGGCTGGCACAGGTCGAGCAACCGCGCACAAGACTCGCGCTGCTGGAAAACCATCACCAATGAAACCAGGCCGCCGCCAAGAGGTGCGCCAGACCGGCCCTGGTGTTAAATTGCTTTCACCCAACCCTAGGCGCTCACACGCCGGAGACTTCAGATGACCTCATCCGACCAGAACCTCGTTTCCAGCCAGAGCGACAGCCAGTCGCCGCGGCGGCTTGCCGTGATCGGCGCCGGCATGGCCGGCGTCAGCTGCGCCCGGCAACTGGCGCAAGCCGGCTGGTCCGTGACCCTGCTCGACAAGAGCCGCGGCTGGGGTGGTCGCATGGCCACGCGCAAGACCGAGTTCGGCAGCTTCGACCACGGGGCGCAGTATTTCACCGTGCGCGATGCGCGCTTCGAGCAGCTGGTGGGCGAGCTCGGCGAGCTGGTCCAGCCCTGGGCTCCCGAGACCATGCGCGTGCTCGACCAGGAAGGGCTGGCGCTGGCGGCCTCGCCGGCAGCGGCCGAGACCCATTGGGTCGCCAGCCCCGGCATGAGCGCGCTGGCGCGCGCGCTGGGTGCGCCGCTGGCCGACGGCAGCCTGGGCGCCAGCGTGAGCTTCGGCACCCGGGTCAAGCGCATCGAGCGCGACGCCATCCACCCCGACCAATGGCAGCTGCGCTGCGAAGGCGCCGAGGGCGCACAGCAGGTGCTGGGCGGCTTCGACCAGGTCGTGCTGGCGCTGCCGCAGCCGCAGGCGCTCGAGCTGCTGCAGGAGTCGCAGCTGGCGCCCGAGTTGCAGCAGGCCATCGCCGGCGTCGAGGTCGCGCCCTGCTGGACACTGATGCTGGCTTTTCCGCAAGCCACCTCGTCGGATACGGCGCCGTTCGGGCCGACCTGGAATGCCGCGCGCAGCCAGCAGCACCGGGTACGCTGGCTGGCGCGCGAGAACAGCAAGCCGGGGCGCGGCAGCATCGAGCGCTGGACCGTGCAGGCCAGCCCCGAATGGTCGACCGAGCATGTGAACGATGACGCCGAGCGCGTCAGCGCCAAGCTGCTGAAGGGCTTTGCCGAAATCACCGGCATCCATGCCGAACCGAGCCATGCGGTCGCGCACCGCTGGCTCTATGCCCAGACCCGCCGGCCGCTGGGCCAGCCCTATCTGGCCGACGACAAGAGCGGAATCGCGCTCTGCGGCGACTGGTGCCTGGGCCACCGGGTCGAGGACGCCTTTGTCTCCGGGCTCGAACTCGGCCTGCATCTGGCGGCATGAGCGGCTACCGGGGACGCTTCGCGCCCTCGCCGACCGGGCTGCTGCACGCCGGCTCGCTGGTCGCGGCACTCGCGAGCTGGCTCGACGCGCGCGCGCACTCGGGCGTCTGGCTGGTCAGGATCGAGGATGTCGACCTGCCGCGCTGCCTGCCTGCGGCGGCCGACCAGATCCTGCGCCAGCTAGTCCGCTGCGGCCTGGTCAGCGACGAGCCGGTGCTGCGCCAGTCCGACCGGGGTGCTGCCTACCAGGCCGCGCTCGACCGATTGATCGAAAATGGCTGGGCCTACCCCTGCGGCTGCACGCGCAAGGACATCGCGCAGGCGTTGCTGCAGAGCGGCGCCCAGCGTGAACGGCACGGGGAACTGGTCTATCCCGGCCGCTGCCGGCCCGCCAACGGCGGCCTGCAGGGCAGATTGGCGCGCGCCTGGCGGCTCGACATCGCGGCGCTCAGCGCCGACCTGGGCCTGCCTGCCACACTGCACTGGAACGACCGCCGGCTCGGTGCGCAGCAACAGCATGTGGCCGACGAGGTCGGCGACTTCGTGCTCAAGCGCGCCGACGGACTCTGGGCCTACCAGCTCGCGGTGGTGGTCGACGATGCCGAACAGGGCATCACCGATATCGTGCGCGGCCAGGACCTGGCCGACAACAGCGCGCGCCAGATCCTGCTGCAGCAGGCGCTGGGCTACCCGCGGCCGCGCTACCTGCACACGCCGCTGGTCTGTGGCGCCAACGGCGAAAAACTCTCGAAGCAGAACGGCGCCGCCGCGCTCGACCTGTCCGATCCGCTGGCCGCGCTGAACGCGGCGGCGCAGCGGCTCGGCCTGCCGCCCCAGGCCAGCAACCTGGCCGATGCCCTGGCCGGCTGGACCCGCGCCTGGGCAAATCTCTACAATCCGGCCCCGTGAACACCGAAAACAACGCCTCCCCCACCAACCTGCCGGTCGCCGACGCTCAAGCGAGCGAGAGCGGCGCCCAGGCGCCGGCCCATGTGGCCCACCCCAAGACCATCAAGAGCTATGTCAAGCGTGCCGGCCGCACCACGACCGGCCAGGCCAAGGCCTTCGAGGACCTGGGCCCGAAGTTCCTGCTCCAGTACGCGCCGCAGCCGCTCGAGCCCCAAGCCGCCTTTGGCCGCCCGGGCCAGCTGATCCTCGAGATCGGCTTCGGCATGGGCGAGGCGACCGCGCATATCGCGCGCGTGCGCCCGGACGACAACTTCCTGTGCTGCGAGGTACATGAACCCGGCGTCGGCGCGCTGCTCAAGCGCATCGGCGAGCAGGAGATCGGCAACATCCGCATCCTGCAGCATGACGCGGTCGAGGTGATCGACCATATGCTGACCGAAGGCTGCCTGGACGGCATCCACATCTTCTTCCCCGATCCCTGGCACAAGAAGAAGCACAACAAGCGCCGCCTGATCCAGTCGCCCCTGATCGCCAAGCTGGTCGGCCGGCTCAAGGTCGGCGGCTACCTGCATTGCGCGACCGACTGGCAGCCCTATGCCGAGCAGATGCTCGAGGTGCTGAGCGCCGAGCCGCGGCTGGCCAACAGCGCGCTTGACGCCGGCCTGCAAGGCTACGCGCCCAAGCCCGACTACCGCCCGCTGACCAAGTTCGAGAACCGCGGCCTGCGCCTGGGCCATGGCGTCTGGGACCTGGTGTTCCGTCGCGTCGCGGCCTGATGCGGCCTGATACGGCCGGATTGCGCGCGATGAACGACACCCCCACCCTGGACAGTCCGGGCGGGCTGGGCGACCTGCTCGCGCTCGACGCGCTGGCGGCACAGGCCACCGGCCTGTCCGAGCCCAATCCGCGCGTCGCCTGCCGCCTGATCCTGGCCGATGGCCGGGTCTTCGAGGGTCATACCCAGCAGGCCGGCGGCCCGCATGCCGAGGTGATGGCGTTGCGCGCGGCGCAAGCCGCCGGCGCCGACACGCGCGGCGCAACCGCGATCGTCACGCTCGAGCCCTGCAGCCACCATGGCCGCACCCCGCCCTGCTGCGACGCGCTGATCGCGGCTGGCGTGGCTCGCGTGATCGTCGCGCTGGCCGACCCGAACCCGCTGGTTGGCGGCCAAGGCATCGCGCGACTGCGCGCGGCCGGCATCGAGGTCGAGCTGCTGCCGACCGAGCACCCGCTGGCCCTCGCGAGCCGCGAGCGCAACATCGGTTTCCTGAGCCGGATGGTGCGCGGCCTGCCCTGGGTCCGGATGAAGATGGCGGCCTCGCTCGACGGCACGACCGCGCTGGCCAATGGCGCCAGCCAGTGGATCACGGCCGAGGCCGCGCGCACCGATGGTCACGCCTGGCGCAAGCGCGCCGGCGCGATCCTGACCGGCATCGGCACCGTGCTGGAGGACGATCCGCGCCTCGACGTGCGACTGGTCGAGACCGCGCACCAACCGCTGCGCGTGCTGGTCGACTCCAGGCTCGAGCTGCCGCTAGACGCCAGAATCATCGCGCCGCCCGGCGCGCTGCTGGTCTATACCGCCTGCGACCCGGCAGCGACACAGGACAAGCGCGCCGCGCTGGCCGATCGGGGCGTGACCGTGATCGATTGCGCCGGCCAGGCCCGACCGGGCGCGCAGGCCAAGGTCGACCTGGCCAAGCTACTGCAGGACCTGGCAAGGCGCGGCATCAACGAACTGCATGTCGAGGCCGGCCACAAGCTCAACGGCAGTCTGCTGCGCGAGGGCCTGGTCGACGAGCTGCTGCTGTATCTGGCGCCCAAGCTGCTCGGCCCCGGCATGGGGCTGGCCGCGATCGGCCCGCTGACCGAGCTGGCGCAAGGCATAGCGCTCGAATTCGTCGAGGCGACGCCGGTCGGGCGCGACCTGCGCCTGCGCGCCCGCGTGCCGGGCCGCTTCGATGGGCAGAACTGAAAGTATGCCCATGTCCCGCAACGCCCTCTGACGCTACACCCATGGCCCATGTGCCGAAGAACCACGCGATCGCGATGCGCGACGGCGTCTCGCCGAGCTGCGTCGCGCTGCCGCGCATGAAGGCCCCGCCCTGGCCGACCCTGCTCGACTACCTGGCCGAGCGGCTGGCGGCGGTCAGCCGCGAAGCCTGGCAGCAGCGCATGGAAGCCGGCGAGGTCGTGGGCGAGGACGGCCAGCCGCTGGCGCCCTCCCACCCCTACCAGAACGGCGCGCGCGCCTACTACTGGCGCAGCCTGCCCGACGAGCCCGAGATCCCCTACTACGAATCGGTGGTGTTCCAGGATGATCACCTGGTGGTGGCCGACAAGCCGCATTTCCTGCCCGTGACGCCAGGCGGGCGCTATGTGCAGCAGACGCTGCTGGTGCGACTCAAGAAGGCGCTCGGCCTGCCGAACCTGAGCCCGCTGCACCGGATCGACCGCGAGACCGCCGGCCTGGTGGTGTTCAGCGTGCGGCCGCAGGACCGCGACGCCTACCAGCGCCTGTTCCGCGAGCGCCTGATCGACAAGACCTACGAGGCGATCGCCCCCGCCTGCGACCGGCTGGACTGGCCGCACACGAGGCGCAGCCATATCCTCGAGCAGGAAGACGCCTTCTACAAGATGCGCGAGGCGCTGCCGCACGAGGGCCTGGTAGACAACAGCGAGACTGGAATAGCGGAAATCGAGCGCCGCGGCGGCTGGGCGCGCTACCGGCTGTCGCCCGTGACCGGCAAGCGGCACCAGCTGCGCGTGCACATGAACGCGCTCGGCCTGCCGCTGCTGGGCGACCAGTTCTATCCACGGGTGTTGCGCCGTCCCGGCGAGCTGGAGGATTACGCCGAGCCGCTGCGGCTACTGGCGCGGGCGATGGCCTTCGATGACCCGGTCACGGGTCAGCGCCGGTGCTTCGAGAGCCGGCTCGAACTGGCCTGGCCCTGAAACCTGACCCTGAAGCTCAGTGCTGGGCCTGGGCCATGCAACGGCCGAGCGTGGCGAAATAGTCCTCGGTCCGGCCAGTGGCCTGGACATACTTGATGCGGTTGTCTTCCAGATCCGGGGCCAGCTCGATCAACCCCTTGGCGCGCAGCGACTTCAGGCGCCGGTGCACGGTGCTCGGCGAGATGGTCGGAAACATGTGCATGACCGACATCACGGTCAGACGCGTGTCGGCATGCCAGGCCGCAGCCATGGCGTTGAGCATGCGCTCCTCGATCGGGTCCATCTCGGGATAGGTCGGCGACTGGCGCAAGGCCTCGACGAGGCTGAGAAAACGTTGAAAACTCATGATCCGGTCTCCTGAAAAAAGCGTCGCTGAACGGGTGGCAGGGAATTCGTCCCCGCACTTTGTCGCCTTTTTGATCAGAGTACAAGCAAAAAGTTTCAACTTGCCAAGAAAATTTTCGATCCCTCGGATCAGGCGGTCATCAGCAGCCGCGCCTGGCCCAGGCCATCGAACGAGACCAAGACCTCATCGCCGGCGCGCACCGTCGCTACCAGCCAGGCACCGGTGGTGACCAGGTCGCCCGCGCGCAGGCCACCGGGGTGAGCCGTGGCATGGGCGGCGGCATGGGCCAGCAGCCAGGGCAGGGTCGCCAGCGGATCACCGCTCGGATGACCGCCCTGGCCCTGGGCCCGGATCTGGCCGTTGACCTCGATCCGGCAGGCCAGTCCGGCCCAGTCGGCCGGACCGAAACCGGCGACCTGCGCATAGGGCAGCTCGGGGCCGATGACCAGCCCGGCATGCACACTCTGGTCGGCGATCTTCCAGGCCGTCGGCGCCTGCAGGCCGCCCGCCAGCCGGGTGCCGATCAGCTCGATCGACACGCAGACCTGGCCCAGGCAGGCCAGCAGATCAGCCGGGCCCGAGGGGGTGCGCTCCAGACGAAACGCCAGCTCGGCCTCGATCAGCCATTCGGGCTGCGCCGCAGCCGGCCAGGTCGCGGGGCTGGTCAGCAGCTCGGGCAAGGGCGCGGCCGTCACCAGCGAGGTGCCGCCGACCTTCCAGGCCCTGGGGCCTTCGGGAAACCAGCCGAGCGCCTGCGCCACGCCGGCCTGGACGGCATAGGCGTCGTCAAGATCCAGGCTTTCGTCATAGGCCTCGGGCTGCCAGGGCTGGCCGAGGCGGCGGGCTTCGAGCAGGGACTGGACGATAGCCTGCTGGCGGGCGGATAGGGTCATCTCGATACTCCTGGATGGAACTGCCATGACCGAATCATGGCTTTCGTTGCGGTGCGGCCCAGCGGGCTCGCCCATGAAAAAGGGGCCATTCGGCCCCCGGGGTTGATGCGACCAGCGCCGTATCAGGCGCGCTCGGCGACCCAGGCCGGCACGCTGGCCAGCGCCTGCGCCAGCTTGCTGGCGTCGGTGCCGCCGGCCATCGCCAGGTCGGGCTTGCCGCCGCCCTTGCCGCCGACCTGCTGGGCCACGAAGTTGACCAGCTCGCCGGCCTTGACCTTGGCCACGCTGTCGGCGGTCACGCCGGCGGCCAGCTGGACCTTGGCGCCGTCAACCGCGGCCAGCACGATGGCGGCGGTCTTGAGCTTGTCCTTCAGCTTGTCCATCGTGTCGCGCAGCACCTTGGCATCGGCGCCCTGCAGCACGGCCGCCAGCACCTGGATGCCGTTGACATTGACCGCCTGGCCCAGCAGCTCGTCGCCCTGGGCCGAGGCCAGCTTGCCCTTGAGGGCGGCGATTTCCTTCTCGAGCGCCTTGATCTGGTCCTGCGACTGCTGAATGCGGTTCGTCAGTTCAGCCACCGGTGCCTTGAGCGCGGCGGCGGCCTGGGCGACCGTGCTTTCGAGCGACTGCAGGTAGGCCAGCGCGTTGGCGCCAGTCACGGCCTCGATGCGGCGCACGCCAGCGGCGACGCCCGACTCGGCCACGACCTTGAACAGGCCGATGTCGCCGGTGCGCTGGACATGGGTGCCGCCGCAGAGTTCGCGGCTGGAGCCGATGTCGAGCACGCGCACGGTCTCGCCGTACTTCTCGCCGAACAGCATCATGGCGCCGGTCTGCTGAGCAGACTCGATGTCCATCACGCGCGCCTGGGCGGCGGCGTTGGCCAGGATCTCGGCGTTGACGATGGCTTCGATCTGGCGGATCTCGGCATCGGTCACCGGCGCGTTGTGCGCGAAGTCGAAGCGGGTGCGCTCGGCCGTGACCAGCGAGCCCTTCTGCTGCACATGGGTGCCCAGCACCTCGCGCAACGCCTTGTGCATCAGGTGGGTCGCGCTGTGGTTGCGCACGGTGGCGAAACGCAGGTCGGCATCGACCAGCGCCTCGACATGGTCGCCGACCGCCAGCGTGCCGGTTTCGAGCTGGCCGTGGTGGCCGAACACGTCGGCCTTGATCTTGAGCGTGTCGCCGACGGCAAAGCGCGCCGAGCCGCTGGTCAGAATGCCCTGGTCGCCGACCTGGCCGCCCGACTCGGCGTAGAACGGGGTGCTGTCGAGCACGACCACGCCGGTCTGGCCGGATTTGAGCTCGGCCACGGCCACGCCATCGAGGTAGAGCCCGACCACCTTGGACTGCTGCTGCAGCTGCTCGTAGCCGACGAACTCGTTGCCGGCGCCGGAATAGTCGAGCGCCTTGTCCATCTTGAACTTGCCGGCGGCGCGCGCCTGCGCCTTCTGGCGTTCCATCGCGGCGGCGAAGCCGGCCTCGTCGACGCCCAGGCCACGCTCGCGGCAGACATCGTTGCTGAGATCGAGCGGGAAGCCGTAGGTGTCGTGCAGCTTGAAGGCGACCTCGCCCGGCAGCACCTGGGCGCCATCGGCCAGCGCGGCGTCGAGGATCTGCATGCCGTTTTCCAGCGTCTCGTAGAAGCGCTCTTCCTCGGCCTTCAGCACCTCGGTGATGCGCTGCGCCTGGTTGGCCAGGCTCGGATAGGCCGCGCCCATCAGCGCGACCAGATCCGGCACCAGCTTGTGGAAGAACGGGGTCTTGCGGCCCAGCTTGTAGCCGTGGCGGATCGCGCGGCGCACGATGCGGCGCTGCACATAGCCGCGGCCTTCGTTGGACGGCAGCACGCCGTCGCTGACCAGGAAGGAAGTCGCGCGCACATGGTCGGCGATCACGCGCAGCGACGGGTTGTGCAGGTCGGTGCAGCCGGTCTCGCGCGCGGCGGCCTTGATCAGCGCATCGAAGATGTCGATCTCGTAGTTGCTGTGCACGCCCTGCAGGATCGCGGCCAGGCGCTCCAGGCCCATGCCGGTATCGACGCAGGGTGCCGGCAGCGGCGAGACCGAGCCGTCCTCGGCCATCTCGAACTGCATGAACACGTTGTTCCAGATCTCGATGAAGCGGTCGCCATCCTCGTCCGGGCTGCCCGGGGGGCCGCCGGGGATATGGTCGCCGTGGTCGTAGAAGATCTCGGAGCAGGGACCGCAGGGGCCGGTGTCGGCCATCATCCAGAAGTTGTCGGACTTGTAGCGGCCGCCCTTGTTGTCGCCGATGCGGATCACGCGGTCGGCGGGCAGGCCGATTTCCTTGGTCCAGATGTCATAGGCCTCGTCGTCCTCGGCGTAGACGGTCGCGAGCAGGCGCTCCTTGGGCAGGCCGTAGACCTCGGTCAGCAGCTCCCAGGCCCACTTGAGCGACTCGCGCTTGAAGTAGTCGCCAAACGACCAGTTGCCCAGCATCTCGAAGAAGGTGTGGTGGCGCGCGGTGTAGCCGACGTTCTCGAGGTCGTTGTGCTTGCCGCCGGCACGCAGGCAGGCCTGGACCGAGGCCGCGCGCACATAGCTGCGCTTGTCGCTGCCGAGGAACACGTCCTTGAACTGGACCATGCCCGAGTTGGTGAACATCAGCGTCGGGTCGTTGCCCGGCACCAGCGGGCTCGACGCCACCACGGTGTGGCCCTTGGCGGCGAAGAAGTCCAGGAAGGTCTTGCGGATCTCGGCCACGGAGGCCACGGGTTTTGCTGAAGGCTGGGTCATGGTCGGCAGCGCCTGCGGGCGCGTCGAGGGCTAGGGGTTGATCGACACAAGCTGCCGGCCGGAACCGGCAGCTAACCCTTCATTTTAAGGCCGGGCGAGCGCGCTGCGCCGCCGGGGTTGCGCTCGCCGCGCTCAGGCGACCAGCGGCGTCAGGCCGCCGTCGATCGACAGCACCGCGCCGTTGACATAGCTGGCGCGCGCCGAGGCCAGGAAGCAGACCGCGTCGGCGATCTCGCCCGGCTCGGCGATGCGGCCCATCGGGTGGCGCTGGTTGATGCGGTCCAGCGCCTGCTGCGGCGTGATGCCCTGCAGCCTGGCCTCGGCCAGCAGGCCCTCGTCAAGCCGTTCGGTCCGGGTCTGGGCCGGATTGACGACGTTGACGCGCACGCCGCAGCCGGCATAGGCCGCCGCCAGGCCGGAGCTGGCCAGCATCAGCGCCGCATTGGCCGAGCCGCCCGGCAGGTGGATCGGGCTGGCGACCTTGCCGCCCATGCCGACCACGTTGACGATCACGCCGCGACCGCGCGCGGCCATCTGCTTGACCAGCGGATCGATCACATGCAGGTAGCTGAAGAACTTGGCCTGCATCGCCTCGTGCCAGGCGGCCGGGCTCAGTTCATCGGGCGGGGTGCGGCGCGCGGCGCCGGCGCAGTTGACCAGCACATCGACCGGGCCGAGCCCGGCCGGCGCAGCGACCTGAGCCTGCTCGACCATGGCTTGCGCAGCCGCCGGGTCGCGCAGGTCGGCGCTCAGCAGGCGGATCGCGTCCTCGCGGCCCGGGTGCTGCTCGAGCAGGCTGGCGCGCGCCGCCTGCAGGTGCCCGCTGTCGCGCCCGACCAGGGTCACGCGGGCGCCCTCGGCCAGGAACTGGCGCGCGCAGGCGAGCCCGATGCCGCGGCTGCCGCCGGTGATCAATACATGCTGGTCTTGAAGCTGGAGGTCCATGGCGCTGCGCCTTCTTTCTGTTGCGGGTGGGAATGATGCGGGATGGCGGGGAATGACCGGCACATTGTTCCAGCATTCCGCCCGGCAGCAATCGGCGGGGGCTCCGTTACCATAGGGTGACATAGCAGGCGAGCGCCGCCAAGGCGGCCCGCCACCAACGGACATTCCATGCGCATCCCCCACCTGATCAACGGCCAGGCAGTCGCCGGTCGCGAGCATTTCAACAGCATCAACCCCGCCAACCAGCAGCTGCTGGCCGAAGTCGCCGCCGGATCGGCCGAGGAAGTGCAGCTTGCCGTCGCCGCGGCCAAGTCGGCGTTCCCGGCCTGGGCCGCCACGCCGCCCGCGCAACGGGCCCGGATCATGCACCGCCTGGGCGAGCTGATCACGCGCGACCAGGCCGAGCTGGCGCGGATCGAGACCGCCGACTGCGGCCAGGCGATCACGCAGACCGGATCGAGCCTGGTGCCGCGCGCGGCCGACAGCTTTCACCACTATGCAGAGCTCTGCACGCGCATGGATGGCCAGACCCACCCGACGCCGACCCACCTGAACTACACGCTGCTGCAGCCAGTCGGTGTCTGCGCGCTGGTCAGCCCCTGGAACGTGCCGCTGCTGACCGCCAGCGCCAAGGTCGCGCCCTGCCTGGCCTTTGGCAACACCGCGGTGCTCAAGCCCAGCGAACTCAGCCCGATGACGGCCGCGCGCCTGGGCCAGCTCGCGCTGGAGGCCGGCGTGCCGCCCGGCGTGCTCAACATCGTGCAGGGCAATGGCCGGGATGCCGGCGCGCCGCTGGTGGCGCATCCCGATGTGCGGCTGGCGTCCTTCACCGGGTCGACCGCGACCGGCAACGCGATCGTGCGCAACGCCGGACTCAAGAAATACAGCATGGAGCTCGGGGGCAAGAGCCCCTTCATCGTGTTCGAGGACGCCGACTTCGAACGCGCGCTCGACGCCGCGCTGGTCATGATCTTCAGCATCAACGGCGAGCGCTGCACCGCCGGCAGCCGCATCCTGGTGCAGCAGTCGATCTACCCCGAGTTCGCGCGCCGCTTCGTCGAACGCGCCAAGCGCATCACCGTCGGCGACCCGCTCGACCCGGCGACCGTGATCGGGCCGATGGTCAGCCAGGGCCATCTGGCGCGGGTGCGCGGCTACATCGAGCTCGGCCTGCAGGAAGGCGCCACGCTGCTGTGCGGTGGCGTGCAACGGCCCGACTACGCGCCCGAGCCGGCTGCGGCGGTGCGCGACGGCAACTTCGTCTGGCCGACCGTGTTCGCCGATGTCAGGCCCGGCATGCGCATCATGCGCGAGGAAATTTTCGGCCCGGTCGCCTGCCTGCTGCCCTTTAGCGACGAGGCGGATGCGATCGCGCAGGCCAACGACAACCCCTACGGCCTGGCCAGCTATGTCTGGAGCGAGAACGCCGGCCGCGCGCACCGGGTCGCCGCCGCGCTCGAGGCCGGTGTCTGCTATGTCAACAGCCAGAGCGCGCGCGACCCGCGTCCGCCGTTCGGCGGCATCAAGGCCAGCGGCCTCGGGCGCGACGGCGGCCACTGGAGCCTGCAGACCTACACCGAGCCCAAGAACATCTCGATCAGCTACGGCCAGCACGCGATCCCGCGCTGGGGACTCTGAGCAGGCGCTGAGCGGCGCGCAGCTCACGCACCAAGCCTGCTCCAGCGCAGATGACTGCGCTGCGCAGGCTCTGTCAGGTTGCGTCAGCCGCGCCAGCCCTCGGCCAGCGCGAGCGTGAGATCGGCTGCGGGCATTGCGCGCGCCAGCGGCGCGGCTTGGCCGGCCCACAGCGGCGTGAAATCATCCCGCCCTTGTGCCTCGGCCCAGGCGCGCAATGGCGCCAGATGCGTGGCCGCGAGCGGAAAAGCTGGCGCCTGGCGGCTGATGCAGCCGCCCGAGCTGCCATCAGCGCCGAGCGCGCGCATGGCGCGGTTCACGATGCCGCGCGCCGGCCGTCCCGTGAAGACATTGGTCAGCGCCGTGTGCCGGGCCTGCGCCGACTGCAGCGCGGCCCGGTGCAGCGCGCTGGTGCCCGCCTCGGGACACAGCAGATAGGCGGTGCCGACCTGGACCGCCGAGGCGCCGAGCGCGCGCGCCGCCGCGACCCCGGCCGCGTCGGCGATGCCGCCAGCCGCGATCACCGGCAGTTCGACCGCGCGCACGATCTGCGGCAGCAGCGCGAAAGTCCCGAGCTGGGTCGTGAGGTCATCCCCCAGGAAGATGCCGCGGTGGCCGCCGGCCTCCAGGCCCTGGGCGATGATGGCGTCGGCGCCGTTTGCCTGCAGCCACAGCGCCTCCTCGACCGTGGTCGCGCTCGACAGCACCTTGGAGCCCCAGGACTTGACGCGCGCGAGCAGCTCGGGCGCCGGCAGGCCGAAGTGAAAGCTCACCACCGGCGGGCGAAAGGCCTCGAGCAGGTCGGCGGCGGCGGCATCGAAAGGCGCGCGCGCCGCGATGGCCGGCCCTTCGGGCGCGGGCAGCCCGGCTTCGGCGCAGAGCGGGGCCAGCGCCGCGCGCCAAAGGGCTTCGCGCTGCGCATCGGCCTGCGGCGGCTGGTGACAGAAGAAGTTGACGTTCCAGGGCCCTTGCGCCGCGCGGTGCAGGATTTCGAGCTCATCGCGCAGCTGCGCCGGACTCAGCGTCGCGGCCGGCAAGGAGCCCAGGCCGCCGGCGTTCGTGACGGCCAGCGCCAGCGCGCTGCCCTGGGAACCGGCCATCGGCGCCTGGATGACGGGCAGGCGCAGCCCGAGCAATGCTTGCAGACTTGTGTTCATGGATTCGTATTCTGACGCGATTGATTCGGATCTGACCCTGACGATCATGCCACCCCCTCCAGACCGGCGACCGCGACCTGCCCGGCTCATCGTGACTGCAGCGTGGGACAATCGACCGATGCGACTGAACCTGATTTATGCCCGCGCCGCCAACGGCGTCATCGGCAAGGACAACGCCATGCCCTGGCATCTGCCGGAGGACCTGGCCCATTTCAAGCGCCTGACGCAAGGCTGGCCGGTCATCATGGGTCGCAAGACCTGGGAATCGCTGCCAGCCAGGTTCCGCCCGCTGCCCGGCCGGCTCAATATCGTGCTGACGCGCGACGCCGCCACCGCCGCCCAGCTGCAGGCCGAGGGCGCGCTGGCGCTGGCCAGCCTGGAACAGGCGATGGCGCATTGCGCCGCGCTGGCCGAGTCGCCAGCCGAGCTCTGGGTCATGGGCGGCGCGCAGATCTACGCCCAGGCCTTGCCGCTGGCCCAGCGCGTGATCGTGACCGAGATCGCCCGCGACTACGAGGGCGATGCCCATGCGCCCGAGCTGGGCCCGGAGTGGCGCGAGACCGCGCGCGAATCCCATGTCGCAGCCAGCGGCCTGGGATTCGACTTCGCGAGCTACGAGCGCTGAAACGCCGCGGCCCGAGGCCGCCCTGTCGGAAACAGCAAGGGGCCCCAATGGCCCCTGGCTCGCATCAGGCGGTCTGCTCGACCGGCCTGTCCTGGAAGCGCATCGAGAAATCGATCGCCTGCACGTCCTTGATCAGCGCGCCGACCGAGATCCGGTCGACCCCGGTCTCGGCCAACTGGCGCAAGCCGTCGAAGGTCACGCCGCCCGAGATCTCGAGGCTGATGCGGCCAGCGGCCAGCTCGACCGCCTTTTTCAGCGTCTCGAGGTCCATGTTGTCGAGCAGCACCATCTTGACGCCGGCATCGAGCGCTTCCTGCAGCTGGTTCAGCGTCTCGACCTCGACCTGGATGAAGCTGGCCCGGTCGGCCAGCTTGTGCGCCGCGCGCAGCGCGTTCGTGATGCCACCGGCGGCAGCGATGTGGTTTTCCTTGATCAGGATCGCGTCGTACAGGCCCATGCGGTGGTTCTTGCCGCCACCGCAGCGCACCGCGTATTTCTCGGCCACGCGCAGGCCTGGAATGGTCTTGCGCGTGTCGAGGATGGCCGCGCGCGTGCCTGCGACTGCCCCGACATACTTGGCAGTCTTGGTCGCGACCGCGCTGAGGGTCTGCATGAAGTTCAGGCAGGTGCGCTCGGCCGTCAGCAGCGCGCGCGCGCTGCCGGTGATCTCGACGATCTTCTGGCCCGGCTCGCAACGGCCGCCCTCGTCGACCAGCCAGTTGACCTGGGCGCCGGGCGCCACCTGGCGCAGCACCTCGTCGACCCAGGGCCGGCCGCAGATGACGGCCGATTCGCGGCAGATGATGGTCGCGGTGGCCCGGCGCTCGGCCGGCACCAGCTCGGCGGTCAGGTCGCCGCTGCCGACATCCTCGGCCAGGGCGCGTTGCACATCACTGGCCACTTGGGCCGCCAGATCGTAGTCGCTCATATAGGGGTTCCTTGTGCGCAGCCGCTTCATCGACAGGCCGCCAAAAGCGATGATGATACGCGCCCCGCACCACCTGTACGGACCCGCTGCCGCGCTACGGGATAGCAGCAGCAGGGATAAAATCGGCTACTTGGCACCGGCGGCCTTGCCCTCAGATCCCAGGCCGGGACCCGATAGCGATTGACCGCCCAGACGGCGCCATTCCCCTTCTCCATCCATCGCAAGGAATCCGATACATGTCCGGACACGGTTTTCACGTCCACGGCCCGCATGACCACGAACTCGAGCACGCGGTCCAGCACGCCAGTCACGACGACAGGGGAATGACCAACCAGATCGCGATGTTCACCGCCATCATCGCCACCGTCGGTGCGATCTTCGGCTACATGGGTGGCGCAACCCAGGCCAATGCCGGCCTGTACAAGAACAATGCCGCGATCAAGAAGACCGAAGCCTCGAACCAGTGGAACTACTACCAGGCCAAGAGCAGCAAGCAGAACTTGAGCGAGCTGGCACTGGAACTGGCACCGGCCAGCAGGCAGGCGTTCTACGAGGCCGAGATCAAGCGCTACAAGGACGAGAAAACCGAGATCAAGGCCAAGGCCGAACAGCTCGAAGCAGCATCCAGGACCTGGGACGAACAATCCGACCAGCAGATGCACCAGCATCACCGCTGGGCCCAGGCCACCACGGCACTGCAGGTGGCGATCGCCCTGGCTGCGATTGCCTTGCTGACGCGCAAGGACTGGCTCAAGTTCGCCATGTACGGCATGGGCAGCATCGGCGTGGTCGTCGGTGCCTTGGCCGCGCTGCATGTCTGAGCCCGCCACGCATCGATCATCCCGAACCCGAATCGAGCCGATACATCACACGCTATGCAAATCGCTACCTGGAACGTCAACTCCCTGAGCGTGCGCCTGCCCCAGGTGCTGGACTGGCTGGCCGACAATCCCGTAGACCTGCTCGCGCTGCAGGAGCTCAAGCTGAGCGACGACAAGTTCCCGCTCGAGGCCTTCGCGCAAGCCGGCTACCAGGCCGCCTGGTTCGGCCAGAAGACCTACAACGGCGTGGCGCTGATCTCGCGCAGCGAACCGACCGACCTGGTGCGCAACATCCCGGGCTACGCCGACGAGCAGTCGCGCGTGATTGCCGCCACCATCGAGACGGCACAGGGTCCGCTGCGCGTGGTCAACGGCTATTTCGTCAACGGCCAGGACCCCGAGAGCGAGAAGTTCGTCTACAAGATGCAGTGGCTCGACGCGCTGCGTGAATGGCTGCGCGGCGAGCTGGCGCAACACCCCAGGCTGGTGCTGCTGGGCGACTTCAACATCGCACCCGAGGACCGCGACAGCTACGACCCCGAGGGCCTGCGCGAGACCATCCACCACACCAGCGCCGAGCGGCGCCAGTTCCGCGAGCTGCTCGAGCTCGGACTGAGCGACAGCTACCGGATGTTCGAGCAACCGCCCAAGAGCTACAGCTGGTGGGACTACCGCATGCTGGGTTTCCAGAAGAACCGGGGCCTGCGCATCGACCATGTACTGGTCAGCGACGCGCTCAAGGCGCAAGTCAAGGCCTGCGTGATCGACCGCGCGCCGCGCAAATGGCCCAAGCCGAGCGACCATGCGCCGGTGATCGTGACGCTGGATCTCTGAAACACTGATCGTTCGGATGGTTCAGGGCTGACCCGAGCCTGCCCGCCTCATCCACCAACTCATCGTCTTCTTGATAGATCAGGGCTGACCCGGGCCTGCCAGCCTCATCAGTCCGCTGCGCGGCCGGCAAATCGGCTGTCAGGCCCGGGTCATCCCTGATCTGGCATTGGCTTGATCTGTAAATTGCAGAACTGCATCAACATGAGATGGTGGCAGGATGCAAGGACTTA
>JAPLPQ010000057.1 GCA_026400105.1 Burkholderiales bacterium
AGTTCGCGGCGTTCGAGAACGGCACCCAGGTCATCGCGCAAGCCGTGGCCAGCAGCAGCGCCTTCAGCATTGCCGGCGGTGGCGACACCCTGGCCGCGATTGCCAAGTATCAGATCACCGACGACGTCGGCTACATCAGCACCGGCGGCGGCGCCTTCCTCGAAGTGCTCGAAGGCCGTACCCTGCCGGCGTTCGAGGTGCTGGCGCGCCGGGCCTGATGGCCTGAGGTCCTGCTGCAGGGTCGTGGGGCCGGGCGCCCGGTGCCTGCAATCCTAGAATCGGGGCATGAATCCGAATCAGTCATGGCTGCCGGCCTGCCGGCTGGCCGACCTCAACCCTTCGGCGCAAGCCCTGTCCTGGCTGACCGAGCGCGCTTCGCTGACCGCTCGGCTCCGGCGCCATTGGCCGGATCTGGCGGTCGAGCTGCAGGGCGAGGCCCAGGAACGGCCCTGGAGCTGCGAGCTCGAACGGCTCGGCCTGCCCGCCGACAGCCTGGCCTGGGTGCGCCGCGTCACGCTGCAACAGTCCGGCCAGGCCCTGGTGCAGGCGCGCACCGTCATTCCCGCCTGGTCGCAGACGAATCCCTGGCAGGAGATCGAGCGCCTGGGCTGCCGGCCGCTGGGGGAATTGCTGTTCCAGCAGACCGACCTCGAGCGCAGCGATTTCGAATTTGCCCGCACGCCCTCCGGCTGGGCGCGCCGCTGCGTCTTCCGGCGCCAGGGCGCGCCGCTGCTCTTGACCGAGTATTTCCTGGCCTGGCTGTAGCCCGTCACAACCCGCAAGGCATCTTCACGCCACGCCTGGCCAGCGCGGCGGTGAAGACGCGCCAGCCGGCAGCGATCTCGGGCAACGGGTCGCGGCCGCGTCTGCCACCTTCGGTTTCACAGAAATACTCGATTGCCGTCTGACGCCGCGCGAGTGGGTTCGTTATTTCGGGCGCCGTGCCGTCGAGCAGCTTCAGGTCTATCCCCGCCTCGACCAGGTAGGCTGGGATATAGAAATCGATGCCGTCCAACGCATAGTGCAACGCCGAGCCCGAGATCGGGTGCACATAGTTGATGTCGGCACCGCGCTCGACCAGCAGTTTGACCACCGGCAGGTTTCTGCCCATTATGGCTTCCTGCAGCAGAGACATTTTCTGGTAACGCTGGCTCGGAGGCGGAAACCAGTTCGGCCCGATCCCGTGCGCCAGCAGCACCTTGACGACTTCGGGGTCGGCGTTGTCGCGCGAAACCGCATAGTGGGGTACGTTGTTGCCATTCGACAGCATCGAGACCGGATCAGCGCCAGCCTTCAGCAGCAGCTCCATCACCTGCGGCGCATGGCGGCGCGCGCGCAGCGCGTAATGCGTCACCGTCATGCCTTCGCGTCCAACGAATTTCACGCGCGCGCCGGCTGTTATCAGTTGCTGAATTCGGCCCAGATCGCCGTCCTGCGCGGCATTGGCAAGTTGCGCGACCTGCGGGTCGGAAAACACCTGGTCGGTCGTGATCATGGCGGCTCCGGTGGTGGGGTGCAGAAGGCTGAACAGGACTGCCAGCGGCAGCAGGTAGCGCCCGAGCTGGCGCAGCAGCTGGTGGACAGGTTTCATGGCTGCCTCAGGTCTTGAGTGTGGGGCCGATGTAGTCACTGGCCGGCCCAGGTTGTCCGGTACCGGCCAGCAGCCGGTTGATGTCGCCGGCCTTGCGGGTCTCCAGGCCGTGGATCACGCCGCCGATGCCGTGCTGCTGCTCGAGCGGTGTGTCGCGGCCTTCGGCCGTCTTGCTGGCGACGCCGCGCACTTGGCCGAGCGCGGGTGGCAGATACCATTTGCCGCCGCTGTAGGCCAGGTTGCGCGCCGCCTCCTGCTGCGTGACGTTGAGCAGGCGGTCCGCCAGTCCACGCGCGATCGGCTGTACCTGGTCTGGCAACAGCCCAACCGGGTCCTCGATGCCGAGCTCCTTCAAGGCCCATCGGTTGGCCTGCGCCAGCGCCTGCAGGCCCTGCGCGCCGCCATAGACCCGCTGCTGCCACTCGCGCGAGTTCTGCAGCCCGGTCAGCGGATCACCGCCATCCGCACCCTCGGCGCGGTATTGCTCGAAACGACCAGCATGGTGTTCGAGCTCGGCTGGTGTCAAACGAACTGATTTGGGATGCAAGCCAGCCGAATTGAACATGCTGCCCTTGAGCTCACCGACCACGCCAGCGGCTTGCGCTTTGCCGCCACCGAGCGAGTGGCCAGTAACTTCGGCGCCGGGAATCCTGCGTCGTAACTGCCTGCCGAGATCGGTCGCAGCCTTGTATTGTTCGGTTTCTAGTCCGAGCGCCTGGTCGTGGTCGGTCAGGATGTCCTCTGGGTCTGCCGTCGTGCCCCGAAAGGCGACCACGGTCTTGGGGTCAAAGGGAAAATCCGGCGGGAGCGTGTAGACAACGGCCTTCGCTTTCTCTAGAAGTTCAGGGCTCAGCTTCGCCGCTCTCAATTGTTCTTCCGTCATCGCCTGCCAAGGCTCCGGCGGCTTCTTCTGCAGCGGCCCCGCCTTCGGGTCGAGCTGGGCATAGCTGTTGTCCGACAGCCGCGCCAATTCGACCGCGTGCATGTCCTCGCGCAGCCGCAGGGCCGAATCACGCAGCGCCGGGTCCGGGCTGCGCTCGCCGTGCAGGATCAGGCGCTGGCGCTTCTCGATGCGCTGCTGGCGCGCCTGGCCTGAGCTCTGGTCCAGACAGGGCAGGCAAGGCTGGCCAGCCAAGCGATGCGGCAGGAAGGCTCTTTGGAACTGATCGCCAGCGTCTTGCACGGCCTCGCTGATAGCCCGGTCGTACTGCCGTTTGCCGTAACGGTATGACCCGACAGCGGCGGTGCCGACAGCCCCGACAGCGGTCGCACCAACGACCCCCACCGCCCCCAGCTTGCGCGCCATCAGGACGCCCGTTTCAGCGTCGGCCAGCTTGGCCTGCAGCTGGTGTTCCCCGCTTGCTTGCAGCAGGTCGACCGCGCCGCGCGCGAGCTGCAGCGCCTTGTCCACCGCGCTGCTGCCGATCAGCGCCAACGCGCGCGCCTGGTCGATCTGCGCCTGGCCCGCCGCCGCCAGCGAGTCATTGAGCAAGTGGCCGAAATCTGCCATGCGTCCCTCTCCCTGGTATCAGGGCTGCCAGTCTAGATCCAGCACGGCAAGTAGGTAAAGCCGTCAGTAGCCAAAAATCTGCAATCTGTGATCAGCTCAATGACGCATCGCAGTCGTCGGCTGGCTCGCCGAGCCGGGAGAAATAGCTGCTCACCGGAGGCCGCTCGCGCGCCTTTCGGGCCTGGCCGACATGGCCGATGTTGATGAAGCTCAGCGCGTCCTCGTCCGGCCCCAGGCCGAACAGCCGGCGCAGGCCGTCGTACTGCAGGGCCTTGCCACTGGTCAGCCCCGAGCCCAGCCCCATGGCGGTCGCGAGCAGCAGCATGTTCTGGATCGCGCAACCGGTCGACAGCAGGCGCTCGCTGGCCGGAATGGCAGGGTCGTCGCCGCGCAGCCGGGCGACCGCCAGCAGCAGCCAGGGCGCGCGGTAGGCCTTTTCGCGCGCCTGCTCGAGCGCGGGCTCGCTGGCTGCGCCATCGCGCTCGAGCAGCGCAGCGGCAAACACCTCGGCCAGCCGCGCGCGCTGCGACTGCGGCACCTCGATGAAGCGCCAGGGCAGCAGCTGGCCATGGTCGGGCGCAGCCGAGGCGGCGGCCAGGATCTCGGCCTGCTGCGCCGGATCAGGCCCGGGCCCCTGCAGGCGCTTGGGCAGGGTGGTGCGGCGCTGGTGCAGCAGGACGCTGGCCCATTGCGTCGCTGCGGCGCTCTCGGCATCCGGATCGGTGCGGGGTGATTCTGATGAGGTCGACATCCCGCTACTGTCGCTGATGCCCGCCAGCCTGGCAATCACCCATCCGGCCCGATCCAGCCCGCTCCGATCCGACCGATCAGCCGCAGGCACTTGGCCAGCCTACTCCGTAAGAACTAGGGCCGGATGCTGGCTACTCCGATTGCCGCATCGACAGCCCAGCGGCTTAGGCTCCACAATCGAAGACCCGATAAAAACCCCGACCCGCTGCCCTGGCCCCTGCCAGGGTGACTCTTCCTCCCCTCTGACTGCAGGTTTCATTCCGATGCGCTGGCGTGGCCAACTGTCTTCCAAGTTTCTGCTGCTCGGGCTGTCCCTGTTGCTGCTCGCGCTGGTGTCGATCGGCATGACGATGTGGGTCACGCGCCAGCTCGACGGCGGCGCGGCCGCGGTCAACGAGGCCGGGCGCCTGCGCATGCAGGCCTGGCGGCTCGTGAGCGCGCGCCAGGGCGGGCGCAGCGAGGACGAAATCCAGCAGTTGGTCGCGCAGATGAATGCCAGCATCGAGCTGCTGCACCGGGGCGACAAGACGCGTCCGCTGTTCGTGCCCTGGAACGACCCTGCACGCGCCAGTTTTGCCGAACTCAGCCAGTCCTGGCAGACGCTGCAGCCCTATTGGCAGGCGGCGCCACTGGCCGATCCGCAAGCGCTCACGCAGCTGGCCGACCGCTTCGTGCGGGAAGTCGAGCGGCTGGTGTCCGCGATCGAAGGCACGATGACGCGCCTGACCGCGATCCTCAACCTGTTCCAGTTCTTCATGATGGGGCTGGCGGTGGTGGCGGCGGTCTTTACCCTCTATGTCGGCTACCTGTATGTGATAGATCCGCTGCAGCGGCTGCGCGCGGGATTGCGCCAGGTCGAGCAGGGGGACTTCGATGTCCGGCTCGACGAGCAGGCCCCCGACGAATTCGGCGAGGTCGCTGCCGGCTTCAACCACATGACCGGCCGGCTGCGCTCGCTCTACGGCGGCCTGGAAGCCAAGGTGCGCGACAAGACGCGCGATCTCGAGGCCCAGCGCGCCCGGCTCGCGGCGCTCTACGAGGTCAGCAACTTCCTGACCGAGGCCGATACGCTCGAGGCGCTGGCGCAGGGCTTTGCACAGAAGATGCGCCGGCTGGCCAATGCCGACGCGGTCGCCGTGCGCTGGTCCGACGAGGCCAGCCAGCGCTACCTGATGCTGGCCAGCGACTGCCTGCCGCAGGAGCTGGTCGAGGAGGAGCGCTGCCTGGTGCCGGGCACCTGTGCCTGCGGTCAGCCGATGGCCAATGCCCGCACCCGGGTCATCCCGATCATCCCGGCCGACGACATGCTGCTGGGCAACTGCGTCAAGGCCGGCTATTCCTCGCTGATCAGCGTGCCGGTCCGGCTGCAGCAGCGCGTGCTCGGCGAGCTCGACCTGTTCTATCGCGGCGAGGTCAGCCTGACGACCGAGGAGCAGGGCCTGTTCGATGCGCTGGCCGGTCACCTGGCCAATGCGGTGGAAAACCTGCGCACCGAGGCCCTGGTGCGCGAGGCCGCCGTCAGCGAGGAGCGCGCCATGCTCGCGCGCGAGCTGCACGACTCGATCGCGCAGTCGCTGGCCTTCATGAAGATCCAGCTCAGCCTGTTGCGCGCCGCCGTGCTGCGCGGCGACCGCGAGCAGATGCTGCAAAGCGTCAACGAGCTCGACGCCGGCGTCAAGGAGGGCTTGCAGGACGTGCGCGAACTGCTGGTGCATTTCCGCACCCGCGGCCACAGCGACGACATCGAGCAGGCCCTGCGCAGCACGCTCAACAAGTTCGAGCACCAGAGCGGACTCAAGGCCCATCTGGAACTCAGCGGACATGGCGTGGCGCTGCACTCGGACGTGCAACTGCAGCTGCTGCATGTGGTGCAGGAGGCCCTGTCCAATATCCGCAAGCATGCCCAGGCCAGCGAGGTCTGGGTCAATGTGGTCAAGGGGCCGCCCTGGACCTTCTCGGTGCGCGACAATGGCCGGGGTTTCGATGTCGCCTCGGTCAACGCCGCGGGCACCAGCTTCGGCCTGCAGATCATGCGCGAACGCGCCGCCGGCATCGGCGCCGAGGTCAGGCTGGAATCGACGCCGGGCCAGGGTACCGAGGTGGTGCTGACATTGCCCCAATGACAATGGAACCAGGGATGACACCGATAAGACTGCTGGTGGTCGACGACCACAACCTTTTTCGCCGCGGCCTGATCGCCTTGCTGGCGCAGGACAGCCGCTTCAGCGTGGCGGGCGAGGCCGCCGATGCCAGCGAGGCCCAGCGCATTGCCAGCCGGCTCCAGCCTGACGTGATCCTGCTCGACAACCACCTGCCGGGTGTCAGCGGCATCGATGCGATTGGCGGCCTGAAGGCGGCGGCGCCGCAGGCGCGCGTCGTCATGCTGACCGTCAGCGAGAACGAGGAGGACCTGGCGGCTGGCCTGCGCGCGGGCGCCGACGGCTACCTGCTCAAGACCATCGACACCGAGGAGCTGGCCAACTCGATCGCCCGCATCTGGGATGGCGACTCGGTGATCAGCCCCGAGATGATGGGCAAGCTGGTCGGCCTGCTGCGCGCCACACCCGGCCAGGCCGCGGCCGTTGCCCCGGTCGAGGTCCAGGCGCCAGCATCCGCCAGGGCCCGCGTCGCGGGCAACGACCCGATCTACAGCCTGTCGCCGCGCGAGGGCGAGATCCTGCGCCTGATCGCGCATGGCGCCAGCAACAAGCTGATCGCGCGCGAGCTCGACATCGCCGAGACCACGGTCAAGATCCATGTCCAGCATATCCTGCGCAAGCTCGAGCTGAGCAACCGCGTGCACGCCGCGGTCTACGCGACCGAGCGCGGCTGGACCTGAGACCGCTGGCGCCCAGTCTGACCAGTCCAGCCAGTCGCCCCCGGCCGGATCGGTCCCGTTCAGTCGATCGCGCCAATCCCGCGCCGCTGCCGCATCGCCGCGCCGATGCGCCCGATGTCGGCGTCCGACAGCAGCCGCGCGGCCAGCGGCAGCAATTCGCCTTCCTCCAGCTCGATATGGCGCTGGTAGGCGCTGACGAAGCCGTTGACCTGCTCGATCGAAAGCTCGGCGGCTGGCTGCGCCTCGGCCACGGCCGCCAGCGCCTGGCGCAGCTCGCGCCATAGGCCGCCGATGCGCTGGTGATCCGCCAGCAGCGCCTGCGTCAAGGCGCGCACCCGCGGCGCTTCGGTGGCCGAATCGGCCGTGAGCGCCAGCAGGGCCGGAAACAGGTCCTGCTCCTCGTCGGCATGGTGATCCTGGGCTGCGGTATCAAAGTAGCGCATCACCGCCAGCGCCGCCTGGCGCGCTGATGGGTCGGCGCCATGCGCCTGCAGATGGGGCACCAGCCGCAGCAGGGTCTGGCATTGCTTCTCGACCCGGCCGTGGCAGGCGGCCAGCATTTCGAGCGGGGCTTCGGTGCTGGCGGACGGGCTGCTGAAGCCCGGAAATTGGTTCGTTTTCATCGTCAAGTTGCCTGGCGGGGTAGTTCCAAAGGAGGGGGGTAGGCCTGCTGGCCTTCATTCTTTTGCCGGCCATTCGCCGGCTGGCAGGAGGATAGCCAAGCTCCCAACCCTCTTGTACATTGATAGCAATGGTAATCAATGGCAGGAGTTTTTATGAACGGCAATCCGCAGCATAACCGGCAGGCCTGGTCGGTGCTGATCGTCAGCACCCTGGCTTTCACGGTCTGCTTCATGGTCTGGATGATGTTCGGCGTGATCGGCATTCCGATCCGCAAGATGCTGGGTCTCAACGCGACCGAGTTCGGCCTGCTGACCGCAATGCCGGTGCTGACCGGCTCGCTGGTCCGCGTGCCGCTGGGCATCTGGACCGACCGCTTCGGCGGCCGCATCGTGATGGCCTGCCTGATGGCGCTCACGGTGCCGGCGATCTGGCTCATGAGCTACGCCACCGAATACTGGCATTTCATCGTGATCGGCCTGTTCGTCGGCCTGGCCGGCGGCGCCTTCTCGGTCGGCACGCCCTATGTGGCACGCTGGTTCCCCAAGCAGCGCCAGGGCATGGCGATGGGCGTCTACGGCGCCGGCAACTCGGGCGCGGCGGTCAACAAGTTTGTCGCACCGGTGCTGCTGGTGGCCTTTGGCTGGGCCATCGTGCCGCAGGTCTACGCGGCGATCATGCTCGGCACGCTGGTGCTGTTCTGGCTCTTCAGCCACAGCGACCCGTCGCACCTGGTGCCGAGCCATGTCAAGTTCAGCGACCAGCTCCAGGCGCTCAAGGACCCCAAGGTGCTCAAGTACTGCCAGTACTACAGCATCGTGTTTGGCGGCTATGTCGCGCTCTCGCTCTGGATGGTGCAGTACTACGTCGGCGAATACGGCCTCGACATCCGGATCGCCGCGCTGCTGGCGGCCTGCTTCTCGCTGCCCGGCGGCGTGCTGCGCGCGATCGGCGGCATCCTGTCCGACAAGTACGGCGCCCACAGCGTGACCTGGTGGGTGATGTGGGTCTGCTGGATCTGCCTGTTCCTGCTGTCCTACCCGCAGACCGACTTCACGATCCTGACCGTCAACGGCCCGACCACCTTCCACATCGGCCCCAATGTCTACGCCTTCACCGGACTGATGGCCGTGCTCGGCGTGGCCATGGCCTTCGGCAAGGCCAGCGTCTTCAAGTACATCAGCGACGACTACCCCGGCAACATCGGCGCGATCAGCGGCATCGTCGGCCTGGCCGGCGGCATGGGCGGCTTCGTGCTGCCGATCATGTTCGGCCTGCTGATGGACCTGACCGGCATCCGCTCGAGCGCCTTCATGCTGATGTATGGCGTGGTCTGGGTCTCGCTGATCTGGATGTACCTGACCGAAGTGCGCCAGCTGCCGCTGCTGGGTGACGCCCGCCGCAGCAGTTCCGGCCAGTCCTGAGTCGAATTTTTCGAGGCAACCATGAACTCCAAACCTACCTCCGGCGCCGACATCACCGACTGGCGCCCCGAAGACGATGCCTTCTGGAACGCCAGCGGCAAGCGCACCGCCTACCGCAACCTCTGGATCTCGGTGCCGGCGCTGCTGTGCGGTTTCGCGATCTGGGGCATGTGGGGCATCATCACGGTGCAAATGCTCAATCTGGGCTTTCCGTTCAGCAAGGACCAACTGTTCTCGCTGACCGCGATTGCCGGCCTGGCCGGCGCGACCATGCGCATCCCGGCCTCCTTCCTGGTCCGGCTCGCCGGCGGGCGCAACACCATCTTCCTGACCACGGCCATGCTGCTGGCGCCGGCGCTGGGCACCGGCATCGCGCTGCAGCATCCCGAATGGCCGCTCTGGGTGTTCCAGCTGATGGCACTCTGGTCGGGTGTGGGCGGCGGCAACTTCGCCTCCTCGATGGCCAACATCGGCACCTTCTTCCCCAAGCGCCTGCAGGGCACTGCGCTGGGCCTCAACGCCGGCCTGGGCAACTTCGGCGTCACGACCATGCAGATCGTGATCCCGCTGGTCATGACGGTCAGCCTGTTCGGCGGCCTGGGCGGCGAGCCGATGACGCTGGTCAAGGACAGCGGCTGGATCCTCGGCAAGATCGCCGCCGGCACCCCGACCTGGATCCAGAACGCGGGCTTTGCCTGGCTGCTGTCGCTGATTCCGCTGTCGGCGCTGTGCTTTTTCGGCATGAACAACCTGAGCTCGGTCTCGCCCAACATCGGCAGCACCCTGGCCGCCTTCGTCAAGATCATCTGGCTCTACACCCTGTCCTTCCTGCCGGCCGGCATCGGCCTCTACCTCTACCTGCCCAAGCCGACCGGCCTGGGCCTGCTCAGCATGTGGCTGGTGATGCCGCTGATCATCGTGAGCACCCTGATGCTGATGAAGTTCACCGCCTTCGGCACCATGAAGGACAACATCGCCAAGCAGTTCGCGATCTTCGGCAACAAGCACACCTGGTCGATGACCGCGCTCTACATCGTGACCTTCGGCTCCTTCATCGGCTTCTCGATGGCGCTGCCGCTGTCGATCACGGTGATCTTCGGCATCAGCCACCTGCCCGACGCCGCCGGCGTGATGCAGCACACGCTGAAGAACCCGAACGCGCCCTCGGCGCTGACCTATGCCTGGATCGGCCCCTTCATCGGTGCGGCGGTGCGCCCGCTCGGCGGCTGGATCTCGGACAAGCTCGGCGGCTCGATCGTGACCCAGGTGATCTCGGTCGTGATGGCGCTGGCCTCGGTCGCGGTCGGCTACGTGATGCTGCAGGCCTACCAGTCGGCCCAGCCCGAGCAGTATTTCCTGCCCTTCATGCTGCTGTTCGTGCTGCTGTTCACGGCCAGCGGCATCGGCAACGGATCGACCTTTCGCACCATCGCGATGATCTTCGACCGCCAGCAGGCCGGCCCCGTGCTGGGCTGGACCTCGGCCATCGCCGCCTACGGCGCCTTCGTCGCGCCGGTCGTGATCGGCGACCAGATCAAGGCCGGCACGCCGCAGGTCGCGATGTATGGCTTTGCCGTCTTCTACGCCCTGTGCCTGGTGCTGAACTGGTGGTTCTACCTGCGCGCCGGCTCCGAGATCAAGAACCCCTGAGCGCCTGCGCTCCGTCCCATCCCTTTCCATTTGAACAAGGCCAGTCACCATGAGTCACTTTCTTGACCGTCTGACGCACTTCAAGCTGCCCCAGGAAACCTATTCCGGCCGCCACGGTGTCGCCACCAACGAGGACCGCACCTGGGAGGATGCCTACCGCAACCGCTGGGCCCACGACAAGATCGTGCGCTCGACCCACGGCGTCAACTGCACGGGTTCCTGCTCGTGGAAGATCTATGTCAAGGGCGGCATCGTCACCTGGGAGACCCAGCAGACCGACTACCCGCGCACGCGCTGGGACATGCCGAACCACGAGCCGCGCGGCTGCGCCCGTGGCGCCTCCTACAGCTGGTATCTGTATTCCGCCAACCGGGTCAAGTACCCGATGGTGCGCGGGCGCCTGCTCGAGCGCTGGCGCGCCGCGCTCAAGGTCGCCAAGACCCCGGTCGATGCCTGGGCCTTGATCGCCGACGACGACGCGGCCCGGCGCGACTACCAGCAGGTGCGCGGCCTGGGCGGCTTCGTGCGTTCGAGCTGGGAAGAGGTCAACCAGCTGATCGCCAGCGCCAACGTCTACACGATCAAGAAGCATGGTGCCGACCGCATCATCGGCTTCTCGCCGATTCCGGCCATGTCCATGGTCAGCTATGCGGCCGGCTCGCGCTACCTGTCGCTGATCGGCGGCGTCTGCATGAGCTTCTACGACTGGTACTGCGACCTGCCGCCCTCGAGCCCGCAGATCTGGGGCGAGCAGACCGACGTGGCCGAATCGGCCGACTGGTACAACTCCAGCTTCATCATCGCCTGGGGCTCCAACATCCCCCAGACCCGCACCCCCGACGCCCATTTCTTCACCGAGGCGCGCTACAAGGGCACCAAGACGGTCGCGGTCACGCCCGACTATTCCGAAGTCGCCAAGCTGTCCGACCTCTGGCTGCATCCCAAGCAGGGCACCGATGCCGCGCTCGCGATGGCGATGGGCCATGTCGTGCTCAAGGAGTTCTACTTCAAGGACGGCGGCCAGGGCCGCAGCGCCTACTTCGACGATTACGCGCGCCGCTACACCGACCTGCCGCTGCTGGTGATGCTCAAGGAGCACCAGCTCGCCGATGGTTCCACCACCCTGGTGCCCGACCGCTACCTGCGCGCCAGCGACTTCAGCGGCCAGTTTGGCCAGGACAACAACCCCGAGTGGAAGACCCTGGCCTTCGACACCAGCGGCAACCCGGTGCTGCCGAACGGCTCGATCGGTTTCCGCTGGGGCGAGAAGCTCGAGGAGGGCGAACTCGCCAAGTGGAACCTGGAGTCCAAGGAGGCGCGCCAGGGCCAGCAGGTCAAGCTCAAGCTGTCGGTGGTCGAGGACGGCGCGCAGCCGCACGAGATCGCCGACGTGGCCTTCCCCTATTTCGGTGGCGTCGAGACGCCCAACTTCCCGGCCAACGCGGCCCAGGGCGAGATCAACCGCGCCAAGGTGCCGGCTGTGCGCCTGGACCTGGTCGGGCAGGGCGGCGAGTCGCGCTCGGCCCTGGTCGCGACGGTGTTCGACCTGCAGGTCGCGCAGTACGGCATCGACCGCGGCTTTGGCAGCGGTGCCATCGACTACGACGACAACGTTCCCTACACCCCGGCCTGGCAGGAGTCGATCACCGGCGTGCCGCGCGACCAGGTCATCACCGTCGCGCGCCAGTTCGCCGACAACGCCGACAAGACCCATGGCAAGTCCATGGTCATCATCGGCGCGGCGATGAACCACTGGTACCACGCCGACATGAACTACCGTGGCGTCATCAACATGCTGATGATGTGCGGCTGCATCGGCCAGAGCGGCGGCGGCTGGGCCCACTATGTCGGCCAGGAAAAGCTGCGTCCGCAGACCGGCTGGGCGCCGCTGGCCTTCGCGCTCGACTGGATCCGTCCGTCGCGCCAGATGAACAGCACCAGCTTTTTCTATGCCCACACCGACCAGTGGCGCTACGAGAAGCTCGGCGTCGACGAGGTGCTGTCGCCGCTGGCCGACAAGGCCGCCTTCGGCGGCAGCATGATCGACTACAACGTGCGCGCCGAGCGCATGGGCTGGCTGCCGAGCGCGCCCCAGCTCAAGACCCACCCGATGCAGGTGGTCAAGGACGCCAGCGCCGCCGGCCTCGATGCCAAGGACTATGTGGCGCGCGCGCTCAAGGACGGCTCGCTGCAGATGAGCTGCGAGGACCCGGATGCGCCGCAGAACTGGCCGCGCAACATGTTCGTCTGGCGCTCCAACATCCTGGGCTCCTCGGGCAAGGGCCACGAATACTTCCTCAAGCACCTGCTGGGCACCAGCAACGGCGTGCAGGGCAAGGACCTGGGCACCGACGAGGCCAAGCCGACCGAGGTCAAGTGGCATGCCCAGGCGCCCGAAGGCAAGCTCGACCTGCTGGTCACGCTCGACTTCCGCATGAGCACGACCTGCCTCTACTCCGACATCGTGCTGCCGACCGCGAGCTGGTACGAGAAGAACGACCTCAACACCAGCGACATGCACCCCTTCATCCACCCGCTGTCGGCAGCGGTGGACCCGGTCTGGCAGGCCAGGAGCGACTGGGACATCTACAAGGGCTTTGCCCAGGCCTTCTCCGAGGTCTGTGTCGGCCACCTCGGGGTCGAGAAGGAAGTCGTGCTGACCCCGCTGATGCACGACACGCCGGCCGAGCTGGCGCAGCCGTTCGGCGTGCAGGACTGGAAGAAGGGCGAATGCGCGCTGATTCCGGGCAAGACCGCGCCGCAGGTCACGGTGGTCGAGCGTGACTACCCGAACACCTTCAAGCGCTTCACGGCCCTGGGCCCGCTGATGAACAAGCTCGGCAACGGCGGCAAGGGCATTGCCTGGAAGACCGAGCTCGAAGTCACGCAGCTGGGACAGCTCAACGGCCTGACGCTGGAAGAAGGCGTGACCCAGGGCATGCCCCGGATCGTGACCGACATCGACGCCTGCGAGGTGATCCTGCAGCTGGCGCCCGAGACCAACGGCCATGTCGCCGTCAAGGCCTGGGCAGCGCAGAGCAAGGCCACCGGCCGCGACCATGTGCACCTGGCGATCCATCGCGAGGACGAGAAGATCCGCTACCGCGACATCCAGGCCCAGCCGCGCAAGATCATCTCCTCGCCGACCTGGAGCGGCATCGAGAGCGAGACCGTCAGCTACAACGCCGGCTACACCAACGTGCACGAGTACATCCCATGGCGCACGCTGACCGGTCGCCAGCAGTTCTACCAGGATCACCCCTGGATGATCGCCTTCGGCGAGGGCTTCAGCAGCTACCGTCCGCCGGTCGACCTCAAGACCACGGGCGGCCTGGGCATCAAGTCCAACGGCAATGCCGAGATCCAGCTCAACTTCATCACGCCGCACCAGAAATGGGGCATCCACAGCACCTACAGCGACAACCTGCACATGCTGACGCTGAACCGGGGCGGCACCGTGATCTGGCTCAGCGAGGAGGACGCGGCCAAGGTCGGCATCGTCGACAACGACTGGATCGAGCTGTTCAACACCAACGGCGCGATCGTCGGCCGCGCGGTGGTGAGCCAGCGCGTCAAGCCCGGCATGACCATGATGTACCACTCGCAGGAGAAGATCATCAACACCCCGGGCTCCGAGATCACCGGCGCGCGCGGCGGCATCCACAACTCGGTGACCCGCATCGTGCTCAAGCCGACCCACATGATCGGCGGCTATGCGCAGCTGAGCTACGGCTTCAACTACTACGGCACCATCGGCACCAACCGTGACGAGTTCGTCGTGGTGCGCAAGATGAACAAGGTCGACTGGCTCGAAGAGCCGGCCGGCGCTCCCGCCAGCGCTGCTGGTCACTGAACGCCCGGTCGAAACAGGAGAAATACATGAAAGTACGCGCACAGATCGGCATGGTGCTGAACCTGGACAAGTGCATTGGTTGCCACACCTGCTCGGTGACCTGCAAGAACGTCTGGACCAGCCGCCCCGGCGTCGAATACGCCTGGTTCAACAACGTCGAGTCCAAGCCCGGCATCGGCTACCCGAAGGAATGGGAAAACCAGGACAAGTGGAACGGCGGCTGGACCCGCAAGGCCGACGGCAGCCTGCAGCCGCGCCAGGGCGGCAAATGGTCGCTGCTGATGAAGATCTTCGCCAACCCCAACCTGCCGCAGATCGACGACTACTACGAGCCCTTCACCTTCGACTACGACCATCTGAAGTCGGCGCCCGAGATGAAGGCGGTGCCGACCGCGCGCCCGCGCAGCCTGATCACGGGCCAGCGCATGGAGAAGATCGAGTGGGGCCCGAACTGGGAGGAAATCCTGGGCGGCGAGTTCGCCAAGCGCAGCAAGGACAGCAACTTCGACGGCTTCGAGGCCGCGCAAAAGGCCATGGTGGGGGAGTTCGAGAACACCTTCATGATGTACCTGCCGCGCCTGTGCGAGCATTGCCTGAACCCGGCCTGTGTCGCCTCCTGCCCGTCGGGCTCGATCTACAAGCGCGAGGAAGACGGCATCGTCCTGATCGACCAGGACAAGTGCCGTGGCTGGCGCATGTGCGTCTCGGGCTGCCCGTACAAGAAGATCTACTACAACTGGAAGAGCGGCAAGGCCGAGAAATGCATCTTCTGCTACCCGCGCATCGAGGCCGGTCAGCCGACCGTCTGCTCCGAGACCTGCGTCGGCCGCATCCGCTATCTGGGCGTGCTGCTCTATGACGCCGACCGCATCGCCGAAGCCGCCAGCGTCGAGAAGGAAACCGACCTCTACCAGGCCCAGCTCGACATCTTCCTGGATCCGAACGACCCGCAGGTGATCGCGCAGGCCCGCGCCGACGGCATCCCCGACAGCTGGATGGAGTCGGCCCGCCGGAGCCCGGTCTACAAGATGGCGGTCGAGTGGAAGGTCGCGCTGCCGCTGCACCCTGAATACCGCACGCTGCCGATGGTCTGGTATGTGCCGCCGCTGTCACCGATCACGGCCGCCGCCAACGCCGGGCGGATCGGCATCAACGGCGAGATCCCGGATGTCAGCCAGCTGCGCATCCCGCTCAAGTACCTGGCCAACCTGCTGACGGCCGGCGACACCGTGCCGGTGGCACGCGCGCTCGAGCGCATGCTGGCGATGCGCGCCTACCAGCGCAGCAAGCATGTCGACGGCGTGGTCAACCAGGAGGTGCTCGACCAGTCCCAGCTCAGCGTGGCCGAGGTCGAGGACATGTACCAGACGATGGCGATCGCCAACTACGAGGACCGCTTCGTGATCCCGACCTCGCACCGCGAATACGCCGAGAACGCCTTCGACGTGCGCGGCGGCTGCGGCTTCAGCTTTGGCAACGGCTGCTCCGAGGGCGAGACCGAGCTCAGCCTGTTCGGCAGCTCGAAGAAGCGCACCATTCCGATCAAGCTGGGAGCCTGAGATGCCGATCTTCCCGTCCCGTCCCGTCCCCGCCGTCCATACGCTGCGCGTGCTCGCGCACCTGCTGCGCTACCCCGACGCCGAACTGCGCGCCCACCTGCGCGAACTCAGCGAGGCGCTGCAAGCCGAGCGCGCGCTGGGCAGCTCGCGCCTGGCCGAGCTCGATGCCCTGCTGCTGCGCCTGGGCGCGCTCGATCCGCTGCGGGTCGAGAGCGACTATGTCGAGCTGTTCGACCGCGGCCACAGCACCTCCTTGCACCTGTTCGAGCATGTGCATGGCGACTCGCGCGATCGCGGCCCGGCCATGATCGACCTGATCCAGACCTACGAGCAGGCCGGCCTGCTGCTGGGCGACGACGAGCTGCCCGACCACCTGCCGGTGCTGCTCGAGTTCGCCTCGACCCAGCCCGCGCCCCAGGCGCGCGAGTTCCTCGGCGAGATCGCGCATATCGTGCGCGTGATCTTCAGCGCGCTGCTCAAGCGCCACAGCCCCTACGCCAGCGTGCTGGCGGCGGTGCTGGACCTGGCCGGAGAAAAGGCCGAGCCGGTCCCGGTCGCCGCCGATCCCGAAATCGACGAGAGCTGGGCCGAGCCCGAGGCCTTCGACGGCTGCAGCAGCGCCGGCCAGGCCAAGCCCGGTGCGGCGCAACCGATCCGCATTGTCAAGACTTCCCCCTCCACCGTTCAAGGAGCGTCGGCATGAATTCGCTGCACCACTTCCTGTTCAACATCTATCCCTATATCTGCCTGGCGGTGTTCCTGCTCGGCAGCCTGCTGCGCTTCGACCGCGACCAGTACAGCTGGAAGAGCGACTCGTCCCAGCTGCTGCGCGCCGGCCAGCTGCGCTGGGGCAGCAACCTGTTCCACATCGGGGTGCTGTTCCTGTTCTTCGGTCATAGCGTTGGCATGCTGACGCCGCATTTCCTCTACGAGCCCTTCATCAGCGCCGGCAACAAGCAGCTGATGGCGATGGTCTCGGGCGGCGTGGCGGGCCTGCTCGGCTTCATCGGCGTCAGCATCTTGCTGCACCGTCGCCTGTCGGACGAGCGCATCCGCCTCAACTCCAGGACCAGCGACATCGTGCTCCTGTGGCTGCTCTGGGCCCAGCTGGCGCTGGGTCTGGCGACGATCCCGCTGTCGGCGCAGCATCTGGACGGCAGCATGATGCTGAAATTGGCTGAATGGGCCCAGCGCATCGTGACTTTCCGCGGCGGCGCGGCCGATCTGCTGGTCGGTGCCGGCTGGGTCTTCCAGACCCACATGGCGCTGGGCATGACGATCTTCCTGGTGTTTCCGTTCACCCGCCTGGTCCATGTCTGGAGCGGCTTCGGTACCCTGGCCTATGTCGCGCGCCCTTACCAGGTGATGCGCAGCCGTCGCCTGGGCGTTCCCGGCAATCCGCGCTGAAGCGCATCTCCAGGAGAGCACAGATGAATTCCATCGAACAGACTGGTTGTGGCAGTGCTTGCAGTTGCGGCAGCGGCGCGGCGGCGGCGATTCCGGCCAAGCTGGCAGTTTCGGCCATCGAAGCGGCCCCTGCCAGCGTCAACGGCATCGCGCTGCATGGCGTGGGCGAGCAGCTTGGCGCCGAGGCCCTGCGCGAGCGCGCCTATGCCGAACTGCTGCGCCAGCAGGCGGTGCGGCTGGGCTGGCTGCCCGAGCAGGTCGTCACGCTGGCGCCCGAGCTCGGTGCTGCCGAGCAGCAGGCGATCGAGTCCATGCTCGAGCGCGAGGTCCTGCTGCCGGAGCCGAGCGAGGAGGCCTGCCAGCGCCACTATGCGGCCAACAAGCCGCAGCATGTGATCGACCAGGCGGTCCATCTGCGCCATATCCTGTTCGCGGTCACGCCCGGGGTCGATGTGCAGAAGCTGGCGCAGCGCGCCGAGGCGGCCCTGCACGAGCTCATGCGCCAGGAAGCCGCGCCGGGCCGCTTCGAGCAGCTCGCGGGCGAACTCTCGAACTGCCCGTCCTCGGCCCAGGGTGGCGATCTGGGCTGGGTCGGACCGCATGACTGCGCGCCCGAACTGGCGCAGGCGCTGTTCTTCCAGTCCGAGCCGGGCTTTGGCATCGGCCTGCATCCGCGCCTGGTGCACAGCCGCTATGGCTTTCACGTCATCGAGCTGCTCGAGCGGCGCAAGGGCCGCCAGCTCGAGTTCGACGCCGTGCGCGACAGCATCGCGGCCCAGCTGGAGCTGCGCTCGCGCGCGACCGCCTGGCGCCAGTACATGATGCTGCTGGTCGGCCAGGCCGACATCGTCGGACTCGAACTCGAGGGCGCCGACACGCCCCTGGTGCAGTGATGCCAAGCCGCGCAGAAGACGACGAGCTGCTGCTGCGGCTGCGGCATTTCCAGTCCGACTATTTTCCGCTGCACCAGCAGCGTTTCCAGGACCTGGTGGACCAGGGCCAGCATCCCAAGACCCTGTTCATCGGCTGTTCCGACTCGCGCCTGGTGCCCTATCTGCTGACCGGCGCCGGGCCGGGCGAGCTGTTCATCGTGCGCAACGTCGGGGCGCTGGTGCCGCCCTACGACGGCTCGCGCGGCCTGCATGGCACGATGGCGGCGGTCGAATACGCGGTGCTCACGCTCAAGGTCGAGCGCATCATCGTCTGCGGTCACAGCCATTGCGGCGCTATCCGGGCCTGCTACGAAGGGGTGCCGGACGAGGCGCGTGCGCTCAAGAGCTGGCTCGAGCTGGCGCAGGATGCGGTGCTGCCGGTGCAAGCCTGCCCCGAGGCCTGCCGGCGCACCGAGGAGCGTTCGATCGTGCTGCAGCTCGAGCGCCTGATGGAGTACCCGATGGTGCGACGCGAGGTCGAGGCCGGACGGCTGACCCTGCATGGCTGGCATTATGTGATCGAGGAAGGGGCCGTGCATGTGTTCGATGCGCAGCGGGGCGCCTTCGTGCCGGCGGCCTCGTCCACCCATACCGGGACCGGACCCTATGCCCCCTATGTCGAGCATGATGGTCAGATACTGACCGACTGAGACAGATTGAGACCGAAAGATCACTGAATGAACATCACCACCTTCGACGATTTGCTGCAAGCCGCGCAACAGCAGCCGCAACCGCAGCGCCTGCTGTTCGTGCTGGCCCAGTCCGAGCTGCCCGACGACGCGACGGCCGAGCAGAAAGCCGCTTTCGAGGCCGGCCATGGCGGCGCGCTGGTGCCCGCGGCCTGCGTCGACCGCCTGCCGACCGAGCTGCCGTCCTTTGCCGCCTTCGAGGTCGAGGCGCAATCCTTCTGCCCGGACTGGGTGATCGTGTTCGCCGCCAGCCTGTCGGGCCGCAACGGCCAGCCGCCGTCGAGCGAGTCGGCGCAAGGCCCGCTCGAGCAGATGGTGGCCGCCATCAAGGCCGGCCAGATCGCCAACTTCCTGCCGTTTGACCGGCAGGGTGGCGCGATCCGGCTTGGCTGATTGCTAGACCTCTTGAGGTCTTGAGGTTACTGCCCGCGCCTCCTGCTCGATCACGGCCACGGGGTCGGTGTTGTCGGTGAATTTCGTCATGCGGGTCTGGTTCTGGAGAGTCATGGGAATCAGCCGCCGTAGGCAATGCCACGGTGTCGTCACGGCGCATCCGTGATGTAATTGCGCCCATGATTTCAAAAGAAAAACAAGGATTTTCCAGTGGCTGGCGCATGTCGGTTGCCCCGATGTTGGACTGGTCGGACAAGCATTGCCGCTACCTGCACCGCCTGATCACGAAGGAAACGCGGCTCTATACCGAAATGGTCACGACCGGCGCCTTGCTGCATGGCGCCCAGCGCCGTCACCTGCGCTTCGACGAGACCGAGCACCCGATCGCGCTGCAGCTCGGCGGCAGCGATCCGGCCGATCTGGCGCTGTGCGCCAAGATGGGCCAGGACTGGGGCTATGACGAGATCAACCTCAACTGCGGCTGCCCGAGCGACCGGGTCCAGCGCGGCGCCTTCGGTGCCTGCCTGATGAACGAGCCCGGCCTGGTGGCCGACGGCGTCAAGGCCATGCGCGACCAGGTCGACATCCCCGTCACGGTCAAGCACCGGATCGGCATCGACAAGATCGAGAGCTATGACTTCGTCGCCGATTTCGTCGGACGCGTCAGCGAGGCCGGCTGCGAGGTCTTCATCGTGCATGCGCGCAATGCCTGGCTGCAGGGCCTGAGCCCGAAGGAGAACCGCGAGGTCCCGCCGCTGCGCTACGACCTGGCCTGGCGGCTCAAGCAGGAGTTCCCGGCATTGACGATCGCGGTCAACGGCGGCATCAAGACCCACGAGCAGATCGCCGAGCAGCTGCAGCATGTCGACGGCGTGATGGTCGGGCGCGAGGCCTACTACAACCCCTGGATCATGCAGGACTGGGACCAGCGCTACTACGGCGGCTCGGCCTGCGCCTTGAGCCAGGACGAGATCGAGCTGGCGATGGTGGACTACATGGAGCGCGAGGCGGCCGAGGATGGCACGCCCTGGTACGCGATCGCGCGCCATATGCTGGGCATGCGCCATGGCCAGCGCGGTGCGCGGCGCTGGCGCCAGGTCTGGAGCAACCACAAGCTCAAGCCCCTGCCCGCGCGCGAGGTCTGGGCCCAGGCCCAGGCGGTCATGCTCGAGGATCAGCTCAAGGCCGAGGACTCCGCTGCGCTCTGATTGCCCAGTGGGCCTTTCAGCCTGAAGCTGACTGGCAGAGTGGCGCTGTCGTTTGGCGTCAGCACGCCGGACGATGCCGCTGCCGCCCTGGTCGAGCGGGTGCTGATGTGCCCGCTTCAGGGGTGACAACGTGGCCGAACTGGTGCGGGAGTTCGGGTTGACGGCGCGCAGCGTGCGGCGGATCGTCAGCGTGTGATCGGCGCCTCAGACATGTGCTCGGCCTGCGGCCGGCATGCGTCTCTTGGGTATTCCAGTCCGAGCAAGCTGAGTACCGGAGGAGAAAGTTCCCATGTATCAATGCGTATTTTGATGATAGACTGCATTGCAATATGCAAACTTTGCAGGTAATCTGGAGCGCAAGCCCCATACCAAGCAACCGCCAACCGGCGGTTTTTTCATGCCTGTCGCACAAGTTGCCTGCACCCCGATGCACCACCAGGAGAAGAGAAGATGAAACTGATGACGACCGCGCTGTTGACGGCCTTTGTGCTGGGCACCATCTCGCCCGATGTATTGGCCAGGGGAGGCAGGGGCGGAGGCAAGCGCAGCTACTCGAGCCACTCGTACAAGGCACCGTCGAAGAGCCGCTCCGGTGGCAGTCGTCAGGCCTCGTCGGGCAGTTACGCCAGCGGCTCACAGGCCGGCGATGGCACTTGCTACACCGGCCCGCGCGGCGGCCGCTACACGATCACCCCGAGCGGGAACAAGAAGTACGGGTGCTGAGCAGAGCACGAGGACTGAGACCATGACGGCCAAGGGGAAACGGATCACGAAGAGTGTGCTGTACAAGCGCGTCCACTTTTCAGCCAACGTACCAGGTGAAACATTGAAAAGCCTGGTTGAGGAGGCACTCAAGAGGTACACGACGCTCGGTCAGCGCAGAATGAACATCTCGCCAGATGCCAGCACCCCCGTCTATCACGTCATCAGCTCGCCACACTGCGAACCGGATGGGTTCGTTTTCGGCGCGCTGATGACCTACACCCCAGGTATGGATCCGCTGTACCTGGTCGACGATGCAGACGCCGTCGAGGTGCTGATAGAGAAGCTCTCCATACCTCACACCGAGGACGGCAAACGGCGCGAGGTACTTGAATCGATGATGTACTTCGGAATTTTTGGTGATCATCTGGTCCTCATGCAGTCGCAGGCGCTCAAAGCACCCCAGCTCGAAGCCTACTTGCGCTGGCTGCTGCACGACTCTGGCACGCTTGCCAAGAACAGGGCTTTTCAACTCATTGACACGCCATCCAAGGCTGTCCGCGAAAAAATGGAGAGGGGAAGAGGCGTCAAGTCCATCACGCTGAATGGCGAGGTCGTTCGACCGCCAGGAAGATCAGGGGAACAGGCCTCGCTGGACTTCAACGATGCCGAAAGCGCTCACGACACAGCCAGCGTGTCGGTCGCATCGTCCACAGCAGCGGAAGGCAATCGCTGGCTGGAGTTCATGAAATCACTGATCGGCCCAAGTCGGTCTTCCAAGATAGACTTCGGCAAGCTGGACAGCGCCAATATTGAAATGAGCGTGGTTCTGAAGTACAAGAGAAGCACAACGGAAGAGGGACAAGAGCTCATGGACAGCCTGGGTTCCGTATTCCGCCATACAGATGACGTCGACGCCAAACTCATGCTCAAGGACGGAAGCATCATCCGAGGAGCGCAGCTGAAGCTCAACGGAATCGTTGGCGTGACGGCATACGACGGCCAGCTCAGCGCACAGGAAGTCTACGAGGAGATAAGGGGATGGCTGCTCGGCAAGATCACATCGGACGAAATGGAAGTCAGCTGACCGACTGGCTGGCGGTTCCGCGCCCGATCACACTGCTGCTACTGGTCATGTTCGGTGCTGTCGGCGGCGAGCTGCTATGGCGCTACCTGGACAGCATCACGATACTGGCCTGGGCTGCTGGCATGGCCACATCGCTCTGCACGATGTGTGCGACTGCCGTGTGGGCGATGCGTGACAAGCTCGATGAGATAGACACCGAAGGGATGAGCTCGACTGTGTACGAGAAGTTCAGAAAGCTCACCCTGGAGCACCGCTCCAGGTCGAAATTTTGGGCGAGTCTGACTATGCTGATGAGCCTACTGGTCTCGGCGCCAGTGGTTTCCAAGGAACTGGCAGAGGCTGTATGGCATTGGATGATTCCAGCATGTGGGGGCGCTGTAGGGGTCACCCTCTATGCTTACATGCTCGCGAACTACTGGGATCAGCAGATCCATGCCTTCAAGCATAAGCAGGCGGTAGAGCACCGAAAGCAGCGCGAGAAAGAAGCGGTGAAGGCCTCAGCAAGCGCTGCGCGGGTCCCCTTTGCAGGAAAGGGATGGGTTGAGGGCACAGCGACAAGCGTGCAATAAGCTCATCCGCCAGCGCCCTCACGCCGGCGAGAGCGTCTTGAACCGGATCGTGGTCGAGATCTTGGGCTATGGCTTGAAGCGGCAAGAGTTCGTCTAGGGCGCTAGAACTTCTTATTCTTGGCGAAGTGCAATTTCAGGAATTCAGGGTTCTGGTGTGTCTATAGCGCGACCTGGCGCGCAACAACGGGCTGATGGCCGGCGGCATGCAGACGCTGCGCGACAACATCGTCGGCGCGACGCTGCGCCTGAGCGCCACGCCCAATTACCGCCTGCTGGGCTGGAGCCGCGAGCAGGCGCGCGAGTGGGGCAACCAGACCGTGTCCAAGTTCCGCACCTGGGCCGAGACCAACGAGTGCGATGCCTCGCGCACGCTCAATCTGCTGGGCCTGACGCTCTAGCTGCCGCGCCCGGGACTCAAGTGGAACACCTACGCCAAGGACTTCAGCAAGACCAACCAACTACTCGTCGTCCCGCGCTGCCGGAGCGGTTTCAGGCTGCCGCCTGCAGCCCCGAGGCGAAATGCTCGCGCACGCGCCGCACCGCGAGTGCCTCGTCGCGCGCCAGCAGCGCGTCCATGATCGCGCGGTGTTCGGCCAGTGACTCCTCGATCCGGCCCGCCTTGAACAGCGAGCCCTGGCGGTTGAGCTTCATGACCTTGCGCAGGTCGGCCACGATCTGGACCCGCCAGCGGTTCTGCGCCAGCTCGAGCATGCGGCGGTGGAACTGCTCGTTGAGTTCGAAGAACTGGTCGCGCGAGCCGGTTCCGGGTCTTGCAGCGTTTTCCAGCTGCTTGTGCAGCGCCGCGAGCTCGGCCAGGTCGGCGTCGTCGGCCAGCCGGCACAGGGCGGCAGCGGCATCGGATTCGAGCAGCGACAGCAGCTCGTAAACCTCACGCAAGTCTTGCTCGGATACTTCGGTCACGTAGGCGCCGCGCCTGACCTTCATCGTGACCAGGCCCTCGGCGGCCAGCACCTTGAGCGCCTCGCGCAGCGGGGTGCGGCTGATGCCGAGCTCCTCGGCGATGCGCAGCTCATCGATCCAGCTGCCCGGTGCCAGCTCGCGGTTGTAGATGCGCTGGCGCAGCAGTTCGGCCACTTCTACATACAGTGCGCGGGGGGACAGGGAGAGGGCGGCCATGTTCTGCATTCGTTGCTGGGCTCGACATTTTACCGGATTAAAAATTCTGCATCAATAATTATGAATGACGTAGAATGAGGCAGTCTTGCTCACTAAGGTGCCCCTTTTTATGTCGTCCGAATTCAAACCCGCCACCCTGGCTGATTGGGAAAAAGCCGCTCAGAAGTCCGTCAAGGACGGCTCGCTCGACAAGCTGAACTGGCTCACGCCTGACGGTATCACGGTCAAGCCGCTCTATACCGCCGAGGATGTGAAGGAGCTGCCCTTCACCAACACCTTGCCCGGCTTCGAGCCCTTCATCCGCGGCCCGCAAGCCACGATGTACGCCGTGCGTCCCTGGACCATCCGCCAGTACGCGGGTTTCTCGACCGCCGAGGAGTCGAACGCCTTCTACCGCAAGGCGCTCGCGGCCGGCGGCCAGGGCGTGTCGGTCGCCTTCGACCTCGCAACGCACCGTGGCTATGACTCGGACCATCCGCGCGTGACCGGTGACGTCGGCAAGGCCGGCGTCGCGATCGACAGCGTCGAGGACATGAAGATCCTGTTCGACGACATTCCGCTCGACAAGGTGTCGGTCTCGATGACCATGAACGGCGCGGTGCTGCCGGTGCTGGCCGGCTATGTGGTGGCCGCCGAAGAGCAGGGCGTGCGCCAGGACCAGCTGGCCGGAACGATTCAGAACGACATTCTGAAAGAGTTCATGGTCCGCAACACCTATATCTACCCGCCCGAGCCGTCGATGAAGATCATCGGCGACATCATCGAGTACACGGCGCAGAACATGCCCAAGTTCAACTCGATCTCGATCTCGGGCTACCACATGCAGGAAGCCGGCGCCAACCAGGTGCTCGAGATGGCCTTCACGCTGGCCGACGGCAAGGAATATGTCAAGACCGCGATCGCCAAGGGCATGGATGTCGACGCGTTCGCGGGCCGGCTGTCCTTCTTCTGGGCGGTCGGCATGAACTTCTACCTCGAGATCGCCAAGATGCGCGCGGCCCGCCTGCTGTGGGCCCGCATCATGAAGGGTTTCGACGCCAAGAACCCCAAGAGCCTGATGCTGCGCACGCACAGCCAGACCTCGGGCTGGTCGCTGACCGAGCAGGACCCCTACAACAACGTGGTGCGCACCACGATCGAGGCCATGGCGGCCGTGTTCGGCGGCACCCAGTCGCTGCACACCAACTCGCTCGACGAGGCGATCGCGCTGCCGACCGAGTTCAGTTCGCGCATCGCGCGCAACACCCAGCTCATCATCCAGGAAGAGACCCATATCACCAACGTGGTCGATCCCTGGGCCGGCTCCTACCTGATGGAGTCGCTGACGCAGGAAATGGCCGACAAGGCCTGGGCCATCATCGAGGAAGTCGATGCCATGGGTGGCATGACCAAGGCGGTCGATTCGGGCTGGGCCAAGCTCAAGATCGAGGCGGCCGCGGCAGAGAAGCAGGCCCGCATCGATTCGGGCAAGGACGTGATCGTCGGCGTCAACAAGTACAAGTTGGCCAAGGAAGACCCGATCGACACGCTTGACGTCGACAACGTCCGGGTGCGTGACGGCCAGATCGCCCGCCTGCAGGCGATCAAGGCCAGCCGCGACAGCGCGGCCGTGGCCGCTGCGCTCGCGGCGCTGACCGCGGCCGCCGAGTCGGGGCAGGGCAACCTGCTGGACCTGGCGATCCAGGCGATCCGCCTGCGCGCGACCGTGGGCGAAGTCTCCGACGCGCTCGAGGCCGTCTACGGGCGCCACCGCGCCGACACGCAAAAGGTGACCGGTGTGTATGCAGCCGCCTACGACTCGGCCGAGGGCTGGGACAAGCTGAAGGAAGAGATTGCCGCTTTCGCCACCGAGCAGGGCCGTCGCCCGCGCGTGATGATCGCCAAGCTGGGCCAGGACGGCCATGACCGCGGCGCCAAGGTGGTGGCGACGGCCTTTGCCGACCTCGGCTTCGACGTCGACATCGGTCCGCTGTTCCAGACCCCCGAGGAATGCGCGCGCCAGGCGATCGAGAACGACGTGCACGCGGTCGGTGTCTCGACCCTGGCCGCCGGCCACAAGACCCTGGTGCCGGCCATCATCGCCGAGCTCAAGAAGCAGGGCGCCGACGACATCATCGTCTTCGTCGGCGGCGTGATCCCGCGCCAGGACTACGAGATGCTGTACGAGGCTGGCGTCAAGGGCGTCTACGGCCCGGGCACCCCGATCCCGGCCAGCGCCAAGGACGTGCTGGAACAGATCAAGAAGGCGATCGCCTGATCTCCGCCATGCTGCTGTCAGGCATCACCGAGGGTAATCCGACCGTGCAGCGGCGTGCCATGGCCAAGGCCATCACGCTGCTCGAGTCGACCCGTGCCGATCACCGGCTCCAGGCCGACGAACTGCTGACCGCGCTGCTGCCGCACAGCGGACGCGCGCTGCGCCTCGGCATCAGCGGCGTGCCCGGGGTCGGCAAGTCCACCTTCATCGAGGCGCTCGGGCTCTATCTGATCGAGCAGGGGCACCGCGTCGCGGTGCTGGCGATCGATCCGTCATCGACCGTCTCGGGCGGCTCGATCCTGGGTGACAAGACCCGCATGGAGCGGCTGTCGGTGCACGAGCGCGCCTACATCCGGCCCAGCCCGAGCAGCGGCACGCTGGGCGGCGTGGCCGAGAAGACGCGCGAGGCGATGCTGGTCTGCGAGGCCGCCGGCTACGACATCGTGATCGTCGAGACCGTCGGCGTCGGCCAGTCCGAGACCGCGGTGCACGGCATGACCGACATCTTCTGTCTGCTGCAGCTGCCCAATGCGGGCGACGAGCTGCAGGCGATCAAGAAGGGCGTGATGGAGCTGGCCGACCTGGTCGTGATCAACAAGGCCGACCTCGAGCCGCTGGCCGCGACCCGGGCCCAGCTCCAGATCCAGTCCTCGCTGCGCCTGCTGGGTCACCACGGCAACCCCGAGCATGACCCGCATGACGACAGCCAGTGGCAGCCGACCGTGGTCCAGCTCAGCGCCCTGCAGGGCCAGGGCGTGGCCGGGTTCTGGCAGCAGGTCAGCCGCTTCAGGCAACTGCAGACGGACAACGGCCGCTTTGCGGCCAAGCGCCAGCGCCAGGCCCAGTCCTGGATGTGGGAACGCATCGAAGCCGGGCTGCGCCAGCGCTTTCGTGACCACCCCGCCGTCAAGGCGCAACTCGACCACACCACCGAGCAGGTCCTGCAAGGCCAGCTGCCCGCCTCGACGGCAGCGCGCCAGCTGCTCGAACTGTTCAACTGATTCATCCCCCCGGAGACCATCACCATGCAAGAAATACTGCAACAACTGGAGCAAAAACGCGAGGCCGCCCGCCTCGGCGGTGGGCAAAAGCGCATCGATGCCCAGCACGCCAAGGGCAAGCTGACCGCGCGCGAGCGCCTCGAAGTCCTGCTCGACGAGGGCACGTTCGAGGAATGGGACATGTTCGTCGAGCATCGCTGCACCGACTTCGGCATGGAGGACAACAAGATCCCGGGTGACGGCGTCGTGACCGGCTACGGCATGATCAACGGCCGCCTGGTCTTCGTCTTCAGCCAGGACTTCACGGTCTTTGGCGGCGCGCTGTCCGAGGCCCATGCCGAGAAGATCTGCAAGGTCATGGACCAGGCGATGAAGGTCGGCGCGCCGGTGATCGGCCTGAACGACTCGGGCGGCGCCCGCATCCAGGAGGGCGTGGCCTCGCTCGGCGGCTATGCCGAGGTGTTCCAGCGCAACGCGATGGCCTCGGGCGTGATCCCGCAGATCTCGATGATCATGGGCCCGTCGGCCGGTGGCGCGGTCTATTCGCCCGCCATGACCGACTTCATCTTCATGGTCAAGGACAGCTCCTACATGTTCGTGACCGGCCCCGAAGTGGTCAAGACCGTGACGCACGAGGAAGTGACCGCCGAGGAGCTCGGTGGCGCCGTGACCCATTCGACCAAGTCCGGCGTGGCCGACCTGGCGTTCGAGAACGACGTCGAGGCGCTGCTGATGCTGCGCCGCCTCTACAACTACCTGCCGCTGAACAACCGCGAGAAGGCTCCGCTGCGCCCGAGCGGCGACCCGATCGACCGCAAGGAGCTCAGCCTCGACACCCTGGTGCCGGACAACCCGAACAAGGCCTACGACATGAAGGAGCTGATCGTCAAGACGGTCGACGACGGCGACTTCTTCGAGATCCAGCCCCATTACGCGGCCAACATCATCGTCGGCTTCGCGCGCATGGACGGCCAGACGGTCGGCATCGTGGCCAACCAGCCGCTGGTGCTGGCCGGCTGCCTCGACATCAAGAGCTCAATCAAGGCTGCGCGCTTCGTGCGTTTCTGCGACGCCTTCAGCATTCCGGTCGTGACCTTCGTCGACGTGCCCGGCTTCATGCCCGGCACCTCGCAGGAATACGGCGGCATCATCAAGCATGGCGCCAAGCTGCTCTACGCCTATGCCGAGTGCACCGTGCCCAAGATCACCGTGATCACGCGCAAGGCCTACGGCGGCGCTTACGACGTGATGAGCTCCAAGCACCTGCGTGGCGACGTCAACCTGGCCTGGCCGAACGCCGAGATCGCCGTCATGGGCGCCAAGGGCGCGGTCGAGATCATCTTCCGCGAGGAGAAGAAGGACCCGGCCAAGCTGGCCGAGCGCGAGGCCGAGTACAAGACCCGCTTTGCCAACCCCTTCGTCGCCGCCGAACGCGGCTACATCGACGACGTGATCCTGCCGCACGAGACCCGCAAGCGCATCTGCCGCAGCCTGGTCATGCTCAAGGACAAGAAGATCGAAAACCCGTGGCGCAAGCACGGCAACATCCCGCTCTAAGCGCCTGAGGAGATACAGCACATGTTCAAGAAGATCCTGATCGCCAACCGCGGCGAAATTGCCTGCCGCGTCATCGCTACCGCCCGCAAGATGGGCATCCTGACCGTCGCGGTCTACTCCGAGGCCGACAAGGAAGCGCGCCATGTGCGCCTGGCCGACGAGGCCGTGCTGCTGGGCCCGGCGCCCTCGCGCGAGTCCTACCTGGTCGCCGACAAGATCATCGCGGCCGCCAAGGCCACCGGCGCCGAGGCGATCCACCCCGGCTACGGCTTCCTGTCCGAGAACGAGGCCTTCGCCCAGCGTTGCCAGGACGAGGGCATCGCCTTCATCGGTCCGCGCGCGCACTCGATCGCCGCCATGGGCGACAAGATCGCCTCCAAGAAGCTGGCCAATGCGGCCCAGGTCAACACGATTCCGGGCTACAACGACCCGATCGCCAACGCCGAGGCGGCCGTCGGCATCGCCCAGGGCATCGGCTATCCGGTCATGATCAAGGCCTCGGCCGGCGGCGGCGGCAAGGGCCTGCGCGTCGCGTTCAATGACAAGGAAGCGTTCGAGGGCTTCACCGCCTGCCAGAACGAGGCGCGCAACAGCTTCGGCGACGACCGCATCTTCATCGAGAAGTTCGTCGAGCAGCCGCGCCACATCGAGATCCAGGTGCTGGGCGACAGCCACGGCAACGTGGTCTACCTCAACGAGCGCGAGTGCTCGATCCAGCGCCGGCACCAGAAGGTGATCGAGGAGGCGCCCAGCCCCTTCATCTCCGACGCGACCCGCAAGGCCATGGGCGAGCAGGCCGTGGCGCTGGCCAAGGCGGTGCAGTACCAGTCGGCCGGCACGGTCGAGTTCGTGGTCGGCAAGGACCAGGACTTCTACTTCCTCGAGATGAACACCCGGCTCCAGGTCGAGCACCCGGTGACCGAGGCCATCACCGGCCTGGACCTGGTCGAGCAGATGATCCGCGTGGCTGCCGGCGAGAAGCTGGCCTTCGGCCAGGCCGATGTCAAGCGCGACGGCTGGGCGATCGAGTGCCGCATCAACGCCGAGGACCCGTTCCGCAACTTCCTGCCCTCGACCGGCCGCCTGGTGCGCTTCACGCCGCCGGCCCAGACCATGTGGCAGGCCGATACCAGCCAGCTGCAGGGTGTGCGCGTCGACACCGGCGTGTTCGAGGGCGGCGAGATCCCGATGTTCTACGACTCGATGATCGCCAAGCTGATCGTGCACGGCAAGGACCGCAACGAGGCGATCGCCAAGATGCGCGAGGCCCTGAACGGCTTCGTGATCCGCGGCATCAACTCCAACATCCCGTTCCAGGCCGCGCTGCTGGCGCACCCGGACTTCGTGACCGGCAACTTCAACACCGGCTTCATCGCCCAGCATTACGCCGGCGGCTTCCGCGCCGAGGATGTGCCGCATGACGACGAGGATTTCCTGGTCGCTCTGGCCGCCTTCGTGCGTCGCAAGTCGCGCGAGCGCGCCTCGGGCCTGTCGGGCCAGCTGCCGGGCTACGGCGTGCAGGTCGGCAAGGACTACACCGTCATCAGCCTGGACATCGAAGGCCATCACAAGCACACCGCGGTCCATGTCGACGAGTTCACCGGCGAAACCGGCTCGGCCAGCGTGCAGGTGGGTGGCAAGCGCTACCAGATCAGCTCGACCTCGCGCCTCAACGAGATCGTGATCACCGGCCTGGTCAACGGCCAGCCCTTCACGGCTCAGATCGAGCGCGGCTCGGCCAAGAACCCGCTGGCGCTGGTGGTGCAGCACAACGGCACCAAGCTCGAGTGCATGGTGGTCTCGCCGCGCATGGCCGAGCTCTATGCCCAGATGCCGCACAAGGCCGCGCCCGACCTGAGCCAGTTCGTGCTCTCGCCGATGCCGGGCCTGCTGGTCGAGGTCGCGGTCAAGCCGGGCCAGAAGGTCCAGGCCGGCGAGCGCGTCGCGGTGATCGAAGCCATGAAGATGGAAAACGTGCTGTTCGCTGCCGCCGATGGCGTCGTCGCCAAGGTGCTGGCCGCCAAGGGCGAATCGCTGGTGGTCGACCAGGCGATCGTGGAGTTCGAGAAATGAGCGCGCTCCAGCGTCCCTTCAAGGTGCTGGGCATCCAGCAGATCGCGATCGGCGGCCCCGACAAGACCCGGCTGCAAAAGCTCTGGGTCGAGATGCTGGGCCTCGAGGTCACCGGCACGTTCCGCAGCGAACGCGAGAACGTCGACGAGGACATCTGCGCCATGGGGTCGGGCCCCTACAAGGTCGAAGTCGACCTGATGCAGCCGCTCGACCCCGAGAAAAAGCCGGCCGTCCACGCCACGCCGCTCAACCATGTCGGCCTGTGGATCGACGACCTGCCGAAGGCGGTCGAGTGGCTGAGCGCGAACGGCGTGCGCTTCGCGCCGGGCGGCATCCGCAAGGGCGCGGCTGGCTACGACATCACCTTCCTGCACCCGAAATCGAACGACGAGTTTCCGATCGCGGGCGAGGGAGTGCTGATCGAGCTGGTGCAGGCGCCGGCCGATGTGATCGCGGCGCTGGGCTGATGACGGGCAGCCATTCGGGCGGCAATGCCGACTGGCAGCGCCGCAGCCTGGCAAGCGTCTGGCATCCTTGCACCCAGATGCAGCGCGCGGCCGTCGTGCCGCCGCTGCCGATCGCGCGCGCTCAAGGCCCCTGGTTGTACGACTACGAGGGCGCGCGCTACTTCGACTGCAACAGCAGCTGGTGGGTCAACCTGTTCGGCCATGCCGATCCGGGCATCACCGCCGCCATCAAGGATCAACTCGACCAGCTGCCGCATGTGATGCTGGCCGGCTGCACCCATGCGCCGGCGGTCGAGCTGGCCGAGCGGTTGTCGGCCCGTACCAGCGGCGTGCTCGGCCATGCCTTCTACGCCAGCGACGGTGCTTCGGCGGTCGAGATCGCGCTCAAGATGAGCTTTCACTACTGGCGCAATCTCGGCCGGGGCGACAAGCGCGAGTTCGTCTGCCTCCAGCATGGCTACCATGGCGAGACCCTGGGGGCCCTGTCCGTCACCGACGTGCAGGTCTTTCGCGACGCCTACGATCCGCTGCTGCTGCGCTCGCACCAGGTCATGTCGCCCGATGCGCGCTCGGCGCTGCCGGGCGAGGACGCGGCCGGCGTGGCGCGGCGCGCCGCCGCCGAACTCGAGCAGCTGCTGGCGCAGCGCCACGGCCAGATCGCCGCGCTGATCGTCGAGCCGCTGGTGCAGGGCGCCGCCGGCATGGCGATGTACCACCCGCAATACCTCGAGCTGGCGCGCGAGCTCTGTGACCGCTACCAGGTCCACCTGATCGCCGACGAGATCGCGGTCGGCTGCGGGCGCACCGGCAGCTTCTTTGCCTGCGAGCAGGCTACCATCTGGCCTGACTTCATCTGTCTGTCCAAGGGCATCACGGGCGGTTTCCTGCCGCTGTCGATCGTGCTGAGCCGCGATGCGATCTACCAGGCCTTCTTGTCCGACGAGGTCGCGCGCGGTTTCCTGCATTCGCATTCCTACACCGGCAACGCGCTGGCCTGCCGCGCGGCGCTGGCGGTGCTGGACCGCTTCGATAGCGAGGATCTGCTGGCGCACAACGAGCACCAGGCCCGGGCGCTCGACCGGGCGCTCGAACCGCTGCGGGCCGATCCGCGGCTCGAGCACTGGCGCCGTTGTGGCATGATTTGGGCCTTTGACGTCAAGCCGGAGTTCGCCGGCGGCCGCTTCGCCGAGCAGTTTCACCTGGCCGGGCGCCGCCACGAACTGCTGATACGCCCGATCGGGCGCACGGTCTACCTGCTGCCGCCCTATGTGCTCGACGAGCCGCTGGGGCGCTGGCTGGCGCAGCGCCTAGGCGCGACCCTGGAGCAGGCCCTCGAATCCCCAGATGCTGATCGAACACCTCAACCGTCAGTTGCTTGAGCTAGATGCCGCGGCCTTGCGCCGTCGGCGCCGCACGGTGCTGTCGCCTTGTGGCCCCAGCCAGCAGCTGCAGCCAGGCGGGCAGCTGCTGGCGTTCTGCAGCAACGACTACCTGGGCCTGGCCAGCCATCCCGAGCTGGTCGAAGCGCTGGCCGAGGGCGCGCGCCGCTGGGGTGCCGGCAGCGGTGCCTCGCATCTGGTCAGCGGCCACTCGCTGGCGCATGCCGAGCTCGAGCAGGAGCTCGCGCGCTGGCTGCAGCCCCATATTCCCGCTGCGCAGGCGCTGCTGTTCTGCAGCGGCTTCATGGCCAACCTGGCGCTGATGACCGCGCTGGGCGATGCGCAGACCACCTTGCTGGCCGACAAGCTCAACCACGCCTCGCTGATCGATGGCGCCTTGCTGGCCAAGGCCAGGCTGCAGCGCTATCCGCATGGCCGGCTCGACCAGCTCGAGCGGCTGCTGCGCGACTGCCAGACGCCGCTCAAGCTGATCGTCACCGACGCGGTGTTCAGCATGGACGGCGACCTGGCCGACCTGCCCGAACTGCTGCGCCTGGCCGAGGCTTACGACGCCTGGGTCGTGATCGACGATGCGCATGGTTTTGGCGTGCTCGGCGCGCAGGGCCACGGCAGCCTCGAGCATTTCGGCCTGTGCAGCGAGCGGCTGATCTACATGGGCACGCTGGGCAAGGCCGCCGGCCTGTCGGGTGCCTTCGTCGCCGCGCATCCGACCGTGATCGAGTGGCTGCTGCAGCGTGCCCGCTCCTATATCTATACCACGGCGCTGCCGCCCGCGCTGGCCCATGCGCTGCGCGCGAGCCTGGCGCTGATCGAGGGGCCGCCAGGCCAGCAGCGACGCGCCCGCCTGCAGGACAACGTGGCCCAGCTGCGCGCCGGCCTGGCGGCGCTGGTCGAGCGCCAGCCGGCCTGGAGTCTGGCGCAATCCCCCACTGCGATCCAGCCGCTGATCGTGGGCGGCAACGACTTGGCCATGCGCCTGTCCGCCGCGCTCGAGGCGCAGGGGCTGTGGGTGCCGGCGATCCGCCCGCCGACCGTTCCGGCCGGCACGGCGCGCCTGCGCATCACGCTGAGCGCGGCGCATGAGCCGGCCCAGATTCAGCGGCTGCTCGATGCCCTGGCCGCCACGCTGGAGTCGCAGCCATGAGCCTGCGCGGCTGCTTCGTCACCGGCACCGACACCGAGGTCGGCAAGACCCGCGTCAGCGCCGGTCTGCTGCACTGGTTGGCCCAGGCGGGCTGGCGCGCTGCCGGCTACAAGCCGGTCGCTGCCGGCATGGAGAGGCTGGATGGCCGCCTGGTCAACGAGGATGTGCTGCTGTTGCAGCGCAGCAGCTCGCTGCCGCTGACCGACCATCAGGTCGGACCTTGCCAGCTCGAGGCCGCCTGCGCGCCGCATATCGCGGCCGAACTCGAGCGCCGGGTGATCGACTGCGACTCGCTCTGCCGCGGGGCCCATGAGCTGATGCGGCAGGCCGATTTCCTGGTCGTCGAAGGGGCAGGCGGGCTGTGCGTGCCGCTGGGCGCCGACTGGGACAGCAGCCAGCTCATGGTCACGCTCGAGCTGCCAGTCGTGCTGGTGGTCGGCTTGCGACTGGGCTGCATCAACCACGCGCTGTTGACTGCCGAAGCGATTGCGGCGCGCGGTCTGCGCCTGGCCGGCTGGGTGGCCAACACCCTGGACCCCGGCATGCCCCATCTGCAGCGCAATATCGAAACGCTGGAACATGAACTGCGACGGCGCCACCAGGCGCCTTGCCTGGGTGTGATACCCCGGCTCGCCCATCCCGACGCGGCCGCGGTGGCCGCGCATTTTCACGCCGCTGCGCTCCGGTCCCGATTCGGGCTGGATCAAGCGCGCCTCACCGACTGAAAAACATGAGCATCGTTGCCTCCATTCCCCTGTCCTCGCTGCGCCGTCCGGCGCCTGTTGCCAAGGAAACCCGCTGGGCCGTCGCCGACATCGCCGAGCTGTTCGAGCTGCCCTTCATGGACCTGCTCTACCGCGCGCAGCAGGTGCATCGCACGCATTTCAACGCCAACGAGGTCCAGCTCTCGACCCTGCTGTCGATCAAGACCGGCGGCTGCTCGGAGGATTGCGGCTACTGCCCGCAGTCCGCGCACCATGACACCGAGGTCGAGGCCGACAAGCTGATGCAGCTCGAGCAGGTGCTGGCTGCCGCTCGCGCGGCCAAGGAGCAGGGCGCGACGCGCTTTTGCATGGGGGCCGCCTGGCGCAGCCCCAAGGAGCGCGACATGGAAAAAGTCACCGACATGGTGCAGGGCGTGCGCGCGCTCGGGCTCGAGACCTGCATGACGCTGGGCATGCTCGACCAGGGCCAGGCGCAGCAGCTCAAGGACGCCGGGCTCGACTACTACAACCACAACCTCGACAGCGCGCCCGATTTCTACGGCCAGATCATCAGCACCCGCACCTACCAGGACCGGCTCGACACGCTGTCCAACGTGCGCGAAGCCGGCATCAATGTCTGCTGCGGCGGCATCGTCGGCCTGGGCGAGACGCGCGAGCAGCGCGCCGGCCTGATCGCCGAGCTGGCCAACCTCGACCCCTATCCCGAATCGGTGCCGATCAACAACCTGGTCGCGGTGCCCGGCACGCCGCTCGAGGGCGCCGAGCCGCTCGATCCGTTCGAGTTCGTGCGCACGATCGCGGTGGCCCGCATCACGATGCCGACCACCATGGTGCGGCTGTCGGCTGGACGCGAGCAGATGGATGAGGCGCTGCAGGCTCTGTGCTTTGCCGCCGGCGCCAACTCGATCTTCTACGGCGACCAGCTGCTCACGACCGCCAATCCGCAGGCCGCGCGCGACCGCGCGCTGTTCGCCCGCCTGGGGCTGCACGCGCAGGGCGAGCGCCCGGCCGTGCAGCAGCCCGCATGAGTGTGCTGCTGGAGCCGGTGCGCCTGATCGACGCCGATTTCCTGCATGACCCCTATCCCGGCTACCGCGCGCTGCGCGAGGCCGGTCCGCTGCACTGGAGCGAGGAGTTCTTCGACGGCGCCTGGGTGCTGACCCGTCACGCCGATGTCGAGGCCGCGCTGCGCGACCCGCGCCTGTCGGCCCAGCGCACCGGTGGCTGGGTCATGGAGGCGGCCGAAGGCGAGCGCGCGCAGCTGCGTCCGCTGCAGCGCCTGTTCGCGCGTGCCATGCTGTTCCTCGACCCGCCCGACCACCAGCGCCTGCGCCAGATCATGCAGCCGGCCTTCCGGCCCGACCGGCTCGCGGCGCTGCAGTCCGAGCTCGACCTCATGGTCGCTCAGCTGATCGACGCGGTCGAAGACGCTCCGGGCGCCGAATTCGATTTCATGGAGCGCATCGCCCGGCCCTTGCCCGCGCGCGTGATCGCGCGCCTGATGGGGCTGGAGCCGGAGCGCGAGGCCGACTGCATGGCCTGGTCCGAGGACCTGGCGGCCTTCATCGGCGCCGCGCGTCCGACGCCCGAGCAGGCACGCACCGCCCAGTCCAGCCTGATCGAGATGGCGGCCTATTTCGAGCAGGAGTTGCTGCCGCGGCGCCGGCGCGAGCCCGGCGACGACATCGTCAGCCGGCTGCTGGAGGCCGAACGCCAGGGCCAGATCGGGGCTGGCGCCGAGCTGCTGGCGCAATGCGCGATGCTGCTGTTCGCGGGTTACGAGACCACGCGCAACCTGCTGGGCAACGGCATGTTGACGCTGATGCGCCAGCGCGACCAATGGCAAATCCTGTGCGAGCAGCCCGAGCGGGTGCCCAGCGCCGTGCGCGAGCTGCTGCGCTACGACAGCCCGGTGCAATGGACCGGCCGGCGCGTGGCGGCCGACTTCGAGCTGCACGGCCAGACGCTGCGCCGCGGCGAGCTGCTGATCGCGCTGATTGGCTCGGCCAACCGCGACCCGGCGCGTCACGAACAGCCCGAACGCTTCGACGTCAGGCGCGCCAACCCCGGCGCCCTGTCCTTTGGCAGCGGACCGCATATCTGCATCGGCGCCGCCTTGACCCAGATCGAGGCCCAGACCCTGCTTGGCGCCCTGGTGCGGCGCTGTCCCGACTGGACCCTGGCCGGCTCGCCCCGGCGCAATGGCAATCCGGTCTACCGCGGGCTCGAGGTGCTGCCGTTGCGCACCCAGGGCTGAACGCCCGCACAGGCAGAAGCAGGAGAGACTGAAGGGAAAAGGGTGCCGGGCTGGGCGGCGTGGCCAGCCATAGCCAGCGGCTTCAGTTGCCGGCCTGGCGCGCCTTGGCCCGAGCCAGCGCCGCCTCGATCATCGAGCGCTTGCGATCGAGCGCCACCGGATCGGTCAGCTTGGAATGCTCGGCCAGATGCTCGAGCTTGTCCTGCGCCTTGAGCGCCTGGCGCGCCTCATGCTCGGCCAGATCGCGCTGCTGGCGCTGCTGATGCCATTGGTAGCGCGAGCGTGCCTGGTCGGCCTGCTCGGGCGACCAGGCCGACCATCCGGTCTTTTCGCCGCTGGCGCTGACCAGCGAGATGCAGTCGACCGGACAGACCGGGAGGCAGAGCTCGCAGCCGGTGCAATAGGGCTCGATCACCGTGTGCATGCGCTTGTTGCCGCCCACGATCGCATCGGTCGGGCAGGCCTTGATGCAAAGCGTGCAGCCTATGCACCAGTCCTCGTCGATGATCGCCAGTGTGCGTACCGACTCCAGCCCATGCGCGGGATCGAGCGGCCTGGCAGGCTTGCTCGTGATCGCCGCCAGCCGCAGCACCCCCTCGGCGCCGCCTGGGGGGCACTGGTTGATGTCGGCCTGTCCCTGCGCGATGGCTCGCGCGTAGGACATGCAATCGGGGTAGCCGCAGCGCGTGCACTGGGTCTGCGGCAGCGCCGCGTCGAGGCGAGCGATCAGCTCGCTCTCGGCGTTGGCCACCGGCATGACTTCAGTGCTCAATCGAATTACCGTTTCTTGCCGACGGCGGGGCTGCGGCGATAGCCGGCGCGCGGCTGTGCCGCGGGTTTTTCTGCGGCAGTGGCGGCCGGGACTTCCACTGCGGCCGGCTCGGTCGCGACGGCTTCCGAAGCCACCACTTCCGGCGCCACGGCTTCGACTGCTGCTGCCTCGACGCTGGCCGCTGCCTCGAGCGAAGTCGATTCAGGCAGGCTGGCTGCGGGCTCTACCACCGCTGCCACAGGGGCTTGCGCTTCGATGCTGATCTCGGTCACGGCCGGCTCGGCGACCGCAACCACCACTGCCGGCTCGGCAGCCACGGCAGTTACGGCCTTGGGCATGCCGGCCTGGTGCTCGAGGATGAACTTCTTGACCACCGGGTAGACCTGGTTGCGCCAGCGGCTGCCGCTGAAGATGCCGTAATGGCCTGCGCCCTTGACCTCGAAGTGGCGCTGCTCCTCGCTCTCGATGCCGGTGCACAGGCCATGCGCGGCGTGGGTCTGGCCGCTGCCCGAGATGTCGTCGAGCTCGCCCTCGACCGTCAGCAGGCCGGTGTGCTGGATGTCCTGCGGGCGCACCAGCTCCTTGACGCCCTGCGCGTTGCGCACTTCCCAGGTGCCGTTGACCAGCTTGAAGTCCTGGAACACGGTCTGGATGGTCTCGAGGTAGTAATCCGCGTCCATGTCGAGCACGGCGTTGTACTCGTTGTAGAACTGGCGATGCGCCTCGGCGCTGTCGCTGTCACCCTTGATCAGGTGATTGAAGTAGTCGTAATGGCTGTTGGCGTGGCGGTCCGGGTTCATCGCGATGAAGCCGGTGTGCTGCAGGAAGCCCGGATAGACCCGGCGGCCGGCGCCCGGGAAGTTGTTCGGCACCCGGTAGATCACGTTGTTCTCGAACCACTCGAACGGGCGGTGCACCGCGAGGTTGTTGACCTCGGTCGGCGACTTGCGCGCATCGATCGGGCCACCCATCATGGTCATCGACAGCGGGGTCTTCTCGCCACGGCTGGCCATCAGCGAGACCGCGGCCAGCGTCGGCACGGTCGGCTGGCAGACGCTGATGACATGGCAGTTGTCGTAGCGGCCCTGCAGATAGCGGATGAAGTCCTGCAGGTAGTTGACGTAGTCGTCGAGGTGGAATTCGCCTTCGGACAGCGGCACCAGGCGCGCGTTCTTCCACTCGGTGATGTAGACCTTGTGGTCCTTGAGCATGGTGCGCACCGTCTCGCGCAGCAGCGTCGCGTAGTGGCCCGACAGCGGCGCGACGATCAGCACCACCGGCTGGCCCTTGAGGCGGCCCAGGGTCTCGGGTTCGTCGCTGAAGCGCTTGAAGCGCAGCAGGTCGCAGAAGGGCTTGTCCATTTCGACCCGTTCCTGGATCGCGATCTGGACCCCGTCGATGTCGATGGTGCGGATGCCGAATTCAGGCTTCTCGTAGTCCTTGCCCAGGCGGTGCACCAGGTCGAAGCCCGCCGCCATGCGCTGCGACAGCGGCGTCATGCCGACCGGCAGCATCGGGTTGGTGAACATCTTGGCCGTCACCTTGGCCAGGTCGGAGAAAGGCTCGATCAGTGAGCGCTGGGTTTCGTAGATCTGGTAAAGCATGGCGGGACTCCAAAGGTTTGTTGCACTGCAGCATTATCGCAGCGGTTGCTGCACTGCAGCAACCTGCTCGTGCAATAACCATCAATCTGCACAGTTCCCTAGAATAACAAAAAACGCCGCGGTGAGGCGGCGTTTTTATCGCTTACAGCATTTATTGCGGCAAACTTACATCACCTTGGCGATGGCCTGGCAGACGTAGTCGATGTTCTTGCTGTTGAGCGCGGCCACGCACATGCGGCCGGTGTCGGTGCCGTAGACACCGAACTCGTTGCGCAGGCGCACCATCTGGTCCTTGGACAGGCCCGAGTAGCTGAACATGCCGATCTGGGTCGTGATGAAGCTCATGTCCTGCTGCACGCCGGCGGCCTTCAGGCCGTCGACCAGCTTCTGGCGCATGGCCTTGATGCGCACGCGCATCTCGCCGAGTTCCTTCTCCCACAGCGCGCGCAGCTCGGGGTTGTTCAGCACCGCAGCCACCACCGCACCACCGTGGATCGGCGGGTTGGAGTAGTTGGTGCGGATCGCGATCTTGAGCTGGCTCAGCACGCGGGCGGCTTCTTCCTTGTCAGAGGCCACCACCGACAGCGCGCCGACGCGCTCGCCGTACAGGCTGAAGCTCTTGGAGAAGCTGGTCGAGACGAAGATGTCCAGGCCGGCAGCGACGAACTTGCCGATCACGGCGCCGTCTTCGGCGATGCCGTAGCCAAAGCCCTGGTAGGCCATGTCGAGGAATGCGGTCAGGCTGCGGGCCTTGACGACGGCGATCACCTGGTCCCACTGCTCGGGGGTGATGTCGTAGCCGGTCGGGTTGTGGCAGCAGGCGTGCAGCACGACGATGGTGCCCGGCTCGGCCGCGTTCAGGCTGGCCAGCATGCCGTCGAAATTGACACCGCGCTTTTCGGCGTCGTAGTAGGCGTAGCTGCCGACTTCGAAACCGGCGTTGGTGAAGATGGCGCGGTGGTTTTCCCAGGACGGGTCCGAGATCAGCACCTTGGCATTGGGCGTGACCTTCTTGAGGAAGTCGGCGCCGATCTTCAGGCCGCCGGTGCCGCCAATGGCCTGCACGGTCGAGACCCGGCCGGACTTGACGACGTCGGAGTCGGCACCGAACACCAGGCCCTTGACCGCGTTGTCATAAGCCACGATGCCGTCGATCGGCAGGTAGCCGCGCGCAGCCGGTTTGTCCATCATGGCCTTCTCGGCGATCTGGACGCACTCCAGCAGCGGCAGCTTGCCGTTGTCGTCGAAGTAGACGCCCACGCCCAGGTTGACCTTGTTGGGGTTGGTGTCGGCGTTGTACTGCTCGTTCAGACCCAGGATCGGGTCGCGGGGGGCCATTTCGACGGCGGAAAACAGGGACATAGGGTGTAGTTCCTTGGGGTGGAGGAAGCAGGCCTTGCGTGGCAAGGCCCGCCGAGGAAAAATCGGTATTTTACCGTGGCTACCAGTGGGATGTCAGTGGTCAGTGCATGTCCCCAGCTCGTCCGCGACCCCGAGAAATCACTCGAACATCGAGAGCCACAAGGCGGCTGCTGCGATTATTTGGCCGTATCCCACAAGTAGACCGATCAGAGCTTTGGCAAGGTCGGCCCCTTTGACGCCCAGGCTTAAAGCTCGATGGCCCGAAATGATGCCCAGAATGGAGAGCACAGGAAGCATCCAGAACGGCACGTTGATGAGTGAAAACGACAGGGATCTTCTGGCCAGCTTGCCAGCCGGGGATAACAGCCTGCCAGCTGGTGATGATGACTCATCGACTCGCGCAAAAGCAAGACGCGACATTGCAATCAAGGCCAAAGGAATCAGGATGATCAGGTCAAATCTGATGTTGTATTCCGGATAGTATCTTCTGATGGCCCATTCGTTGATCGTGAAGATGGTCAGGGCGCTGGCGTAGAGCAGCCATGAAATCCATCTTTTCCGAGGCTGGCTTGATATTATGATGGAGCATGCCAGCAGGATTGAGATCGGAATGAAGGTGAGCGTCAGCAAGTCGGGTTTCAGTAGGTTACTCATGACTCCATGCGCCTCTTTCGTTGAATGAGATCGATTTTCCGCGTCGTATGATCAAATCCCCATCGTTGCTGATGATGTAGGTCGTGTCCCCGTTCTTGAACTCGTACCCCATGTGATGGCAAGGAGTTTTCCCGGCCCATCGCCTTGGTCGTCCGGGCAGTAATGCATCAAATCACTGCCTTCTAGTGAAATGGACTTTCCGGTTTTCCTGTTGATGCCGGTGTATCCCACTTTCTCACAATTCACCACGCCTTCTTCGCATTGACTGGTGATGGTAATGGTGAACGTTGGTGTGGTCAGTTTCTCGGCCTGAGAAAGGGGGCCGATAAAGGGGGGGAGCAAAAAAATCAAAGGCTTGAGTTTCTTCATTCGACCGTCTTCCATTTTTCATCGTTGGGAATAGTAAATATTATTGGCCATTCGACAATATTGGGAAACTTTTTCCGAAGGAGTTCGAAATCTTTTTCTGATTGATCTGAGAAGTTTGGATTTCCTCCAAAAATCATGGGGAATCCGAATGGGCCATCTTTCATGATGGTGCTGACATGGAGGTTTCCTAGGTAGGTAATTTCTCCTGGTTGAATATTGAATGTTTGTGGGGGCGGTGGATTCCTTGGTGAGATGTACCCGTATCCTCCGAGGCGGTTTACGTAAAGCGTCCAGTTGAATAATTCATATTCCCCGGGCTTGAGTGATGTGGCGATAAGTCTGCCAGAGCGATTTTCATTTCTGGAAAAATCGCTGGGCTTCATGAGAAGTCCGGCACCTTCGAATGCATCGAGTCTAATCTCCTCTTTCGTGCCCTTGGGTCGATAAAAGAACCAGGCGTCAAAGAGTTGATGGCTGTCATCTGAGGTTATTGATGTCAGCAGGATTCCATTGGACTTTTCGGCTTCTGTGTTGGGATTTATGAGCGCGATTTCTGATGCGCATCCTGAGAATATTAATAAAATTGATATTAATAGGATTCTGCAAAAAGACGGCATGGCGCTTCTTCCTGAATTTGGTTGATGTGATTCAATCGTATGGCTGTCAGCTTGAGCCGTCAATCGAGCGCTTTCATGGTGAACGCTGTATGAGTCGCGACCTGACCTTTCATCCGATTCGCACCGAGGTTTACTTTTGCGTCGCTCGCGTCGCGCACGCCTGGCCCCATTTCATTGCACAAAAGTTTTTCTCTTTATTGATCAATGGCTTGTGATGTATTTTTAGTCCAGACTCCCCGCCTCGCGGAGGATTTCGGCGGCCTGGACAGCCCGCCGCAGGTCGTGCATGCCTTGCCAGAGTGTCTTGACACCGGGCTCGCCGTCGCCTTTGCGCCCGATGAAGCCGCCGAGCATGGCGATCAGACGCACGACTTCCTTGAGCTTCGGTCTGGCCGGCGGTTTCTTGCGATGCAACGCGTAGGCCAGCCGGCATTCGAGCGGACAGAAGAACTCGCTCGCCGGCCTCGCGCGCGCGCACTCGTCGCGGCTCAGGCGCATGAGGTAACCAATGCGCCACGACACCACCAGGTACAGCGCGATGGCGCGCTCGGAGCTTGTCCACCGAATCGAGCTGCAGCTGCTCGATGCGGCAGCCGTTCTTGAGCGTGTGGAACAGTATCTCGATTTCCCAGCGCGCGCGGTACCAGTCGATGAGCTCGACCGCCTGTTCTGGCGTCTGCACCAGCCGGTTGCTCAGCAGTCGCCACTGCACGGGCTTGACGCCCGCGGGCACATCGATTTCGCTGGCCAGCACCACGCTGGCCTGCACCGTGCCGCTCTGGTCGTCGGGCAGTTCGGTGCGCAGCACGCGCAGCTGCTGGCGCACCCGACGTGCCTGGACGCCTTGGCGCGCGGCCATGTCGAACTCGATTCGAGCGGATCAGCCAGTCCGCTGGATGCCCCAGATCGCGCGCCCTGCGCATGAGCTCGACGATGTCGCCCTCGCGGTCGGCCACGTACACCAGCCGCGTGCCCGGCATCTGCTTGGCCTGCTCGGCCACCCGTTCGTAGCCCTCGATCCAGCGCACGCTCTCGCACAGCCCGCCCCGGTTGCCATCCTTGTCCTTGAACTCGCGCGCCCACATCCACGCATCGATCACGCCCAGCGGCATCCGGCACGGCGTGACCGCATAGGTCGGATGCACGTACATCCCGCGCTGCGCCTCGTAGCTCAACGGCCCCAACCCGCGCGTGGCCTTGCCCTCGAAGTCCAGCTCCGTCGTGTCTTGCAGGCACAGCACCACGGGGTGTTCGCGCATGCGCTGTGCACTGGCGTCCCAATGTGGCTGCAACATGTCTTGCCAGTCCAGCTTGTCCTGAGCCAGGAAACGGTAGGCCGCGCGCATCTCCGCCCAGCCCCGACAGGCCTGTGGGATGCTGGACGAGGGACTCTCGGCCAGGCGTGTGGCCAGCTTGACCAGACGGTGGCTCAACCTCGCATCGCCCAGCGACGCCTCCCCCAGTTCCTGTTCTGCCCACGTCATGCCCGTCATCGGCCCAAGTTCGTCAAAAGCGGCACTCTACCGCAGCGCGGCTGGAAAAGATGTGTGTCATGCAATGGCCTGGCCCTCATGACAGGCAGGCGCTTGCCAGCGCAGCCTTGGCAAAAACCTGACACCCGTCAGCACCTGCCAGTCGCCCGCCTTGTGAAACAATTCGGCATGTCTGAAGCACCCCAAGGCCAGTTGGTCACCTTCCCCGGCTCGCCGTTCGAGCTGTTCCAGCCTTTCCCGCCCGCGGGCGACCAGCCGACCGCGATCGCGCAACTGGTCGACGGCATCAACGACGGCGAGGTGTTCCAGACCCTGCTCGGCGTGACCGGCTCGGGCAAGACCTTCACCATGGCCAACGTGATCGCGCGCCTGGGCCGGCCGGCGATCGTGTTCGCGCCCAACAAGACGCTGGCCGCGCAGCTCTACTCCGAGTTCCGCGAGTTCTTCCCGAAGAACGCGGTCGAGTATTTCGTCAGCTACTACGACTACTACCAGCCCGAGGCCTATGTGCCGCAGCGCGACCTGTTCATCGAAAAGGACAGCGCGATCAACGAGCATATCGAGCAGATGCGCCTGTCCTGCACCAAGAGCCTGCTCGAGCGGCGCGACGTGGTGATCGTGGCCACGGTATCGGCGATCTACGGCATCGGCAAGCCCGAGAGCTACCACCAGATGATCATGACGCTGCGCGTGGGCGACCGCTACGGCCAGCGCGACCTGATCGCCCAACTGGTGCGCATGCAGTACCAGCGCAACGAGCAGGACTTCTCGCGCGGCAAGTTCCGCGTGCGTGGCGACACCATCGACGTGTTTCCGGCCGAGCATTCCGAGCTCGCGATCCGCATCGAGCTGTTCGACGACGAGGTCGAGACGCTGCAGCTGTTCGATCCGCTGACCGGGCGCATCCGGCAGAAGATCCCGCGCTTCACGGTCTACCCGTCGAGCCATTACGTCACGCCGCGCGAGCAGGTGCTGTCGGCGGTGGAGGCGATCAAGCTCGAGCTGGCCGAGCGCTTGCAGCAGCTGGTCGGCATGGGCAAGCTGGTCGAGGCGCAGCGGCTCGAGCAGCGCACCCGCTTCGACCTCGAGATGCTCAGCGAGGTCGGCCACTGCAAGGGGATCGAGAACTACAGCCGACACCTGAGCGGATCGGCCGCCGGCGAGGCGCCCAGCACCTTGACCGACTACCTGCCCAAGGACGCGCTGATGTTCCTCGACGAGAGCCACGTCATGATCGGCCAGCTCGGCGGCATGTACAACGGCGACCGCGCGCGCAAGACCACGCTGGTCGAGTATGGCTTTCGCCTGCCGTCGGCGCTGGACAACCGCCCGCTCAAGCTCGAGGAGTTCGAGACCAAGATGCGCCAGTGCGTGTTCGTCTCGGCGACGCCGGCGGCCTACGAGCAGCAGCACAGCGGCCAGGTGGTCGAGCAGGTGGTGCGCCCGACCGGCCTGGTCGATCCGCTGGTCGAAGTGCGCCCGGCGACGCACCAGGTCGACGACGTGCTGGGCGAGATCCGGCTGCGCGTCTTGCGCGAGGAGCGGGTGCTGATCACGACCCTGACCAAGCGCATGGCCGAGCAGCTGACCGACTACATGACCGAGAACGGCGTCAAGGTGCGCTATCTGCACAGCGACATCGACACGGTCGAGCGGGTCGAGATCCTGCGCGACCTGCGCCTGGGCGTGTTCGATGTGCTGATCGGCATCAACCTGCTGCGCGAGGGGCTCGATATCCCCGAGGTCTCGCTGGTGGCGATCCTCGACGCCGACAAGGAAGGCTTCCTGCGCAGCGAGCGCAGCCTGATCCAGACCATAGGCCGCGCGGCGCGCAACCTCAACGGCAAGGCGATCCTGTATGCCGACCGCATCACCGACTCGATGCAGCGCGCGATCGGCGAGACCGAGCGCCGCCGCGCCAAGCAAGTCGCCTTCAACCTGGCCCATGGCATCACGCCGCGCGGCGTGGTCAAGCGCATCAAGGACCTGATCG
>JAPLPQ010000040.1 GCA_026400105.1 Burkholderiales bacterium
GCTGATCAGCACCGGCGCGGCCCGGCCCGGGATCAGCGCGGTCGAGATCACGATGTCGGCCTGCGCCACGCGCTTGGCGACCTCGGCCTGCTGGCGCGCCAGCCAGGACGCCGGCATCGGGCGCGCATAGCCGCCCACGCCCTCGGCGGCCTCCTTCTCCTCGGCTGTCTCGTAGGGCACCTCGATGAACTTGGCGCCCAGGCTTTCGACCTGCTCCTTGACCGAGGGCCGCACGTCGGAGGCCTCGATCACCGCGCCGAGACGCTTGGCGGTCGCGATCGCCTGCAGGCCGGCCACGCCCACGCCCAGCACCACCACGCGCGCGGCCTTGATGGTGCCGGCAGCGGTCATCAGCATCGGGACCAGGCGGCCGTACTGGTTGGCCGCCAGCAGCACGGCCTTGTAGCCGGCGATGTTGGCCTGCGAGGACAGCACGTCCAGACTCTGCGCGCGGGTGGTGCGCGGCGCGGCCTCGAGCGCGAAGCTGGTCAGCCCGGCCGTGGCGAGGCGGCTCAACCCCTCGGCATCGAAGGGGTTCAGCATGCCGACCAGCGCGGTGCCCGCTGTCGTCAGCGCCAGTTCGGCCTGCGATGGCGCGCGCACCTTGAGCACCAGCCCGGCGCCGAAGGCGCCCGCGGCATCGACGATCTCGGCACCGGCGGCCTGGTAGGCCGCATCGGTCGCGCTGGCGGCCAGGCCGGCGCCGGCCTGCACCCGCACCCGGTGGCCCTGGGCCACCAATTTCTTCGCCGTCTCGGGCGTCACCGCGACCCGGGTTTCGCCCGCTGTCGTTTCGGCGGGTACTCCTATCAGCATGCTGTCTCCTGTGTTTTTATTGGGGGCAAACTGCCGTTGCCGGCCTCAGGGTGCCATCAGCGTGAGTCCCTGCGAGCGGAACAGCGCCAGCAGCTCGCCCTTGTCGCGCAGGCGCTGCAGAGCGGCCTCGAGCTCGGTCGCCAGCGCGCGGTGGCTGGACTTGACGGCCATGCCCAGCGGCCAGCCGTTGTCGTTGAGTCCCGGCAGTCCGAGCTGGCTCAGGCCGAAGCGCGCCGCATCGGCCTGGCGCCGGAACAGGGCGGTTTCGGCCTGCGCGCGGGTGACATAGGCCGCCGCGACCTCGCCCTGCAGCACCGCGTCGGCCGCCTGCACGCCGCTGTTGAAGATCCTGACCTGATCGCGCAGGCGGCCATTGCGGTAGCCCATCAGCGTGCTGGCGGCTCCGCTGCCCTGTTCCGCGCCCAGCGGCAGGCTGGCCAGGTCGTCGCCGTTGCGCACCTCGGGCAGGCGCTGGCGGTCGTGGAATACCACCAGCGTCTCGCGCGCGTAGGGCCCGAACAGCAGCACCTGGGGGTTCTGGCGCATCAGGAACTTGTCGGCCGGCACATGCAGCATGACATCGGCCGGGCCGTAACCCAGGTAATGCCCGCGCCAGATCATGTTGCGCAGATCGTCGTTCATGTTCTCGCCGGCATCGAACGGCAGCAGCTGCAGCCCCAGCCCCATCTCGCGTGCCAGCCCGCGCGCCAGCGCCACGTCCACGCCGCTGAAAGCCTCGCCCTTGCCGTCGGAGTAGGGGCCGTTGTCCTTGTAGAGCGCGACCTTGAGCGTGCCGGCGGCGCGCACCTTGTCGAGGTCCTCGAGTTCCTGTGCGTGCAGCGCCATGGTGGGCAGGGCCAGCGCGAGCGCGCCGGCCTGCAGCAGCCGACGCCTGGAGTGGGAGGGAAGATCAGACATTGCGGTGCTCCTGTTCATGTCGTTCAATCCGCGCGGCGGGTTTCCAGATAGGTCCGGACGGTCCAGATCGCTTCCTGCGACAGGGTGCCCTCGAACGGCGGCATGTAGACCCGGCCATCGCGGGCCCGGCCCTTGCGCACGGTGGCGAGGAAGAAGTCGTCCATCTCGCGGTAGCAGGCGTTCTTCTTGTCGGCGTCGGCCAGGTCGCTGCAGTCGGCGTCGAACTTGCGCAGGTCGGGCGCGATGCCGCCCGAGATGGCCTCGAGCCCGTGGCAGCGCGCGCAGTTCTGGTTGTAGGCCGAAGTGCCGATGCGCAGTGCCTCCTTGTGCGCCGGGCCGCTGCCGTAGGGGTTGGCATCGAGCCACTTGGCGCCGAGCTGGGGCAGGGTGCTGGTGTCCACCGATTGCGGCACCACATCGCCATGGGCCAGGGCGGCGGCGGCGGCCACCGTCAGGGCCGCGCCCAGTGCCGCCTGTGTCAGTCGCGAGAAAAAGTCCGAGCCGATCATCTGCTTGTCTCCGTTAGGGTTGAATCGCAGCGACATGGGCAATATGCGTGCCACCCCGAGCGCGCCGGCTGACGCGACGCCGCCCCTGCCAAGCCTGGGTCGACTGTTGCAAAACGGAGCTCGACTGTGGTGTTTTGTCACGTCGCGCGCCGGCCAGGCTAGGGAATTCCCTGAACCCCAGGCGCACTGCGCGCCTTGTGAGCACCGAGTGGATAGTGGAAAATCTGTTCCAATAAAGTGACAGAAATCCTGCGGCGGTGCGACACGATCCCTCCTTGCCGCAGCCTATAACAAGGTGGTCAGTGGCAACCGGTTGACGGCGCCAGCTGCCACAGGAGACAAAGATGATGGAAACGCTCAGGCCCGAACTGTCCGCCGGGGGGCTCACGAACGGCTGGCCTTACTCGACCGAAATCGCCCAGCGTGACACCCTGATCCGCCAGTCCCATGAGCGCTCGCTGCAGTTCGGTCTGTCCTCGCGCGACCGGCCCGACTTCTCGGCCGTGCCCCAGGCCACGCTGCACGAGGCGCTCGAGGTCAACCGCTTCCTGTACCAGCATGCCGCGCCGGTCATGGAGACGCTCTACGAGCAGATCGCCAACACCCACAGCATGGTGCTGCTGACGGCCAAGAACGGCATGATCCTGCATTCGCTCGGCGACAGCGACTTCCTGACCAAGGCTTCCGAGGTGGCCCTGCGGCCCGGGGTCGAATGGTCCGAGCGCAGCATGGGCACCAATGCGATCGGCACCGCGCTGACCGAGGAGCAGCCAGTGGTGGTGCATGGCCGCGACCATTACCTCTACGCCAACCAGTCGCTGACCTGCTCCTGCACGCCGATCTTCGATCCGCATGGCAAGGTGGTGGGCGCGCTTGACGTGACGGGCGACGAGCGCGGCTACCACAGCCACACCCTGGCGCTGGTGCGGATGTCGGCGCAGATGGTGGAAAACCAGATGTTCGCCAACCTGTTTGCCGACGCGGTGCGCATCCAGTTCCACTCGCGGCCCGAATTCCTCGGCACGCTGGTCGAGGGCATCGCCGTCTTCAGTCCGGACGGGCGCTTCCTGTCGGCCAACCGCAGCGCGCAGTTCCAGCTCGGGTTGAGCTTCAACTGCCTGCAGGCCCATACCTTCTCGACCCTGTTCGGCCAGTCCCTGTCGCAGTTCATGGACCGCCTGCGCAGCGCAGTCGGCAAGCCGTTGCTGCTGCGCCTCAACAGCGGCGTCTCGGTCTGGTGCCAGACCCCGTACAAGTCGTCCAAGGGCTGGTATGGCCTGGGCCAGCACGACGCGGGCGCCGACGAGCCAGATGGCGCCTCCGCTGGCCTCAAGCCCCGCGCAGTGCCCGCGGCCGGGACCGCCGCGCCTTCCTCGCTCAAGACCGCGGCCAGGCAGGGCCTGTCGAGCCTGCATTTTCTCGACACCGGCGACGCCCAGGTGGCGGCGGTGGTGCGCAAGCTGCAGATGGTGCTCGACCGCGACATCCCGATCATGATCCTGGGCGAGACCGGCACCGGCAAGGACATCCTGGCCCAGGCCATCCACAACGATTCGCGCCGTGCCGCCAAGCCCTTCGTCTCGGTCAACTGCGCCTCGATTCCCGAGACGCTGATCGAGTCCGAGCTGTTCGGCTACGAGGAAGGCGCCTTCACCGGCGCGCGCCGCAAGGGCTCGACCGGACGCATCCTGCAGGCCAACGGCGGCACCCTGTTCCTCGACGAGATCGGCGACATGCCGACCCAGCTCCAGGCCCGCCTGTTGCGCGTGCTGCAGGAGCGCCGCGTCAATCCGCTTGGTTCGAGCAAGGAGTACGAGGTTGACGTGACCATCGTCTGCGCGACCCACCGCAACCTGAAGAACCTGATCGCGGCCGGCAGCTTCCGCGAGGACCTCTATTACCGGCTCAACGGCATCGTGGTCAGGTTGCCGGCCCTGCGCGACCGGACCGACTTCGACACCGTGGTCGGCAAGGTGCTCAGCAGCCTGTGCGACGGCCCGGTGCCGGCGATCTCGGACGCCGTGCTGGCGCTGTTCCGGCGCTACCACTGGCCGGGCAATTTCCGCCAGCTGCACAATGTGCTGCGCACGGCGGTGGCCTTGGCCGGGCGCCAGGGGCCGATCGGACAGGACCATCTGCCCGACGATTTCCTCGACGAGATGGCCGCGGTGGCCGCCGCGCCCCAGCCGGTCGCGCCGGCGCCAGCGGCGCACGAAGCGCACGACGCGTTGTCTGCGCCGATGCCGGGCCGGCTGATGGGCGCGGCAGGTCGCGAGCCGTTCTCGCTGCCGGCCGACCCGTCCGCTACGCCCTTGGCGGGCGCAACCCCGAGCCAGCCCAGCGTCGCGCCGCCGCAGCTGCAGTCGCTCGCGGCCAACCAGCGCATGCAGGACGTGGCGTTGCAGGCGATGGCCGATGCGCTGCGCCGTTGCGGCGGCAATGTGTCTGCCGCGGCCAAGCTGCTGGGCGTGTCGCGCAACACCCTCTATCGCAAGAAGGACCTGCTGCCGCCCGATTGCTGGACCTGAGTGCATGGTCTTCAGTCCAGCGGCGCGCAATCGAGCCGGCCCCCGTTCATCCAGTGCGGTTCGAGCTCGCGCCAGGCGCGCTGGACGTTGAAGCCATGCCGCTCGGCATGGCCGGCCCAGCCGGCGTAGGCGGGCAGCGCCAGCTCGGGTGCCTCGGGCGCCTCGTTGGCCGAGCGGCCCAGTTCCAGCGCCGCGATCACGCCCTGCGCCAGCGCGCAGAGGTAGCCGTGGCTGGCCGCGAGGCCGCTGCTGTTGGCCGGTGTTCCTGATGGATCGGCATGCCGGCTGGCCTGCTGGCCCAGCACCCAGTCCGGCCGCAGCCGGTGCAGCTGGCGCAGCGCGGCCAGCCAGCCCAGCAGGCTGCCCTGGGCCAGCTCGGGTATCCGGCCCTGGTAGACCAGGCTGGGCGCCACCAGCAGGTGCTGCTCCTCGTTCCACAGCACCAGGTCGCTGTCGCTGTGCGCGGCGCTGAATTCCATGATCTGCCAGCGACCGCTGTCGCTGGCCAGCCGTTGCCCGGGCCGCAGGCTGGCCTCGGGCAGCCGCACCGTCGTGCCGTCCAGCGCGGCCGCGCCCGCGCTGTGCGTGATCGACGCCAGGCATTGCGGGCAGCGCGCCCGCATGCCCGCCACGGTGGCCGCGCTGGCCTCGAGCCGGGCGCCGGCAAAGGCCGCGTTGCCCAGCACGTTTTCGGCATGGGCATGGCTGTCGAGCACCCGCGTGATCGTCAGTCCGAGCGCGCAGCGCGCCGACTCGCGCACGAGCTGGCCATGCGCCAGGCTCGGGCCCGGATCGATCAGGGTCGCGCTGCGTCCCTCGCGCAGCAGGATCTGGCTGGCGACCTGGCCCCGGTTGCCGGGGCCGATCTCCTGCGCCGCGCCAGGCCAGATCCAGACCCCTGGCACGATGGCCTGCCAGCGTGCCGCTGACGCGGCGGGGCAGGGGGGAGTGGCCTCGGCCGTAGCCGTAGCAGCCGTTTCGGTCGCTGCCCCTGCCACGGTTTTGGGAGTGACCATGGCCGGCTCATGGCTGGCAGCCGGCGCGGCGTTGCCATGCGCTTCGACCCAGCCTGGCCGCAGCAGCGCGAGCAGCAGCAGCGCGGCCGGCCAGAATCGTCCCGGCCGCGTCCTGGTCACGGCCAGTCTGTCAGTCATGGCTTATACGGCTTATGGCTTCGCGCAAGGCGAGGCGATTCAACGGTTCGGTGCCCAGATGCCCGGCCTGGGTCAGCCAGAGCCGCGAGCGCGCGCCGGCGCGTTCGGTCAGCAGCCGGTGCGAGGCCAGGCTGTTGTCCGGCGGGCAGACCGTATCGAAGCGGCCGTGGATCCAGCTCACCGCCATGCCGCTGTCGGCCACCGACTGCAAGGCCTGCTGCCACTGGCCCGGCGCCAGGCCGCAGCGGTGTGCCAGGTGATGCGACTGGATGCGGTATTTCTGCCAGAGTGCCCGCGCCCTGAGTGGCGGCGCCCAGTCCGGCCGTTCCAGCCGGCGCCGCAGCTGGCCCGGGCGCAGTGCCTGCCAGGCCGACTTGAGCTGGCGGCGCTGCTCCGGCTCGCCGGCCTGACGCCAGGCCCGCCGCGCGCCATGCAGGGCAGCGGCCTGTTCCATTGCCTGCCAGTCCCGTGCTGCCCGCTGGCTGGCGCGGCTGACTGTTCCATCGCGGAACAGTTGTGACAGCCGCTGCAACAGCGCGCCGGCCTGGGCGGGGCGGATCTGGCGCGGATCGAGCGCGCCCCGGGGTCCGTTGCCGTTTGCTGGCCGCGCCGGGGCCTTGGGCCAGAAGCGGCGCAACAGCCGAACCACCTCGCGCCGCGTGCCCCGGAAGCTGCCGCGCAGCACCAGCGCATCGACCGCCTCTGGGTGCCGGGCGGCATAGATCAGCGCCAGCGTCGCGCCCCAGGAGCCGCCCATGACCGACCAGCTGCGCAGGCCCAGCGACTCGCGCAGCCGCTCCAGGTCCTGGATCAGGGCCGACAGGGCCTGGCCGCGCAGGCTGCCGAAGGGCCGGCTGCGGCCGCTGCCACGCTGATCCGGCGCGATCACCTGCTGGCGCTGCAGGTCGAAGGCCTGCCACAGGCCGGGCTGCGCCCCGCTGCCCGGGCCGCCGTGCAGCGCCAGCCAGGCCGGGGCCTGCTCGGGCCCGAGCCGCTGGTAGGCCAGCAGCTGTCCGCCGGGCAGCGGCAGCTGGCACAGGCGGGCCTGGCCTACAGGGTAAACACTGATCGCTGATGGCATGGGGGTTGGCACTGTTGTTGCGTGGATGAGGATCAGGCTGTCACAGTTGGCCGGAGCAACAGACCCGCTGCTGTTTCGGTGCCAGATTCATGCCAGCCTGTATCAACCCTTCCACCGGAGACACACCATGCAATGGACCCCCCCCAGCTTCACCGATCTGCGTTTCGGCTTCGAGATCACGATGTACATCGCGAATCGCTGAGCCACTGATGCCTTGATCCCCGGGCGCATGCGGCCGCGTGCCGGCTGCGCCCGTCCTTTCCGACCCCGTTCGAATTCCTTTTCACCATGCGTCTGAGAGTGCTCGGTTCGTCCGCCGGCGGTGGTTTTCCGCAATGGAACTGCAATTGCCCGAACTGTGACGGCCTGCGCCGTGGCAGCATCTTGGCCCGGCCCAGGACCCAGTCATCGGTCGCGCTGACGGCCAATGGCGTGGACTGGCTGCTGATCAACGCCTCGCCCGAAGTGCTGCAGCAACTGCGCGAGACGCCCGAGCTACAGCCCGCGCGCCAGATCCGCGACAGCGGCGTCGCCGCCGTGCTGCTGATCGACGCCCAGATCGACCATTGCACCGGACTGCTGATGCTGCGCGAGCGCAACTCGCCGCTGCCGCTCTATGCCACGCCCGAGGTGCTCGACGACCTCGGCAGCGGCTTTCCGCTGACCCGGCTGCTCGGGCATTACTGCGGGCTCGACCTGCGGCCGATCCGGCTCGACGGCCAGCCGCTGGCAATGCCCTTCCTGCCCGGCCTGGAGCTGATCCCGGTGCCGCTGACCAGCCAGCCGCCGCCTTATTCGCCCTTCCGGGGCCGGCCGCGTCCCGGCGACAACATCGGCTTGCTGGTGCGCGACCTCGCCAGCGGCAAGTCGCTGTTCTACGCCCCCGGGCTGGGCCAGATCGATGACGCGACCCGCGCCGTGATGGCCCAGGCTGACGTGGTGCTGGTCGACGGCACCTTCTGGACCGAGGACGAGATGATCCGGCTCGGGCTCTCGAGCAAGCCCGCCGCCGCGATGGGGCATCTGCCGCAAAGCGGGCCCGGCGGCATGATCGAGCAGCTCGACGCGCTGCCCGCGTCCACGGTCAAGTGGCTGATCCACATCAACAACACCAATCCGATCCTGCGCGAGGACTCGGCCGAGCGGGCCGAACTCGGCGCGCATGGCATTCAGGTGGCCCATGACGGCCTGGAGATCGCACTATGACCCCGACCCTGCCAGTCCAGCCGGACGCCCCCTGGGACAGCGTCGAATTCGAGCGCCAGCTGCGCGCCAAGGGCGCGGGCTACCATATCCATCACCCCTTCAACCAGCGCCTGAACGGCGGCAACTGCTCGCCCGACGAGATCCGCTGCTGGGTCGCCAACCGCTTCTACTACCAGGTCTGCATCCCGCGCAAGGACGCGGCGATCCTGGCCAACATGCCCGACCGCGCGCATCGACGGCTCTGGGTCGACCGCATCCTGGACCATGACGGCAGCGGCGATTACGCGGGCTCGCAGGCCGGCGGCATCGAGGCCTGGACCCGGCTCGGCGAGGCCGTCGGCCTGTCGCGCGACGAGCTCTGGTCGCTGGAGCGGGTGGTGCCTGGCGTGCGCTTCGCCTGCGACGCCTACGTCAATTTCGCCGCCCGCGCGCCCTGGCAGGAGGCAGTCTGCTCGTCGCTGACCGAGATGTTCGCGCCGCAGATCCACAAGGACCGCCTGGCGAGCTGGCCCGGCCACTACCCCTGGATCGAGGCCGACGGCCTGCAGTATTTCCGCAGCCGCATTCCGCTGGCGACACGCGATGTCGAGCATGGCCTGCAGGTCACGCTCGGGCATTTCACGACCCGGGCCACGCAGCAGCGCGCGCTCGAGATCCTGCAGTTCAAGCTCGACATCCTCTGGAGCATGCTGGACGCGATCGAAAAGGCCTGCCGCCATGACTGATGCCACCGTTTCCCGCCCGCCGTTGTCCGAGACGCTGCCGGCTTGTCCCAAGCTCGCGCGCCTGTTCCGGCTCCAGTTCGAGAGCGTGCAGAACGCCTGGGTGCTGCTCTATCCCGAGGGCATGGTGCAGCTGAACCCGAGCGCGGCCGAGATCCTGCGCCGCTGCGACGGCCAGCGCCCGCTCGCCGCCATCGTCGAGGAGCTCGAGCGCCTGTTCCAGGTCGAGGGCATCGGGCCGCAGGTCGAGGCCTTGCTGCAGGAAGGGATGCGCCGTGGCTGGATCGATTGAAGCGGCGGCCGCTGCCGCTGACGCTGTTGTTGCCGCTGTCACGCCGTCCCCGCAACCCGCGCAGCCGGCCCCGCCCGGCCCCCCCTTGTGGCTGCTGGCCGAGCTGACCTACCAGTGCCCGCTGCATTGCGTCTTCTGCTACAACCCGCGCGACTACTCGCGCTACCAGCGCGAGCTCACGACGCGCGAGTGGATCGACGTGCTGACCCAGGCCCGCGCGCTCGGGGCGGCGCAGCTCGGTTTCTCGGGCGGCGAGCCGCTGCTGCGCGACGACCTCGAGGAGCTGGTGGCCGAAGCGCACCGGCTGGGCTATTACACCAACTTGCTGACCTCAGGGATAGGGCTCACCGAGCAGCGCGCGCGCGCGCTCAAGGACGCCGGGCTCGATCATGTCCAGCTCTCGTTCCAGGACTCGACGCGCGAGCTCAACGACTTCCTGAGCCACACCCGCACCTTCGAGCTCAAGCAGCGCGCCGCCGCCCTGATCAAGGCGCATGACTGGCCGATGGTCATGAACTGCGTGCTGCACAAGCACAACCTGCCCCATGTCGACAAGATCATCGAGATGGCGCTGGCGCTGGGCGCCGAATACCTGGAGCTGGCCAACACCCAGTACTACGGCTGGGCGCTGCAGAACCGAGCCCAGCTGCTGCCGACGCGCGCCGAGCTCGAGGCAGCCGAGGCGGTGGTCCAGCGCTACCGCGAGCAGATCGGCCAGCGCTGCCGCCTGCTCTACGTGGTGCCCGACTACTTCGAGGACCGGCCCAAGGCCTGCATGAACGGCTGGGGCAAGGTGTTTCTGTCGATCGCGCCCGACGGCACCGCCATGCCCTGCCACAACGCCGGCGAGCTGCCTGGCCTGCAGCTGCCCAATGTGCGCGAGCAGGCGCTGGCCAGCATCTGGCGCGACAGCCAGGCCTTCAATGCGTTTCGCGGCTATGGCTGGATGAAGGAGCCCTGCAGCAGCTGCGACGAGAAGGAAAAGGACTTCGGCGGCTGTCGCTGCCAGGCTTACATGCTGGCGGGTGACGCCAGTGCGGCCGATCCGGTCTGCGCCAAGTCGCCGCAGCACGAGCAGGTGCTGCGCATCGTGCGCCAGGGCCAGTCAGCGCAGCCGGCGGCGCCGCAGCCGCTGGTGTTCCGCAGCAACCCGCCTTCGCGCCGGCCGCGCTAGGGCGCCAGCGCTGCCGGGGCGGCAGCCCGCTGCCTTGATGAGCCCGGCGCGCGCTTGTCGTGCCGCTGGGCTCATCGAGGCGTCTGGCTCAAGGCCGCTGGGTCATGACCCAGCTCGCGAGTTCCTTCAGCTCGGCCTGCGACAGGTTGGCGTGAGGCGGCATCGGAATGCGGCCCCATTTGCCGCGCGAGCCGTTCTGGATGCTCTGCATCAGCGAGGCGACGGCGTCCTTGTCGCCGGCATATTTCTGCGCCACGCTCTGGAACGCCGGGCCGACGATCTTTTCACTGATCGAGTGGCAGGAGGTGCAGCCGTTGCCCTGCATCAATGCCGGATAACTGGCCGCGTCAGGGGCGGCCTGCGCGAGGCCGGCTGCCAGCGTCATGGCGGCGCCCAGGCCCAGGGCCTGGCGGGTCATGCCCGATTGAATCATGTGGTCTCCTTGCTGCGCGGCGGCACAGGGCTGCGGCCGCGCATATCGCATATCGTTGGTTGATGGCGCGGGGCGGATGCGCGCTGACCGCAAGGGTCGGCGCGCCCGCCCCGACTCGTTCACTTCATGAGCTTGAAGGTCCAGACCGAACCGCCCTGTTCGAGGAAGTTGACCTTCTTGGCCACTTCACCGCCCCACAGCGGCACCGCGCCGCCCCAGCCCGAGACCACGGTCAGGTACTGCTCGCCGTCTTGCTTCCAGGTGATGGGAGGCGCGACGATGCCCGAGCCGGTCTGGAACTGCCAGACCACCTTGCCGGTCTTGGCGTCGGCGGCCTTCAGGTAACCCTCGGGCGTGCCCCAGAACACCAGATCGCCGCCGGTCGTCAGCACGCCACCCCAGAGCGGGGCCTCGTTCTTGACTTCCCACTCGATCTTGCCGGTCTTGGGGTTGACCGCGCGCAGCGCGCCGATGTAGTCGTCGTAGAGCGGCTTGATCGTGAAGCCGGCACCCAGGTAGGCCGCGCCCTTCTTGTAGGTGATCGGTTCGTTCCAGATCTCCATGCCCCATTCGTTGGAGGGCACGTAGAACAGCTGGGTCTTGGGGCTGTAGGCCATCGGCATCTGGTTCTTGCCGCCCAGGAAGCCTGGCGCCGCGAACACCGACTTGCCCTTGCTCTCGCCGGAGGCGGCCTCGGTCGGATCACCGGGGCGGCCGTCGGGGTTGAAGTTGGGCCGGCCGGTCTGCAGGTCGATGCTGCTGGCCCAGGTCGTCTTGGTCACGAACGGGAAGGCATTGAGCAGCTTGCCGGTGGTCGCGTCGTTGACGTAGAAGAAGCCGTTGCGGTCGGCCTTGCCACCGACGCGCTTGCCGTCCATGTCGAAGGTCACGAACTCGTTGACGCCGTCGTAGTCCCAGCCGTCGTTGGGCGTGCTCTGGTAATGCCACTTGATCTGGCCGGTCTTGACGTCGATCGCGACGGTCGAGGCCGAGTACAGGTTGTCGCCCTTGCGCACATGGCTGTTCCACGGGCCCGGGTTGCCGGTGCCGAAGTAGGCCAGGCCGGTGGTGGCGTCGTAGCTGCCGCCGAGCCAGGTCGCGGCGCCGCCGGTCTTCCAGGTCTCGCCCGGCCAGCTGGCGTTGGTGGTTCCGGTGATGCCGTTTTCCTTGCCGTCCTTGTAGCCCATGTGGCCTTCGACCATCGGGCGGGTCCAGACCATCTTGCCGGTCTTGGGGTCGCGTGCCTCGACCCGGCCCACCACGCCGAACTCGCCGCCCGACACGCCGGTCAGCAGCAGGCCTTCGGCGATCAGCGGTGCGGCGGTGTAGCTGTAGCCGGCGGAGTAGTCGTCGATCTTCTCGCGCCAGGCCACCTTGCCGGTCTTGCGGTTGAGCGCGACCAGCTGCGCGTCCAGCGTGCCGAAGATCACCAGGTCACCGTAGAGCGCGGCGCCGCGGTTGACCACGTCGCAGCAGGGCATGATGCCCTCGGGCAGGCGGTGCTCGTATTTCCAGAGCTTCTTGCCGGTCTTGGTGTCGAAGGCGTAGATGCGCGAATAGGAGGCCGTGACATACATCACGCCGTCATAGACCAGCGGCTGCGACTGCTGGCCGCGCTGCTTCTCGCCGCCAAACGACATCGACCAGACCGGTGCCAGGCGCTTGATGCTCTTGGCGTTGATATCGCTCAGCGGCGAATAGCGCTGGCCCTGGGTGCCCAGGCCCCAGCTCAACACGTTGTCGGGGGTGGCGGCGTCCTTGGTGATCATCTCGTCGCTGACCTGGGCACCGGCCTGGGTGGCGGCGGCCAGCACCAATAGGCTCAGAAGTGTTCTTTTCATGTTCAGTCTCCTGCTGTCGTGGATGGGGGCATTGCTTCGACCCATGCCGGGTGCGCTGCCTGCGCCGCACCCCCTGCATCTGTCCTGCTCATCAGCGCAATTCACATGCCAGCACAAAGGCCCGGGGTTTGTTGCGTCCTGAACAGCCCGCCGCTGTGACACTGTTCAAGTTTGGATCAGCGCGGCGTCCCGGCTGTCACGCCGCCCAGCGCCTCGACCTCGTAGCGCGGGTAGAGCTGGGTCACCGAGCGGATGTACTCGGCCGGCTGCGCGGCCCAGGCCGCGAAGCGCTCGGGCAGCGGCAGGCGCAGCACCTCGCCCAGGTCGAGCCCGCGCTGCGCGCTCTCGAGCAGCCGCTGGTCCAGCCATTGCAGCCAGTCGCGCGTCTGTGCCAGACCCGACAGGTCGGCCCGCACCGGTCCGTGGCTGGGCACCAGCGCCTTGAGCTCCAGGCCGCGCAGCCGGGCCTCGAGCGCGTCGAGGCTGGCCAGCCAGCGCGCCAGGTTGGCATGCGGCGTGGTCGGCACCCGGTCGGCGAACACCAGCCCGCCGGCGAACACCACCCCCTGGTCGTGGTCGATCAGCACCAGGTCGTCCGCGGTATGGCCCTCGAGCCGCAGCAGCTCGATGCGGCGCGGTCCCGCCGGCCAGAAACCGGGCTCGACCACGGCAGTCGCGGGCTGGTGCTCGGTGCCCTGCATCCAGTCGCCGCAGAGGCGAAACAGGTTGTCCTCGTAGGCCTTGCCCTCGGCCCGCATGCCCGCGATGCTGCCGCCCAGCGCGCCGATCGGCCGGTCCTGCCAGGCCTGGTTGCCCAGGAAGTAGTCGGGGTGCAGGTTCAGGTTCAGCACCTGCAGCACCGGCCGCTGGCTCAGGCGTTCGATCGCCGCGCGCTGCTGCTGGCCGTAGCGGCGCGACGGGCCGGTGTTGATCAGCAGCAGGCCCTGCGGGGTCTCGATCCAGCCGGTGTTGATGATGTTGCAGCCGTTGGCGCGCGAGAAATCCTCGACCGCGCCCTCGATCACCCAGCTGCCGGGCGCGATCTGGCGCGGCTGCAGGCCATAGTCGAGCCGCGCGACATCCACCCGCGCTGGCGCGGGCTGCGCCCCGGCGGGCGTCCAGGCGCCCAGGCCGAGCAGCAAGGCCAGCGCCAGGCCGGCCGGGGTCTGCCTCGTCGAGCGGGCGCTCATGCCTGCACCTCGTGCCGGATCAGGTTGCCGTTGTTGTCGCGCCCCTGCAGCCAGAGCCGTCCTGGCGGGCGCTGGTCGAGCTCGAAGGTCAGCAGCGGGTTTTCCGCCACCGGCTCGTGCAGTTCGAGCCGCCACCAGAGCCGGTCGGCGGCGTCGCGCAGTTCGAGCTCCTCGAGATGGAAGGCCGGCACGCCGGCGACCAGGCCGGTATCCATCGGATGCATGATCCGCACGCGCAGCCGCGCGCCGTCGCTGTTCCCCAGGTTGCTGAACAGCCGGGCCTGCACCTGGTTCAGGGTCCGGGCCCAGGAGCCATCGGTCCGGGTCGCGCCGGGCACGGTGCAGCCGCCGCCAGCGGCATTGATCCAGGTCTGGCCCACCTGCCAGGCGCCGGCGCGGGTGCGCACCAGCGCGCGCACGGCCGAGCCCTGTTCGAGCCGGAAGCGCAGCGCCAGCACCGGCCGGGCCTGGTGCGGCATGAAGCTCGCGATCTGCTGCACCGGGTTGCGGTCGGCCACCAGCACGATCCGGTCGATCTCGTGGCCCTGGCGCAGCAGGGCGCGCGCATCGACTTGCAGCGGCACGTTCATCGCGTCCTCGGCGAATGGCGGCCCCTGGACCAGGATCTCGGGGTTGAACTGCAGCGCTTCCTGCCCGGTGAACTTGCGCCGGATCTGCGGCCACTGCATCGAGCCCAGCGGGTCGCCGCCGGTGTGGTCGGGCTCGGCCCGCAGCACGCCGGGCGCGAGCGCCGCCAGGCCCGCCGCGGCAAGGCCACGGCCGCTGCGCTGCAGCCATTGCCGGCGTGCTGGCATGACTGCCGAATGGGCCAAAAGGGCCAAACGGGCCGGATCGGGGCAATGCTGGGGGGCTGGCAGGGGTGGCATGGCGGTCTCCGGTGTCCGATGGGCTGCATCGGGTCTCTGATCGGGTCTTTGGCTGTGGCCGTGGATCGGCCGCGTTCGGGTTCGGGCCTGGCCGGCGGGCGTTTGGCTGCTTTTCAGGCCGCGCCGCGCTGCCTGATCCAGCCGCGCTGCGGGTCGTAGCCGCGCAGGGCCAGCGCAAAGCACAGCAGGGTGCCGGCGCCGATCACCAGCAGGCTGGTGGCGTTGGCCTGGCCGTAGAGGGCAAAGCGCATCGCCTCGACCGCATGGCTGAACGGGTTGTAGCGCGCCAGCAGATGCAGCGCGGCGGCGCCGGACTCCTCGAGCTTCCAGAGCGGGTAGAGCGCCGGACTGATGAAGAACATCGGGAAGATCACGAAGTTCATCGCGCCGGCGAAGTTCTCGAGCTGGCGCACATAGACCGACAGCATCAGCCCCAGCGCCGCGAGCAGCGCGGCCGCCAGCACCATGACCGGCAGCGCGCCGAGCAGGGGCAGCGGCTCGAACTCGACCCCGAAGCCCCAGGCGATGGCCAGGAACACCACCATCTGCAGCAGCGACAGCGCGGTGCCCGCCAGCAGCTTGAAGGCCAGCAGCCAGCCCCGGCCCAGCGGCGCCGTCAGCAGCAGGCGCATCACGCCCATCTCGCGGTCGTAGACCATCGACAGCGAGCTCTGCATGCCGTTGAACAGGGCGATCATGCCCAGCAGGCCCGGCACCATGTAGACCTTGTATTCGATATAGGTCTCGTAGGGCGGGATGATCGCGACGCCGAACACGTTGTGAAAGCCGGCCGCGAAGACCAGGAACCAGAGCAGCGGTCGCACCAGCGCCGAGGCCAGCCGGGCCGGCTGGCGCAGGAACTTGCTGAGTTCGCGGCCCATGACTGCGCGCGCGGCGCGCAGCCGGTGCGGCCAGGGCCCGGGGAGGGGAGTGGGTGTCATGGGCGGACCTGGTTCGGGCGGATGGGGCTGATGGCGGTCAGGAGGGACGCTCAGGGGGCGGCCTTGCAGGCGCTCTCGCGCTGGTCGACGCCGAGCGTGTCGAGCACCTCGGTCGGATGCAGCACGCCGTCGAGCGGCGCCAGGCCCACCACGCCGTCGCCGTGCGCCAGGAACACCGGCTGGCGCAGCTGGCCGTCCCAGGCCCGGAACGACAGCCTGGGCCCCTTGGCGCCATCGACGAAGATGCGGCCGCTGCGCAGGGCCCGCGCATGCCCGACCGCGCTGGCCTGCGGCTGCTCGACCAGGGCCGCGACCACCGCGCGGACCGCGATCCAGGCCGACCAGTCCTGTCCCGTCATCGACCGTCCGGCCAGCTTGCGAAAACGCCGCGAGACCTGGGGCCCGCCATTGCGCTCCCATTGCGGGTGCCAGGCCAGCGGCATCAGGCCGTTGCTGCCGACCACCGGCCGGGGCTGCTGGGTCGCGTAGGGCAGGGTGCGCGCGAATTCGCCGTCGGCGTCCAGCACCGTCACC
>JAPLPQ010000104.1 GCA_026400105.1 Burkholderiales bacterium
CCGGGTCGCTTCGAGCCCGTCCATCTCGGGCATGTGGATGTCCATCAGGATCAGGTCGAAGTCCCGCTGCTCGATCTGTTCGAGCGCCTCGCGGCCATTGACGGCAAAGCTGGCCCGGTGTCCCAGCCGCTCGAGCAGGGTACCGATGAAGCTGCGGTTGACCGGATGGTCCTCGGCCACCAGGATCTCGAGTGGTGGCGGGGCCGGTTCGCTTGGCCCTGCAGCAGGCGGCTGCTCCGGCTTGGCCGGCTGCGGGTCTGTCTTGGGGGCGGTGCAGGCCGGTGTCTCCAGCGTCAGCGTGAAGGTCGAGCCTTGTCCGGGCTGGCTCTCCACGGCGATGTCACCGCCGATCAGACGGGCCAGCGTGCGCGAGATTTCCAGTCCCAGCCCGCTGCCACCGAAGCGGCGGTTCGCCCCTGCATCGAGCTGGTGGAAGCGCTGGAACAGCTGGGCCAGCGTGGCCGGGTTCATCCCGATGCCGGTGTCGCTGACCGCGAAGGTCCAGTGCAGCCGGCCCGCTGGTCCGGGCTCGCAGTTCACGCCCAGGGTGACGCGGCCGCTGTCGGTGAACTTGATCGCATTGTTCAGCAGGTTGTAGAGGATCTGGCGCACGCGCGTCGGGTCGGTTTCGACCCAGTCCGGCCATTGTGCTGGCGCTTCGAACACGAACTCCAGACCTTTGTGCTGCGCCTGGCTGCCCATCAGTTGCTGGACATCACCGATCAGTCGGCGCATGTTGACCGGCTCGGGCTGGGTCTTGATCTTGCCTGACTCGAGCGCCGACATGTCGAGGATGTCATTGAGCAGGCGCAGCAGATGTTGCGCCGAATCCTTGGCGGTCTGCATATGTTCGCGTTGCAGCGGGTCGAGCTGGCTGTCGCCGAGCATGTCGAGCATGCCGAGCATGCCGTTGAAGGGCGTGCGCAGCTCGTGGCTCATATTGGCCAGAAACAGGCTCTTGCTGCGGCTCGCTTCTTCGGCCAGGTCGCGCGCCGCGGCGAGCTCGGCGTTGAGCGCCTGCAGCGCGGCCTGTTCCTGCTCCTGGCGGCGCTGACGCAGCAGCAAGCCGGTAGCCGCCAGCATCAGCAGCAGCATCTGGGCACCGATCAGCCATCTGATCTGGGCGTTCTGTACGTTCAGCACCATGACATGCTCCTCGATCAGGTTCGCGACCACCAGGGTGGAGGCGACCGAGAGCGCCTGCACGTCCGGGCCCAGCTGGTAGAGGCGCTCAAGCAGCGCTTCGAGCGCCGCGCCATGTGGCGCCGGCGTGCTCAACAAGGGCGTGGCATCGGCGATCAGCTGTTCGAGGTGTGGCATCAGTTCCTGGTATTCCGATCGCGTGCGCAGCTTGAAGGTGCTCGGGTTGTCGCGCAGCAGCTCGACCCGGCTCAGGAAAATCTCGTAGCGCAGCTTGACCGCCTCCCAGTCGGGCTGGCCGCGGCCGCTGCCGCGCAGCGTCAAGGCCAGGTCCGAGCGCAGGCGCAGGAACTCGCGCTCGAGCTGGAAGGTCAGCGAGGTGATCGAGTCGCCCTGGAGCCTGGTGGCTTCCTCGACCGTGCGGTTCTGGCGCATCAGTACCGCCAGCATGATCGCAAACGCCACCGCCAGCAGCGCTGCCGTCAGCGACAGCCCGAGCAGGAAGCGGCGCTGGCTGGGCAGGCGCATCGATTTACTCAATCTCGATCGCCTTGAGCTGCCAGATCGAGCGGCTGTAGTAGAGCGTGTTGCGCAGTTCCTCGTCGCTGTCGTAAGGGTAGACCACGAACAGCGGGCCCTTGTGGCGCACCGGGATCAGTTCGCCGTTGATGCGCAGCGCCAGCACCACATCGAAGCGCAAGCTGTCCGAGACCGGGATGCTGACCTTGTAGTCGTTGAGCGCAATCGCCTTGAGCTGGCTGCCCTGGGCCTTGACCGAAGCCAGCACATCGCGCAGCAGGGGGCCGGTGAACTGGACCGGCTTGTCCTGCCAGGGCGTCTGGGTCGTGAAGCTGCGCTGCGGCAGCGACTCCAGCCGGGCCAGGTCGAACGCGACCTTGGTGCCCGCCGCCCCGCCACCGATCTTGCCGCTGATCGTCAGGATTGTCTTGCCGGTCGACGCGGCATCCTGCGCCAGCCCGGGCCTGGTCAGCAGCAGAGCTGAACTGGCCAGCCACAGGCCCAGTACCAGTCGACGCCGTCCGGCTTTACGCATCATTTTCTCCATAAACTTATTGATTTTTTTCGTTATGGTAACGCTCACTGGCCGGGTGGTGCCTGCGCGGCTCTGGCCGCGAACTCGGCGCGCAGCGCGCGCAGCTTCTCGCGCGGGTCCTCCTTGACCGTGGCCTGGTCCAGCGCCATCTCCTCGATGAAGCGGCTGGGCTGGCCCGGCACCATCTCGCGGCCCTTCTTGCGCCGCTTGAGCCAGCTCACGACCAGGGTCTGCTGCGCGCGCGTGATGCCGACATACATCAGGCGCCGCTCTTCCTGGATGCGCAGCGCCAGCGCCGCGCCGTCGCCTGCATCGTCAGGCTTGAACGGCAGCAGTCCTTCGTTGACACCGGCCAGGATCACATGCGGCCATTCCAGGCCCTTGGAGGCGTGCAGCGTCGAGAGCGTGACCTGGTCGGCATCCTGCTCGCGTTCCGAGATGGTGGAAATCAGCGCGATGGTCTGCGCGACTTCGAGCATCGACTTGACCTCGCGCTCGGTCGTGACGCCGCCGCTGTCGTCGATCTGGCCGCCGCAGCGCGCCGCCACCCAGTCGCAGAAGTCGATCACGTTGCCCCAGCGCGCGGCGGCGGCCTTCTCGCTGTCCTCGCTGTCGTAGAGGTATTGCTCGTAGCCGATGTCTTTCAGCCAGTCGCTCAGGAAGACCTTGGCTGCCTCGGCGCCGCGGGTCTGGCGCGCGCGGTGCTCGAGGTCGTTGAGGTAGCGGCCGAATTCGTGCAGTCCCGCCAGTGCGCGTGCGTTGACCGCCGCCGCCAGCGAATGCGAGAACAACGACTCGAACAGGCTGAGCTTGTACTGGGTCGCGAAGCTGCCGAGCTGGGCCAGCGTCTGGTGGCCGATGCCGCGCTTCGGGGTCGTGATCGTGCGCAGGAAGGCCGGGTCGTCGTTGTTGTTGACCAGCAGCCGCAGCCAGGCACAGAGGTCCTTGATCTCGGCCCGGTCGAAGAAGCTCTGGCCCCCCGAGACCTTGTACGGAATCTGCGCGCGGCGCAGCGCCGTTTCCAGTGGCCGGGCCTGGTGGTTGGCACGGTACAGGATCGCGAAGTCCTTGAACGCCTTGTGCTTGTGGTTGGCGCGCAGGCCCTGGATGCGGGCGACCGCGCGTTCGGCTTCGTGCTCTTCCTGGTCACAGGCGCTCACGCGCACCGGCTCGCCCTCGCCGAGCTCGCTCCAGAGCGTCTTCGGGAACAGCTTGGGGTTCGGGCCGATCACGTTGTTGGCCGCGCGCAGGATCGCGCTGGTCGAGCGGTAGTTCTGCTCGAGCTTGATCACGCGCAGCTCGGGGTAGTCCTGCGGCAGTTTCTTCAGGTTGTCGAGCGTCGCGCCGCGCCAGCCGTAGATCGACTGGTCGTCATCGCCCACCGCGGTGAAGCGGCCGCGCTCGCCGACCAGCAGCTTGAGCAGCTCGTACTGGGTCGCGTTGGTGTCCTGGTACTCGTCGACCAGCACATGGCCGAGCTTCTTCTGCCATTTCTCGCGCACCTCGGGAAACTCGCGCAGCAGCTTGAGTGGCAGCGCGATCAGGTCGTCGAAGTCCACGCTCTGGTAGGCCGTCAGCCGTTCCTGGTAGCGCGCCATCACGAGCGCGATCACGCGTTCGTTTTCGTCCTTGGCCTGGGCCAGCGCCTGTTCGGCGTTGAGGCCGGCGCCCTTCCAGCCGCTGATGGTCCACTGCCATTGGCGCGCGGTTGCTGTGTCGGTGCTGCCGCCGCAGTCCTTCAGGATGCTCGTGATGTCGTCGGTGTCGAGGATCGAGAACTGGCTCTTGAGCCCGAGCGCCTTGCCGTCCTCGCGCAGCAGCCGCACCCCGAGCGAGTGGAAGGTGCAGATCAGCACATCCTTGGCGGCCTTGCCGACCAGCTGGCGCGCGCGCTCGCGCATCTCGGCCGCCGCCTTGTTGGTGAAGGTGATGGCCGCGATCCGGTTCGCCGCCAGCCCGGCCTGGATCAGGCGCCCGATCTTGTGCGTGATCACCCGCGTCTTGCCCGAGCCGGCGCCCGCCAGCACCAGGCAGGGGCCGCCGAGGTGATTGACGGCATCGAGTTGGGCGATGTTCAGACCGGCTGACATGGGATGGCGCGCATGGAAAAGCTTTCAATGATAAAGGTAGGGCAGTTTTTTCGCTTGTGGCTGCCGGTTCCTGATCTCGCCTATTCTCGGCAGAACGGCTTCAGATCGCCAGCGGGTCGACGTCGATGGCCCAGCGCAGCACGCCCTTGGCCTCGGGCTGGCTGCGCGCCAGCTGCAGCTGTTCCTGCCAGGCCGCTAGGAAGGCCTGCAGCGCCGGCCGTGAATCGCTTTCGATCAGCATCTGCGCGCGTTCGACGTTGGCCACGCGCTGGATCGCCATCGGCACCGCGGGATAGAGGGTCAGGTGCTCGCGCCCCGGCAGAGGCTCGCCGGCCTGCGCCGCCAGGTTCAGCAGCGCCTGCGCCGCTTCCTGCGTGCGGGCCTCGGCGCGCACCAGCGCCTGGAAGGAGTAGGGCGGCATCAGCGCGGCCTCGCGCTCCTCGAGCTGCTGCGTTGCGAAGGCCGGGTAGTCGTGCCGGGCCAGGGCCGCGAACAGCGGATGCTCAGGGTACCAGGTCTGGACCCAGAGCTCGACCGCCGCCCCCTGGCTGGTGACGAAATCGGCATCGCGGCCGGCCCGGCCCGCGGCCTGCAGCAGCAGCGCGAACAGCCGTTCGGGCGCCCGGTAGTCGCTCGCGAACAGGCCGCCGTCGACGTTTAGGCTCGCGACCAGCGTGATGCGGCGAAAGTCGTGGCCCTTGGCGATCATCTGGGTCCCGACCAGCACATCGAATTCGCCCTCGTGCATGCCGGCGAGCTGCTGCTCCAGGCTGCCCTTGGCGCGCGTGCTGTCGGCATCCAGCCGCAGCACGCGGATCGGCGCGCCATCGGCGCGTCTGGCGTTGGCCAGCAGGCCGACCAGCTGCTCCTCGAGCTGTTCGGTGCCGCGCCCGACCGGTGCGATATCGAGGTTGCCGCAACCCGGGCAGGCATAGGGCACGCGCGAACTGTGGCCGCAGTGGTGACAGCGCAACGTGCGGTCGATCTTGTGGAACACCGCGTGCGCGCTGCAGTGCGGGCAGTCGCTCTTCCAGCCGCAGGCGTGACAGGCCAGCACCGGGGCGTAGCCGCGCCGGTTCAGCAGCAGCATGCTTTGCTCGCCGCGCGCGGCGCGCTCGGCGATCGATTCCAGCAGCGCCGGCGCCAGCACGCATTGCTTGGGCTGGTGGTTCATGTTGACCAGCCGCAGCCTGGGCAGCGCGCCGCCACCGATGCGTTGCGGCATCTCGAGCTTGAGGTAGCGTCCGATCTCCGCTGCGCGCCAGCTCTCGAGCGAGGGCGTGGCCGAGCCCAGCAGCACGCGGCAATGAGCGGGCGATCGGCCCTGGCTCTCGCGCTTGGCCCGGTAGATCGCGAGGTCGCGCGCCGAGTAGCGCGCGCCTTCCTGGCTCTTGTAGCTCGGGTCGTGTTCCTCGTCGACCACGATCAGGCGCAACTGCGGCAGGCTGGCGAAAATCGCCATCCGGGTGCCGAGCACGATGCGCGCCCGGCCCTGGTGTGCCGCGAGCCAATGGTCGAGCCGCTGCGCCGGCGTCAGCCCGCTGTGCAGCGAGACCACGCCCCAGCGCGCGAAGCGCTCCATGAAGCGGGCCTCGAGCTGAGGCGTCAGGTTGATCTCGGGCACCATGATCAGGGCCTGCGCCTGCGGGTCCTGCTCGAGCAGATCCTGAACCGCGCGCAGATAGATCTCGGTCTTGCCGCTGCCGGTGGTGCCGAACAGCAGCGCCGGCCGGTCTGCGGCCTGGAAGCACTGCAGCGCGATGGCCTGTTCGGGACTGAGCTCGGGTGGGGCTTTGGCGTCGCCCACGGACAAGGATTCAGGTGCCAGGTTTTCGGTGGCTGCGCTCTCGTTTTCCCGCCGACCCTGGGTCTTCGGGCTGCCCGCTGCGGCCTTGGCCAGACGCTTGAGCTTGCGCGCGAGCTGCTCGGCTTGCAGATCGCGCAACTGCGGCGGCAGCGCGGCCAGTGCGACCTCGCCCAGACTGCGCTGGTAATAGCGTGCGGCAAAGCTGACCAGTCCGCGCCAGGCGGCGTTGAGTGGCGGTATCGCATCGAACACCTGCAGCACCGCGCGCGCCTGTCCGGGCTCCAGTCCTTCCAGGCTCAGTCCGGGCGCCTCCCAGACCAGGCCCAGCAGCTCGCGCTGGCCCAGTGGCACCCGCACCAGGGTGCCGGGCTCCAGCGGCCGGTCATGCACATAGGTCAGCGCCGGGCCCAGGCCGCTGTAGGCCGGCGTGGTCACGACCACCGCCAGCGGAGTCAGGGACAAGGTCGAATCGCCAGCATCAGCCATTCATCGGGACCGGAAAGTGCAGCCTGATTTGCCCTTGAAACGGAGGCTGATTTCTGTGGATAACTTTGTTGGCAACCGGTGTTGCAGAGCCGGAGATTGGCCCCCGCCTTGTCGTTCACGCGAGCGAAGCCGGTCCATAGGTTCAGAGAAAATATCAATTGCAACAATGGCTTGAGAAATTTCCTGCGCTGGATCTTGCCAGCTGGCGCGCACCGGACTTATCCCCTTGTGCTGCGACCAAACTGTGCAAAAGCCAATGTTCCACATCTGGTTTTCCGCTTCAGTCGCGTGTGCGCATCAGGCGCGAATGCGCATGCACGGTGTCGACCAGCACCTTCACGATCTCGGGCGGCGTGTGCTGGCTGATGCCGTGGCCGAGGTTGAAGATATGGGTCGGCCCGGTCTGATCGCGGTCGGTATGCGGCGTGCCGAAGCTCTCCAGCACCCGTACCACTTCGGCCGCCACCTGAGCGGGATTGGCGAACAGCACATTCGGGTCGAGATTGCCCTGCAAGGCCTTGCCCGGGCCGCCGACATGGCCGCCGATCCGGGCGCGCGCCTGCGCCAGGTTCACCGTCCAGTCCAGGCCCAGCACGTCGCAGTCCAGGCTGTTCATGTCGTCCAGCCACAGGCCACCGCCCTTGGTGAAGACGATGCGCGGGATGCGCTGGCCGTTGAATTCCTTGGGCAACTGGTCCAGCACCCGCCTGGTGTAGGCCAGGCTGAACTGCTGGAAGTTGCCATCGGCCAGCACGCCGCCCCAGCTGTCGAAGATCATCACGGCCTGCGCGCCAGCCTCGATCTGCGTGCGCAGATAGAGTGCGACCGCGTCGGCGTTGATCTCGAGCATGCGCCGCATCAGGTCGGGGCGCTGGTACATCAGCGTCTTGACCTGGCGGTAGTCGTCCGAGCCGCCGCCCTCGACCATGTAGCAGGCCAGCGTCCAGGGGCTGCCCGAGAAGCCGATCAGCGGCACGCGGCCATTGAGCGCCCGGCGGATCGAGGTCACCGCATCGAACACATAGCGCAACTTGTCCATGTCGGGCACGGCCAGCGCGGCGACATCGGCCTCGCTGCGCACCGTCCTGGCGAACTTGGGGCCTTCGCCGAGCGCAAAGCTCAGGCCCAGCCCCATCGCGTCGGGCACGGTCAGGATGTCGCTGAACAGGATGGCCGCGTCGAGGTCATAGCGCTCGAGCGGCTGCAGCGTGACTTCGGTGGCGTAGTCGACATTGGTCGCCAGTCCCATGAAGCTGCCGGCCTGGGCCCGCGTGGCGCGGTATTCGGGCAGATAGCGTCCCGCCTGGCGCATCAGCCAGACCGGGGTGTGATCGGTGGCCTGGCGCAGGCAGGCGCGCAGGAAGCTGTCGTTTTGCAGCGGGGCAAAGCTGCCGGAGGTGACGTTCGTGCTCATCCCGCCATTGTCGCAGCAGTGCCGTCAGCAGGTCGGCACTCCGACCCGGAGATTGCTCAGGTCTTGATCGACCGCAAACTGTTCAGCGCCGGCCCAACGCCTCGATCACCTCGGCGCTGCTGGGCAGTTCCGACAGCAGCCTGGGCGCGCTGCCGGGCAGGTAGAGCGCGTAAGTCGGCACGCCATTGCGCCCCACCGCCGCCAGGGCCTGGGTCACTGCCGGGTCGCGCCGGGTCCAGTCGGCGCGCAACAGCACCACCCCCGCGCTGGCCAGGTGATCCAGCAAGCCCCGGTCGGACAGCACCGTGCCCTTGTTGTACTGGCAGGTCACGCACCAGGCCGCGGTGTAGTCCACCAACACCGGCTGGCCGGCCGCCTGCAGCTGTGCCATGCGCTCCGGCGTCCATGGGTGCCAGCTCCGGTCGGCAGTCGGCAGGGCGGCTGTCGTCGCCAGCGCCGGCTCGGTCACCGGGGTCCAGATCCGGTTTCCCGCCTGCCCGATCCAGCCCAGCAGCCCGGCCAGCAGCAGCAGGGCCAGCAGCGTGCGCGCCTTGCCGCGCCGGTTCAGTGCCCAGGCCAGCCAGGCCAGCAGCAGCAGGGCCAGCAGCAGCGTCGCCGCGCCGTCGATGCCGGTCTGCTGACCCAGCACCCAGAGCAGCCAGACCACGGTCGCGAGCATCGGAAAAGCCATGAACTGGCGCAGCGTCTCCATCCAGGCGCCCGGCCTGGGCAGCGCATGGGCGACCCAGGGGAAGAAGCTTGCCGCCAGATAGGGCAGCGCCATGCCGATGCCGATGGCCACGAAAACGGCCAATGCCTGTGCCGTCGGCAGCCCGATCGCCAGTCCCAGCGAAGCTCCCATGAAGGGCGCCGTGCAGGGCGATGCCACCGCCACCGCCAGCACGCCGGTCAGGAAGGCATCCGCCAGCGGGTGGCGCAGCTGCAGCCCTGCCAGCGAGGCCGGCAGCACGCGGCCGAAATCGAACAGACCGGCCAGATTCAGGCCGATCGCGGTGAACAGCAGCGCTAGCCCGGCCACCACCGTCGGATTCTGCAGCTGGAAGCCCCAGCCCAGCTGTTCGCCCGCCGCCCGCAGCGCCAGCAGCAGGCCGCCCAGCGCCAGGAAGGACAGCAGCACGCCCGCCGTGTAGGCCAGCCCGGCCCGGCGGTGCGCGCGCCGGTCATCGGCATGGCGTGCGAAGGCCATCACCTTGATCGCGAGCACGGGAAACACGCAGGGCATCAGGTTCAGGATCAGCCCGCCCGCCAGCGCGCCTAGCAGCGCGGCCCACAGGCTAATGTCGCCCGACGTGCCGGAACTGCTGGCTCCGCTGGTGCCAGCGCTTTGAGGGGCTTGCGCCAGCGCCTGCTTCAAGGCCTCCGGGATTTCGCTGCGCTGTGCCGCGGCAGGCCATTCGCCCTCCACCGGCACTTCCATTCGCACCCCTGCCTGCTGCTCGTTCGCGCCCGCCAGCGCCAGCACGAGAGGCACCTGGCGCGGTCCCTCAGTGCGGTCTGGCGACAAGGGCAGGCTCGCGCTCCATTGCGTGCCATTCCAGCCCTGGGTCCAGGCCGCGCCCGGTGCGATCAGTCCGGCCATTTCCGGGAAGATCTCCAGCGACTTGCCACGCCAGCCCGCCGGCAATCCGTCCAGGCTGACTTGCAGGGTCTTTGCATCGGGGCGCAGCCGGCTGGTCGCCGCTGCCTGGGTGCGCGGCGCTGCGTCCCAGGCCTGCTGGAACAGGTTCGCGTGCTGGGCTGTCGAGCCCTGGGCGGGAATCCGGACCTGGAAGCTACCCTGCTCGGGAATGCATTCCTGGCGGCAGACCAGCCAGCTCGCCTGCAGATTCACGACCAGCGCCTCGCCCTGGAACCCGGGGCTGACCCGCAGCGGCACCGGCAGCAACACCGTACCGTCATAGCCGTAGTTGGCCAGCTCGCCGAGCGGGAACTTGCGTGGCGTCGGCCAGGCGATCTCGCCCGCTTCGACGCCCGCCGGCAAGGTCCAGCGCAACTCGGTCGGCAGGCCCGAGTCGCCCGCGTTCCTCCAGTAGCTGTGCCAGTGCGGGGCATGCTGCAGTTGCAGCCCCAGCCAGAGCGGCTTGCCCGCCGCCACCCCCTCCGGGGCATGCACCAGCAACTCGGCCCGCACCTGCTCGGTCTTGACGACACCGCCCCCCGTCAGGTCCAGCGCCCAGCTGGGCCAGGACAGGGTAGACAGCAGGGCGAACAGCAGTCGGACGATCCAGTGACGCATCGTGAAGCAATAAGGTAAGAGTGGATCAGGGTCGGGCCTAGGCAGCAGCCCCGGCACCGCATTGTGCAGGACTGTCCCCAGTCCTGTCCGGCTTAAGATCTCGCCATGCCCGATTCCCTTCCTGTCCTGCGCCGCTGGGCCGACCTCTGTACCACCGACTTTTCCGGCCTCGATCCCGAACGCACCGTCGCCGTGTTGCCCGTTGCCGCGATCGAACAGCACGGCCCGCATCTGCCGCTGTCGGTCGATGCCGATCTGGTCGAGGGGATATTGGCGGCAGCCGGACCGCACTTGCCGGCGGCTTGTCCGGCCTATCGGCTACCGACCCAGTCGGTCGGACTGAGCCCCGAGCACCAGCGCTTTCCCGGCACGCTCACGCTGCGGCCCGAGACCGTGCTGCGGCTCTGGACCGACATCGGCGAATCGGTCGCGCGCGCCGGCGTGCGCAAGCTGCTGATCTTCAACAGCCACGGCGGCCATGCCGGCATCATGGATCTGGTTGCGCGCGACCTGCGCACCCGCCTCGACCTGCTGGTCTACAGCGCGAGCTGGTTCAACCTGCCCTTGCTCGACGAGCAGGGCAACGACCTCAACACCCGCTTCAGCGCTGCCGAGCACCGCTTCGGCATCCATGCCGGCCAGGTCGAAACCTCGATGATGCTGGCGCTCAAACCGGATCTGGTGCGCATGGATCGGGCTCGCGACTTCGCGTCCACCTCGCAACAGCGCGCCGCGCAATATCCGATCCTGGGCAATGGCCGCAGCGCCAAGCTGGCCTGGCAGATGCAGGACTATCACCCGCAGGGCGCAGCCGGCAACGCCGCGCTGGCCGATGCGGCGACGGGACGGGAATTGGTCCAGGCCGCCGGACGCTCGCTGGCCCAGTTGCTGCAGGAGCTCAGCCAGCTGCCGCTCTCCACGCTGCTGGACCGCCCCGACCTGACTCCCTGAGCCCTCAGACCCCGCCGAGCTGCTCCCAGCGCTCGAGCGCCGTCATCAGCGCCTCCTCGATCTCGCCATGGCGCGCCAACAGCAGGGCGGCCTGGGCCGGATCGTTCGCATACAGGTGGCCGTCGGCCAGTGCCTGGTCGATCTGTTGCTGTTCCTGCTCCAGCGCCTCCATCTGTGCCGGCAGCGCCTCGAGCTCGCGCTGCTCCTTGTAGCTCAGCTTGCGCTTGGCCGTCGGCGCGACGCTGGGCGACGGCACAGCCGCAGGCGCTGCAGCCGTTGTCTGTCCCTTGGCCGCCAGCGTCTTGTCGCCCAGCTTGCCGGAAGAGGTCTTGGCGCCCCAGGGCGACCCGGCCACCGCACCCTGCGCCCGTGCCGCCTGCGTCAGCCAGTCCTGCACGCTGCCCTCGTATTCGCGCCACAGGCCATCGCCCTCGAACACGATGGTGCTCGTGACCACGTTGTCGAGGAAGCGCCGGTCATGGCTGACCAGGAATACCGTGCCCTCGTACTCGGCCAGCAAGCCTTCGAGCAGCTCCAGCGTGTCGATGTCGAGGTCGTTGGTCGGTTCGTCCAGCACCAGCACGTTGGCCGGGCGCGCGAACAGGCGCGCCAGCAGCAGCCGGTTGCGCTCGCCACCCGACAGCGTCCTGACCGGCGCGTGCGCCCGCGCCGGCGAGAACAGGAAGTCACTCAGATAGCTCTTGACATGGGTGCGGCGGCCGTTGATCTCGACCCATTCGCTGCCCGGGCTGATGAAATCCTCCAGCGTCGCGTCCAGGTCGAGCTGGTCCCGCATCTGGTCGAAGTAGGCGACCTGCATCTGCGTGCCACGCTTGACCGTGCCCTCGTCGGGCTCCAGCTGACCCAGGATCAGCTTCAGCAGCGTGGTCTTGCCGGCGCCGTTCGGGCCGATCAGGCCGACCTTGTCGCCCCGCAGGATGGTGGCGGTGAAATTCTTGATGATGGTCTTGCGCGAGTCGCCGTCGCCGAACCATTTGCTGGCGTTCTCCAGCTCGGCCACCAGCTTGCCGCTCGGCGCGCCACTGCTGACCTCCATCCGCACCCGGCCCACGGCATCACGCCGCTGCGAGCGCTGCGAGCGCAGCACCGACAGCCGCTCGATGCGCGCCTGCGCCCGTGTGCGCCGCGCCTCGACCCCCTTGCGGATCCAGATCTCTTCCTGGGCCAGCAGCTTGTCGGCCTTGGCGTTGATCACCGCCTCCTGCGCGAGCTGCTCTTCCTTCAGCACCTGATACTGACTGAAGTTGCCGGCATAGCTCATCAGCCGGCCGCGGTCGAGCTCGACGGTCCGGGTCGTGACCCGGTCCAGGAAGGCGCGGTCATGGCTGATCACCACCACGCTGCCCTTGAAGCCCAGCAGCAGCTCCTCGAGCCAGCCGATTGCATCGAGGTCGAGGTGGTTGGTCGGTTCATCGAGCAGCAGCACATCGGGCTGGCTGACCAGGGCGCGTGCCAGGGCTACCCGCTTTTTCAGTCCACCCGACAGCTCGCCGACCCGGGTCGTGCCATCGAGCTGCAGCTTGTCCAGCGTCTGTTCGACCCGCTGCTCCCAGTTCCAGGCATCGAGCGCCTCGATCTCGTTTTGCAGCGCGTCGAGGTCGACCCCCGGCGCATGCTCCAGATATAGATCGCGTACCAGTTTGGCGCGCGCCAGTCCTTCGCTAGTGACATCGAACACGCTCGCATCGCCATCCAGCACTGGCTCCTGCGGTACATAGGCCTGGCGCAAGCCGTTCTGCGTCTGGACCAGGCCATCGTCGGGCCTTTCGAGGCCCGCCAATATCTTGAGCAGCGACGACTTACCGGTGCCGTTGCGGCCCACAAGACCGACGCGCTCCTGCGTTTCGAGGGAGAAGTCTTGGTGATCCAGCAAGGGCACATGCCCGAACGCCAGCGATACCTGATTGAGAGTGATCAAAGCCATGAGAGCGATTATCCGCCTGACCCATCCCCATCCCCATCCCCATCCCCATCCCCATCCCCATCCCCATCCCCATCCACATCCACATCCCCATCCCCATCCCCATCCCCATCCCCATCCCCATCCCCATCCCCATC
>JAPLPQ010000026.1 GCA_026400105.1 Burkholderiales bacterium
GCTGAACCGGGGACTGGCTGAACCAGCGGCAGCGGGATCGGTACCGCGACCCGAGCGTGCAAACCCGACTCGACGGACTCGACGTCAGCCAAGCAGACAGCACCGCCCACACCGCTGCCAGCGATCGCGGCAAGCTGCTCGCGAGACAGGCCGAGCTCGCGCGCGCGCTGGCGCGCAGCCGGGCTCGCCAGCGGCCGCCGCCCCGGTACTGGGACAGCAACGGGGGTGGCATCTGCTGCGCCCTGCGGCGACACTGCGCAGGTCTTGACCGCGATCGCCGCCGCTGGCGCGGGTTGCGAAACGGGCATAACGGCGTCAGACGGCAAGGCGGAAACTGCGGGCGACGCAGCCTCATCAGCTGGTCCGACCCGCGCCAGCAGCGCGCCGACCTTCATGTCCTGCCCCAGCGGCGCCAGATCGCGGATCACGCCGTCGAGGAAGATCTCGACATCGATCGCGCCCTTGTGTGTCTCGACCACCGCGACGATGTCGCCGCGCCTGACGCGGTCGCCGGGCTTGACCAGCCACTGCACCAGCCGGCCGGTCTCCATGTCGGCGCCAAGCGCGGGCATCAGGAAGTCAGCCATCGCGTTCACCCCTGCCCGGCCGGATGCACCAGGGCGCGCACCGCGTCGACAATGTCGGCGACCTGCGGCAGACTGGCCGCCTCCAGATGCTCGGCATAAGGCACCGGTACCTCGCGCGCGCAGATGCGGCGTACCGGTGCGTCGAGCTCGTAGAGCGCTGTCTCGGCGATGCGGGCGGCCAGCTCGGCCGAGATCGAGCCGCTCTTCCAGCCTTCGTCGACGATCACGATCCGATGCGTCTTGCGCAGCGACTCGATCACGGTGCCGGAGTCGAGCGGTCGCAGCACGCGCAGGTCGATGACCTCGGCCTCGACTCCCTCAGCGGCGAGTTGCCGCGCGGCCTGCAGGCATTTGGACAGGCTCCAGCCATAGGTCGCGATCGTCACATCGCCGCCCGAGCGCCTGATCCTGGCCCGCTCGATGTCGACCGCCGTGACGGACGGATCGAGCCAATCCTCGCTCGCGTAGAGCATGATGTGCTCGAACAACAGCACCGGGTTCGGGTCGGCCAGCGCGGCCGCGAGCATGTGGCGCGCGTCCTCGACCGTGGCGGGCGCCAGCACCTTGAGCCCCGGCACATGCGCGAACCAGCCCTCGAAGCTGTGCGAATGCTGCGCCGCCAGCTGGCGCCCGCCGCCGGTCGCCATCCGGACCACCAGCGGCACCGCGAACTGCCCGCCCGACATATGCGCGAGCGTGGCCGCGCCGTTGACGATCGGGTCGAGCGCGAGCAGGCTGAAGTTGCAGGTCATGACCTCGACGATCGGCCGCAAGCCCGCGACCGCGGCACCGATGCCGGCGCCGACGACCGCGTTCTCGGCCAGCGGCGTGTCGACGATGCGATCGGGTCCGAACTCGTCGAGCAGGCCCTTACTGACCGCGTAGCAGCCGCCGTAGCGGGCCACATCCTCGCCGAGCAGCAACACGCGCGGGTCAGCCCGCAGCGCATCGCGGATGGCCTGGCGGCAGGCCTCGCGGTAACTGGTCTTTGAATCGGAATCCGACAGCGCTGGGCCGGGTACGGACTGAGCCGCCTTGGCCGCCGATGCGGACAGCGACTCGGCTGGCCGGGGGACGTCCATGCCGCTGGTGCCAGCCGCAGCCGGACCGCCCGCGGCGACGGCCTCGTCCTGCACGACCTGGTCCATCAACACGAAGCGCTCGAGATCGGCCAGCGGTTCGGGGCGGCCGGACTCGGCCCAGGCCTGCGCCTGGTCGACTTCGGCCTCGACGCCGGCCTCGATCGCGGCGAGCTCGGCCGCGCTGATCTGGTGATTGGCCTGCAGCCAGACGCGCAGGCGCTCGACGGGATCGCGCTCGCGCCAGGCCTCGACCTCTTCTCGGCTGCGGTAGGACTGGGCGTCGAACATCGAGTGGGCCCGGAAGCGGTAAGTCCGGCATTCGAGCAGGTAGGGGCCCTGCCCCGCGCGCAACCGATCGACCGCGCGCCGGGCTGCGGCAGCAACCGCGACCGGGTCCATGCCGTCGACCGCCTCGGCCTCGATCCGGTAGGCCGCGGCCTTGCGGAAGATCTCGGGCTGGGATTCGCCGACCGCCAGCGGCACGCCCATCGCATAGCCGTTGTTCTCGCAGACGAACAGCAGCGGCAGCTTCCAGAGCGCGGCCAGGTTCAGGCTTTCATGAAACGCGCCCTCGGCCACCGCGCCCTCGCCGAAGAAGCAGGCCGTCACGGCGCCCGGGCGCAGCCGCTGGTCGACCAGCGCGATGCCGGTCGCCAGCGGCAGCCCGGCGCCGACGATGGCATTGCCGCCGAAGAAGCGCCGCGCCCGGTCGAAGATATGCATCGAGCCGCCGCGGCCGCGGCAACAGCCCTCGACCTGGCCCAGCATCTCGGCCAGCAGTTCGCGCATCGGCAAGCCGCGCGCCAATGCCTGACCATGCTCGCGGTAGGTCGCGACCACCGCGTCGCGTGCGTCGAGTGCGCTCATGACGCCGGCGGCCACCGCCTCCTGGCCATCGTAGAGGTGCAGGAAGCCCTTGATCTTTTGCGCCTGGTACAGCTCGACGCAGCGCGCCTCGAAGCGTCGCATGCGCAGCATCTCGCGCCAGAGCCGCTGCAGCGCGGCACGGTCGAGGTGGAGTTTTTCGCTCATCGCCAGTCCCTCACTTCTGTTCGTCGCTCTCGAGCGTCGAGAGGTCGCCCTCGGGCAGGCCGAGCTCGCGCGCCTTGAGCAGGCGACGCATGATCTTGCCGCTGCGCGTCCTGGGCAGGTTGCTGCGAAAGGCGATTTCCTTCGGTGCCACTGCAGCGCCCAGACGCGAGCGCCCATGGCCGAGCAGCTCGCGCATCAATGCCTCGGACGGCTCGAAGCCGGGCTTGAGCGCGACGAAGGCCTTGACCAGCTCGCCCAGCGTGGGGTCGGGCTTGCCGATCACGCCGACCTCGGCCACCGCCGGGTGTTCCATCAGCGCGCTCTCGACCTCGAACGGTCCGATCAGATGACCGGCCGACTTGATCACGTCGTCGGCGCGACCGACGAACCAGTAATAGCCCTCGGCGTCGCGCCGCGCCAGGTCACCGCTCAGGTACCAGCCATCGACGAAGCATTTGCGGTAGCGTTCCTCCTCGTTGAGGTAGCCGCGCAGCATGGACGGCCAGGGGGTCTTGAGCGCGAGTTCGCCGTCGATGTCGGGCAGGTCGATCCGCTCGATGCCGCCGCCCTCCTGGCGCCTGACGATGGCCGCCGTGATGCCCGGCAGCGGCTTGCCCATCGAGCCGGGCTTGATGTCCATCGCCGCGTAGTTCGCGATCATGATGCCGCCGGTCTCGGTCTGCCACCAGTTGTCGTGGAAAGGCAGTCCGAAGGCCTGCAGGCCCCAGACCACGGCCTCGGGATTGAGCGGCTCGCCGACGCTGGCCATGAAGCGCAGCGCCGACAGGTCGCGGCCCTGCAAGGCTTCGGCGCCGAGCTTCATCATCATGCGGATCGCGGTCGGCGCGGTGTACCAGACGCTGACGCGCTCGGATTCGAGCACGCCATACCAGGTCTGCGCGTCGAACTCGGCCTCGACCACCACGCTGGTGACGCCGTTGCACAGCGGCGCCAGCACGCCATAGCTGGTGCCCGTGATCCAGCCCGGGTCGGCGGTGCACCAGAAGACATCGTCGGCGTGCAGGTCGAGCGCGTAGCGGCCCGTGACGCTGTGCGCGAGCACCGCGCCATGCACATGGATCGCCCCCTTGGGGCGGCCCGTGGTGCCGCTCGTGAAGTGCAGCAGCGCCATGTCCTCGGGATCGGTCGGAGCGATGGCGTAGTCGCAAGAGGCGGCATCGACCCAGTCGCTCCAGCCTTGCACGCCGGGATCGGACAGCAGCTCGGGATCGGCCGGACCCACCAGGATCACATGACGCAAGCCCGGCAGGCGGGCACGCAGGCCCCTGACCTTGCGCCGGTAGAGCTCGGGCGTCGTGACCAGCAGGCGCGCGTCACCGATCTCGCAGCGGGTCGCGATCGGCTCGGGGCCGAAGGCAGAGAACAGCGGCGAGACCACGCAGCGCGCCATCAGCCCGCCGAGCAGCGCGAAGTAGAGCTCGGGCAGCCGCCCCAGCAACAGGAAGACGCGCTCGCCCGGCCCCACGCCGAGCTGGCCCAGCGCATTGGCGAAACGATGGCAATGCGCGGACAGCTCGGCATAGCTGAACTCGCGGCGCTGTCCCGACTTGCCGAGCCAGCGCAGCGCGACCTTGCCGCCACGCCCTTCGGCCAGATGGCGCTCGACCGCCTCGTAGGCCATGTTCAGCCCTCCGCCCGGCTGCCCGGCCAGGACTGCGGCGGCGGCCTCCCAGCTGAAACCCACGCAGGTGGCGCCATGGTCGGCCAGATGCGGCGCGAGCCGGCCCGGCGGCTTGACGATGCGGTTCGGGATCTCCATCTCGCCTGCTCCCTGTGTCGTCCGGGCTCGAATGGTCCGAATTCCTGCCCGGATTCAACGCCGCGCTGCCCGCCGCGTCAAGCCCGCGGCCCCAGCCTTGGCGACAAGCCTGGGCGCCGGTGCAAATGCAAGGCCGTGCGGCTTTCCCGCAACGGTTGATGAGCCATAAGTTTTCCCTAAGTCTGGCCGCGCAGAATTGCTTGCATGGTGACTGGGATGACCCAGCCACTCACCCCAGACATTAGGAGTCCGAGATGAAAAAGTCCCTGTTCGCCATCCTGACCGCCGCTGCCGTCACCGTCCGTCCGGTCCAGACCCAAGCCGCTGCTGCCTGAAGATCTTGCGGGGCCTTCCTGCCCTGTAGGTGGACGCATCCGGCCAAGTGCGCCACTTTTTATCGACAATCCAGGCATCTACTGTTGAAGATGCCATGCGACTGTTATTAGCCGAAGACGACGACATGCTGGGCTCCAGCATGCAAAAAGCCCTCAAGCTGGCCGGGTTCCAGGTCGACTGGGTCAAGGACGGCGCTGCCGTTCTGAGCCAGGTGGCCGACAGCCATGACGCCCTGCTGCTCGACCTTGGCCTGCCCGAGCTCGACGGTCTGCAGGTGCTCCAGGCCCTGCGCCAGCGCGGTCAGCATCTGCCGGTGCTGATCGTTTCGGCACGCCAGACGGTGGAAGACCGGATCGGCGGCCTCAACCGCGGCGCCGACGACTACATCACCAAACCCTTCGACCTCAACGAGCTGATCGCGCGTCTGCACGCGCTGATCCGGCGCAACCAGGGCCGCAGCCAGCCGGTGCTCAACTTCGGCACGCTGCAGCTCGACCCGATCCGGCGCGAAGCCTGGCTCGCCGGCCAGGGGCTCGAACTCTCGCAGCGCGAGTTCGACCTGCTCGAACACCTGATGGAACGCCCCGGCACGGTGCTGTCGCGCGAGCAGCTCGAGGCCAGGCTCTACGGCTGGCAGGAAGAGGTCGCGAGCAACGCGATCGAGGTCCACCTGCACCATCTGCGCCGCAAGCTCGGCAGCGACTGGATCAAGAACGTGCGCGGCGTCGGCTACAAGCTGGTCGATGCCTCGGCGGCGCGAGCCGCGCCATGAACTCGATCCACTCGCGCCTGCTGGTCTGGCTGATCGGCGCGCTGCTGCTGAGCAGCCTGCTGGCCAGCGCACTGACCTACGAGATGGCCTGGCGCGGCTTCAACATCATGCGTGACTACGGTCTCGAGCAGATCGCCTATTCGATCGTGCGCCACGACACCCAGGACTGGCTGACCGATCAGCCCGATCCGGAACCGGCTGCGCCGAGCGATCAGGCCGCAGCGTCCGGGCCAGGCCAGGAACAGGCCCAGGACGATGGCCAGTTCGTGAGCCAGATCTGGACCAGCAATGGCCGGCTGATCTATTCCTCGCTGACCGACACCGGTCCGCCGCTGCAGGAGCCCGGCCTGCATCAGGTCGAATGGGACGGCACGCGCTGGCGCACCTACACGCTGCACGACCGCGAGCGCGTGATCCAGGTCGCCAACCCGGCCGAGCGCCGCTGGCGCGCCTTCCTCGAATATGTACCCAGCCTGCTGGCGCCGCTGGCGCTGCTGCTGGTGCTGCTGGGCTTCCTGATCAGCGCGGCCGTCAGCGGCGCGCTGCAGCCGCTGCGCCGCCTGCGCGACGAGATCGGCACGCGCGACGTCGCGCTGCTGAGCCCGCTGGCGCCGGACGAGATGCCCGACGAAGTGCAGCCCCTGGTCGAAACACTGAACCAGCTGCTGGCCAAGGTCGACCGGCTGCTGGCGACGCAGCGCGCCTTCCTGGCCGATGTCGCGCACGAGCTCAACACGCCGCTGGCCGCCATCAAGCTGCAGGTCCAGCTCGCACAGCAGGCGCAGGCCACGGGCCAGCCGGTGTCGCTCGACGACCTGGAAGCCGGCATCGAGCGCGCGGTGCACCTAGTCGCGCAATTGCTGCAGATGGCCCGGCTCGAGCCCGACGCGCGCCCGATCGAGCTGCAACCGGTCGCGCTCGAGCGGCTGGCGCGCGAGCGCGTGCTGGCCTTCCTGGCGCAGGCCGAACAAAAGGACATCGACCTCGGGCTGGAGTCCGAGGGCCCGCTCGAGATCCAGGGCGACCCGCAGCAGCTGCGCGTGCTGATCGACAACCTGATCGACAACGCGCTGCGCTACTGCCCCAAGGGCGCACGAATCGATGTCCGGCTGCGGCGGCAAGCCGGGCGCGCAGTACTGGAAGTGGTCGACGACGGCCCCGGCATCGCCGAGGCCGACAAGGCCCGGGTGCTGCAGCGCTTCGTGCGCCTGCGCCCGGCCGACACCACGGGCAGCGGGCTCGGCATGGCGATCGTGCGCCAGATCGCCGAACAGCATCACGCCACCTTGAACCTGCTCGACACCCCGGGCGGTGGCCTGACGGTGCGGGTCAAGTGGCCCGCCAGCGGGCTGGCCTGAAGCCCGGCCGGGGCGCAGGGAATTTGGCGCGCCACGGCCGGTCCGGCCACCCGATATCGCACAATGGTGCGCATGAAATTCCTGCACACCATGCTGCGCGTCGGCCACCTCGAGCGCTCGATCGCCTTCTACACCCAGGTGCTGGGCATGAGCCTGCTGCGCCGCTCCGAGAACCCCGAGTACCGCGATTCGCTCGCCTTCCTGGGCTTCGAGGGCGGCAACCCGGCCCAGGCCGAGCTCGAACTGACCTATAACTGGGACACTGAGCAGTACGACCTGGGCACGGCCTACGGCCATATCGCGATCGGCGTGCCCGATGCCTACGCGGCCTGCGCGGCGATCAAGGCCGCCGGCGGCCAGGTCACGCGCGAGGCCGGCCCGGTCAAGGGCGGCAGCACCGTGATCGCCTTCGTGACCGATCCGGACGGCTACAAGATCGAGCTGATCCAGCGCGCCGAAGACCAGGCCGGCATCGGCCTGCGCTGAGCCGGGGTCCCGGAGCCGCCGCGGCCCGCTGACGGCCCGGAGCTGGCGCGACCTCAATCGCCCAGGGCAAGCGCGACCAGCTCCTCGGCAAAGGCGAACGAGGTCGAGGCTCCGGTGCCGCCGGTGACGATGCCGACCGCCACGCCCGGCGCCGGTTGTGCCTTATAGACCACATCCGAGGCCGACGCATAGGTGCCGGTCCAGCGTTGCTCGACGCTGGCGCCCGCCAGCCTCAGCACGCGCTGCAGTTCGTCCTGGATCAGCGCGTCGATGTCGTCGCGGGCAAACGGGGCTTCGGCCTGGCCGTAGACATGGCTGTCGCCGACCACCAGCGAGCCGTCGGCCGACTGGACGGCGATCAGGTGGATGCCCCATTTGAGATGTTCGGACTGTTCGGCCTGCAGCCTGGCGCGCAGGGGCGCCGCTTCCGGCAGATCGGCATAGCCCTCGTAGCGCACCAGGCTCAGGTCAGACATCACCGAACCGGGCAGCCGCAGCGGCTGGGCCGGACGCACCCGCATCATCTGCAGCGTGCACAGGGTGATGCCGGCCTGGGCGATCAGTTCCGGATAGAGGGTGTTGAGGTCATGACCGGGGCAGACCACGCAATGCTCGGCATGAAACAGGCCCTGGCTGGTGTGGATGCGCGGCAGCTCGATCTGCTGGACCGGGGTGTTCCAGTAGAAATCCACGCCGAGCGACTGTTGCAGCCAGCGGCTCAACAGCGGAATCGCGTCGCGTGACTCGACCCGGCGCTCGTGCGGACTGTGCAGGACGCCGACGCCGTCCTGCAGCTGCGGCAGCTCGTGGGCGGCCTCGGACCGGCTCAGCAGCCGGCAGCCCTGCCCCATCTCGGTCTGCAGGAAGGCCTCGAGCAGATCGAGGGCCTCGGGGCGCTGCGCCAGCAGGTAAAGACCCTGGTGCACCACTTCGATGCCGGCCTGCGGCGCCACCTGCTGCCAGATGTCGCGCGTGCGCATGGCGCGGCGCCAATGCTCGCCGCGGCGCTGGCCGGTCACCGTGACAAAACCGAAATTGCGCACCGAGGCGCCGACGCACTGGGCATTGCGCTCCAGCACCGCCACGCTGAGCCCGCGCTGGCGGGCCGCATAGGCGGTGGCCAGGCCGATCACGCCAGCGCCGACCACCACCAGGTCGTAATGTTTTTCGCTCTTCATTGCCTGCTCCAGATGTTGTGTGGGGCTTCAGGGCCGCTCGCCGCGGGCCAGCCGCTGCTCGATCAGCTCGAGCACCGGCAGCAGATCGGCCACGCTGTCGATCACATAATGGGCGCCTGCGGCCCGGAACTCGGTGCCCACGCGCTCGCGCACCGCGGCGCGCTCGCTGTCGGAGGCGGCCTGGTATTCGGCCAGGGTCCAGCCGGCCGGACTGCCCGAGAGCGCGAGTCCGACCGTCCACATGCCGGCATTCAGCCCCTCGGCGATGCCGGGCAGGGTGTCGTCGACCTTGACGCAATGCGAGACCGCGCCGAGCTTGAGCTGGCGCACGCAGTCGAGCGCCATCCAGGGGCCGGGACGGGCACCGGCTTCCAGGTCGTCGGCGCAGACGGTGCAGTCCGGGGCATAGCCCCTGGCCGCGGCAATCTCGATCAGCCTTGCCATGACCTGGCGCGGGTAGCCGGTGGTCGAACCCACGCGATAGCCCTGTTCGCGCAGCTGGGCCACGGTCTCGAGGGCGCCCGGGATCAGGTCGGCGTGCAGGCCGACGCGCTCGACCTGCAGCGGGATGAAGGTGTCGTAGATATGCCGGATGTCGGCGTCGTTCATCGGGCGACCGAACTGGGCCGCCCAGCGCGCGCCCACGACCGGGTCCCGGCCCAGCGCCTCGATATGCTGCCATTTGCCCAGGCCCATCGGACCGCGGGCCTCGGCCAGCGTGAGGTCGAAGTCGTAGGCGGCCTTGAAGGCATCGACAAAGATCTGGGTCGGAGCGAAGGAGCCGAAATCGACGATGGTGCCGGCCCAGTCGAAGATGACGGCTTCCAGTTGATGGCGCATGATGGATTTCCTGTTGAGTTGGAGGATCTGGCCTGGACCAGGGGTTAATGCTTGAAGCTGCGCCAGGCCTGGTGGCGTTGCAGCAGCAGATGGGTGAGGGCCGAATACAGCAGGCTGAAAGCGGCCGTGGTCACGATGATCAGGGTGGCCATGGCGGCGGCCGGACCCAGTTCACCCGCCTCGTCGAGGTTCAGGATCGCGACCGAAGCCGGCAGCGTGTCAGGCGAATACAGGAAGACCAGCGCCGAGACCGTGGTCATCGCGTTGATGAACAGGTAGCGGAAGATCTCGAGCACCGCCGGCAGGCAGACCGGCAGGGTCACGCGCCAGAAGGTGACGAACTGCGACACCTTGAGCGAGGCCGAGACAGCTTCGAACTCGCGGTCCAGGCTCTTGAGCGCGGTCAGCGCGGTCAGGTGGCAGGAGCTGTAGTAATGCACCACGTTGACGATCACCAGGATCGCGAAGGTCTGGTACAGGCCGTTGAGCGGGTTGTCCGGATGATTGAAGAACAGGATGTAACCGATGCCCAGCACCAGTCCCGGCACCCCCATCGGCAGCGAGGCCATGCCCTGGACCACCGCATGCAGGGCCGATTGACGCGCGCCGGTCTTCTCGAGCAGATAGGCGGTCGCGAAGATGAAGGGCGTGCCGAGCAGCGCGGTCAGCAGCGCGATCTGCAGGCTGTTCAGATAGGCGCCCAGCACGCCGGCTTCGACCAGGCCGTAGCGGTAGTGGCCCAGCGTCAGCTCGAGGTTGTAGGGCCAGAAGGTGATCACCGAGGTATAGGCCGCCATGCCCAGCACCGCGAGCATGGCACCGGCCAGCAGCAGGCAAAACAGCAGCAGCGGGCCGTCGCGGCGCCAGTCGGGCCGGGGCCGGTAGGGCACGGCGCGCGCCGTCAGGCTGGCCTGCTGGCGCCGCTGCACCTGGCGGTCGACCACAAAGGCGAACAGCACCGGCAGCAGCAGCACCAGCGCCACCACCGCGCCGCGACCGAAATTCTGCAGGCCGACCACCTGGACATAGATCTCGACCGCCAGCACCTTGAAGTTGCCGCCGATCACCTTGGGGATGCCGAACTCGCTGACCGAGTACGAGAACACCACCATCGCGGCGCTGATCAGGCCGTATTTGGCCGCGGGCAGGGTCACGGTCAGGAACTTGCACCAGCGCGTGGCCGAGAGCGCATCGGCCGCCTCGTAGAGCCGCCCGTCCGAGCTGGCCAGTGCGACCACCAGGATCATCAGGGCGTGCGGAAAGCTCGAGAAGACCGTGGCCATGACGATGCCGACCGGGCCGTAGACGCTGGTCGCGCCGAGCCAGGACTTGAGCAGGCCCTGGGTGCCGAACCACTGGATGAAGGAAATCGCCCCGACCAGCGACGGCCCGAGCAGGGGCGACAGCCCGATCAGGCGCCACAGGCCCTTGAACGGCAGGCAGGAGCGCTGGATCGCATAGGCATAGAGAAAGGCCAGCGGCACCGTGATCAGCGTGACCACCAGCGCGACCCAGAAGCTGTTCCAGAGCGCCGTGGCCATGCCGGGCATGGCGGCGAACTCGCGGAAACGGGCCAGACTGGTCTGACCCTGCTCGTCGAGCAGGCTGTGGCTGAACAGGGCGCCCATCGGCAGCAGCAGGAAGACACAGAGCGCCAGCGCGGCGAGACCGAGCAGGACGCCGCCCGCTGGCGCACGATCCGCGGCCCGCAGGCACCAGCGGGAGCTCAGGGAGGACCAGGCATTCATAGCGACTCCGGCATCGGGAAAAGGTGTTCGGCCGGGATGCCGACACGCACCGTGGAGCCGGCATGGATCGGGCGACCGGCCAGATAGTTGCTCGAGAACTGCGCCAGCAGCGGGCGGCTGCCCTGGCCGACCGGCGTCAGCGTGACGAGCGAAAAAGCCCCGAGAAACTCGCATTTGTCGACGGTGGCGAAGAAGCTGTTCTCGGCCTGGTCGAGGGTGTCGAGCAGGCGGATGTCCTCGGGCCGGACATTGAAGCGGTAAACGCGCCCCGGACTCAGTGCCGCAGCGCTGCGCAAGCGCAGCGGGCCCTGGCCGACATGCTGCGGGTCGATCGCCTCGGCTTCGATCAGGTTGCTGCGCCCGATGAAGTCGGCCACGAAATCGTTGCGCGGGAAGCGGTAGATGTCGTGCGGATCGCCGACTTGCTGGATGCGACCGCTCTTCATGACCACGATGCGGTCCGCCATCGCCAGCGCTTCCTCCTGGTCATGGGTCACCATCAGGGTGGTCACGCCCAGGCTCTGCTGCAGCTGCCGGATTTCGGAGCGCAGGCGCACGCGTTCGATCGCGTCGAGCGCCGACAGCGGCTCGTCGAGCAGCAGCAAGTCGGGCTGGGTCGCCAGCGCACGCGCCAGGGCGATGCGCTGCTGCTGGCCGCCCGAGAGCTGGGCCGGGTATTTGTTCTCGCTGCCGGGCAATCCGACCAGCCGGAGCATCTCGTCGACGCGCTGCTGGAAGGCCTCGCGGCCGGCGCGCCGCTGATTGAGTCCGTAGGCCACGTTCTGGCCGACATTCAGGTTCGGAAACAGGGCATAGGACTGGAAGACGATGCCGTAGTCGCGCGCGGCCGGCGACAGCCTGGAGATGTCGCGGCCCGCGTGCAGGATCTGCCCGCGGTCCTGGCGCTCGAGGCCGGCAATCGTGCGCAGCAAGGTGGTCTTGCCGCAGCCCGAGGGACCGAGCAGGACCAGGAATTCGCCGCGCTCGACCGAGAGCTCGATGTCGTCCAGGGCCGTGAAGCTGCCGAACTGCTTGTGCAGGCTTCTGATTTCAAGATGAGCCATATGAGATACCTCGGGAGGGGGCGAAAGCGATCAAGGTGGCGCACCCAGGCGCTCCAGCGAGCTGGAGCCTGGGTCGGCGCGGCAGGCGGCTTACTTCTTGGGCTCGGACTTGGCGGAATAGCGCTTCTGCCATTCGGTCAGGATCGCGTCGCGGTTCTTGCCCATCCACTGGAAGTCGTTCTTGACCAGGCGCTGCTCATAGTCGGTCGGCACATGCTTGAGGCGGGTGACGATGCCCGGAATCGCGACCAGGGCGAAGTTCTTGGCATAGAGCTCGTTGGCTTCGCGGCTGGACGCCCAGTCGGCCAGCTTCCTGGCAGCTTCCAGGCGCGGCGTGTCCTTGACGATGCCGATCGCCTCGATGTCCCAGCCCAGGCCTTCCTTCGGGAACACGACATCGATCGGGGCGCCCTTGGCGCGCACGGTGTTGGCGCGGTATTCGAACGCGATCCCGACCGGGAACTCGCCGGCACCGGCCATCACGCAGGGCTTGGAACCCGAATGGGTGTAGACCGCGATGTTCTCGTGCAGCTTGTCCATGTAGTCCCAGCCGCCCTTCTCGCCGAACATCTGCAGCCAGGCCGTCACGTCGAGGAAGCCGGTGCCCGATGAGTTCGGGTTCGGCATCACGATCTTGCCCTTGAACTCGGGCTTGAGCAGGTCCTTCCAGCTTTCGATGCGCGGCAGGCCCTGCTTGGTGGCCTCGGCAACGTTGTAGCAGATCGCCGCGCCCCAGACATCCATGCCGACCCAGTTCGGCTTGGCGCCGCCCGAAATGAAGCGCGGATTGATGGCCTTGAGGTTGGCCGGGGCGTAGGGCTGGAGCATGCCCTCGCGCTCGAACACGACCATGCTGGAAGCGGCCACGCCCATGATCACGTCGGCGACCGGCTTGTTCTTCTCGGCCAGCAGCTTGGCCGTGACGATGCCGGTGGAGTCGCGCGTCCACTTGATCTCGATCTCGGGGTTGGACTTGTTGAAGGACTCCTGGTAGGCCTTGAGCTGGTCGGTCTCGAGCGCGGTATAGACATTGAGGACGGTTTTTTGCGCCATGGCCGGCAGGGCTGCGGTGGCAGCCAGAACGGCCAGGACCAGGGACTGTGCGAGTGGTTTCAGCTTCATGAGATAACTCCTGTTGAGGATCAAAACTTCATCGCCACAGTCCCGGCACAACGGTTTCACAGGCTCACCCGGACTGCAACTGCGCTCAGCTTAAAGCCCAACAATGTCAGATTGTTGACAATCTACAGTTTTCACAACTGGCTACAATCGCGTCACAGCCATCCATTTGCCGAGGTCGAACCGATGTCCACCCTGCTTGCCCAACCCGCCGAGAAAGCGCTGGCCCTGGTCCAGAGCACCTCGCTCACGCGCCTGGTGCTCGAATCGATCGAGGAAATGATCTTTTCCGGCGAGCTGCCTCCGGGCACCAAGCTCAATGAAGCCGCGCTGGCCCAGCGCTTCGGTGTCTCGCGCGGACCGCTGCGCGAAGCCTTCCACGCACTCGAGGAGTCGGGTCTGATCCGCCAGGAGAAGAACCGCGGCGCCCATGTGCGCGAGATCAAGCTGTCGGAGGCCGCCGACATCTACGACCTGCGCGCCGGCCTCGACGCCACTGCGGGCCGCCTGCTGGCCGAGCGCCTGACGCCGGAACAGCTGCACACCCTGCGCGAGCTGACCGAGGCCATGAAGGCCGTGCGCCCGGACGAGGTCGAGCGCTTCCACGAACTCAACCTGAGCTTTCACGACTGCCTGGTGACCATGGCCGGCAACCCGGTGCTGACCTCGCATTACCGCAAGCTCAGCAAGCTGCTGACGCTGTTCCGGCGTCGCAACCTGATGGCCCCGATGGCGATTCCGCATTTCGCCGACGAGCACAGCGCGATCGTCGACCTGCTGGCCGCGCGCGACGGAGCGGGCTGCGCGCAAGCGCTGTTCGAGCATGCACGGGGCGGGCGGGCGCGCATGCTCAGGGACGGCGAACTGGCCGGGGTGCCGGATGGCCGCTGAAAACAGACCAGGCGAGGCAGGTCCGCCATGGTGCTGACCCAGATCCCCGCCAACGTGGTGCTGGCGGTACTGGCCGCCGCGCTGATGCACGCAAGCTGGAACGCCTTGATCCGCGGCGCGCCGGACAAGGGGCTCTACACCCTGCTGCTCCATGTCTGCAGCGCGCTGCTGGCCAGCGTCGGACTGCTGTTCGTGGGCGGGCCGGACCCGGCAAGCTGGCCCTTCCTGGGCCTGTCGGCCTTGCTGCACACGGCCTACATCCTGTGCCTGATGCGGGCCTACGAAGGCGGACAGCTCGCGGTCAGCTATCTGCTGATGCGCGGACTGGCGCCCTTGCTGGTCTGCCTGCTGTCGACGCCGCTGCTGGGCGAAACCCTGTCGTTCGGGGCCTGGCTGGGAATCGCCTGCATCCTGGTCGGTGTGCTGACCATCGCCTCGACCTCGGGCCAGTCGCTCGGCCTGGTCCTGCGCCACGCTTCGGGCCAGGCGGCCTTGTTCAATGCCGCGATCATCGCGGCCTATACGCTGGTCGACGGCCAGGGAGCCCGGCTGTCAGGCAACCCGGTCGGCTATGTGCTGGCGCTGGCGCTGTTCGAGCCGCTGGTGATCCTGGTCCATGAACTGCGCCGGCGCCGCCCAGCCGTGCTGCATTACTTCAGGCAGCACTGGCCGCTCGGCTTCCTGGGCGCCGGGGTGGCGACCTCGGCCTACTGCATCGTGCTGTGGGCCATGACCCAGGCGCCGATCGCCGTCGTGGCCGCCATGCGCGAGAGCTCGGTCATCTTTGCCGTGCTGATCGGCAGCCTGTGGTTCAAGGAGGGGCGCTTGCGCGCCGGCCTGCTGGCCGGCCTCTGCGTCGTGGCCGGGGTGCTGCTGCTCAAGCACTGAAGCGGGCGGCAGCGACCCGCCCGTGCGGCTGGCTCAGTCAGCCTGCGTGCGTTCCTCGGCCAGCTTGACGACCACATCGATCAAACGCGTCTTTTTCGCGTAATGACGGTCAACCGTCCATTCCCGCATGATCTCGACCGCCAGGTCGAAGTCCTTGGGTTCGAGTTCGTAGAGCTTGCCGAGCGGGAAAGGGTTGTCGTTCTGCAGGGCCAGCACCAGATCGGTCAGGGTGACAGCATTGGCTGCTTGGGGATCGGCTTCGATCAGCTTGCGGGCCTTCTTGATGGCGAGCATGGTCTTCCTTTAAAGGCGGCTGCAGCTGGCCCGAGAGAGTGAAGCGCCAGCTGCTTGGGACTAACGTTGTCAATTCTAGGGAACCCTATGCAAAATTTGATGTCATTTTTGTTATAGGTACCGAATCTACCGTCCAGTCCGGCCTCACCAGAGTTGCATCCGCAGGTGCGCGCCCATGCTGGGCGCAGCCAAAAAAAACGCTCCCTGCAGCAGGGAGCGTGGTTCAGGCCTGCAAGCCGGTCGCGATCAGAGCGTGACCGCGCCGCCCAGGTAGGGCCGCAGCGCGACCGGCAGCGTGATGCTGCCGTCGGCGTTCTGGTAGTTCTCGAGCACCGCGACCAGGGTGCGGCCAACCGCCAGGCCCGAGCCGTTGAGCGTGTGCACGAGCTCGTTCTTGCCCTGCGCGTTCTTGAAGCGGGCCTGCAGGCGGCGGGCCTGGAAGGCTTCACAGTTGGACACCGAGCTGATCTCGCGGAAGGTGTTCTGCGCCGGCAGCCAGACTTCGAGGTCATGGGTCTTGGCGGAACCAAAGCCCATGTCGCCCGTGCACAGCGCGATCACGCGATACGGCAGGCCCAGCGCCTGCAGCACGGCCTCGGCGTGGCCGGTCATTTCCTCCAGCGCCGCGTAGCTCTGCTCGGGGTGGACGATCTGCACCATCTCGACCTTGTCGAACTGGTGCTGGCGGATCAGGCCGCGCGTGTCGCGACCGGCGCTGCCAGCCTCGGAGCGGAAGCAGGGGCTGTGCGCGGTCAGCTTGATCGGCAGCTCGGACTCGGCCACGATCTCGTCGCGCACGAAGTTGGTCAGCGGCACCTCGGAGGTCGGGATCAGGTACAGGGCCTGGGTGTCGGGCAGTTCCTCGCCTTCCTGGCCGCCCTTCTTGGCCGCGAACAGGTCGGCCTCGAACTTGGGCAGCTGGCCGGTGCCGCGCAGCGACTCGGCGTTGACGATGTAGGGCACATAGCATTCGGTGTAGCCATGCTGCTGGGTCTGCAGGTCGAGCATGAACTGCGCCAGCGCGCGGTGCAGTCGCGCGACCGGCCCCTTCATGACCGCGAAACGCGAGCCCGACAGCTTGGCCGCGGTCTCGAAGTCCAGCCCCAGCGGCTCGGCCAGCGCGACATGATCCTGGGCTTCGAAGCCGAGTTCGGGCGGATTGGCGCCGAAACCGCCTTGCGGACTCCAGCGGCGCAGCTCGACGTTGCCGGATTCGTCCGCGCCGACCGGCACGCTCTCGTGCGGCAGGTTCGGCACCGCCTGCAGCAGCGCCAGCAGCTCGCCCTGGATCTGGTCCAGCCGCGCGGCGGAATGCTCGAGCTCGGCCTTGTACTGGCCGACCTCGGCCATCACGGCATCGGCCTCGGCATGCTGGCCCTTGCCCTTGAGCATGCCGATCTGCTTGGACAGGGTGTTGCGGCGCGACTGCAGTTCCTCGGTACGGATCTGCAGCGACTTGCGCTCGTGCTCGAGCGACTGGAAGGCCTCCACGTCGAGGAAGGCTTGCGGGTTCTTGCGGGTTTGCAGGCGGGCGACGACGCCGTCGAGGTCCTTGCGCAGCAGGGTGATGTCTAGCATGGGTTCTGTTTCTGATGGAATGTTGGGTACCGGGGCCGGTGCAGCAGCGCTCAGGCCGGATCGGCTTCGATCTTGAGTCCCTTGGGCAGCGGGAACTTGGTGGTCTCGCGCACGCCGTCGAGGCTGCGCACCGCGACCGCGCCGAGCGCCTTCAGGCGCTGGACCACGCCCTGCACCAGGTCCTCGGGGGCGGATGCGCCGGCGGTCACGCCGACGCAGTGGCGGCCCTCGAACCAGGCGTCCTGCAGCTCGCTGGCGTCGTCGACCATGTAGGCCGGCACGCCCAGGCGCTCGGCGAGCTCGCGCAGGCGGTTGGTGTTCGAGCTGGTCGGGCTGCCGACCACCACCACCGCGTCGACCTGGGTCGCCAGCAGCTTGACCGCGTCCTGGCGGTTCTGTGTCGCGTAGCAGATGTCCTGCTGCTTGGGCGACTGGATGTGGGTGAAGCGCGCCTTGACCGCGGCCATGATCGCGGCCGCATCGTCCACGCTCAGCGTGGTCTGCGTGACCACCGCGAGCCGGTCGGTCTGCGACGGCTGCACGCGCGCGACATCCTCGACATCCTCGACCAGGTGGATGCCGCTGTCGAGCTGGCCCATCGTGCCCTCGACTTCCGGGTGCCCCTTGTGGCCGATCATGATGAACTCGTAGCCTTCCTTGTGCAGCTTGGCGACCTCGACATGGACCTTGGTCACCAGCGGGCAGGTGGCGTCGAAGATGCGGAAACCGCGCGCCTTGGCCTCGCGCTGCACCGCCTGGCTCACGCCGTGCGCGCTGAACACCAGCGTCGCACCGGGCGGCACCTCGTCGAGCTCCTCGATGAAGATCGCGCCGCGATGCTTCAGGTCGTTGACGACATGGGTGTTGTGCACGATCTCGTGCCGGACGTAGATCGGACGACCGAACTTCTCGAGCGCGCGCTCGACGATCTCGATCGCGCGATCGACGCCAGCGCAAAAGCCGCGCGGCTCGGCCAGCAGGACCTGCTCCATCACAGCACCCCGATCAGCTGGACTTCGAACCGCACCGGCTGGCCAGCCAGCGGGTGGTTGAAGTCGAAGCGCACCGCGCCGTCGGCGTTGACCTCGAGCACCGTGCCGGCATAACTGCCAAGTCCGTCGGGGGTCGGGAACTGCACCACGTCGCCGGTGACGTATTGCTCGCTGCGGTCGCCGAGCTGGTCGAGCAGCTTGCGCGCGACCCACTGCACCATCTCGGGCTGACGCTCGCCGAAGGCCTCGCCGGCGGCGAGCTCGATCACGGTCTGCGTGCCGTCCTCGAGACCGAGCAGGCGCGCCTCGATCGCGGGCGACAGTTCGCCGCTGCCCAGGCTCAGCGTGGCCGGCTGGGCCTCGAAGGTATTGATGAAATCGCGCCCGTCCGGACCCGAGAGGCGGTAATGCAAGGTGAGGAAGGAATCGGATTCGACTTGAGCCATGGGGTTGACACCTGCGGACGCAAAAATGGTAAAAACACCGCACATACCCGGGAGGCGTGCGCCAAAGCACGCACCGGACAGGGGCGCCAGACCCCTATTGTAGGAAAGGGAGGGTCCCCGCATGGCCGGCAAGCGCATTGCACTCGAAGGACTGCCGAGCGACTCGCGCCCGCGCGAGAAGCTGCTGCAGCGCGGCCCCTCGGCGCTCAGCGATGCCGAACTGCTCGCGCTGCTGCTGCGCACCGGCATCACGGGCAAGAACGTGCTGCTGCTGGCGCAGGAGCTGGTCGACGGTTTCGGCGGCGTCGCCGGCCTGCTGCACAGCGGCGCCGACGAGCTCGGCCGCGTCAAGGGCCTGGGGCCGGCCAAGCGCGCCGAGCTGCTGGCGGTGGTCGAGCTCGCGCGCCGCGCACTGGCGCAGGAGCTCCGGGAAAAACCGCTGTTCGACAGCCCGCAGGCGGTCGCGCATTACCTGCAGCTGCATTTCGGCCACAAGCCGCACGAGGTGTTCGCGGTGCTGTTTCTCGACAGCCAGCACCGGCTGCTGGCGCTCGAGGAGCTGTTTCGCGGCACATTGGCGCAGACCTCGGTTTATCCAAGAGAAGTCGTGCTGCGCGCCCTGCACCACCACGCGGCGGCCGTGGTACTGGCGCACAACCACCCGAGCGGCACCGCCGAGCCCTCGCGTGCCGACGAGATGCTGACGCAGACGCTCAAGTCCGCGCTGTCGCTGGTCGATGTGCGCGTGCTCGACCATTTCGTCGTCACCGCATCGGCCTGCCGCTCGATGGCCGAGCTCGGACTGGTCTGACCCCATCCAGCTGGGCTCGGGGCTGACCGATGCCAAATTCAGGTCTCCTGGCGAATAATTGCTGTAAAAAATGTTTAATATAGATGTAGTAAGAAAAATGCTTCGAATGCGTTGATCTGATTCAGCACACAAGGAGAGCGGGGTTTTCCTGCCTGGCGGCAGCCTCCCTGGACTTCCAAGCCATCCATCACCAAGGGCCACTTCCTAGCCGATGTTTTCCTTAACCAAGCAATTGATGCTGGGACTCAGGTTTCCGGCCAAGATGAGCCTGACGCTCGCCCCGATGGTCCTGCTGGCCGCCTGGCTGGCCGCGCAGGCAAGCGCCGTCGTGGGCGCCCCCCTGGCCTGGGGCGGCTTCGGTCTGGGGCTGGCGCTGTCGGCCTACCTGGGAATCTGCTTCCACCGCTCGGTCCTCGGAGGCGTGAAGGCCTTGCGGCGCCACATGATCAACATCTCGATGGGCGAGTTGCGCAACGATATCCAGGCCCAGGGCAAGGACGAGTTCACCCGGCTGCTGCGTGAATTGAACAATATGCAGATCGGACTGCGCGAGACCGTGCTCCTGGTCCAGTCGAGCAGCTCCGAGGTGGTCGCGTCGAGCAGCGAAATCGCGGGAGGTGCACAGGACCTGTCAACCCGGGTCGAATCGGCGGCGGCGGCGCTCGAGGAACTGGCGGCCGCGCTCGACCAGTCGAGCTCCGTCACGGCGCACACCGCAGAGTCGGTGGCCAAGGCATCCGAGCTGGCGCTCAACAACGCCGTGGTCGCGCAGCGCGGCGGACAGGTGATGGAGGACGTGGTCAGCACCATGGAGCATATCCAGGTCTCCTCGAGCAAGATCAACGACATCATCGGCGTGATCGACGGAATCGCCTTCCAGACCAATATCCTGGCGCTCAACGCGGCCGTGGAGGCCGCGCGCGCGGGCGAGCAGGGCCGGGGCTTTGCCGTGGTCGCCGGAGAGGTGCGCAGCCTGGCGCAGCGCAGCGCGACCGCCGCGCGCGAGATCAAGGGCCTGATCAGCACCAGCGTCGGCGAGATCAACCATGGGGTCGATGTGGTGCGCGGGGCCGGTGACGAGATGCAGGAGATCGTGACCAACGCGGACCATGTGCGCCAGCTGATGGAAGAGGTGGCGCGGGCCGCGCGCGAGCAAAGCCAGGGTATCGCGCAGATCGGCATGGCGATCCAGGGGCTGGACCAGAGCACCCAGGCCAATGCCTCGCTGGTCGAGGAAACGGCCGCCGCTGCCAGCAGCCAGCAAGCAGCGGCGATCAGGATGGCCGCGATGGTAGACGAGTTCCGGCTGCCAGGCGGAAACCGCTCGAGCTCGAAAGTCGAGGGTCTGGACATGGACGCCTTCATCGACGCCCACAGGCAGTGGAAAGTCAAGTTGCGCGAGGCGATCGAGAATCGCGAGCCGGTCGATACCGAGACCCTCAAGCGCGACGATTGCTGTGCGCTGGGCCAATGGATCTACGGGGACGGCAAGCGGCGTTTTGGCGGCGCGCCCTCCTTTGTCGACCTGCTGTCGCAGCACCGCGACTTCCACCAGGTGGCGGGCGGCGTGGCCGCGATGATCAACGCGCGGCGCTTCACCGACGCCGAGGATGCGCTGGCCCCGGGCACGCCGTTCAGCGACGCCACGCGCAACGTGGTGCGGGTCCTCTCGACGGTCAAGCGCGTGGGATTCTGAGCCTGTCCTGGCGACAGGCGGCAAGCCACTAGCCCGGCAGGGCGCGCGGTGGTGCGCGACAATCCGGCTCATCATGAAAGTGCGCTCGCTGCCCGAACTCAAGACCCTGCGCAAGGCGCTGGCGGAGCAGGCTGCTCGCCTGGCTGCCGAGCGGGCCGCAGCCGAGGCGGCGCAGCGCGAGGCCGAGGAGCGCCTGCACAAGGACCGCCTGCTGTTCGAGCGCACGGTCGGCGCAGTGCAGCGGCTGCCGCACCATGGCCGCCACCTGGCCCGGCCGCATCCGCCGCTGCCGCGGCCGCAGCAGCGCGAACTCGACGAACAGGCCGTGATGCGCGAGGCGCTCAGCGACCTGTTCGATGCCGAGACGCTGCTGCACACCGACGAGCACCTGAGCTTTCGCCGTCCCGGCGTGGGCCCCGAGGTCGCGCGCAAGCTGCGCCAGGGCGACTGGAGCCTGCAGGCGCAGATCGATCTGCACGGCCTGCGCACCGACGAGGCGCGCGAGACCCTCGGGACCTTCATCCGCGAGGCGCACAAGCGCGGCCTGCGCTGCGTGCGGGTGGTGCATGGCAAGGGGCTGGGCTCGCCCGGCAAGACGCCGGTGCTCAAGAGCCGGGTGCATAGCTGGCTGGCGCAGAAGAACGAGGTCATGGCCTTCGTGCAGGCACGCCCGGCCGAGGGCGGAGCCGGCGCACTGGTCGTGCTGCTGCGGCCTTCGCCCCACCCGCATCACTGACCGGCGTCAGGACCGGCGCATGGACCAGCGCGAGGCTGAACCAGACGCCAATGCTGAAATACAGCGTCATCCAGGCCATCTCGCTCTGCCAGTCCTGCCAGCGGTGCGAGACCACCCAGCGGTCCGAGGCGTCAAAGAAGCCCTGGGTCAGGCTCAGATAGGAGCGGCCGTTGGCCTCGTCGGTGAGCCAGCGCTGCCAGTACATCGGCACATCGACCAGGAACATGAAGCCCACATAGGCCAGGCCGGCCAGGCAGGTGCCAGCCAGGATCGGGCGCAGCGCGGCCGGAAAGCGATGCCAGACCGTCACCAGCGTCGCGACCAGCAACGCCGCCGTCATGCCCCAGAGCGTCTCCTCGACCACATGGCCGAGGTTGGAGGTGGTCAGCACCGAATACCAGGAAAACAGCTCGGCCAGCGCAATCAGCGGAATCACCGACTGCGAGACTGCCTTGCCGACCCGGCTGCCGGTCACATGGGCGATCTCGTGCAGCAGCAGCGCCCACTGGGCAACGAAGCAGAGCTCGGCCAGGGTCGCGACCGAACGCCCGACGATCACGCTCGAAAGCCAGGAGTCGAACAGGCAAAAGCGCGGCACGTCGAACACCGGCAAGGCCGAACGGTAGGCGCAGCCCAGCACATAGGCCGCCGACAGGATCAGCTGCCAGCGGCGCGCGGCATAGACCGGGGCCGGCAACTGGGCCTGGCGCTGGCGCAGCAGCCGGGCCGACCACAGCAGGGCCATGACATTGACCGCGCTGACCCCGCAGAGCAGGAACCACCACGAGAAAATCTCGGCAGACAGGGACATGGCTGATTTGTGTGAGGGTCGACCCATTGCGGGCCCGACTGCCGGCGCGGCGCAATGAGCCGTGCCGATCCCAATCGCGCATTGTGACTGGCACTTGACCGGGTCGGCAAGGGCTGGCGCACGGATCGCGCCAGTCATCAGGCTGCCACCGCGAGCGGCTAGGCTCGGCGCCTGACATCGGGCGGGATGGCCTGCCCAGGCTGGAATCCCCTTGCTGCTGCCATTGCTCCTGCTTGCCATTGCCCTCACCCTCGCCCTGCTGACGCTGCCGCTGGCCTTGCAGAGAAACCTGCTGTTTCCGGCACCGAAGAAGAATGCGGTGCTGACTTCCAGCTCGCACCGGATCGAGGCGCTCGCGATCCCGGTCGGCGGGCGGTCGCTGCGCGCCTACCTGGCCAGTCCGATCGACGCGCCGACCCGGCGCTCCGGCCTGCTCTACTTCAACGGCCGGCGCGAGCACCCGACCTCGATCTTCCGCTGCCTGGGCCAGATGCCCGGCCAGCATCTGCTGTGCTTCCACTACGAGAAGCTGGGGCCTTCGTTGCGCAAGCCCGACGAGGCGCGGCTGGTTGCTGATGGCCTGGCCATGCTCGACTGGCTGTCATCCACCATGGCGCTTGACCCTTCGGAGCTCGCGATCGCGGGGCGCAGCCTGGGTTCGGGCATAGCGATCCAGGTCTGCGCCCTGCGCCCCGTGCGCCGGCTGGTGCTGGTCTCGCCCTACGGCCGGCTGATCGAGCCGGTGCGCGCGGCGCTGCCGTTCATGCGGGAATGGATGCTCAAGGACCAGTTCCGCTCGGTCGAGCATATCGAGCGCGTGGCCTGCCCGACCCTGCTGGTGCTGGGCGAACGCGACCAGACCGTGCCGGCAGCGGCCTCGCGCCGCCTGTTTCGCGCCTGGCCGGGCGAACTGAGCGAATGCGCGATCGCGCACAGCGGGCACCGCGGTCTGCTCAAGCGGCCCGAGGTGCAGCGGGCGATTGCCGAATTCTGCCGCCCGGATCGATCCGGCCAGCCAGCGCCGGGCCCCGTCAGGGCAGAGGAAACTGCAGCGTGAAGCAGGTCCGGCCGGCGGCCGAAGTCACCGACGCCTGCCCGCCATGGGCCTGGACGATGGCCTGTGTGATCGCCAGGCCCAGGCCGGCGCCCTCGGTATCGGGATGGGCGCGCGACTTGTCGGCGCGAAAGAAGCGGTCGAACAGGCGCGGCAGCAGTTGCGGGTCGATGGTGCTGCCGCTGTTCTCGACTTGCAGGCTGATCGCGCTGGGCAGGCGAGCGATCTCGACCGCGACGCGGCCCTGGGGCGGCGTGTGGCGCAGCGCGTTCGACAGCAGGTTGCTGATCGCGCGGCGCAGCATCAGCCGGTCGCCGCTCAGGACGGCCGTGCCGGAGCAATGCAGCTCGATCTGCTTTTCCTCCGCCAGCGCCTCGTAGAAGTCGAACAGGGCCCGGACCTCGTCGGCCAGGTCGATCGGCTCGGTGCGCGGCAGCAGCAGCCCATGTTCGGCCTTGGCCAGCAGCAGCATGTCCGACACCATGCGCGCCAGGCGCTGGAATTCCTCGGCGTTCGAGGCCAGGATCTCGCGGTAGGCGGCGGCGTCGCGCGGCTGGGCCAGCGCGACCTGGGTCTGGGTCAGCAGATTGCTGATCGGCGTGCGCAGCTCATGCGCCAGGTCGGAGGAGAACTCCGACAGGCGCTGGAAATCGCGCTGCAGCCGCTCGAGCATCTCGTTGAGCGAGTGCGCGAGATCGGCCATCTCCACCGGCACCGCCTCGGCCGGCATGCGCTGGTCGAGCTTGTGCGCCGTCACCGCCTGCGCCCTGGCCTTCATGGCCCGCAGCGGCGCCAGCCCGGTACGCGCCGCCCACCAGCCCAGCATGCCGCTCAGGCCGGCAGCCAGGCCCGCATAGAGCCAGAGCGCCGCGCGCAGCGCGCTGATGAAATGCGCGTGGTGCAGGGTGTCGAGGGCGACCCAGATCCGCATGTCCTGGCGCAAGCCAGCGTGCGCGGGCGCAGCCGCAGACAGGGCCCGGAATTCCCGCTCGCCCTGCAGCCAGGCAAAGAATACAGGCACGGCGTCGACGCCATGCGCCCGGACCAGCTCGGCAGGAAAACTGAACTGGGCGCTGGCATACAGCACGCTGCCGGCCGCATCGTCGACGCGCACGAACAGGCCCGGATGGTTCTGCAACGCATCGTCGAGCCGGCGCTGCAGATTGGTCGCCGAGCCCGCCTTGGCCACGCTGTCCTGGATCAGCTCGATCTTGTCGTGCAGGGTGTCGCGATCGAGGCCCTCGAAATGCCGGTCCACCGCGAC
>JAPLPQ010000094.1 GCA_026400105.1 Burkholderiales bacterium
CGCAGTGTCCGTCTTGCCGTCTGGCGCCGTTATGCCCGTTCCGCAACCCGCGCCAGCGGCGGCGATCGCGGTCAAGACCGGCGCAGTGTCGCCGCAGGGCGTAGCAGATGCCATCGCCGTTGCTGCCCCAGTACCGGGTCGGCGGCCGCTGGCGAGCCCGGCTGCGCGCCAGCGCGCGCGCGCGCTCGGCCTGTCTCGCGAGCAGCTTGCCGCGATCGCCGGCAGCGGTGTGGGCGGTGCTGTCTGCTTGGCTGACGTCGAGTCCGTCGAGTCGGGTTTGCACGCTCGGGTCGCGGTACCGATCCCGCTGCCGCTGGTTCAGCCAGTCCCCGGTTCAGCGCCAGCCGCTGCGGGCGCTGCAGTCCGGCGCGGCTTCGACCCGCAGCAGATGCGCCAGGCCATCGGTGCCGCGATGGCGCGTTCCAAGCGCGAAATTCCGCATTACTACCTGTCGAGCCCGATCGATTTCCATGCCGCGCAGTCCTGGCTGCTCGACTACAACCGCGACCGGGAACCCGAGCAGCGCCTGCTGCCGGCAGTGCTGCTGCTCAAGGCGGCCGCACTGGCGCTGCGCGAGCTGCCCGGCTTCAACGGCTTCTGCCAGGATGGCGCGTTCCGGCCCGGAGACGGCATCCATGTCGGCTGGGCCGTCGCGTTGCGTGGCGGCGGCCTGGTCGCGCCCGCGGTCCACGACGCCGACCGCATGACCCTGCCCGAGCTGATGAGCGCCTTGCGCGACCTGGTGCAGCGAGCCCGTGCTGGCGGCTTGCGCAGCTCCGAGCTGACGGACCCGACCGTCACGGTGACCAGCCTGGGGGAGCGTGGCGCTGAAACCGTCTGGGGCGTGATCTATCCACCCCAGGTCGCGATCATCGGCTTTGGCCGCATCACCGAGCGGCCCTGGGTGGTCGACGGCCAGGTCGTGCCGAGGCCATTGGTCCAGGTCAGCCTGGCGGCCGACCACCGCATCAGCGACGGCCACCAGGGTGGCCAGCTGCTGGCGGCGATAGACCGCGCGTTGCAAGTGCCCGAGGATCTCTGAATATGCGAACATGGCGACATGACCGAAGCTGAAATTCGCCAACTGGTCGCCAGCGTGCTGGCCGGAATCGCCCCTGAAGCCGACCTCGCCAGCGTGCATGACGACCAGGACCTGCGCGAGGCGCTGGACCTCGACTCGATGGACTTCCAGAACTTCGTGATTGGCCTGCACCGTGGCAGCGGCGTCGCCATCCCCGAGGCCGACTATCCCAGGCTGTTCACGCTGCGCGGCGTGATCGCCTACCTGACGCGATGATGCGCGGCAGCTTGCCCCCGGTGCTCGGCGACATGCGGGTGTCTAGTCCTGCCAGGCGCCGCCTGTTGCTGGCCGCCCTGACCGCGGCGGCGGCCGGCCCGCTGCAGGCCTTGGAAACCGTTGCCACCAGCTACAGCCGGCTCTGGCTCGACGAGTCCGGCCGGGTCCTGCCTCAGGCGCACGCGGCATTGTCCTTGCTGGCGGACGCCGCCAGCCATGGCCTGGAGCCGCAGGACTACGCCGCCGCCGGCCTGGCGCAGGCCTTCGCCCACCCGTTCCCGTCGTCAAGCGAGGCCGACGCGGCCGACCAGGCACTGACGCGCGCCTTCGAGCGCTACCTGTCCGAGCTGCACCGGGGCCGGGTCGATCCGGCCTCCTTGCACCATGATTTCCGGGTTGCTCGGACCGACCCCTTCGATCCGGCCCAGGCCTTGCGGCAGGCCCTGTCGCGGCAGGACCCGGCCGCGGCGGTGGCAGCCGCAGTGCCGCCGCTGCCGCTCTACGGCCGCCTGCGTGCCGCACTCGCGCACTACCGCCAGCTGGCCGGCGATCCGGCCTGGGCCAGCCCGCTGCCGCCCTTGCCCCGTGCGCCCAAGAGCCGGTCAGCCAAGCTCGAGCCCGGTCAGCCCTGGGCCGGTCTCGAGCTGCTGGCGCGGCGGCTGCGGGTGCTCGGTGATCTTGCCCCGACGGCGCCCTCCGTCCAGACGGCGGCGCTGCCGTCCGGCTCGCCAGCGCTCGCTGCGAACGAGCTGTCGCGCTACCAGGGTGAACTGGTCGAGGCGGTGCGCCGCTTCCAGCTCCGCCATGGCCTCGAGACCGATGGCGTGATCGGCGCCACCACCTGGACCCAGCTCGGGATCGATCCGGCCGCGCGCGCGCGCCAGATCGAGCTCGCGCTCGAGCGCCTGCGCTGGACTCCCTTCCTGCAGTCGCGCCGCATGGTGGTGGTCAACCTGCCCGAATTCGTGCTGCGCGCCTACGAGGTCGCCGCCGACGGCCGCGTCCACCTCGCGCTCGAGTCCAGGGTGGTGGTCGGGCGCGCGCTCGACACCCGCACGCCGCTGTTCGACGAGGACATGCGCTTCATCGAGTTCAGCCCGTACTGGAACGTGCCGCCCTCGATCGCGCGCAGCGAGACCGTGCCCAAGCTGCGCCGCGATCCGGGCTATTTCGATCGCATGGGCTTCGAGTTCGTAGGCGCCGACGGCAGCGTCCAGCGCGGACTGTCGAGCGCCCATCTCGACGCCGTGCTGGCTGGCAGGATGCGTATCCGCCAGCGCCCCGGCGAACACAACGCGCTGGGCGACATCAAGTTCGTCTTCCCGAATGCGGACAACATCTATCTGCATCACACGCCCGCGGTCGATCTGTTCGGGCGCGCGCGGCGCGACTACAGCCACGGCTGCATCCGGGTCGAGAAACCGGTCGAGCTGGCCGAATTCGTGCTGCAGGGCATGCCGGGCTGGGACCGGGCGCGGATCGAATCGGCGATGACGCTGGGCAAGTCGAACACGCTCAGGCTGGCCGAGCCGGTGCCGGTCTTGCTGAGCTACGGAACTACTCTGGTCAAGGGCGATCAAATCTTCTTTTTTAACGACATTTACGGCCATGACCGCGTGCTGGCGCAAGCCTTGCAGCAGCGTTCGCGTCGTCGTGTCGAATGAACCGCCTTACATGACTCCACCACAGACTCCCGCCCGCCGCCGTTTCCTGTTCCAGGGCGCCAGCCTGCTTGCCGCCGCATCATTGCCCGCCTGGGCGCGCGCCAGTAGCTCCAGCAGCGCTGGCGGTCGCCAACTCGATCTGCTCAACACCCATACGCACGAGCGTCTGGATCTGGTCTATGCGGTCGGCGGCGACTACCTCGACCCCTCGCTGAGCCGGCTCAACCGTTTCCTGCGCGACCATTACACGGGCCAGGTCGGCTCGATGGACCCCGTGCTGTTCGATCAGCTGCATCAGGTGCGCACGCTGCTCGGCGCGCGCATGCCCTACGAGGTGATTTCGGGCTATCGCTGCCCGGAGACCAATGGCCGGCTGCGCCAGACCGGTGGCGGCGGCGTGGCCAAGAAGAGCCTGCACATGGAAGGGCGCGCGATCGACGTGCGCCTGCCCGGCGTGCCGCTGGCCGAGTTGCGCGATGCCGCGCTGTCGCTGCAGGCCGGAGGCGTCGGCTTCTACCCGGAGTCGCAGTTCGTCCATATCGACACCGGGCGCATTCGGCGCTGGTGAACCGCTGCCGGGCCACTGCCCGGTCGCCGCGAGGCAGCCGCAGGGTGGCCGCGGGCTCGTGGCTGCCCGTGCGCTGGCCACGGCCGCCCGCCAATGAAAAAACGGCGTGGACCTTTTAGGGTCCACGCCGTTTCCTTTATCGCTTGGCGCTAAGGCTTACTTGATGCGGCCGTAGCTGGTGCGCAGCGGGTCGATGCCACCGCCGCCACCACCCTGGCGACCCGGGCCGCCATTGCCCGGACGACCGGCACCACCACCACCCGGACGACCACCGCGGCCACGGCCGCGCTCGCCGAGCGCATCGATGCCGGTGCGCAGCGGATCGGGTTGACGTGCGGCGCCACCCTGGCCGCCTTGAGCGCCCAGGCCCTGGCCCGGACCGCCACGGCGGCCTTCAGCGCTGCCACGGAATTCGCCACGCGCTTCAGCGCTGCGGCCTTCGCCGCGCGGCGCACCCGGACGGGCACCTTCCTGACGCGGACGGTTGCGGCCCTGACCCTGGCCTTGTCCTTGGCCGAATCCGCCTGCTGCGCCCTGGCCACCCGGACCACGACGGCGCTGACCGTCCTGACGCGGCGGCTGGCTGTCGCCGCCGGCATCGCCATCGGCGCGTGCGGCGCGCGGCTTGCTGGCGCGCGGTGCCTTTTCCGGGCTCTTCTTGTCGCGGATGCGCTCCATCATCTCGGAGCGCGCGGCCTTGGCGGCAGCGGCCATGACCTCGCGGCTCGGCGGCTTGCCGGCACCGCCCCAGATGGTCTGGCGACCCATGGCGATCGGCTCGGCCTGCTCGCCCGGCTCAGGCATGAACTCGTCGAAGATCTCGACCGGGATCTGCTGCTTGGTGAACTTCTCGATCGCCATCATGAAGCCTTCCTCGTCCAGGCTCACCAGGCTGACCGCCTCGCCCATGGCGCCAGCGCGACCGGTGCGGCCGATGCGGTGCACATAGTCTTCGCAGACGTTGGGGATCTCGTAGTTCACGACATGCGGCAGTTCGTCGATGTCGATGCCGCGTGCGGCGATGTCGGTCGCGACCAGGGCGCGCAGCTCGCCGGTCTTGAAGCCGGCCAGCGCCTGGGTGCGTGCGGTCTGGCTCTTGTTGCCGTGCAGCGCCATGGCGCTGATGTTGTTCTTGTTCAGGAAGTCGGCGACATTGTTGGCGCCGAACTTGGTGCGCGTGAACACCAGCACCTGGCTCCAGTTGTGCTGGTTGATGATGTGCGCCAGCAGCGCCTTCTTCTTGCCGCGGCCGACCGGGTGGATGGTCTGCTTGATGCGCTGCACCGTGGTGTTGGGCGGCGTGACCTGGATGCTCTTGGGGCTGTTGAGCAGGCCGTTGGCCAGTTCGCGGATCTCGTCGCTGAAGGTGGCCGAGAACAGCAGGCTCTGCTTGTTCTTGGGCACCAGCCTGAGCACCTTCTTGACGTCGTGGATGAAGCCCATGTCGAGCATGCGGTCGGCTTCGTCGAGCACCAGGATCTCGACCTGGGACAGGTCGATATGGCCCTGGTCGATCAGGTCGAGCAGGCGGCCCGGGGTCGCGACCAGGATGTCGACGCCTTTTTGCAGCGCGTTGATCTGCGGGTTCATGCCGACGCCGCCGAAGATCACGGCCGACTTGAGCTTGAGGTGCTTGCCGTAGCTCTTGACCGATTCCTCGACCTGGGCGGCGAGTTCGCGCGTCGGTGCCAGCACCAGTGCGCGCACCGGACGGGTCTTGCCCTTGATGGCTTCCGGCGCGTTTTCCTGCAGGCGGTGCAGCATCGGCAGCGTGAAGGCCGCGGTCTTGCCGGTGCCGGTCTGGGCGCCGGCGAGCAGGTCGTGGCCTGCGAGCACGGCGGGGATGGCCTCGGCCTGGATCGGCGTCGGGTGTTCGTAGCCCTGCTCGCGCACGGCTTCGAGGATGGCCGGGGCCAGCTTCAGTTCTTCAAATGTCATGTTGTTGGGGGCGCAAGTCCGTTGCGCTTGGGACATCGGCCATTCCAGCGCCCGGTTTGATGCGGGCGACCGGCCAGTCTAGCGGGCTGATGCGAATCGAAGGCGGGCTCCGTAGCCGACCGGACAGGTCGGGCGGTAAGCCCCAGCAGGGCGCTGGCGTGGCACTGACTGCAGGTGCACACGCTGACATTGTCGCATAAAGGGATAATGTGGTGTTGCACGCAAGTGGCTTTGCGTTTTTTGCCGATTTATCACCTACTACCTGTCTCCATGGCCCAATACGTTTTTTCCATGAACCGTGTCAGCAAGACCGTGCCGCCCAAGCGGCAGATCTTGAAGAACGTTTCCATCAGCTTCTTCCCCGGCGCCAAGATCGGCGTGCTGGGCCTGAACGGCTCCGGCAAGTCGACCCTGCTCAAGATCATGGCCGGCATCGACAAGGACATCGAGGGCGAAGCCATCGCGATGCCGGGCATCAAGATCGGCTACCTGCCGCAGGAGCCGCAGATCGATCCCGAGCAGACCGTGCGCCAGGCGGTGGAAGAGGGCATCGGCGGCTCGCTGAAAGCCAAGGCCCGCCTCGAGGAGGTCTACGCCGCCTACGCCGAGGAAGACGCCGACTTTGACGCGCTGGCTGCCGAGCAGGCCGAGCTCGAGGCCATCATCGCCGCCGCCGGTTCCGAGAACACCGACCTGCAGCTCGAGCTGGCCGCCGACGCGCTCAACCTGCCGCCCTGGGACGCGCTGATCAAGAATCTGTCGGGTGGCGAGAAGCGCCGCGTCGCGCTGTGCCGCCTGCTGCTGTCCAAGCCCGACATGCTGCTGCTCGACGAACCGACCAACCACTTGGACGCCGAATCGGTCGAGTGGCTCGAGCAGTTCCTGAGCCGCTTCCCCGGCACCGTGGTCGCCATCACCCACGATCGCTACTTCCTCGACAACGCCGCCGAGTGGATTCTCGAACTCGACCGTGGCCATGGCATCCCGTACAAGGGCAACTACTCCGACTGGCTGGACCAGAAGGAAAGCCGCCTGGAGACCGAGCAGCGCACCGAGGACGCCCGCACCAAGGCGATGAAGGAAGAGCTCAAGTGGGTGCGCAGCAACGCCAAGGGCCGTCAGGCCAAGAGCAAGGCGCGTCTGGCCCGCTTCGAGGAACTGTCGGACGTCGACTACCAGAAGCGCAACGAGACCAACGAGATCTTCATCCCGGTCGCCGAGCGCCTGGGCAACCAGGTCATCGAGTTCAACAACGTCAGCAAGTCCTTCGGCGAGCGTCTGCTGATCGACAACCTGAGCTTCTCGGTGCCGCCGGGCGCCATCGTCGGCATCATCGGCCCCAACGGCGCCGGCAAATCGACCCTGTTCCGCATGATCCAGGGCGTCGAGACGCCGGATGCCGGTCAGGTCGTGATCGGCCAGACCGCCAAGCTGGCCTTCGTCGACCAGAGCCGCGAGAGCCTGGACGCCAGCAAGACGGTCTGGGAAGATGTCTCGGGCGGCCTCGACAACATCGTGGTCGGCAAGTTCGTGATGCCGAGCCGCGCCTACATCGGCCGCTTCAACTTCAAGGGCAACGACCAGCAAAAGCTGGTCGGCAACCTGTCGGGCGGTGAGCGCGGCCGTCTGCACCTGGCCAAGACCCTGGCCCAGGGCGGCAACGTGCTGATGCTCGACGAACCGTCGAACGACCTTGACGTCGAAACCCTGCGCGCGCTCGAAGAGGCGCTGCTCGAGTTCGCCGGCTCGGCCATGGTGATCTCGCATGACCGCTGGTTCCTCGACCGCATCTGTACCCATATCCTGGCCTGCGAGGGCGACTCGCAGTGGAAGTTCTTCGACGGCAACTTCTCCGAGTATGAAGCCGACAAGAAGAAGCGTCTGGGCGAAGAGGGTGCGCGTCCGAAGCGCGTGCGCTTCAAGGCCCTCAAGTAAGCTGCAACCGATCCCGGTTCCATGAATGGATGCCGCCGCGCCAGGGCCTGATCGGGCCCGGGTGCGGCGGCATCGTCACGAAAGGTATTCCATGTCCACTATTTCCCAGGCCCCGAGCGGCGAGCAGGTGCTGGCCGACATGCGGCGCTGGATCGAGCAGGCCGTCATCGGCCTGAACCTCTGTCCGTTCGCCAAGTCGGTCTATGTCAAGAACCAGGTCCGCCTGGTGGTCAGCCGCGCGCGCAATATCGACGCCTTGCTCGACGACCTCGACCGCGAGCTCGAGCTGCTCAAGACCACCCCGGCCGAGCAGGTCGACACCACGCTGCTGGTGCATCCGACGCTGTTCCCCGACTTCTTCGTCTTCAACGATTTCCTCAACGTGGTCGACGAGGTGCTCGAGGAGCATGAGCTCGAGGGCGTGATCCAGGTCGCGCCGTTCCACCCGGCGTTCCAGTTCGAGGACACCGAGCTCGATGACGCCGACAACCTGACCAACCGCGCCCCCTATCCGACGCTGCACCTGCTGCGCGAGGACAGCATCGACCGCGCCGTCGAGTCGGGCGACAGCGCCGAGACCATCGTCGAGCGCAACCTCAAGACCGTGCGCGCGCTCGGGCTCGAGGGCTGGAAGCGCCTGCTTTCGGGTCACTGATCCGGGGCTTGCGCGCTGCCAGCGGCCTGGCTTTGCAAACTCCTGGTGAAAAAATGCGCTTCAATTAGTCATTTGGGGACGTATTTTCTTGTGACTGCAGGAATATTTAATAAAATAGCTAAATAAGCTTCCTGTAGTGCTCACCTAGCTGAGTCTTGTCCTGTCGATTTGCGAGCTCCACCATGTCCAACACCGAGATGTCCTCGTCCAACTACTACACCACGCTGGAGGTGGCCAAGATCCTGGGCATGGCGGTGCGATCCGTTCAGCTGATGGTTGATCGCGGTGACCTCCAAGCCTGGAAGACCCCGGGCGGCCACCGCCGCATCACGCGCGAGTCGCTCGAACGCTGGATCCAGGGCAGCCGCGCTGGCGTCACTGGCGTGGCCAGCTTCACCGGTCATACCGGCGAGATCCGTGGCCCGGGCCGTCGCCGCGCCATCGTGCATGTGCCGCGCGTGCTGCTGATCGAGGACTCCTCGCATTTCCAGAACCTGGTCACGATGCTGGTCAAGCAGAAGTTTCCTGCGGTTGATCTGCATGTTGCCAACGATGGTATCTCAGGTCTGGTTTCCTTCGGCCACCTGCAGCCGGATCTGATCATTGTCGACATCCTGCTGCCGGGCATCGATGGCGCGACCATGATCACGGGTCTGCGCCGCCACGCGCTGTTTGGCAATTGCAAGCTGATCGTGCTGACCTCGCTCGACGAGGACCAGCGCGCGCCCTATGCCTTTGCGCTGCAGGGTGCCGACGTGGTGCACAAGCCCAAGCTGGTCAGCGAACTGCCGGCGCTGATCGACAAGGCGCTGGGCCATCTGTTTGCGCCTGCGGTATCTGCCGATGAGGTCGCTGATGAAGTGCTCGCTGCTGACGTAGAAGCAGCCGAAGCCGAATGAGCCAGCCCATGGCATCGACCGCTCAGCTCCCCGCGCACGAGCAGGAAGCCATTGCCATCTATTTTGATGGCGATGCCGAGTTCTACCGGATCTTTCTCGCCTCTGCGGTGCAGCAGTTCCCTGCCGACTTGCGCGAGGGCGATGCGGCGGTACAGGCTGGCGATGTCCAGGCCTTGCGCCGCGCCGCGCACACGCTCAAGGGCGTGCTGTTGACGCTGGGCCATGCCGATCTGTCGGCCTTCGCCAAGACGGTGGAGCAGGCCGCCCAGCAATCCCCCTGGGATGAGGCGGTTGCCGGCTGGCGCGAGCTCAGCGCGCGCCTGATCGCGGCGTTCAGCCTGGCTTGAAACCGGCCTGGCCGTCCCGTCTTGGCCGATTCTTTAGCCGGCTGCCTTGAGCAGCCAGCCCGGCAGCTGCAGGCCTTCGGAGGCCCAGAGCAGGCCCCAGGTCAGCATCAGGTAGCGCAGGAACTTGCCGATCGCCATGTAGCAGGCGCAGGCCAGCGGCGGGAACTTGAGCCAGCCCGCGACCAGGCAGAGCGGGTCGCCGACGACCGGTAACCAGGCCAGCAGGCAGGCCTTGGGGCCGAAGCGCTCGAGCCAGTCCACCGCCCTCAGGTGGGTCGGATGGCCGCGCTCGCGGTCGATCAGCGCATGCGCGCCCCAGCCCATGGCCCAGCTGACCATGCCGCCCAGGGTGTTGCCGAGCGTGGCGACGCCGATGGCCGGCCAGAACAGTTCTGGGTTGAGCTTGACCAGGCCGAACACCACCGGCTCCGAGCCCAGCGGCAGCAGCGTGGCCGATATAAAGGCGACCACGAAGGCCGTGCCGAGCCCATACTCGGGCAGGCTCAGCGTCTGCAGCAGCGTCGTGATCCAGGCTTCCATGGTCACAGTATAGGGGTCGGTCGCGACGGCAATCGAGCGGTCCGGTTTGCCCCCGAAGCCGGCTAGCGGCTACAATAGATGCCTTCTTTTTAAGCATCCGCTGTCCGGCGTCCACTCGCGTCGGCCGGCGGGTTTTTGTTTTCAACTCCCGAAGTCCTTGTCCGCATGCGCATCGGTCCCTATGAGCTCCCGAACCAGCTGTTCGTTGCCCCGATGGCGGGGGTGACGGACCGGCCGTTCCGCCGTCTGTGCAAGCAGCTCGGCGCCGGCTATGCGGTCAGCGAGATGGTGACCTCGCGTCCCGATCTGCGCGACAGCCTGAAAACCTCGCGCCGCGCCGACCACCGTGGCGAGCCGGGCCCGATCGCGGTCCAGATCGCCGGTACCGATGCCGGGATGATGGCCGACGCCGCGCGCTACAACCTCGAGCGTGGCGCCCAGATCATCGACATCAACATGGGTTGCCCGGCCAAGAAGGTCTGCAACAAATGGGCCGGCTCGGCGCTGATGCAGGACGAGGCGCTCGCGCTGCAGATCGTCGAGGCCGTGGTCGCCGCCTGCGAGCCGCATGGCGTGCCGGTCACGCTCAAGATGCGCACCGGCTGGTGCCAGTCGGTCAAGAACGCGCCGGCGCTGGCGCTGGCGGCCGAGCGCGCCGGCGTGCAGATGCTGACCGTGCATGGCCGCACCCGCGAGCAGGGCTACAAGGGCCATGCCGAGCATGACACGGTGGCCGCGATCAAGGCCAGCGTGCGCATCCCGGTGGTGGCCAATGGCGACATCGACAGCCCGGAACAGGCGCGCGCGGTGCTAAGCCGCACCGGCTGCGACGCGGTCATGATCGGTCGCGCCGCCCAGGGCCGGCCCTGGCTGTTCCGCGAGATCGGGCATTTCCTGGCCACCGGCACCCATCTGGCGCCGCCGACCGCGTCCGAGCTGCGCGCGCTGATGCTCGAGCATCTGCAGGAGCATTACTCGCTCTACGGCGAATACACCGGCGTGCGCAGCGCGCGCAAGCACCTGGGCTGGTATGCGCGCGCGCTGCCGGTCGACCCGCTGGCGGTGGAGCTGTTCCGCACCCGTATCAACGCGATCGAGGATTGCGCGGCGCAGCTCGACTGCGTGCGCGAGTTCTTCGACGCCACCCCCTTCGAACCCTGGAAACTGGCTGCATGAGCACCGAAAAGCAATCCCTGCAAGACTGCGTGCGCGAGAACGTTGAAACCTTTTTCGCCGACCTCGACGGCACCGAGCCGGCCAACCTGCACGACATGCTGATGCGTGCGGTCGAAAAGCCGATGCTCGAAGTCGTGATGGCGCGCGCCCAGTTCAACCAGTCGCGTGCCGCGGTCTGGTTGGGCCTGAACCGCAACACCCTGCGCAAGAAGCTGCTCGAGCATGGCCTGATCGCCTGAGCCCGCAGCCGTCCGCGCCCCACCGTTTATTCACTCTGGAAAAGCCATGAAAGCTCTCCTTTCCGTCTCCGACAAAACCGGCGTGCTCGAACTCGCGCGCGAACTCAACGCCCTGGGCGTGCAGCTGATCTCGACCGGCGGCACGGCCAAGCTGCTGGCCGACAACGGCCTGCCCGTGACCGAGGTCGCCGAGGTGACCGGCTTCCCCGAGATGCTCGACGGCCGCGTCAAGACCCTGCACCCGATGGTGCACGGCGGCCTGCTGGCGCGTCGCGACTTCCCCGAGCACATGGCAGCGCTCAAGGAACACAACATCGGCACCATCGACATCCTGGTGGTCAACCTGTACCCGTTCGAAGCCACCGTCGCCAAGCCCGGCTGCACGCTGGCCGATGCGATCGAGAACATCGACATCGGTGGCCCGGCCATGGTGCGCTCCGCCGCCAAGAACTGGAAGGACGTCGCGGTCCTGACCGATGCCGGCCAGTACGCCGAAGTCGTGGCCGAGCTCAAGGCCGGTGGCATCAGCACCCAGACCCGCTTCAAGCTGTCGGTCGCTGCCTTCAACCGCATCAGCAACTACGATGCCGCGATCAGCAACTACCTGTCCTCGGTCGACCTGAGCGCCGGCGTGCCGGGCGACGAGGCCGAGCCGCCGCGCCTGGCCTTCCCGGGTCAGAGCAACGCCAACTACGTCAAGCTGCAGGACCTGCGCTATGGCGAGAACCCGCACCAGAGCGCGGCCTACTACCGCGACATGAATCCGGCCGCCGGCTCGCTGGTCACCGGCGTGCAGCTGCAGGGCAAGGAACTGTCCTACAACAACATCGCCGACGCCGACGCCGCCTGGGAATGCGTCAAGAGCTTCGACGTGCCGGCCTGCGTGATCGTCAAGCACGCCAACCCCTGCGGCGTGGCCGTCGGCCATGATGCCCATGAGGCCTACAGCAAGGCGTTCCAGACCGACCCGACCAGCGCCTTTGGCGGCATCATCGCCTTCAACCGTCCGCTCGACGGTGTCGCGGCCCAGGAAGTGGTCAAGCAGTTCGTCGAAGTGCTGATCGCGACCGACTTCACGCCCGAGGCGCTGGCCGTCTTCAAGCCCAAGACCAATGTGCGCCTCATGAAGATCACGCTGCCCGCAGGCGGCGTCAGCGATTTCGAGCAGGGCCGCAACGCGGTCGACATCAAGCGCATCGGCTCGGGCCTGCTGCTGCAGAGCGCCGACAACCACGACCTGACGCTGGCCGACCTCAAGGTCGTGACCACCCAGCAGCCGACCGCGCAGCAGATGGAAGACCTGCTGTTCGCCTGGAAGGTGGCCAAGTACGTCAAGTCGAACGCGATCGTGTTCTGCAAGGACGGCATGACCATGGGCGTTGGCGCCGGCCAGATGAGCCGTCTGGATTCGGCCCGCATCGCCAGCATCAAGGCCGAGCACGCCAAGCTGACGCTGCAGGGCACGGCTGTCGCCAGCGACGCCTTCTTCCCGTTCCGCGATGGCCTGGACGTGGTGGTTGACGCCGGCGCGACCTGCGTGATCCAGCCGGGCGGCTCGATGCGTGACCAGGAAGTGATCGACGCGGCCAACGAGCGCGGCGTGGCAATGGTGTTCACGGGCGTGCGCCACTTCCGTCACTGATCTGCGCCTGAGCGGCGGCAAGGCCTGGCGGCTCCGTCAAGCCGCTGCCAGCTTCGCGATGGGGCTGATTTGAGCCCTGTTCAGACCCCTCCTGCTTCGGCAGTGAGGGGTTTTTTCTTGTGGGCGCGAGAACAGGCCAGGCGGTTCACCGCGCCACACCGTCGCGCTGGACGCGACAGGAGCCAATTTCCCTTCATGCACCGCCATCGCGCTGCACCGCGCGCTTTCACTCACCTTTTTGGCGCAGGACAGCCGCGTTTCCCGTGCTTTGACCCGTCCTGATGGCCTGCTTCTGCTGGCATGTCTTGTGCTTCATATTGGGAATCAAAGTTTCACTGTGTTTAACCATGTCATCAATAGGAGTACTTGCATGAAGAAGCGTGTTGCCATCATTGGCGCGGGCCCCAGCGGCCTGGCGCAGTTGCGGGCGTTCCAGTCCGCTCAAGCCCAGGGAGCCGAGATTCCGGAGCTGGTGTGTTTTGAAAAGCAGTCGGACTGGGGGGGCATGTGGAACTACACCTGGCGCACCGGCCTGGACGAGCACGGCGAACCGGTGCATGGCAGCATGTACCGCTACCTCTGGTCGAACGGTCCGAAGGAATGCCTGGAGTTCGCCGACTACACCTTCGACGAGCATTTCGGCCGGCCGATGGGCTCCTACCCGCCGCGTGAAGTGTTGTGGGACTACATCAAGGGTCGGGTCGAAAAGGCCGGTGTGCGCAAGTACATCCGCTTCAACACTGCGGCGCGGGATGTGAGCTTCGACGAGGCCAGCCAAAAGTTCACCGTCACCGTGCACAGCTACGACCAGGACAAGACCTACTCGGAAGAGTTCGACTGGGTGGTGGTCGCCAGCGGGCATTTCTCGACCCCGAACGTGCCCTATTTTCCCGGCTTCGAAACTTTCGGTGGCCGCGTGCTGCACGCACACGACTTTCGGGACGCGCTCGAATTCAAGGACAAGGACGTGCTGGTGGTCGGTGCCAGCTATTCGGCCGAGGACGTCGGTTCGCAATGCTGGAAGTACGGCGCGCGCTCGATCACCAGCTGCTACCGCAGCAGCCCGATGGGCTACAAGTGGCCAGCCAACTGGGAAGAGAAGCCGCAACTGCTGCAGGTCGAGGGCAACACCGCGCATTTCGCCGATGGCAGCAGCAAGCACATCGATGCCATCATCCTGTGCACCGGCTACAAGCACCATTTCTCCTTCCTGCCGGAAACGCTGCGCCTGAAGACCAGCAACCGACTGTGGCCGCTGAACCTGTACAAGGGCGTGTTCTGGGAAGACAACCCGCAGCTGGTCTACCTGGGCATGCAGGACCAGTGGTACAGCTTCAACATGTTCGACGCCCAGGCCTGGTACGCGCGCGACGTCATCCTCGGTCGCATCCCGCTGCCCTCGCAAGAAGCCATGCACGCGGAAGACCTGAAGTGGCGTGACGAGGAACTGGCGCTCGAGGATGCGCAGCAGATGTTCGAATTCCAGGGCAAGTACATCGGGCAATTGATCGAGGCCACCGACTACCCGAGCTTCGACATTGCCGCGGTCAACAAGACCTTCCTGGAATGGAAGCAGGACAAGTACGAGGACATCATGGGCTACCGCAACAAGTGCTATCCCTCGCTGATGACCGGCACCATGGCGACGCCGCACCACACGCTGTGGCAGGAAGCACTGGACGATTCGCTGGAAAGCTATCTCGCCCAGCCCTGAGCGGCGAAGCGGCCCGGGGCAGCGCAGCTGTGCGCCCCGGGCCTTCTTGGTTCAACGGCCTGTGATGACTGATCAGCACCGGCCGGTTCCGGCCGGGGTGCTGCTCAGGCGCGCACGCGGCTCTTGTCGGGATCGTAGAAGATCGGAGCCGACACGCAGGCGGGCAGCCGCTTCTGGTGTCCGTCGAGCTTGCCGACCTCGACCCGGGTGCCCGGTGTGGCGCTGGACACGCTGATGCGGCACAGCGCGATGTTCTGCCCCGTCAGCGGCGAACGCGTGGCGCTGGTGACCACGCCGACCTGGGCATGGCCGACATAGACGCCGTCACCGTGAGCGGCCATTTCGTTGCCATCGAGCTGCAGTCCCACCAGCTTGTGTTGCGGGTGCGCGCTGCGCTCGATCAGCGCATCACGGCCGATGAAGTCGTCGGCCTTGCTCTTGAGCGGGACACAGAAACCGATGCCGGCTTCGAAGGGGTCGGTCTGGTCGCAGAACTCGTGGCCGGCGAACACCAGACCGGCCTCGATGCGCAGGGTATCGAGGGCGTCCAGGCCCAGCGGCGTGAGGCCGAGCGGCTGGCCCAGTTCCCACAGGCGTGCCCAGACGCGCGGGGCATCGTCGGGGTGGCACCAGACCTCGTAGCCGAGCTCGCCGGTGTAGCCCGTGCGTGAGACCATGATCGGACAGCCGTTGTGGTCGTCGAGCCGGCCGACCAGAAAGCGGAACCAGCCCAGCTTGTCCAGCACCGGCTGCGTGCCTGGCGACCAGACCATCTGACGCAGCAGCTCGCGCGCATGCGGGCCCTGCACGGCGACGTTGTGGATATGGTCGCTGGCCGACTTGACCCAGACCTTCATGCCCAGCTTGTCGGCCTGCTCGCGCAGCCAGATGCCGCTGTAGTCCTCGCCGCAGATCCAGCGGAAGTTGTCGGGGCCCAGGCGCAGCAGGGTGCCGTCATCGAGCATGCCGCCGTGCGGATAGCACATGGCCGAATACACCACCTGGCCCACCGCCAGCTTCTTGATGTCGCGCGTCAGGCAGTACTGCATCAGGGCTTCGGCGTCGGGTCCGATGATCTCGAACTTGCGCAGCGCCGACAGGTCCATCACCACGACCTGCTCGCGGCAGGCGTGGTACTCGGCCACCGCACCGAAGCCGTCGTAGCGCATCGGCGTCCACCAGCCGCGGTAGTCGCTGAATTGCCGCGTGAGTGCCGAGGTGGCGCTGTGGAAGCCGCTTTCGCGGGTCATCACCGCTTCGGCATCGGGGGTGGGTCGGTGGGCAATGGACATGCTGAAGCGCTCCTGGGCGGCGTAGATGCGGACATGGATGTCGGTCGGCATCCAGCCGTTGGCGGGGTCGATGTCGTCCGGACAAGAGGTATTGGCACAGACCAGATCGTCGAGCGCGCGCAGCAGCACATGGTCGCCCGGTCGAGACCAGGGTTCGTCCATGGTCAGCTGGTCATGGGCATCGACACCGGTGTTGTAGAAGAAGTTGATCGCGGGCCAACCCGGCCGCGCGCGCACGCCGTAGGGGGCCAGTTCGCGCGAGAGGTTGTCGCTGCAATTGGCGTGGCCGAAGTAGCCCATGCCTTCGTAGTAGCGCGCCGCGCAGGCCAGGCCGAAGGTGTCGTGCCGGCCCACGGTGTCTTGCACCAGCTCGAGCATCGGCTGCATGTCGCGATCGAAGAAGCGCGAGTGCAGGCCGGGCCCTGGATAGGCCCGACCGCCGAGCGTGCGCGTGACCGTGGGATCGAGCTCCTGTTCGATGCCGCGCTCCAGCGCGTGGCGGTTGAAGGCCACGAAGTCGGAGCACTGGCGCCCGGCGACATCGATGATCTGGATGTACTGGCCCTTGGCGACGGTGTAGCTGCGCGCCGTGCCTGGCGCGATGGTGAACTCGTCCACCACCTCGCCCAGCGGATCGGGCAGGGGCACGGCGCTCAGGAGCTGGCTGCTCTGGCGATGCACGTGCAGGGCCAGCGGTGTCGGTGCGTTCTGCTCGTGCACGTTGCTGTCGCCGCCCGGTGCCGCCACCAGCACCAGCAGCTCGGCGCTGGCGGTGCAGCGCTGCCGCTGGCCCGCCAGACCGCCCGCGGGCCAGAGCAGGCAGGGTGCGGGCAGGTGGTCCAGGTCAACACCGCGCCGTTGCAGCCCGAGCTGCACCGGGCGCAGCAGGGGATGCTGACGCTGCAGCAGACCGGCCGTGCCAGCGGCGCCGGGCGAAGCCTGAAGACCCAGAGCCGTCAGGGCCTCGCGACCCTGGGCATCCCAAGCCATCAGCTCGCAGGCCTGCAGGCCTTCGGGGTCGATCACCTCCAGCGCGTCGCCCGCGGCCAGCATCACCACGGTCAGGCCGCCACCGCTCACGCGGTAGCGTTCCAGTGTCGGCGTGCGCAGGGACAGCGCGGGCTCGCGCACGCGGGTTGCCACCGGAGGCCGGGCCGTGGTGGGCCATGCGTCATCAGGCGCGGTCATCAGAGCGCCTCGTTGCCGTTTTCACCGGTGCGGATGCGCACGACCTGATCCAGGGCGGAAACAAAGATCTTGCCGTCGCCGATCTTGCCGGTGCGCGCTGACTGCTCGATGGCCTCGATCACCAGCGGCACATGCTCGTCGGCCACCGCGGCCTCGATCTTGATCTTGGGCAGGAAGTCCACGATGTATTCCGCGCCGCGGTACAGCTCGGTGTGGCCCTTCTGGCGCCCGAAGCCCTTGACCTCGGTGACCGTGATGCCTTGCGTGCCCAGGTTCGACAGTGCCTGGCGCACTTCGTCGAGCTTGAAGGGTTTGATGATGGCAGTGACAAGTTTCATGTTGAACCTCGAAGCAGGAAGGAAAACAGGTTGAGAACGACGGGGGGGGCTCAAAGCTTGTAGCCCGGCTCGCCGTGCGAAGTCAGGTCCAGGCCCTCGACTTCATCGTCCTCTGCCACCCGCAGGCCACCACAGAGCATCGACGTCAGCTTGAACGCCACGAAGCTGCTGATGGCCGAATACAGGATGCTGAAGCCGATCACAGTGAGCTGCGCCGACATCTGCGAAGACAGGTCCCGTCCCTCGGCGAAGCCCATGCCACCGAGCGCGGGCAAGGCAAAGATCGGAGTCATGATGCCGCCAGCAATGCCGCCGACACCGTGCACGCCAAACACATCGAAGGAGTCGTCCAGCCCGATCATGGGCTTGAGTTTTTCCACCGCCCAGATGCAGATCGGCGAGACGATCAGGCCAATCACGATCGCACCCATCGGACCGACAAAGCCGCAAGCCGGTGTGATGGCAACCAGGCCGGCGATCGCACCCGAAACCGCGCCCAGCATGCTGGGCTTGCCGCGGTGCAGCCACTCGATCAGCATCCAGGACACCGTTCCGGCCGCAGCAGCCAGCATGGTGTTGACGACCACCAGCATCGCAAAGCCGTTGGCCGCCAAGGCGCAGCCACCGCAGAACGCCAGCCAACCGACCCAGAGCAGCGAGCCACCGGTCATCGTCATGGTCATGTTGTGCGGCGACATGGCCGAGGTGCCCACGCCCTTGCGAGCGCCCACCATCCAGGCACCGACCAGTGCGGCGATGCCCACGTTGACGTGCACCACGTTGCCGCCGGCGAAGTCCTGCGCGCCGAGCAGGAACACCCAGCCCCCGCCCCAGCCCATGTGCGCCATCGGCACGTAGTTGATCGTGAACCAGATCGTCATGAAGACCAGCACGGCGGCGAACTTGATGCGCTCGGCGAAGGCGCCCACGATGATGGTGGGCGTGATGGCGGCGAACAGCAGCATGAAGAAGAAGTACAGCAGCTCGGGTATGGTGCCCTGCAGCGAGTCCTGGGTCACCCCTCGCAGGAAGAGCTTGTCCAGACCACCGATCACGGACTGCATCGAGCCGCCATCAGTGAAGGTCAGGGAATAGCCGTAGAGCGCCCACAGCACCGAGATCAGGGAGGAAACCGTGAAGACCTGCATCAGAATGGACAGGACGTTCTTGGTGCGTGCCAGTCCACCGTAGAAGAGCGCCAGGCCAGGAATCGTCATGAGCCAGACCGCGAGGCAGCAGGCAAAGACGAAAGCCGTGTCGCCGGTACTGAGCGTGGGCGCAGCGGCCTGGGCCCAGAGGGAAGAGGCTGCGAAGGTGAGGAAGGCCGGGATGATCCAGCGCAGGGATTGGAACGTTTTCAAGGAGGGCTCCATATGGCAGTTGTGGACCCTGGGAGCAGTGCAAGGAATGTGCCAAAGTTTCCCTGTGGTAATCTTGAATTCACTGCAAGAAACTGGTGCGCAGATGGCGGCAGATCCGGCACGCGCACCGCCGGCGCGCTGTGCCGAGCGTCTTTCATCACCCTTTTGGCGCAGCGTCCGGTCGGGCGCCTGCCTCGGCCCTGGCGCTGAAAGCAGAAGGCCGCCAGATGGCGGCCTTCCTCGCGTGCAGCAGGCTCACATGCCGGCGTAGTTGGGTCCACCGCCGCCTTCGGGCGTGACCCAGACGATGTTCTGCGTCGGGTCCTTGATGTCGCAGGTCTTGCAGTGCAGGCAGTTCTGCGCGTTGATCACCAGCTGATCGGCGCCGTCCTTGTTGACGAACTCGTAGACCCCGGCCGGGCAGTAGCGGCTCTCGGGGCCGGCGAACTTGGCCAGGTTGATGCTGACCGGGACGGCTTGATCCTTCAAGGTCAGGTGCGCCGGCTGGTTTTCCTCGTGGTTGGTGTTGCTGATGAAGACCGAGCTCAGGCGGTCGAAGCCGATCACGCCGTCGGGCTTGGGGTAGCTGATCTGCGGCATCTCGGCGGCCGGGCGCAGCTTGGTGTGGTCCTGGGTGGTGTGGTGCCGGGTCCAGGGTGGCACGCTGACACCCACCCTGGGCAGGAGCCAGTGCTCGACGCCGGTCATGAGCTTGCCCAGCAGCGGATTCAGCTTGAACCAGTTCTTGAAGTTGCGGTAGGTCCAGAGCTCTTCGTGCAGCCAGCTCGCCTTGAAGCCGGCCTCGAACCCGGTCAGTTCATCGTTCTGGCGCCCGGCCGTCACGGCCTCGAAAGCCGCTTCGGCGCAGAGCATGCCGCTCTTGATGGCGGCGTGGCTGCCCTTGATGCGAGCGGCGTTCAGGAAGCCGGCATCACAACCGACCAGCGCGCCGCCCGGGAACACCGTCCGGGGCAAGGCCTGCGGCGTGCCGTTGTTCAGCGCGCGGGCACCGTAGCCCAGGCGCTTGCCGCCTTCGATATGGGCCTTGATGCTCGGGTGGGTCTTCCAGCGCTGCATTTCCTCGAACGGGCTCAACCAGGGATTCTGGTAGTCCAGGCCGATGACGTAGCCCAGCGTGACCTTGTTGCCTTCCAGGTGGTAGAGGAAGCCACCGCCGAAGGCGTCGTCGTTCAACGGCCAGCCAGCGGTGTGCACCACCAGTCCGGGCCGGGCCTGGTCGGCTGGCACTTCCCACAGTTCCTTGATGCCGATGGCAAAGGTCTGTGCGTCCTTGCCTTGGTCGAGCTTGAAGCGGCTGATCAGCTGCTTGCCCAGGTGGCCGCGCGCGCCCTCGGCAAACACCGTGTACTTCGCGTGCAGCTCCATGCCGATCTGGAACTGTTCGCCCGGCTCGCCATCCTTGCCCAAGCCCAGGTTGCCGGTGGCCACGCCCTTGACCGAACCATCGTCTTGGTAGAGCAGTTCGGCCGCGGTGAAGCCGGAGAAGATTTCCACGCCCAGCGCTTCGGCCTGTTCACCGAGCCACTTGGTGACGGCGCCCAGGCTGATGATGTAGCAGCCATGGTTGTCGAAGTTGCGCGGCATCAGCCAGTCGGGGGTGCGCCGGGCACCGGTTTCGCTGAGCAGCAGCAGCTCGTCAGCGGTCACGGGCTGATGCAGCGGAGCGCCGAGTTCGCGCCAGTTCGGCAACAGCTCGGTGATGGCTTTCGGGTCCATGACCGCACCGCTCAGGATATGGGCACCGGGTTCCGAGCCTTTTTCCAGCACGCAGACCGTGACTTCGCTGCCTTTTTCGGCTGCCAGCTGCTTGAGTCGGATGGCGGTGGACAGGCCGGCGGGGCCGCCGCCGACCACCACCACATCGTATTCCATTGCTTCGCGCGGGCCGTAGCGGCTGAGGATGTCTTCTGGGCTCATGGGGACTGATCTGATAGGAGGAGGCAAGCGGGTGGGTCAGGCAGCGAGGTGTTTCAGCTGGGTCAGCGCGGTCAGCAGCATCTTCTGCAGCAGCGGCTGGACCGAGGTGGCCTTGTATTCCAGGTAGCTGAAGGGCGGGTCTTCGAGCATGTAGAGATCCTGTCCCATCTCGAGCTGGATCGCATGCACATGGTCGGCGGGCGAGCCGTAATGGCGCGTGATGTAGCCGCCCTTGAAGCGGCCGTTGACCACATGGCTGAAACCCGTGGCGCCCACCTCGGCGACTACGCGCTCGATGATGGCCGGGGCGCAGCTGCGACCGTCGGCGGTGCCGAAATTCAGGTCGGGCAGCTTGCCGTCGAACAGCCGCGGCAGCACGCTGGCGATGGAGTGGGCATCCCACAGCAGCACCGCGCCGTGCAGCGCCTTGAGGCGGTCGAGCTCGGCACGCAAGGCATCGTGGTAGGGCTGCCAGTAGCGCGCCAGGCGCTCGGCCTGCTGCACCGCATCGGGTGCCTGGGCCTGTTCATAGAGCGGTTCGCCACGGAACGTCTCGGTCGGGCACAGGCCGGTGGTGGTCTGGCCGGGGTAGAGGCTCTCGCCGCCGGGCGGGCGGTTCAGGTCGATCACGTAGCGCGAGACCTTGGCCTGCAGCACCGAGGCCCCCAGGCCGACGGCAAAACCGTAGAGCCGGTCGAGGTGCCAGTCGGTGTCCTGCTTGATCGGCGCGCTGTCGCTCATGCCGGCAGCGAACTCGGGCGGCAGCTCGGTGCCCAGATGCGGGATCGAGATCAGCAGCGGCAGGCGGCCCTGGTGCAGGGAATAGGTGGGGGTGTCGGTGGTCATGAAGTCTCTTCGTGGGGGCAGAACAGGGCGTCCGGCGGCAGGCCGGGCATGGAGCGGCGGATGGCGGTGGTGGTGTCCTGGCGGATCACGTCACGCGTGACGCGGGCGATATGCTCGTCCAGGCCGGCCCATTCGTCTTCGCGCGAGAGCAGGAAGAAATGGCGCTGGCCGAGCCGGGTGGCGGGGATCGGGAGCACGACCACCTCGTCGAGGTACTGGCGTGACTGCCACAGGCAAAGCGGCGTCGAGAGCGCCCAGCCCAGGCCCGAGGCCACCAGGCTGAGCAGCGGGTCGGTGGCGTCGAACTCGTAGCTGCGCGGGGCCTGCACGCCGATATGGCGCAGGAAACGCTCGATCTGCTGGCCGATCACCGAGCGCTGGCTGTAGCGGATCAGCGGCAGGCCACCGGGCAGGGCCGACAGCTCGCGCGCCGATGCCAGCGCCCGGACCGGATGCGCCTTCGGGAACACCGCGACCCAGGATTCGGAAAACAGCAGGCGCTGCACGATGCGCGGGTCGTCGATGGCCGAATCGGTGCAGATCGCGAAGTCGAGCTCGCGTCCGCGCAGCTGCTCGGTCAGCGTGGGCGTCAGGCCCGACCACATCAGGATCTGCTGCGCCGAGCCCGACAGCGCGCGGATCAGGCGCGGGCCCACGGTGGCCGCGAACGAATCGACGCAGCCCAGGTGGATCTGCGTGTGTTGCTGGCGTGCGCTGGCGCGCACCTGTTCGACCAGGGCGCGCGCCTGGCCGAGCAGTCGGGTGGCGCGTTCGCGCAGCACGCGCCCGGCGTGGGTGGTGACCGCGGGACGCACCTCGCGGTCGAGCAGTTGCAGGTCGAGCTCGCTCTCCAGCGTCTTGATCGCCTGGCTGACCGCGCTCTGGCTCAGGCCCAGTTGCTGGGCGGCCAGCGCCATCGAGCCCGCGTCGCAGACGGCGACGAAGGCCTCGAGCAGCTGCAGGTCGGGCAGCAGGCGCGAACGGCGGGATTGGCGGGTACCGGAAGCAGTCGGTGACATGGTGATTGATGGTAGAGGGGGGTGGCCGGCATCGGCCGGAGTATTCGATAAACCAAAACATAGCATCAGATTTGCTTCAGTTGTGAGGCGACCGGCCAGCGACTCCTAAGCTCAACTCCATTGCCAACCCAATCCAAGCCCAGAAAGGTCTCCCATGCAGAGTTATGACGCCATCGTGATCGGTGCCGGTGTGATCGGAAGTTCGGTCGCGTACCACCTCGCGCGCCTAGGGGCCGCCAAGGTCCTGGTGCTGGACCGGCTGCAGATCGGCTCGGGCACCAGCACCCAGTCCTCGGGCATCCTGCGTACCCACTATTCGGTGATCGAGAACGTGGAACTGGCCAAGCACTCCTGGTCGGTGTTCAACGATTTCGCCGGCTACCTCGGCGACGAGGAAGCGTCGGCCGGCCTGGTCAAGTGCGGTTACCTGATCTGCGCGCCTGACGGCCCCAAGCTCGAACCCCTGCGCGCGGCGCTGGCCGGCCAGGAGCGCATGGGCGTCGAGGTGCGGCTGCTCGACCAGGCCGCCGCGCGCGAGCTGCTGCCGATCGCCCAGTTCGACGATGCGGCCCTGATCGGCTACGAGCCCGAGGCCGGTTTTGCCGATGCCTATCTGGTGGCGACCGGGTTTGCGCGTGCCGCGCGCCGCCAGGGCGTCAAGATCATGGAAGGCGTCAACGTCGAGCGCCTGCTGATGGAGAACGGGCGGGTCGTCGGCGTCGAAACCAACCAGGGCCGCTTCCACAGCCAGACCGTGATCAGCACCCAGAACATCTGGGCCGGCGACATCGAACGCTGGACCGGGGTGCCGACCCCGGTCAAGGCCGAGCGCCATGCCGTGCTCGCGCTCGAAGGGCCAGAGGCCTACAGCTTCAAGATGCCGGTGTTCAAGGACCTGGGCTCGCCGGGCATGCTGTACTGCCGCAGCTATGGCGGCAACCAGATGCTGGTCAGCGAAGGCACGGTGGGCGAGACCCTGGCGCAGCCCGACAACGAGCAGGGCGACATCTCGATGGACTATGTGGTCGAGGTCGGTGGCCAGGTGGCGGAGCGCTTCCCCTCGTTCGGCGAGGCCGGGCTGGCCTCGTCGTGGACCGGTGTCTACGACGTCACGCCCGACTGGAATCCGGTGCTCGGCCGCCTGCCCGACGTGCCCGGCCTGGTGGTCGGCTACGGTTTCTCGGGTCACGGCTTCAAGCTCTCGCCCGGCGTCGGCCTGGTGCTGGCCCAGGAGGCCCTGGGCCTGCCGACCGAGGTCTCGCTCGCGCCCTACGCGCACGAGCGTTTCCGCAGCGGCCAGCTGCTCACCGGCCGCTACGGCCTGGGCGCGGTGTCCTGAGCGGGAGACGGACATGCACATACTGGTACCAGTCAAACGCGTGGTCGATTACAACGTCAAGGTGCGCGTGCGCAGTGACGGCTCCGGGGTCGACATCGCAGGCCTCAAGATGTCGCTGAACCCGTTCGACGAAGTGGCCGTGGAGCAGGCCGTGCGCCTGCGCCAGGCCGGTCAGGCCAGCCGGGTCACGGTGGTGGGCTGCGGTGCCCCGGTGGCGCAGGACGTGCTGCGCACGGCGCTGGCCATGGGGGCGGACGCGGCGATCCTGCTCGATCCGGGGACGGGCGAGGGCGATGCCCCGGCGCTGCTCGAAGCGCTGAGCCGGCTCGTGCAGCGCGAAGGCGTGGACCTGGTGCTGTGCGGCAAGCAGGCCATCGACGATGACCTGGGCGACCTGGCGCCGATGCTGGCCGCGCTGCTCGACTGGCCGCAGGCGATGTCGGTCAACCGCCTGGAGTTGATCGATGCTGGCCTGCGGGTGCACTGCGATGGTGATCAGGGCCTGGAGCAATGGCGCCTGCCGCTGCCCGCCGTGCTCGGCGTCGATCTGCGCCTGTGCGACCCGCGCGCGATCAGCCTGCCCAACATGATGAAGGCGAAGAAAGCCGCCATCACGACGCTGGCGCTGGCCGAACTCGCAGCTGATCAAGCCGCCAGATTCCGCGTCACCCGTTGCGCCACGCCACCCGCTCGTGCCGCCGGCGTGCGCGTCGATGGCATTGCGCAGCTGCTCGACCGCCTGCGCGGCTTGCCCGCGTTCGGCGCCAGTGCCTGACCCTATCACCCCGGAAGCTCCCGCACCATGACCACCCTCGTTATCGCCGAACACAACGGCACCCAGCTCGATCCCTCCACCCTGAACCTGCTCGGCGCGGCCCTGCAAATCGGCGACCCGGTGCATTTGCTGGTGCTGGGGCAGGACTGCGCGGTCGTGGCGCAGACTGCCGCTACCCTGGCCGGTGTATCGCAGGTGCTGCTGGCGCAGCACCCGCAGTGGGACCTGCCTTCGGCCGAAACCCTGGCGCTGCAGATCGGCCTGCTGATGCCGGACTACGACACCCTGCTGGCCGCGCACCGCGTGCTGCACCGGGGCGCTCTGCCGCGGGCCGCAGCCCGCCTGCAGGCGGCCTACCTGAGCGATGTGGTGGCGATCGAATCCGGCCCCCGCTTTCTGCGCCCCCTGTACGCTGGCAGCGTGCTGGCCTGCGTGGAGACCCAGGCTGACAAGACGCTGCTGACCCTGCGTCCCGCCGGCTTTGCCCCCGCGACCGGCACCCAGGTCGCCTGCCCCGTGGTGACGCTGGCCTCGGTCAGCGCCGACAGCCGCAGCCAGCTGGAAAGCCGCGAGTCTATCGACAGCGGCCGCCCCGATCTCAGCCGCGCCCGCGTGGTGGTGGCGGCCGGGCGCGGCGTGGGCGCACGCGAACACATGGCACTGGTCGAACAGCTCGCCGACCAGCTGGGTGCCGCCGTGGGGGCCTCGCGCGCGGCAGTCGATGCCGGTTTCGCGCCGAACGCGATCCAGGTCGGCCAGACCGGCAAGACCGTGGCGCCCGATGTCTACTTCGCTTTCGGCATCTCGGGCGCCATCCAGCATCTGGCCGGCATCAAGGACGCGGGCGTGATCGTGGCCGTGAACAAGGACCCCGACGCACCGATCTTCTCGGTCGCCGATCTGGGTCTGGTCGGTGATCTGTTCGAGGTCCTGCCCGCGCTCAGCTCGGGCCTGCCGCGCGCGGCGACTGGCGCATGAGCCGCAATCCTTCGCTGCGGCGCTTTGCCATCGAGGCCTTGCCGCGCGAGGCCTGGAAGAACGGCGGTGGCTGGACACGCACGGTCGCCAGTCATGGCCCGGCCGATCAGCCTGGCTGGCGCGTCAGCGTGGCCGACATCGGCGCCGCCGGGCCGTTCTCGCGTTTCGACGGCATGGACCGCACCGCGGTCATGGTCCGCGGCGGCGGACTGTGTCTGAGCGGCAAGACCGAGGCCTGGCGCTTCGACGGGCCGGGTTCCTTCGCGCAGTTTCCCGGCGAACTGGCGCTGCAGTGCGATGCACCGCAGCTGCCGACTCAGCTGTGGAACGTGATGGTGCGGCGCGGTCAGGCGCAGGCCGATCTGCTGATCGTCGAGGAAGACACGGTGCCGCTGCCGTGCGCGCCCGATCTGCTGGTGCTGGTCCTGCGCGGTCGATTCGAGCTGACCAGGTCCGGGACCGAACCGCTGGTCCTGGCCGAAGGTGAAGGCCTGCATCTGCAGGACCTGGTGGCACCAGGCCACCTTGCGCCGAGCGCGGCGAACAGCCTGCTGCTGGTCACGGCCCTGCGCTGAACGCTGGCGCCGGGCGTCCTACTCCGCGCTGCGCGGGTAGACGATGAACGACAGGAACTTGATCGGGAACTTCACCAGTTTCTCGGGGCCGTGCGCCACCTCGCCCGGGAAGGTCAGCGAGTCGCCGGGTTCCAGCAGATAGGTATCCGTTCCGCAGCGGTATTCCAGCCTGCCTTCGAGCATGTAGAGCAGCTCGGTGCCCGGATGCTGGAACGTCGGGTACTGCTCCGTGTCGTCTTCCATCGTGATCAGGAAGGGCTCGAACAGCTTGACCGGGCCCTGGTCGTAGGCGAGCAGGTGGTAGGTATGCCCGCTTTTGGTGCCACGACGCACCACCTCCATGCCCTTGCCCTTCTTGATGTGCTGTGCGGTGCTCGCCGTCACGTCGTATTTGCTGAACAGCATCGACATCGATACGCCCAGCGCCCGCGCGATGCGCGCCAGTGTCTCCATGCCGGCCGCCGTCTGCCCGTTCTCGATCTTCGAGAGCATGCCGCGGCTGATGCTGGCCTGTTCCGACACCTGCGCAATCGTCAGTCCGTGGCGCTGGCGCAGCTCCTTGATGGCCGATCCGACCGATTCTTCAATTGAAACCGCCGGCTTGTCACCCTGCTTGTTCACAACCTGCTCCTTGTTTTTGGTAGTTAAAAAAGTGTACGTGGCGAGAAAGCCGAAATATTCATATCAGGCACAAATGTTGCATAAGAAGAAACATGGACGTCGACCTTGCACCACGATCGACGCCACCGAGCCCAGTAGCCGAACCCTGATTGCCAACCTAAGGAGCTTTCTCTTGAACACACTCGCAGTCCCATTGGTCAACCCGCCCGAGTCGGGCGGGCTGGTGCCCCCGAAACGCTTTGCCCGTGTCGAGGAAACCCAGGCCTACCTCAAGTCCCAGGGCGTCCGCTACGTGCTGGCGCAGTTTGTCGACATCCACGGCGTCGCCAAGGCCAAGTCGGTGCCGGTGGACCATTTGAACACCATCATGACCGACGGTGCGGGCTTTGCCGGCTTCGCGATCTCCGGCGTGGGCATCGAGCCGCACGGTCCTGACTTCATGGCGGTCGGCGATCTGCAGACCGTCTCGCTCGTGCCCTGGCAGCCTGGCCTGGCGCGCATCATCTGCGAGGGCCATGTCGAGGGCGAACCCTGGAAGTTCGACAGCCGCGTCGTGCTCAAGACACAGGTCGCGCGTCTGGCCGAACAGGGCCTGACCATGTTCACCGGCCTGGAGCCCGAGTTTTCGCTGCTGCGTCGCAACGACGATGGCGCCATCGTGCCGCACGACGCCAGCGACAACCTGGCCAAGCCCTGCTACGACTACAAGGGCCTCTCGCGCACCCGGGTGTTCCTGGAAAAACTCTCCGACGCCATGCGCGGCACTGGCATCGATGTCTACCAGATCGACCACGAAGACGCCAACGGCCAGTTCGAGCTGAACTACACCTACACCGATTGCCTGACTTCGTGTGACCACTTCATCTTCTTCAAGATGGCGGCGAGCGAGATCGCCAACGAGCTCGGCCTGATCTGCTCCTTCATGCCCAAGCCCTTCGCCAACCGCCCTGGCAACGGCATGCACATGCACCTGTCGATCGGCGACGGCAAGCGCAACCTGTTCCAGGACAAGAGCGACCCCAACGGCCTCGAACTCTCGCCGATGGCCTATCAGTTCATGGCCGGCCTGCTGCATCACGCCCCCGCGCTGACGGCCCTGTGTGCGCCCACCGTCAACTCCTACAAGCGCCTGGTGGTCGGCCGTTCACTGACTGGCGCCACCTGGGCCCCGGCCTACATCAGCTACGGCGACAACAACCGCTCGACGATGGTGCGCATCCCGAAGGGCCGGCTCGAATTGCGCCTGCCCGACGGTGCCTGCAACCCCTACCTGGCCACGGCGGCCGTGATCGCGGCGGGCCTGGACGGCATCGCCAAGAACATGGATCCGGGCGCGCCGCGCAACGTGAACCTCTACGAGTGGAGCGAGGCCCAGCTCAAGGAAGCCGGCATCGGCCTGCTGCCGCAGAACCTGAATGCCGCGCTCGATGCCCTGGAGGCCGACAGCGTGATTCGCGACGCCCTGGGTCCGGTCACGGGTGAGTTCCTCAAGTTCAAGCGCATGGAGTGGATCGAGTACATGCGCCATGTCTCCGAGTGGGAAGTCAAGCAGTACCTCGAGTTTTTTTAAGGAAGCAATCATGTGTGGAATTGTTGGACTGTTGTTGAAAAAACCCGAGCTGTACAGCCAGCTCGGCGAGCTGATGGTGCCGATGCTGATCGGCATGCACGACCGTGGTCCGGACTCGGCCGGCATGGCCGTCTTCGGCCAGCCGCTGCCCGAGGGGCAGCGCAAGCTCAGCCTGTATTCGGGTCTGACCGAAGCCGCTGCGGGCTACGACTGGGTCGCCCTGGTCGACGCGTTGAACGCCGAGCTGAAGGTCAAGGCCCATCTCCAGACCAAGGGCAATCACGCCATCTTCACGTTTAATGGTCCGGCCGATCCGGTGAAGGCTTTCATCAAGGCGTTCGAGGACAAGCTGCATATCCTCTCGACCGGCCGGAGCATTGACCTCTACAAGGACATCGGCACGCCGGCCCAGGTCGCCGAGCGCTACGACTTCAGCAAGCTGGTCGGCAGCCACCTCGTGGGTCACACCCGCATGGCCACCGAATCGGCCGTGACACCGGATCGCGCCCACCCCTTCACCGCTGGCGAAGACTTCTGCCTGGTGCACAACGGCTCGCTGTCCAACCCCAACGGCGTGCGCCGCATGCTGGAGCCGCGCGGCATCAAGTTCGAGACCGACAACGACACCGAAGCCGCCTGCCGCTTCCTCGAGTGGCGGCTGCGCGAAGGCGACGACCTGCACACCGCGCTGCAGAAAGCCTTCGAGGCGCTTGACGGTTTCTACACCTTTCTGATGGGCACAGCCACCGAGCTGGCCCTGATCCGGGACCCGTTCGCCTGCAAGCCTGCCGTGGTTGCCGAAACCGACGACTACGTCGCCATCGCTTCCGAATTCCGTTCGCTCGCCCATCTGCCGGGCATTGAGCACGCGACCGTGTTTGAACCTGCTCCCGAGGAGATGTACGTATGGAAAATCTGACTTTCGACCTGAGCCGCCAGACCGTGCGCGAGCTCAACCAGCACCTGCACGGCAGGCCCGAATCCCTGGCCGGCCAGCATGTCGAGGTGTTGCACCCTGACGGTGCGCACAACATCGCGGTCGGCATCAATGCCCCGGTCAGCGTGACCATCAAGGGCCATGCCGGTTATTACGCCGCCGGCATGAACAAGTTCGCCGACGTGACGATCGAAGGCAGCGCCAGCACCGGCGTCGCCGAAAACATGATGAGCGGCAAGGTGCACGTGAAGGGCTTTGCCTCCAACGGCGCGGGCGCTTCGGCCCACGGCGGCCTGCTCGTGATCGACGGTGACGCTGGCCTGCGCTGCGGCATCTCGCTCAAGGGCGGCGACATCGTGGTCGGCGGTTCGGTCGGCAGCTTCTCGGGCTTCATGGCCCAGGCTGGCCGCATGGTGATCTGCGGCAACGCCGGCGACGCGCTCGGCGACTCGCTGTACGAGGCCGTGATCTACGTCAAGGGCGAGATCAAGAGCCTGGGCGCCGACGCCCAGCTCGAACCGCTGACCGAAGCCGACACCAAGGCCCTGGCCGATCTGCTGGCCCAGGCCGGCCTGGCCCATGCCCCCACGGACTTCAAGCGCGTGGCTTCGGCCCGCAGTCTCTACCACTGGAATGCCGACGCCGATCAGGACTATTGACATGTCAAACAGCACCGAACACCCCATCCATTTCAAACGCCTGCAACGCGAGGAGTCGGCCAGCTTTGACCGCAGCACGCTGGACTACATCCACCGTGCCTCCAGCACCGGCCTGTACGAGATCCGCGGCCTGGGCGCCAAGCGCAAGCTGCCGCACTTCGACGACCTGGTGTTCCTGACCGCCTCGCTGTCGCGTTATCCGCTCGAGGGTTACCGCGAGAAATGCTCGACCAGGACCGTGCTGGGCACGCGCTTCGCCAAGAAGCCGGTGGTGCTCGACACCCCGATCACGATCGCCGGCATGAGCTTTGGCGCCTTGTCGGCCAACGTGAAGGAAGCCCTGGGCAAGGCAGCGACCGCCATGGGCACGACCACCACCACCGGCGACGGCGGCATGACCTCGGAAGAGCGCCAGTCGTCCAAGACCCTGGTCTACCAGTGCCTGCCTTCGCGCTACGGCTTCAACCCCGACGATGTGCGCCGCGCCGATGCGATCGAGATCGTGCTCGGCCAAGGCGCCAAGCCGGGCGGCGGCGGCATGCTGCTGGGCCAGAAGGTCAACCCGCGTGTGGCCCAGATGCGTACCCTGCCGCAAGGCGTGGACCAGCGCTCGGCCAGTCGTCACCCCGACTGGACCGGCCCGGACGACCTGACCATCAAGATCCAGGAGCTGCGTGAACTCACCGACTGGGAAAAGCCGATCTACGTCAAGGTCGGCGCGACCCGGGTCTACAACGACGTCAAGCTGGCGGTGCACGCCGGCGCCGACGTGGTGGTGGTCGATGGCATGCAAGGTGGCACGGCCGCCACACAGACCTGCTTCATCGAACATGCCGGCATTCCCACGCTGGCGGCGGTGCGCCAGGCCGTTGCCGCGCTGCAGGACCTGGACATGATCGGCAAGGTGCAACTGATCGTCTCGGGTGGCATTCGCTCCGGCGCCGATGTGGCCAAGGCCCTGGCCCTGGGCGCCGATGCCGTGGCGATCGGCCAGGGCGTGCTGATGGCCCTGGGCTGCAACCGCGACTCCTACCAGCAAGGTGGCCAGACCCATAGCGCCGAGGCCGACTACACCGCGCTCGGCACCCAGGCCGGTTATTGCCACCACTGCCATACCGGCAAATGCCCGGTGGGCGTGACCACGCAAGACGCCATCCTGGAGCAGCGCCTCGAGCCCGACAACGGCGCCAAGCATGTCAAGAACTACCTCAAGACCTTGACCATGGAGCTGACCACGCTGGCGCGCGCCTGCGGCAAGCAGGACGTGCACCATCTGGAGCCGGAAGACCTGGTGGCCCTGACGGTGGAAGCCGCCGCCATGGCCAAGGTGCCGCTGGCCGGCACCCATTGGATTCCAGGTCACAACCTCGGCTGAGCCCAGGAGCGCACCATGAAGCTACCGCCCTCCGAGGTCACAAGCCGGCCGGTCTATCTGCCGCTCGCACCCGAGCTGGCAGCCGGTCGCCACTGGCTGGTGCTCGACGCACCGTCCATGGACGAAGTCTTGTTGGCCGATCTGGCCAGCGCCTTCGCCCCGGTGGCCGAACGCCTGCAGGTCTGGTCGATCGGGCCGCTGCAACAGGCCATGGGCCTGGGCCCGGTCACGCTGCTGGCCGACCTCAAGGCCCTGGCCAGCGCACTGGCCGGCCAGGGGCCGCTGCGCGTGAGCGACCGGCTCTTCGTGCAGGGCAGCGAGCCCTTTGTCTGGTCGGTGTTTCTGGCTGCACGCCAGCTGGGTCTGGCCGAGAGCCAGATTCAGCTCGCCCATGCGGGCAGTCAGCGCCGGCGCGTCTGGTGCACCCACTGCCATGGTTTCACCGAGGGCGTGAGCAGCTCCACCGTGGCTTGCGCGGGCTGCGGACGCGAGCTTCTGGTGCGCGACCATTTTTCCCGTCGCCATGGCGCCTTCATGGGTGTGATGGTCGATGCCGAAGTGCCGGGCCAACGGCCCGTGCGTGAGGAGCTGTTTCCATGATCTCGAGCGGTTTGAAACTCAAGGTGGTGGCGGTCAATGACATCGCCCCCAGCCTGCGCCAACTCAGCCTGGCCAGCGTGGACGGATCGGTGCTGCCGCCCAATGGTGCGGGCTCGCATGTGCTGTTCAGCCTGCCCGGCCAGGGCCGTTTGCACCGCAACGCCTATTCGCTGATCAACCCGCCGGGCAGCCGCAGCCAGTACGACATCATCGTGCGCCGCGTGCCGGCCTCGCGCGGCGGCTCGGCCGCGGTGCACGAGCGCTTGCAACTGGGCGACGTGATCGAGGCCCAGCTGCCGGCCAACCTGTTTCCGCCGCAACGCGGCGCGCGCCAGCACCTGATGATCGCGGGCGGCATCGGCATCACGCCGTTTCTCTCCTACATCCAGGATGCCGGCGTCAAGGCCAGCGGCTATGCGCTGCACCTGTGCTGCCGCGAATCCGAGCAGGACGTGTTCGCGCCCTGGCTGCCGGCTGGCGATCCGCAGGTGTTCTTCCATTGGGATGCCGAGGGCCATCGCCTCGACATTCCGGCGCTGCTGGCACAGCAGCCGGCCGGCACGCATCTGTATGTCTGCGGCCCGAGCGAGCTGAACCAGGCCGTGTTGAGCGCGGCCCAGGCCCAGGGCTGGCCCGCCAGCCAGGTGCACAGCGAGCTGTTTGGCGCTGCGGCCAGCGGCGGCACCTCGTTCGAGGCCGTGCTGAAAAAGAGCGGCCAGAGCGTGCGGGTGGGCGAAGACGAAAGCCTGCTCGAGGCGATCGAGCGCCTGGGGGTGGTCGCGCCCTGTCTGTGCCGCGGCGGCGCCTGCGGCGTGTGCGTGACGCCGCTGCTCGAAGGCGAGGCCGAACACCGCGACCACTACCTGAGTGCCAGCGACAAGGCGCAAGGCCGGCTGATCATGCCCTGTGTCTCGCGCGCCCGCGGACCGCGCCTCGTGCTCGATCTCTGAAGGTTTTCCTCTTTCAAGGCCCAGACCACCATGTCCATCGTTTTCAAACCCGACGAGACCTTTCGCGGCGACTACAGCTATCGCAACAGCGAAGAGGCCATCCTGCGTTTCCCGTTTCCCTTCCCGGACGACCAGTACATGTACAGCGTCAACATGGAACCGCACCAGCCCAAGGGCGCGAGCGCGGTCTATGAACACGGCTTTGACGTGGACGAGCACTACATCGCGGAATGCCGCGACAAGGCGATCACGCTCGAGCGCGACCCGGGCCGCTGCCAGGTGCTGCCTCACATGCAGATGGCCGAGTGGGACACGCTGGAGCTGCTCATGGACAGCCTGAGCGCTGACTACCCCGAGCATTTCTCGCTCAGCAAGACCGGCACCGACTTCGGCGCCCACTGGACCTGGATCAACCGCCCGCTGGGCATCGAGCAGAGCTTCGTGTTCGGCGACGCCGCCACCTTGCCTTGCGGCCCGTTCGAATACATCACGCGCCAGGCCCAGGGCGATTTCGCGATCTGCGACCAGCGCGAGGACAACCTGTTTCTCGATGCCGGCATGGTGACCTCGCAGGCCGACTGGTCGCTCGACTTCAATGTCGGCATGAGCTTCATGAAGTGGCACGGCCCGGTGCCGCTGGCGCACCAGGCCGGCGTGTTCGAGCGCGCCTTGAAATACCTGCTGATGATCCGTCAGGGCCAGCCGGTGCGCCGTCTGAACTGGACCATGACGGTGAACCCGCGCCTGGATACCTCGCCCGAGACCTTCCCCGAATGGGGCCCGGACCGCGCCTCGCTGACCCCCGAGAACATCGGCCGCAAGCTGCACCTGCGCGTGGAACTGCAAACCCTGTGGCGCCTGCCGCGCAGCAACGCCTTGCTGTTCCCGATCCGCTGCTACCTGGCCTCGCTGGACGAGCTGGTGCGGGTGCCCAAGTGGGGCAAGCGCCTGTCGCGCGTGCTCGCCACGCTGCCGCAGCCGCTGGCCGAATACAAGGGCCTGAGCCGCTTCCTGCCCACTGCCGTGGCTTATCTCGCCGCGTTTGACGATGGCAGCGCGATCAGCAAAGGCACCGAGGCCGAGACCGCCGAGCTTGCCGCCGCCATCTGAATTCTTTCTTCCCTCTTTGTTCACCTTCTGACTGGAGCATCACATGACCTCTTGGCGCATCTCAGCCCTGGCCGATCGACATCGCGCACTCGGCTCTACCCTGGGCGACTGGAACGGCCTGGGCACGCCCTGGACCTATTCCACCGACCTGGCCGAAGAACACGAAGCCATCCGCACCAAGGCCGGCCTGATGGACGTGTCGGGCCTGAAGAAAGTGCACCTGGTCGGCCCGCACGCCGAAGCCCTGCTGAACCAGGCCACCACGCGCAACGTCAGCAAGCTCTACCCGGGCAAATCGGTCTACGCCTGCATGCTCAACGAGGCTGGCAAATTCATCGACGACTGCGTGATCTACCGCATCTCGCCCAATGCCTTCATGGTGGTGCATGGCGCGGGCCAGGGCCACGAGATCCTGACCCGCGGTGCGGTGGGCCGCAACGTGGCGATCCTGTTCGACGACGACCTGCACGATCTGTCGCTGCAAGGCCCGCTGGCGGTGAATTTCCTGGAAAAGTTCGTGCCCGGCGTGCGCCAGCTGCCGTACTTCCACCACATGCACACCACGCTGTTTGGCGCGCCGATCATGCTCTCGCGCACCGGCTACACCGGCGAGCGTGGCTACGAGATCTTCTGCAAGGCCGCCGATGCGCCCAGGATCTGGGACATGGTGCTGGCCGAGGGCAAGGCCATGGGCATCATGCCCTGCTCGTTCACCACGCTGGACTGGCTGCGCGTGGAGAGCTCGCTGATGTTCTACCCCTACGACAACTCCGACATGTACCCGATGGAGGGCGAACCGATCGGCGACACGCTCTGGGAGCTCGGTCTGGACTTCACCGTCTCGCCGGGCAAGACCGAGTTCCGCGGCGCCGCCGAACATTACCGCCTGCAGGGCAAGGAGCGCTTCAAGATCTTCGGCATCGAGCTGGAACAGCTCGAAGCCGCGCAAGCCGGCGACGGCCTGTGGGACGGCGAGCAGAAGGTGGGCTTCGTGACCTGCGGCATGGTCTCGCGCCTGACCCAGCGCTCGATGGCCATCGCCCGCCTGGACCCGGCCTACGCCGTGCCCGGCCGCGCCCTCGAGCTGCGCGGCGCCGCGCTGACCTGCGCCGCCACGACAGCCAGCCTGCCGTTCGACGATCCCCAGAAAACCAAACGCACGGCCAAGGACTGAGCCACGCCATGACTACCACCACCCGCCGCTATACCCTGTCCCTGTCCTGCCCCGACCGCGTCGGCATCGTCGCCGCAGTCAGCAATTTCCTTGCCGCGCACAGCGGCTGGATCACCGAGGCCAGCCACCACGCCGATACCGAGTCGCAGCGATTCTTCATGCGCCAGGAGCTGCTGGCCGACTCGTTGACGCTCGACATCGATACCCTGCGTTCCGAGTTCGCCAAGATCGCCGCGCCCTTCGACATGAAATGGCGCATCTCGGACAGCGCGCGCAAGAAGCGCGTCGTGATCCTGGTGAGCAAGCAGGAGCATTGCCTCTATGACCTGCTGGGACGCTGGCAGTCGGGCGAGCTCGACATCGACATCCCCTGCGTTATCTCCAACCACGAGACCTTTCGCGGCCTGGTCGAGTGGCACGGCATCCCGTTCCACCATGTGCCGGTCACACCCGACACCAAGGCCGCGGCCTACGCCAAGGTGGAGCAGCTTTATGTCGAGGCCGAGGCCGACGTGATGGTGCTGGCGCGCTACATGCAGATCCTCTCGCCCGGGCTGTGCGAGAAGTTCCCGGGCCAGATCATCAACATCCACCACAGCTTCCTGCCCAGCTTCGTCGGTGCCAAGCCCTACCACCAGGCCTTCAAGCGCGGTGTCAAGCTGATCGGCGCGACCTGCCACTTCGTCACTTCCGACCTCGACGAGGGGCCGATCATCGAGCAGGACGTGGTCCGCATCGACCACTCCGACGTGCCCGAGGAGCTGGTGCGCAGCGGCAAGGACGTGGAGAAGGCGGTGCTGGCCCGTGGCCTGCGCTACCACCTGGAAGACCGGGTGCTGATCGACGGCAACAAGACCGTGGTGTTTCGCTGAAGGACCGGCCATGACCGCACAGATCATCGACGGCAAGGCCCTGGCCAAGCAGCTGCGCATCGGCTTTCGCCAGCGCGTCGAGCAGCTCAAGGCCCGGGGCGTCTCGCCCGGTCTGGCCGTGATCCTGGTCGGCGACAACCCGGCCTCCCGGGTCTATGTCGGCAACAAGATCAAGGCCTGCGAGGAGTGCGGTGTGCGCTCCCTGCACCTGGGGCTTGCTGCCGATGTCAGCGAGGCCGAGGTGCTGCTCACGATCGAGCGCCTCAACCAGGACGACAGCATCCACGGCATCCTGATCCAGCTGCCGTTGCCGCCGCATATCCAGCTCGCCCGGGTGCTGGAGGCGATCTCGGTGCACAAGGACGTGGATGGCTTTCACCTCTACAACGTGGGCGCCCTGGTCAGCGGCAACAGCATCTTTCCGCCCTGCACACCCTATGGCGTGCAGCTGCTGCTCGACACGACAGGCATCGACGTGGCCGGCAAGAACGCGGTGGTGGTAGGCGCGAGCAACATCGTAGGCAAGCCCATGGGCCTGATGCTGCTGCAGCGCGAAGCCACGGTCACCATCTGCCACGCCAGGACGCGCGACCTGGCCCAGCACACCATCCTGGCCGACATCCTGATCGTGGCCGCAGGCAAGCCCGGGCTGATCGTGCCGCAGATGGTCAAGGAGGGGGCTATCGTGATCGACGTCGGCATCAACCGCCTGCCGGATGGCCGCATCGTCGGGGACGTGTGTTTCGACGCGGTGAAGGAAAAGGCTTCCTGGATCACGCCGGTGCCTGGCGGCGTCGGACCGATGACGGTCACGATGCTGATCGAGAACACCCTGCGTTCGGCCGAACGCAGCTTCCAGGCGCCTGGCGAGGTGGCGTTCCAGGCCTGGGAAGCGCCCACCGTCAAGTCAGCATGACGGCCGACACCGTCATGGCACCGAACTGCCCGGCGGTCGAGATCGGTCAGCACCTGGCGCCCTTGCTCGGGCGCCAGGTGCTGAGCTTTTCGGGGCTGCGCATCGAGGCGCCGATCGGCATCCTCGCGCATGAAAAGACCGCTCCGCAAGCGATCCGGGTCGATGTCGAGCTCCACCAGGGCCTGCAGCCGCTGCGCCCGGGTGACCATATCCAGCAGGTGCTGGACTACCGCGAGGTGCGCCAGATCATCGTGAGCGAATGCACGGCCGGCCATGTCAACCTGCTCGAGAGCCTGGTCGGCCAGCTCGCGCTGCGCCTGGGGCGCCTGCCCGGCATCCTCGGTGTCCGCTTGAAGATCGCGAAGCTGCATATCTTCGACGACTGCGAGGTCGCCATCTGCATGGAAACCGGCAGCTGGCATCCTGACCCAGCAAAAAAATGCCACCCAGGATTTAACTGACTGGCATTTCCCGCGCGACGGAGTTTTTCCGGGTCGCCGCTGCGACGGCTGTCAGTCGGCTTGCTTGCGGGCCGAGGCGCGGATCGCTGCAGCCAGGTTCTTGACGCGCTCGACCGCATTCTGTGCCGACTCGAGCACTTCCTGCTTCTCCTCGGGCTCCAGGAACTCGATGGCATCGAGCAGGTTGGAGTGGATCAGCGACTGGCTGATCTCGATCAGTGCCTCGGGGTCGATGTTGTCTTGCGATGCGAACAGCACTGCGAGGATCATTTCGTGGCCGATGGCCTCGCCGACGGTCTGGTTGTTGAAGGAGCGCATAGCTGGTTTCCTGAGGTTGAGGGGTATCGAATTTTTTTGCGGATCACTTGGCCTTCACGGGCGGGGCAGGGCGGGCAGGCGTTCAGGCCATGTCTGGCCGTCTCGGATCGAGCAGCCGCCCCGATTCACCGTGACCTGTCAGCTTAACATTGCTTCTTGACGGGTTTCTTGTTTCGTGCTGAATGATTCGCTGATGGTTGCGTGCCAGGCTCAGATCGACCAGGCGCACGCGCTGGCGCTGGTTGGCAACAGCGCGCTTGGCGTGCTGCTGCGCGGACCCGTCATTTCCCGATCAGGAACACCGCCGGCAGTTCCAGCGGCAGCGTGGCGGCACGCTGCTTCCAGTCCGCCACCAGCCCGCTCTGGACGCGCTGCTGCGGCAACGTGATGCCGCAGCAGACCGCCAGCCGGCTCGTGCCCTTGAGCGTCTGCAGCAGACCCTGCAGCAGCGCGGCGTTGCGGTAGGGGGTCTCGATGAAGAGCTGGGTCTGACCGGTCTTCTGCGCCAGCGCCTCGAGCTCGCGGATGCGCTGCGCGCGGCCGCTGGCGTCGGCCGGCAGGTAGCCGACGAAGGCGAAGTTCTGGCCGTTCAGGCCGCTGGCGGCCAGTGCCAGCATCAGCGAGATCGGCCCGACCAGCGGCACCACCTCGATGCCGAGCGCGTGCGCGGCACGCACGACCGAACTGCCTGGGTCGGCGATCGCCGGCATGCCGGCCTCGCTGACCAGTCCGATGTCCTGGCCCTGCAGCGCTGCCGCCAGCAGTGGCTTGGCGTCGAAGCCGCCACCGGCGTCATGGTCACCCTTCTTGTGCACCTCGCGCGGCAGTTCGGTGATGCGCTGCTCCTGCAGTGCTGCTGCCAGCGGCTGCTGCGTGCCGACACGCTTGAGGAAGGCGCGCGTGCTCTTGGCGTTCTCGGTGACCCAATGCGTGAGGCTGGCGGCGATCACGATGGTCTGCTCCGGCAGGGCGGCGCCGAGTCCGGCATCGACCTCGCAGCCGAAGTCGAGCGGCGTCGGCACCAGATACAGCTTGCCGCGCGGCGGAGCCGCGCTCATGGCAGCTGCAGCCCGGCCTGGCGCAGCAGGCGGGCGGTGTGGATCAGTGGCAGGCCGATCAGCGCGGTCGGGTCGTCGTTGTCGATGCGCTCGAGCAGCGCGATGCCCAGTCCTTCGCTCTTGGCGCTGCCGGCGCAGTCGTAGGGCTGCTCGGCGCGCAGATAGCGCTCGATGGTGGCGTCGTCGAGCTGGCGGAACACCACCCGCACCACCGCGAGCTCGCTGGCCTCGAAGCCGGTTTCCAGGCAGACCACGGCCAGCGCGGTCTGGAACAGCACGGTCTGGCCGCTCATGCGGCGCAGCTGGGCCACGGCGCGCTCATGGTTGCCGGGCTTGCCGAGCGGCTCGCCGGCGAGGTCGGCGACCTGGTCGCTGCCGATCACGATCGCGTCGGGGCGCTGCGCAGCGACGGCACGCGCCTTGGCCAGCGCCAGGCGCTGGGCCAGCGCGGCCGGGGCTTCGCCGGGCAGCGGGGTTTCATCGACTTCGGGGGCCAGCACCTCGAACGGCTGGCGCAGCCGCTCGAGCAGTTCGCGCCGGTAGCGCGAGGTCGAGCCCAGCACCAGCGCGCGGGCGCCGTGGGACATTGGGTGTTGTTGCGTCATGGTCGCTATTGTCAGGATTTTTTCACCACTGATCGGTTAAGGTCAGCGGCCATGAAGCCGTCCACCGACCTCGATCCCTGCTGGCAGCTGCTCTGTGCCAGTGATGCGCTGCAAGACGGTGGCCTGGCCCGGAGCTTCGAGCTGCTGCATCAGGGCCGGCCCTGCCGTGCCTTTGCCGTGCGCCATCAAGGCCGGGTGCAGGCCTATCTGAACCGCTGCAGCCATGTCGCGCTCGAGCTGGACTGGCTGCCCGACCGCTTTTTTGATGCGGCGGGCCAGTATCTGGTCTGCGCGGCGCATGGAGCGTTGTTTTTACCCGACACTGGGGCCTGTATCGGCGGTCCCGGTCGGGGTCCGCTGGTGAAAATACCCCTCTTGGAGCGGGATGGAGTCGTGTACTGGCAGTCAGGACAGGATTTCGTGCCCGCCGCTACCTGACTCCCCCCCCATGCAAGACCCCCTACAGGATTCCGCCGGCAGCGTCAGCCCGCCCGCGTCCAGCCCCCAAGCTCCCGCCGATGCCTCCTGGGAGCGCAAGACGCTGGAGCGGCTGGCATTTGCCGCACTCGAGGAACAGCGCGCCGCGCGGCGCTGGAAGGTCAGGATCCGGCTGCTCTGGCTGGCGCTGTTCGCGGCGCTGCTCTGGCTGGCCTATCGCGAGATGCCCGACAGCGCCTCGATCAGCACGCCGCATACCGCGCTGATCGAGATCCGCGGCGAGATCGCGGCCGACACCGAGGCCAGCTCGCAGTTCCTGCTCGGCTCGCTGCGCTCGGCCTTCGAGGACAAGGGCGCCAAGGCGGTGGTGTTGCTGATCAACTCGCCCGGCGGCAGCCCGGTGCAGGCCGGCATCATCAACGACGAGATCCACCGGCTCAAGAAGCTGCACGGCAAGCCGGTCTATGCCGTGGTCGAGGAGACCTGCGCCTCGGCGGCCTATTACATCGCGGCGGCGGCTGACCGGATCTACGTCGACAAGGCCAGCATCGTCGGCAGCATCGGCGTGCTGATGGACGGCTTTGGCTTCACCGGCCTGATGGAGCAGGTCGGCGTCGAGCGCCGGCTGCTGACGGCGGGCGCCAACAAGGGCTTCCTCGATCCCTTCAGTCCGCAGAACGCGACCCACCGCGCCTATGCGCAGGACATGCTCAACGAGATCCATGCCCAGTTCATCTCGGTGGTCAGGGCCGGGCGCGGCGACCGGCTCAAGGAGACGCCCGAGCTCTTCAGCGGTCTGGCCTGGAGCGGACAGAAGGCGATCGCGCTCGGGCTGGCCGATGATTACGGCAGCCTCGACCAGGTCGCGCGCGAGGTGGTCAAGGCCGAGGACATCGTCGACTACACCCAGCACGAGAATGTGGCTTCGCGTCTGGCCAAGCGCTTTGGCGCTGGCGTCGGCGAGAGCGCCATGCACCTGATGCAGCGCGCGACGCCGGTCTTGCGCTGAAGCCGGCGGCGCCCGGACCCCAGCCCCGATCCGGCACAATCTGTCCATGGATGATTTGTTGGTGATCGGTGGCGGCATGGCGGGCCTGAGCGCGGCCCTGGTGGCGCAGCGCGCCGGGCTGCAGGTGACGCTGCTCGAGCAGGCCGAGGCCTTTTCCGAGGTCGGGGCCGGCATCCAGCTCGGTCCCAACGCGGTGCGCGTGCTGCATGACTGGGGCCTGTTGCCGGCGTTGCGCGAGCTGGCGGCATTTCCCGAGCGCCTGGCCGTGCGCGACGCCCGCTCGGGCGCCCAGCTTGGCGGCCTGACGCTGGGCACCGCGATCGAGCAACGCTACGGCCAGCCCTACGCGACCATCCACCGCGCCGATCTGCACCAGCTGCTGTTGCGCCAGCTGCAAGACAGCGGCCAGGTCGATTGCCGGTTGCGCCAGCGCCTACATGGGTTCGAGCAGGACGCGGAAGGCGTCAGGCTGCAGACCGAGGATGGCAGCCGTTACCAGGCCGGCGCGCTGCTGGGCTGCGACGGCCTCTGGAGCCGGGTCCGCGGCCAGCTGCTGGCCGATGGCGCGCCCATCTTCAGCGGCGACCTGGCCTACCGCGGCCTGGTGCCGATGGCCGACCTGCCGCCCGAGCTGCGCCGCAACCAGGTCACGGCCTGGCTAGCGCCCGGGCTGCACGCGGTGCATTACCCGGTGCGTGCCGGCGCCGCGATGAATGTGATCGTGGTGGTCGAGGGCCCGATTCCGTCCGACCCCGAGAGCTGGGACCATGCCGCGCAGGCACCGCAGCTGCGCCGGGCGCTCGGCCCCGTGCCCGGCGACTTCGACCGCCTGCTGCAGGCTGTGCCCGACTGGCGGCTCTGGCCGCTCAATGCCCGCGTGCCGATGCGCGGTCCGCACGAACATGCGCAGGGCCGGGTCGCGCTGCTCGGGGATGCGGCGCACCCGACCCGGCCTTATCTGGCCCAGGGCGCCGCGATGGCGCTCGAGGATGCCTGGACGCTGGGCCGGCTGCTGGCGCAGCCAGGCTGGCGCCATGGCGCTGCCGGCCCAGGCATCGACTGGTCCGGCCTGCTGCAGACGCTGGCGCGCAGGCGCTGGCGCCGCAATGCCTGGATTCAGCAGCGCTCGCGCCGCAATGGCCAGATCTTTCATGCCGCAGGTCCGCTGCGCTGGGGCCGTGATCTCGGCATGGCGCTGCTGGGCGAGCGTCTGGTCGACCTGCCCGAGCTCTACCGCGGGCCGCCAGCGCCCTGACCAGGAGTATCGTGTAGCCATCACCCGCGCCACCGATCACGCCATGAAGCCTGCCGAACCCGCTGCCCCTGCCGTCCCCGAGGTCACGCCGCCTGTTGCCCCGGAGGCCGCCACCGCCCCCTTGCGCCTGCGCCGCGTCGCGATCGACACCTACCGCGAGAACGTCGCCTACCTGAACCACGATTGCGCGGTTTACCGCGCCGAGGGCTTCCAGGCCCTGTCCAAGGTCGAGATCCGGGCCAACGGCCGCCGCATCCTGGCCACGCTCAATGTCACGAGCGACCCGCGCATCGTGCAGTGCCACGAGGTCGGGCTGTCGCAGGATGCCTTCGACCGGCTCGGGCTCGCCAAGGGCCATCCGGTGACGATCGCGCAGGCCGAACCGCCGGCCTCGATCGCGGCGCTGCACCGCAAGATCGATGGCGAGCGGCTCGGACGCGCGGAGTTCGAGGCTATCGTGCGCGACATCGCCGAGCACCGCTATTCCAAGATCGAGCTGTCGGCCTTCGTGGTGGCGACCAATCGCGGCGAGCTGGATCGCGAGGAAGTCTATTTCCTGACCGAGGCCATGATCGCCTGCGGCCACCGGCTCGACTGGCATGAGCACCTGGTGGTCGACAAGCATTGCATCGGCGGCATCCCGGGCAACCGGACCTCGATGCTGGTGGTGCCGATCGTCGCGGCCCATGGCCTGGTCTGCCCCAAGACCAGTTCGCGTGCGATCACCTCGCCGGCCGGCACCGCCGACACGATGGAGGTGCTGGCTGATGTCGAGCTGCCGCTGGCGCGCCTGCAGGAGATCGTGCGCGAGCACCGCGCCTGCCTGGCCTGGGGCGGTACCGCCGACCTGTCGCCGGCCGATGATGTGCTGATCTCGGTCGAGCGCCCGCTCTCGCTCGATTCGCCGGGCCAGATGGTGGCCTCGATCCTGTCGAAGAAGATCGCGGCCGGCTCGAACCACCTGGTGCTCGACATCCCGATCGGACCGACCGCCAAGGTCCGGTCGATGCCCGAGGCGCAAAAGCTGCGCCGGCTGTTCGAGTATGTGGCGCGCCGGCTCGACCTGTCGCTCGACGTCGTGATCACCGACGGCCGCCAGCCGATCGGCAACGGCATCGGCCCGGTGCTGGAGGCGCGCGATGTGATGCGCGTGCTCGAGAACCATCCGCTCGCGCCGCAGGACCTGCGCCAGAAGGCGCTGCGCCTGGCTGGCCGGCTGCTCGAGTGCGACCCCGACATCCGGGGCGGTGACGGTTTCGCGATCGCGCGCGACATCCTCGATTCGGGCCGCGCGCTCGAGAAGATGCGCGCCATCATCGAGGCCCAGGGCGCCAAGCCGTTCGAGCATGAGCGGCCCGGGCTCGGTGCCTTGAGCTTCGAGGTCCTGGCCGACCAGACCGGCGTGGTCACGGGCATCGACAATCTGCAGATCGCGCGCATCGCGCGGCTGGCGGGCGCGCCCAAGGTGGGTGCCGCCGGGGTCGATCTGGCGCGCAAGCTCGGCGATGCGGTGGCGGTGGGCGATCTGCTCTATCGCGTGCATGCCAGCTTCCAGTCCGACCTCGACTTCGCGCGCCAGGCCAGCGCCAAATCCAGCGGCTATCAGCTCGGCCAGCCGGGCCAGCTACCTCATGTTTTTGTGGAATTCTGATGCTTTTATATTTCGAAGACGAGGCCGTGATGGCCTCGCGCCTGGCCGCTGAATCCGGCCTGACCCCGGTCGCCGTGGTGCGGCATCGCTTTCCGGACGGCGAGCTCAAGCTCAAGCTGCCGCCGCAGCTGCCTGAGCGCGTCGTGCTGCTGCGCGGCCTGCAGCAGCCCAACGAGAAGCTGGTCGAGCTGCTGCTGGTGGCGCGCAGCGCGCGCGAGCTCGGCGCGCGCCATCTGACGCTGGTCACGCCCTATCTGGCCTATATGCGCCAGGACATGGCCTTCACGCCCGGCGAGGTGGTCAGCCAGCGCGTCATCGGCGCCTTCCTGGCCGAGCTGTTCGATGCCGTGATCACGGTCGACCCGCACCTGCACCGGGTCGCGACGCTGGGCGAGGCGATTCCGATTCCCGACCCGGTCTGGATCAGCGGTGCGCCGGCGCTGGCCGACTGGATCGCGCGCGAGCGCCCGGGCGCATTGCTGCTGGGACCCGACGAGGAGGCCGGCCAGTGGGTCAGCCAGGCCGCCGAGCGCATCGGCCACGACAGCGCCGTCTGCCGCAAGGTGCGCCATGGCGATCGCGCGGTCGCGGTCGAGCTGCCCGAGGTCGAGCTGCGCGGCCGCGCGGTCGTGATCCTGGACGACATGGCCAGCACCGGTCAGACGGTGGCGCAGGCCGCGCGGCTGGCGCGGGCGGCGGGCGCGACCTCGGTCGATGTCGCGGTCACGCATGCGCTGTTCGTCGCTGGCGCCGAGCAGGCGTTGCACGAGGCCGGCGTCGGGGAGGTCTGGAGCACCGACTGCATCCCGCATGCCAGCAATGTGGTGGCGATGGCGCCGCTGCTGGCGCAGGCGTTGCGCCGGCTGACGGCCGACTGATCGAGACGGGCCGGGGGCCGCAGCTGGCTAGCGCTGGCCTTGCTGTCCGCCTTGTCAGCCAGCGTCCTGGCTCGGCCAGGGCCGCAGCACCGCGCGCACCGGGCTGGCCTCGCAGTCCATCAGCTTGAGCGGCAGCGCGATCAGCTCGTAGTCGCCCTCATCGACCGCGTCGAGGCAGAGGTTCTCGAGCACGCGCAGGCCATGGCGGCGCAGTGCCTGGTGGCTTTCGAGCGCCAGGCTGTCGGCCGGATCGACGCTGGCGCTGTCGATGCCGATCAGCAGCACGCCGAGCGCGGCCAGGCGCTCGATCACTTCAGGCGCGATGCCGGCCAGGTTCGGGTCCCATTGCCTGGGTTGCAACCGGTAGGTCCGGATCAGCAGGCGTGCCGCAATGGCCTGGCCAGCGGGCAGCGCGTGCGCGATGTCGCGCCATTGCACGCGCGGGCCGCAGCCGATGGCATGGATCACGCGGCAGTGGCCGATGAAGGGCGCCAGCTCCATCTCGCCGGCGGCCTGGCCCGCCGGGTCGTAATGCAGCGGCGCGTCGGCATGGGCGCCGACATGGGGCGAAAGCCGGATCTGGCTCAGGTTGACCGCGCCGTCCGCTCCGATGCGGGCCTGCCAGTCGCGGCGGTAGGGTGCATCGCCCGGATAGACCGGGCTGGCGGCTTCGAGCGGCGGCGAGATGTCCCACAGCCGCAGCATGGTGCGGCTCAGAACAGGCTGTCGAGCGCCGCCAGGCCATGGCGGGCGCGGGCGCGGTTGCAGGCGTCGCTGCCTTCCTCGAACTCGCGGCAGGGCGAGGGCCGCCACTCGTAGATGCCGCAGCCGATCTTCTCGCCGACCTTGCCGCACAGCGCCGCGCAGCGGATCGGCACATGGTCGGTGCCGCGCATGCGCGCGGTGTTGCCGTTGACCTCGACCGTCAGGCCGGCGGGCACGGCGCCGCCCTCGGTATCGAGTTCGTAGATCGAGAAATCGACCCGGAAGTTGGCGCAGCAGGCGCCGCAGCTCTGGCATTGGCTCATGGTGAGGGCAGGTCGGGTGCGCGGTAGACCAGCACCTTGAGTGCGCGGTCGGGCGAGACATCGGCGAACGCGGCCGGGTTCGGCAGTCGCTGCTCGAAGATCAGTTCGGGCGCGGCCTCGGCCATCTGCTCCTGCAGGAAGGCCGGGCTCAGCTCGGGTGCGTTGAGACAGAGCAGCGCATGGCCGCCCGGGATCAGCAGGTCGGGCAGGCGTCGCATCAGCTTGAGGTAGTCCTTGGTCGCGACGAAGCTGCCCTTCTGGTAGCTCGGCGGGTCGACCACGACCAGGCCGTAGGGGCCGCTGCGCGTGATCTTGCCCCAGGTCTTGAAGATGTCGTGCGCCAGGAAGCTGGCCTTGCCCTGCAGGCCGTTGAGCGCATGGTTCTGCTGGCCGAGGCTGATCGCGCCCGCGCTCATGTCGACGTTGACGACCTGGCGCGCGCCGCCCTGCAGTGCCGCGACCGAGAAGGCGCAGGTGTAGGCGAACAGGTTCAGCACCTTCAGGCGCGGCTGGCTCGCCGCATGGGCGCGCACCCAGGCCCGGCCCTCGGCCATGTCGAGGAACAGGCCGTGGTTCTGGCCCTTGAGCACATGGACGATGTAGCGTGCGCCTTGCTCGCTGACCAGATGCGGTTCGGGCACGCTGCCGGCCATCAGGCGGGTTTCGGTCCGGCCTTCGAAGCGGCACTGGTAGACCCAGTTCAGCGGCTCGCCCGGCGCGATCTGCTGCCAGCGCGCCGTCAGCGCCTGGCCGACTGCGGCCAGCTCGGCGTCGTCGAGCGGCTTGAAGCTGGTCAGCAGCCAGACCGGCGGGTAGGCGTCGAGCGCCAGATGCTCGCAGCCCGGGTAGAGGCCGCCGCGGCCGTGGAACAGGCGCGTCGCCTCGGCGGGTTTTTCGGCATGTGCAATCGCTTCGAGTAGAGCCTGCATGGGTGGGGCTGCCAGTCTGCTGCGCTCAGGCCAGCCGGCCCAGCAGCAGATACTCCATCAGCGCCTTTTGCACATGCATGCGGTTCTCGGCCTCGTCCCAGACCACGCTCTGCGGCCCGTCGATCACGTCGGCCGTGACTTCCTCGCCGCGGTGCGCCGGCAGGCAGTGCATGAACAGCGCATCGGGCTGCGCCATCGCCATCATCTCGGGCGTTACGCACCAGGCCGCGAAGGCCTGCATGCGCTTCTCGTTCTCGGCCTCCCAGCCCATGCTGGTCCAGACATCGGTCGTGACCAGGTCGGCGCCGCGGCAGGCCTGCATCGGATCATCGAACACCTGCCAGAACTCGCCCTGGCCGACACCGGCCACTTGCGGGTCGACCTCGTAGCCGCTCGGCGTGCTGACATGGACCTTGAAGCCCAGCAGCTCGGCCGCCTGCAGCCAGGTGTTGGCCATGTTGTTGCCGTCACCGACCCAGGCCACGGTCTTGCCGCGCAACGCGCTCGGGTCGATGCTGCCGTCGGCGCGCTGGCCGTGGTATTCAAGCCAGGTGAACAGGTCGGCCAGGATCTGGCAGGGATGGAACTCGTTGGTCAGGCCGTTGATGACCGGCACCCGCGAATGCGCGGCGAAGCGCTCGATCTTCTCCTGGCCGAAGGTGCGGATCATCACGATATCGGTCATGCGGCTGATCACGCGCGCGCTGTCCTCGATCGGCTCGGAACGGCCCAGCTGGCTGTCGCCGGTGGTCAGGTGCACGACGCTGCCGCCGAGCTGGTACATGCCGGCCTCGAAGCTCACGCGGGTGCGCGTGCTGGCCTTCTCGAAGATCATGGCCAGCGTGCGGTCGGTCAGCGTGTGGTGCTTCTGGTAGGTCTTGAACTTGCGCTTGATCAGCCAGATGCGTTCGAGCAGGTAGGCGTATTCGTCGGCGCTGAAGTCCTTGAACTGCAGGTAATGCCTGACCGGCACCGGAGGAGTGATGGACGCGTTCATGAGTGGGTTCAGGCTTGTTCGGCCAGGAAGGCCTTGATCAGCGGGACCAGCTTGGCGACGATCTCGTCGGCTTCGGCCATGGACAGGATCAGCGGCGGCACCATGCGGATCACGCTGTCGGCGGTCACGCTCAGCAGCAGGCCGGCTTCGGCGCAGCGGGTGACCAGCACGCCGCAGGGGCGGTCGAGCTCGACGCCGAGCATCAGGCCCTTGCCGCGCACCTGCTTGACGCCGGCCACGCCCATCAGCTGCGTGATGAGGGCGGTCTGCAGGTGCAGGCCGACCTTGGCGGCGTTCTCGAGCAGGCCGTCTTCCTCCATGATCCGGATCGTCTCCACGCCGGCGCGCACCGCGAGCGGATTGCCGCCGAAGGTGGTGCCGTGGTTGCCGGGCTGGAAGATGTTGGCGGCCCGGGGGCCGACCACGACCGCGCCGATCGGCACGCCCGAGCCCAGGCCCTTGGCCAGCGGCATCACGTCGGGCTGGATGCCGGCCCACTGGTGCGCGAACCATTTGCCGGTGCGGCCCATGCCGCACTGCACCTCGTCGATCATCAGCAGCCAGTCGTTGGCGTCGCACAGCGCGCGCACCTCGCGCATGTAGTCGGCATCGACCGGGTTGACGCCGCCTTCGCCCTGGATCGCCTCGAAGAACACCGCCACCACGTTCGGGTTGCCGGCGGTGGCTTTCCTGATCGACTCGATGTCGTTCAGCGGCACGCGGATGAAGCCCTCGACCAGCGGACCGAAGCCGGCCTGCACCTTGGGGTTGCCGGTCGCGCTCAGCGTGGCGATCGAGCGGCCGTGGAAGGCTTTCTCGTAGACCACGATCTCGGGCTTCTCGATGCCCTTGTCATGACCGAACTTGCGCGCCAGCTTGAGCGCGGCCTCGTTGGCCTCCAGGCCGCTGGAGCAGAAGAACACCTTGTCGAGCCCCGAGCGCTCGCACAGCATGGCGGCCAGCTTCTCGGCGTTGGGCGTGTAGTAGTAGTTGCTGGTGTGGATCAGCTTGGCGATCTGCTCCTGCAGCGCGGGAACGAGCTTGGGGTGGGCGTGGCCCAGCGTGTTGACCGCGATGCCGCCGAGTGCATCCAGGTATTCCTTGCCGTCGACGTCCCAGACGCGGCAGCCGTGACCGTGCGAGAGCGCGATCGGCAGGCGGCCGTAGGTGTTCATGACATGCGGTTCGACCGGAGCAGCGTTGGACATGGCGAGGTTTCCAAAAAACGTGAAAAACGAGGTGTCTGTGTTGGGCGGGCCTGACCCGGGCAATGACCGGATGGCATCTGCTGGCATTTTAGGTCCAGTCCTGGCAGGCTTTCGTGACGGCGGTATCCGGCTTCCCATATCGCGCCGGCATAAGTGCTATCGATTGTCCCGAGTCTTATATAAGATAAAATTTCGTCCACTCCTCACGCGGAATTGAGCGATCCTCAGCGCCGTCTTGTTCGTCCGTCTCCAGAGGACTCTTTCCCGATGCTCTCTCCCTCCGCCAAAGAAGTCTTCATCCAGGGCCTTACCCACAGCGGCAGGACCTTCCGTCCCAGCGACTGGGCGGAGCGGCTGGCGGGCGTGATGAGCCAGTTCAGGCCGGGCGGCAACCTGCCGGGTGCCCACCTGAGCTACTCGCCCTGGTGCATCCCGAAGGTCATCAACGGCGTCAAGTGCGTCGTCGTGCATACCGACCTGCGCGACTTCAACCAGATGGCATGGAACTTCGTGATGGGCTTCGCGCGCGACAACGACCTGCAAGTGGTCGAAGCCTGCCTGCTGCCCGAAGTCACCAAGCCCTGAGTCCTGCTTCAGGGCAGCGCTGACGCTGTCCTGTGAGCGCAAAAAGCCGCATCCGGCAACGGAAGCGGCTTTTTGCTGTCCGGTCCGGGCTCAGAACATCTCGACCGACATGCGCTCGACCGTGGCGCCGCTGGTCCGGACCGAGGCGGCCAGCGCCCCGGCCTGCGGCAGCAGCGCCTCGGCATAGAAACGCGCCGTCACCAGCTTGGCGCCGAAGAATTCCGGGTCTTGCTCGCGCCGCTCGAGCGCTGCCAGCAGGGCGCGCGCCAGCTGCCAGCCGCCCAGCACCAGGCCGGCCAGCCGCAGGTAGTTGACCGCGCCGGCGTAGACCGGCTTGACCTGGGTCTTGGCATTCGCCACCAGATAGTCGACCGTGGCTTCGAGCGCCAGCCGGCCCTGCTGCAGCGCGGCAGCCATCACC
>JAPLPQ010000107.1 GCA_026400105.1 Burkholderiales bacterium
AGCGCGCAGAGGGCTCGAGAGGGCAACATGGGAGGAAAAATGGGCAGGCTTTTTTCTTTTTTTCGTACAATCAAACTAGACTCCTCATGTAGGCCTAGTCCTACTAAGCCGGCACACATGTGAACCGGTGCTGCCAGTGCCTGATCTGAGGGCCTGAGGCTGGTTGGCGCTGGTGGCGGCTGGTGCTGGCCGTAAGGCAGGCAGCTGGGTCTCTCGCTCCGCTGACCTAAACTCGCATATAACTCGCATATACCCTGAGCGTCAGCGCAGCGTCCAGGGCCGCTTACGGTACATGTACATGTATGCCGGTACATGTACATGAATGCCAGCTACGCATGTACGTGTGCACATGGCGGCTTCTCCGCACAGTCCAGTCAAACATTTAGTCTTGCTGGTAATGTGGAGTGGCCGCCCCAGTCTGCCCAAGCCTTACCCGCCCAGTCCACCCAGACATGTATTTCTGTCCGGTCTGGCGGCAGGGTAGCCCCCCGCCCAGCTTAGGAACATGTGTGTACATGTGTGCGTACATGTGTGCGGCTCAAGTCGCGCGCACAGAGTGGCTGAGCCTCATTCAGGGACATGTATATCCACTGTCCACAGTCATGGAAACAGCCCCCCTTCCGCACTGCACGGACATGTATCCACTGCAGTCATGGAAACTGCCCCTTACCCACTGCACGGCAAACATTACAGGCTGCAAAACACTCGCTGAGTGGCTGTACCACACCTTCTAAAGCAGTGCACAGTAGACATGTGAGATCAAGTGGAAACATGCGCAGATTTATGTAAGCAAGAGCGCAGTGGCACACTCTGCACAGTCAGGGCCCAGGTGAGCACAGAGTGATGTGGTCCATGTCAAGCAGCTCCCGGTACTCGGGGTCAATGGGCGGGTTGAACTCTGGGCCCAATATGTGCTTGCCCATGCCGCAGCAGATGCCGCCCTCCTCGGGCCAGACTGTGGCGCCGCAGCCATAGGTGCACAGGCGCTGAGGCTCCAGCTGGTGGAGGTCTGTGATGGGGCGCACTGCCCGGCGCCGCTGGTGCCCACGGGGAGGGCGCGGGGCTTCGCCGCCCTCACCCTCCTCATCCCCCGCCCAGCCCTCAGAGTCATGCGAGCCCGCCTCAGAGTCCTGCTGCTCGCCAGAGTCCTTCTCCTCGTCAGACTCTCCCCCGCTGCCAGCAGCGCTGCCCGCCGCACTGCGGGACTCTGCGCCAGCACTGCGCGGCCTCTTGGGTGCAGGCGCTGCGCGCGGTGGCGGCGCAGCCCTGGCCGCAGGGGCAGCTGCGCGCCCACGCGCCGCCCCGGGCGCCTCACGCTGCGGCTGGCGCCCCATGTGCAGTAGAGGTGGCAGCGCCCCAGCTGCAGCGCCGCGCGCTGCCTGTGGTGCTGCCCCGCGCTCATGCGCCTGCGCGCCCGCACCAGCCCCGCCGCCAAGCAAGCGCGCAATGGCAGGCGGCACGCCATCGGCCGCGTCCTCCTCACTGCCCTCCATGGCAGCGCCAGCGCCCAGCACAGGCGCTGCACGCGCACGTGGTACAGACACCGCGCGGTCATCCTCCCCGCTGCTTGCCATGCCTGCAGGGGGGAGGGGGCGGGGGAGGCGCGGAAAGGGGAGG
>JAPLPQ010000083.1 GCA_026400105.1 Burkholderiales bacterium
CACCGCGTTGACGCCCCGCATCTGCAGGTTGTCGCTGCTGATCACGCCCTGGGCGATGCGGGCGCTCCCGCGCACCGAATCGAAGGCGAAGCCCTCGCTGAAGATGTCGCGGAAGTCCAGCGTCAGCCGGCGCGGCAGCGCCTGCAGGCTCAGCACGCCGAGCAGCTTGGCCAGCCCGGGGTCGGCCTGCAGGAACTGGCCGCGCTCGAGCGCGAGCTGCAGCGTCCCGTTCAGGCTCGGTGGGTGCAGCGCCAGCGGCGAGCCCAGCCAGGCGACCTGGCCGGTCAGCGAGCCCTGGCCGCCGCGCACCACGCCCGGCATGCCCAGGCGCGCCAGCAGCGCGCCGGCGTCCTCGATCTCCAGCTTGAGCTGCAGTGCGGTGCGCCGCTGGACCGCAGCGCTGGCAACGCCGGCAGCGCCTGCGACGCCCCTTGGCGCCGCCGCGATGGCCCAGTGACCCGTGGCCTGCAGCCGCGCCTCGGGCGAGCTCAGGTTGAGCTTCTCGAGCCGCCAGACGCTGCCGGCTTCACGCTGGGCCGGGCTGGGCTGCTGGTTGACGGCCTCGATCTCGAGCCGGCCCAGCTTGCGCGAGCCGAGCTCGAAGTCCTGCACCACGATGTCGAGCGCCGGCAGCCGGACCGGTGCCTGCTGGGTCAGCTGTTCGATCTCGCTGGCGGCGCTGTGCGGCAGCATCAGGTGCTCGAGCCGGGCATAGACCCGCCCGGGCGAGTCGGCATCGGCCGGCTGGTATTCGACCCGGCCCTTGAGCTGGCGTGCCGCGATCGTGCCGCGCCAGCTGTTGCGCTCGAGCTGGCCCTTGAGCTCGAGCTCATGAAAACTGCGGCCCTCGTGATCGATCTGGCGCGCCCGCAGCGCCACGCTGCCGGGCCAGTAGGCCCGGCTGTCGCCAGCCGGGCTGGCAGTGCCGACCGCACCGCTAGCAGGAACGACAGGGCCGGGCGCTGCTTGCACCACATCGAAGGCGTCCTGCCAGTCCTCGAGCGAGAGCCGGTCGAAGGCGAACTGCGCCTGCACGCCGCGGGCCGGCAGGGCCGGGCGCTCGGTCCCCAGCGCCAGCGCGCCGCGCAGTACCCGGGTCTGCTCGCCCTCATGCTCGCGTTCGTAGCGCGCGCTCACGACCGGCTTGGCGGCCGGGCCCAGGTCCAGGCTCAGCAGGTCGCGCCAGCGGCCATTGCTTGGTGCCTGGGGCGCGACCTCGTAGCGCATTGGCAGGCTCTCGGCCGCCGTCTTGCCCAGCGGGGTGGGCAGCGCCAGCGCCAGGCCCTGCAGGTTCGAACTCACCGTCAGCGCGGTCGCGGCGCCCTGGAATTCCAGCTGCACCTGGTAGCCGGTGCTGCCGCTGGCGATCTGGCCTAATGCCGTCAAGGCGTCCCAAGGGGCTGTCCGCAGGCCTGCGGCGCTGGCGCTGCCCTGGCCGTTGAAGCTGACCACCGCGCCCTTGCCTGGCGCCATGCCGCCCTGGAACACCAGCTCGCCACCGAGCAGCTGGGTGCGCGCCTGCGGCACGTTGAAGCCCTGTTCGCTGAAGCGCAGCGAGCCGCTGGTGCCCGCCAGCGTCGGCGTGTCGGGCGTGAACTGCATGTCGTTGCCAGGGAACTGCACCAGGCCCTCGACCCGGCTGGTCTCGATCCGCTCGAGCGGCAGGTCGAGCCGCAGCTGGACCTGGGTCTGGCCGTCGATGCGCGCCTGCTCGAGCGCGTGCCCGGTCAGGCCCAGCAGTGGCGAGCGGTTGACGAAGGCCAGTGCGTCGGCGGCCGGGCCGGCGATCTGGCCCTTGATCTGCAGCTGCGGCGCATGGGCCAGGTCCGGGATGCGGGCCTCGACCTGGTTGGCGCGCAGCTGCGGCAGCTCGGCGACCTGGGCCCGGCCCTTCACGATCGCGAGCGAATTGCCGTCGATCTGCAGCTCGCCATCGACCTGGCTCAGCGCCGGCCAGGCCGCTCGGCCGTCGGCATTGCGCATGGCCGGCACATAGTCGAGCTCGACCCCGCTCACGCTGGCGCGCACGCTGAACTCGCCGCTGCCGGGCCGGCTGAAGGGGAAGTCCGCCAGATCGCCGCGGACCTTGAATTGCGCCGAGTGCGACTGGCCGTGCCGGATCGCATCGCGCACATAGTGGCGTGCCTCGGCGTTCACGCCCAGCGGCAGGTAGCGGTGCACGCGCGTGCCGTCGGCGCGCGACAGCGTGGCATCGAGCTCGAGCCGGCCGGGAAAGCGGCTGCGTGTCATGTGATTGACCGTGCCGCCGGCCGGATCTCTGGTCTGCCAGCGGCCCTTGGCCTGGCCTGCGGCATCGGCGTTGGCAAAGCTCAGCTGCGGGACTTCGACCTTGATGCTGTCGCCGTCCACCGTCCACTGCAGCTCGGTCTGCAGCCGGTCGAACTCCAGCCGGGGTTGTTCGAACAGGCCCGGGAAATCGAGCGCGCCGCGCTCAAGCAGCAGGCTGGCCTGGCCGCCGCTGTCGCTGGCATCGAAGTCCAGGTTGGCGCCGCTCAGTCCCGGCCGGCCGTCGCTGCCGGCCTGCAGGCTCAGCCCGCTGACCTGTCCCTTGGCCTGCCATCGGCCCTGGGGCTGCGGGCCGGCCTGCCACTGCAGCTCGAGCTGCTCGATCAGTCCGGCCGGCTGCAGCTGGCTCAGCCAATCGCGCCCCTGGGCTGGCAAGGGCAGCTGTTCGGCCAGCTGGCGCAACGCCAGCAGGTCGAGCCGGTCGCCCTCGAGCTGCAGCGTCTGCATGGCGCCTCCCGTCTCACGGGGCTCGCGGGTCTCGCGGTAACGCAGGTTGCCGCCCGGCCAGGTCGCGCCCTGATCGGTGCGAAAGGCCAGGTCATGGGTCGCGATCTCGAGCGCGCCGGCCTCCTGCTTCAGCTCAAGGCGCCCGCTGAGCTGCTGCAGCTTGAGCGGCTTGAGATCGGGCGCCAGCCGCAGCGCGAGCCGGCGTAGCGCCAGATCGCCCGTGAAGCCGGTCCACTGGCCACGGCTCAGCTCGCTCCAGAAGGCCAGCGAGCCCTCGCCGTCCTGCAGTTCCAGCTGCTGCAGCAGTCCGGGGTCGAGATACTGGCGCAACGGCTGCAGCCTGAGTTCGCCGAAGTCGCCGTAGAGCTGGCCGCTCCAGTCCTTCAGCTCGCCCGCGCCGGCCAGCGACAGCAGGGGCTGGCGAAAGCGCCCGCGCAGGCTGAAACGCGTGCCCCAGTCCGCTGGTGGCGTGGCGTCGAGCCGCAGCTGGTGCTGTCGGCCCGGGTTGCGCACCAGCAGGCTGACCTCGCGCAGCTCCAGCGGCGGGGCCTGCGGGCGCAGCTCGTCGCTCCAGCGCAGCAAGCCGTCGCGCAGCAGGAATTCGCGCTGGGAAAAGAACCAGTCGGCCGCATCGCTCGGTCCGCTGCGGCTCGCCAGCGCGATGCCGGCCAGCGTGACCACGCCGTCGGCCCGGCGTCGCAGCTCGAGCTCCGGTCGATCGATCACGAGCTGCTCGAAGCCCAGGCTCAGCAGCGAGCGCAGCGACAGCGTGCCGAGCACGCTGGGCAGGCGCAGCGCTTCGCGTCCCTGCGGATCGAACAGGCGCAGATCGTGCAGCGTCAGCCGGGGCAACAGGCTAACTGATTCAGCCTGCAGCGCGCCGATCTCGACCCGTAGCCCCAGTGCCTGCGTGGCGGCTTGTTCCAGCTCGGGCTTCCAGTTTCCGATTCGGGGCACAATGACCCAGTGCAGCAGGCCCCAGCTGAACGCGATCAGGCACCAGCTGGTCAGCAGCAGCCAGAGCAGGGCGCGTGCCGATCCCGCTGCCAGGCGCAGCATGGCGGTGGGACGGCTGGAAACAGGATTCATAGACTCGGAATTATGATGGTCAACCATGTAGCGGACAGTGCCGCTTCGGAGCAATTCACGCTCAGACATGCCGGTGCGGCCGGCCAGTCGCGCTTCGTCCAGCGCATTCGCCGCCGCTATGAGCAGGAGCTCGCGCTGCTGCCGCCCGGCGCGCCGCGGCGGCAAATCATGCTCCAGACCCTGGAGCTGCTGCGCGCGCGCGGTCTCGACCTCGGCTCGGCCCTGCGCGTGCTGCGCCATCTGGTGCTCGAACGCCTGACGGTGCTCGATACCGAATGCGAGGCCCCGCTGGCCGTGGTCACGCTGGCCGTCACCGAGCTGGCCGAGATCGCGCTCGACCAGGCGCTGATCCAGGCGCAGCAGGAGCTCGACGAGCTGCACGGCGCCCCGCTGTTCCAGGACATGTCGCTGCCGGCGGCCCAGGGCGTGCAGCTCAAGCGCGCCACGCTCTGGGTGGTCGGCATGGGCAAGTTCGGCGCGCGCGAGCTCAATGTCTCGAGCGACATCGACCTGATCTATATCTACGACAACGACGGCGACACCGCCGGCAACGCGCTCGGGCGCAACCGCATCAGCAACCGCGAGTATTTCGCCAAGGCGGTCAAGCGCATCTACGCCACCGTCGGCGACATCACCGAGCATGGCCAGGTGTTCCGGGTCGACCTGATGCTGCGTCCCAATGGCAGCTCGGGTCCGCCGGCGGTCTCGCTCGGCGCGCTGGAGGAATATTTCCTGGTCCAGGGCCGCGAGTGGGAGCGCTTCGCCTGGCTCAAGAGCCGGATCGTCGCGCCGCTGGCGTCCATTCGCGACGGCAGCGCGGCCCAGTTGCGCGGCGTCGTGCTGCCCTTCGTGTTCCGCCGCTACCTCGACTACAACGTGTTCGATGCGCTGCGCAGCCTGCATCGCCAGATTCGCGAGCATGCGGCCAAGCGCGCCGCCGGCCATCCCGAGCGCGCGCATGACGTCAAGCTCTCGCGCGGCGGCATCCGCGAGATCGAGTTCACCGTCCAGCTGCTGCAGGTGGTGCGCGGCGGCGCCTTCCCCGAGCTGCGCAAGCGCCCGACGCTCGACGCGCTGCAGCGCGTGACCCGCGCCAACCTGATGCCGGCCGCGACCGCGCAGCAGCTGGCCGAAGCCTATGACTTCCTGCGCCGGGTCGAACACCGGATCCAGTATCTCGACGACCAGCAGACCCATATCCTGCCGACGCGCGACGACGACCTGGCCTGGATCGCGCTGACCATGGGCTATGCCGATACCTGCGCCTTCCTGTGCGCTTTCGATGCCCACCGCGAGCTGGTGGCGCAGGAGTTCGATACCCTGCTCGGCCAGTCGGGCCAGGTCAGCTGCAACGGCAACGGCTGCAACGGGCAGCCGCGCAACGGCGTCGAGAGCCTGCAGTCGGTGCTGCCGCAGCTGCCCACCGCCTTCGCGGCCAAGGTCGCCGAGTGGCTCGAGCATCCGCGCGTGCTGGCGTTGCGCGAGGACGCCCGGGTCCGGCTGGCGCGCCTGGTGCAGCGCACCGGAGCCTGGCTCGAGGAAGGCAAGGTCAGCGAGCAGGGCGCGCTGCGCATGGCCGACTGGATCGAACCGCTGCTGCGGCGCGAGAGCTATCTGGCGCTGCTGCAGGAGCGGCCCGCGGTACACGAGCGCCTGCTGCGCATTTTCGGTTCCGCCAAATGGCCGGCGCGCTACCTGCTCAAGCATCCGGGCGTGATCGACGAGCTCGCCAGCCATCAGCTGTTCGAGGACCGCTTCGATCCGGTCCAGTTCGAGTCCGAGCTCGAGGCGCGCCGCGTTTCGCTGGCCGCCACCGGCGAGGACGACGACGAGGAACTGCTCGACCTGCTGCGCCGTGCCACCCATGCCGAGACCTTCCGCACGCTGGCGCGCGACGTCGAGGGCGTGCTGAGCGTCGAGCAGGTCGCCGACGATCTCAGCGCGCTGGCCGACAGCGTGTTGCGCGTGACCGGGCGCTGGTGCTGGCAGCGCCTCAAGCAGCGCCACCGCGACGAGCCGCGCCATGCCATCATCGGCTACGGCAAGCTCGGCGGCAAGGAACTCGGCTATGGCAGCGACCTCGACATCGTGTTCGTCTACGAGGACGACGACGAGCGCGCGCCCGAGGCCTATTCGGCCTTCGTGCGCAAGCTGATCAACTGGCTGACCGTCAAGACCGGCGAGGGCGACCTCTACGAGATCGACACCGCGCTGCGCCCGAACGGCAACTCGGGCCTGCTGATCACGACCTTCGACGCCTTTGCCGACTACCAGCAGCAGCGCGGCAGCAACACCGCCTGGACCTGGGAGCACCAGGCCATCACGCGCGCGCGCTGCGTGCTTGGCGCGCCCGAGCTGGCCGCGCGCTTCGACGCCGTGCGCGAGGCCGTGATGACCGCGCCGCGCGACCGCTCAGCGCTGAAGGACGAGATCCGCTCGATGCGCGAACGCATGCGCGAGGCCCAGCATCTGCGCGCCGGGCGCTTCGACATCAAGCACAGCCCGGGCGGCATGATCGATGTCGAGTTCATCGTCCAGTTCCTGGTCCTGTCGGCCTGTGCCGAACATCCCGAGCTGCGCGGCAACGTCGGCAACATCGCGCTGCTGCAGCGCGCCGAGGCCGCCGGAATGCTGCCGCCCGGCATGGGCGAGGCGGCGGCGGCGGCCTACCGCGAGCTGCGTCACCTGCAGCACCGCGCCCGTCTCGACGAGTCCAGCACCCAGTTCGATCCGGCGCCGCTGCAAGCGCAGATCGACGCGGTGCTGGCGCTCTGGAATCAGGTGCTGGGCTGATCCGGCCCGGCCCGCGCCTGGCCGCTCGCTGCAGCCCGCACCTGCCGCTTACTGCGGCGGGCGCGTGTCGGCGAAGCTGGGCCGGGTCATGAGCTTGTCGTGCAGCCTGAGCAGTCGCGGCTGGCGTTCGCGCCAGGCCAGTTGCGGAAAGCGGAAATCCAGATAGCCGAGCGCGCAGCCCAGCGCCACGTCGGCCAGGCTCAGATGGATGCCGTGGCACCAGGGTCGCTCGCCCAGCTGGCGCTCCATCAGCGCCAGCGCGGCCTCGACCTTGCCGAGCTGGCGCGCGATCCAGGCCGGCGAGCGTTCGCTCTCGGCGCGGCCGGGCCAGTGCGACTCCTGGCGCGCCAGCACCGCGGCGTCGAGCAGGCCGTCGGCCAGCGCTTCCCATTGCTTGACCTCCATGCGCTCGCGCCCCCCCGCCGGGATCAGCCGGCCGACCGGCGACAGCGCATCGAGGTACTCGACGATCACGCGCGAGTCGAACACCGCCTCGCCGCCGTCGAGCAACAGGCAGGGCACCTTGCCGAGCGGGTTGTGCTGGGCGGCCAGGCTGTCGGGCGCCATCACGTCATCCTCGATATAGGGACAGTCGAGCTTCTTTTCTGCCAGGACGATGCGAACCTTGCGCACGAAAGGGCTGGTGGCGGTGCCGATCAATTTCATAGATTTTGCTTTACTGGGTCTTCCCTGAACGGCTCATTCTAGTCACCTGTGGCGTGAGCTCTTCTACAATCCGGGCCATCATGCAAGCATCCACCTCTGTCGAATTTTCCCCCGTCACGGCGCTGTCGCCGCTGGACGGCCGCTACTCGGCCAAGCTCGCCGCGCTGCGCCCCTACATGAGCGAGTACGGCTACATGCACCGCCGGGTGCAGGTCGAGCTGGCCTGGTTCGAGCATCTGAGCGATGCCGGCTTCGCCGAATTCCCGCCGCTGTCCAGCGCTGCCCGCGCCCACCTGCGCGCCGTCGTCGCCAACTTCAGCCCGGCTGATGCCGAGGCGATCAAGGCGATCGAGAAGACCACCAACCACGACGTCAAGGCGGTCGAGTACTGGATTCGTGGCAATGCCGCCATGGGCGTCAAGGGCGCCTTCGACGGCTGGGCCGAACTGCAGCAGGCCGGCGAATTCGTGCATTTCGCCTGCACCAGCGAAGACATCAACAACACCAGCCATGCGCTGCAGATCAAGGCCGGTCGCGACCTGGTGCTGCTGCCGGCGCTTGACGGCATCATCGCCAAGCTGCGCGCCCTGGCGCACCAGTTCGCCGCCGTGCCGATGCTGAGCCGTACCCATGGCCAGACCGCCAGCCCGACCACCGTCGGCAAGGAATTCGCCAACGTCGTGATGCGCCTGAACGGCGTGCGCGGCAAGATCGCCGGCGTCGCGCTGATGGGCAAGATGAACGGTGCCGTCGGCAACTACAACGCCCACCTGAGCGCCTGGCCCGAGTTCGACTGGGAAGCCTTTGCCCGCACCGTGGTCGAGACCCCGGAGCCCGACGCCGCCACCCCGGCCGATGCCAGGATCGGTCTGGGCCTGACCTTCCAGCCCTACTCGATCCAGATCGAGCCGCACGACTACATGGCCGAGCTGTTCGATGCCATCGCGCGCAGCAACACGATCCTGATCGACCTGGCGCGCGACATCTGGGGCTATGTCTCGCTGGGCTACTTCAAGCAAAAGCTCAAGGCCGGCGAGATCGGCTCGAGCACCATGCCGCACAAGGTCAACCCGATCGACTTCGAGAACGCCGAAGGCAACCTGGGCCTGGCCAACGCGGTTCTGAAGCACCTGTCCGAGAAGCTGCCGATCAGCCGCTGGCAGCGCGACCTGACCGACTCGACCGTGCTGCGCAACATCGGCGTCGCGCTCGGCTACACCGTGCTGGCGCATCAGTCGCTGATGACCGGCCTGAACAAGCTCGAACTCAACGAGGAAGCGCTGGCCGCCGACCTCGACGCGGCCTGGGAAGTGCTGGCCGAGCCGATCCAGACCGTCATGCGCCGCTATGGCGTGCCGGGCGCCTACGAGAAGCTCAAGGAAGTCACGCGCGGCAAGTCGGTCACGGCCGAAGCGCTGCACGCCCTGATCGCCTCGCTCGAGATTCCGCAGGCCGACAAGGACCGTCTGCTGGCCATGACGCCGGGCAGCTACATCGGTCAGGCGACCGAGCTGGCCCAGCGCGTCTGACGACAACGCCGCCCTTACAGGGCGGATCGCGCAGCAAAAAGCCCCTTTCGGGGCTTTTTGCATTGTTGCGGCTTGCTTCAGGCCTGCTGGCTGCGGCGCTTGACGCGCTCGCGCATGCGCTGGACTTCGCCGAGCGGCAGGCCGTAGCTGTCGGCGAAAGCGGTCGGCTCCAGGCCGCTGGCGCTGTAGGCGCGGTGCAGCGCCGCGTCCTTGGCCGCGCGCGCGCCGGCTTCGTCGAGCGCCTGGTCGAACTGCGCCTGCACGGCCGGGTCGCGGCTCGGCAGCAGGACGGCGTAGTCCTCGCGGCTCAGTCCCGAGGCCTCGAAGGCCTGCGCGATGCGCTGGCGCAGCTTGGGGCGCAGGTCCTCCTGGCTGCGTCCCTGACGGCGGCGGTGCACCTCGAGCAGCGCGTGCAGCACATGCTCGGGCGCCATGTCCTCCACCGCCTGGCCGGCCAGGTCGTGGCGCGCCTGACCGGCGGCGACGCTGCTGAGGTAGCGGGTGGAACGGGTGTGCAGCGCCAGCGCGGCCTTCAGGCCTTCGGCGTCCAGGCCTTCGGGCTGGGCGGCCAGCAGGTCGGCATAGATACCGCGCTTGAGCGGACGCGGCTGTTCGCCGAACAGCTGGGGATACCAGTCGGCCAGCTGCTGGAGCACCGGATTGGCCGGCGCTTGCGCGCGCGGCTGCCCTTGGCGGCCTGCGGCCGGACCTTGGCGCCGACGCGGCTGGCTGGAAGGGGGAGTGGAGCGGGGCGGCTTGACTTGTGTATCGTTCATGAAAAAATTGGCGCCGATTTTTCGGCTGGCTGATTTTATGCCATAATAGCCGCTTCTCGGGTTCTTAGCTCAGTTGGTAGAGCAGCGGACTCTTAATCCGTAGGTCGAGTGTTCGAGTCACTCAGGACCCACCATTCAAGGCGCTTCAGACAATCGTCTTCAGCGCTGATTTTTCGAGCAAGGGGCGATAGCCTTTTTGCTTGATCGGGTCGTTAGCTCAGTTGGTAGAGCAGTTGACTTTTAATCAATTGGTCGCAGGTTCGAGTCCCGCACGACCCACCATACATAGCCCCGCAGCCACAAGCTGCGGGGTTTTTGTTTTTGTGGCCTCGTCGGTATCAGGCCAGGCCAGCAAGAGGCGCGGGCCCGGTGCGGGCGCAACTCTTGCTTGTCTGGGGCTGTCCGATTCCTGATCCGCGCCGGTCTCGAAGGCTGCCGTGGTGCACGGTCGAGGGTAAACCCCCAGGCTGTGCGGGATAGGCCGCCAAAAGCTGCTGCATACAATCGTCGCACCCGCTCTGCCCACCCCGTCGGGCCGAGCCACAAGTCAATGGAGTTTTTATGGAAGTCTTGCTTCAGCAGATCATCAACGGTCTGGTGCTGGGCAGCATGTATGCCCTGGTCGCCCTCGGCTACACCATGGTCTATGGCATCGTGAACCTGATCAACTTCGCCCATGGCGAGGTGTTGATGGTCGGCGCCTTGACCTGTTGGACCCTGGTCGGTTTGTTGCAGGAGGCCTTTCCCGGCCTGCCGGGCTGGGTCGTGCTGCTGGTCGCGATGGCGCTGGCCAGCGTGGTCGCGGCCGCGCTCAACTGGACCATCGAACGCGTGGCCTACCGCCGCCTGCGCAACAGCCCCAAGCTCGCGCCGATGCTGACCGCGATGGGCATGAGCATCCTGCTGCAGACGCTGGCCATGATCATCTGGAAGCCCAACTACAAGTCCTTCCCGACCCTGCTGCCGAGCACGCCCTACGAGTTCGGTGGCGCGGTGATCACGCCGACCCAGATCATGATCCTGGGCCTGACCGCGGTGTCGCTGGCGGTGCTGATGTGGCTGGTCAACTCGACCAAGCTCGGCCGCGCGATGCGCGCGACCTCCGAGAACCCGCGCGTGGCCAGCCTGATGGGCGTGCGGCCCGACTTCGTGATCGGCTCGACCTTCGTGATCGGCGCCGTGCTCGCGACCATCGCGGGCGTGATGTGGGCCTCCAACTACGGCACGGTGCAGCACACCATGGGCATGCTGCCGGGCCTCAAGGCCTTCACGGCGGCGGTGTTCGGCGGCATCGGCAACCTGGCCGGCGCCGTCGTCGGCGGCCTGCTGCTGGGCCTGATCGAGGCGATCGGCTCGGGCTACATCGGCGAGCTGACCGGCGGCGTGCTGGGCAGCCACTACACCGACATCTTCGCTTTCGTCGTGCTGATCATCATGCTGACCCTGCGCCCCTCGGGCCTGCTGGGCGAGCGCGTGGCCGACCGTGCCTGAGGCCAGGAGAACCCCATGAAACTGAACAAACTTCAAACGCTGCTGTTCGCGCTGGCGCTGTTGCTGTTGCCGCTGCTGCTGCAGAGCTTCGGCAATGCCTGGGTGCGGATCGCCGACATGGCGCTGCTCTACGTGATGCTGGCGCTGGGCCTGAACATCGTGGTCGGTTATGCCGGCCTGCTTGACCTGGGCTATGTCGCCTTCTTCGCGGTCGGGGCCTATCTCTACGGCCTGCTGTCCTCGCCGCACCTGATCGACACCTTCCCGGCCATCGCCGCGATGTTCCCGGACGGCATGCACATGTCGCTGCTGCTGATCGTGCCGCTGGCGGCGCTGCTCGCTGGCGTGGCCGGCGTGCTGCTCGGGGCGCCCACGCTCAAGCTGCGCGGCGACTACCTGGCGATCGTGACGCTGGGCTTCGGCGAGATCATCCGCGTCTTCATGAACAACCTGGACCATCCGGTCAACATCACCAACGGGCCCAAGGGCATCGACCAGATCGACGCGATCCACCTGTTCGGTCTCAACTTCGGCAAGAAGCTTGAACTGTTCGGCTTCGAGATCGCCTCGGTCACGCTCTATTTCTACCTGTTCCTGGCGCTGGTGATCGGGGTGGTCGTGGTCTCGCACCGGATCGAGAACTCGCGCATCGGCCGCGCCTGGATGGCGATCCGCGAGGACGAGATCGCCGCCAAGGCGATGGGAATCAACACCCGCAACATGAAGCTGCTGGCCTTCGGCATGGGTGCCAGCTTCGGCGGCGTCTCGGGCTCGATGTTCGCGGGCTTCCAGGGCTTCATCTCGCCCGAGTCCTTCAGCCTGCTCGAGTCGGTCATGATCGTCGCGATGGTCGTGCTCGGCGGCATCGGCCACCTGCCCGGCGTGATCCTGGGTGCGGTGCTGCTGTCCGCGCTGCCCGAGGTGTTGCGCTATGTCGCAGGGCCCTTGCAGGCCATGACCGACGGACGGCTCGACGCCTCGATCCTGCGCCAGCTGCTGACCGCGCTGGCCATGATCGTCGTGATGCTGATGCGTCCGCGCGGCCTGTGGCCGACCTCCGAGCATGGCAAGAGCCTGCAGCATGTCAAGTGAGCCGCAAGGAAAAACCATGGCAGAAACCGTACTGAAAGTCGCCGGCATCTCGAAACGCTTCGGCGGCCTGCAAGCCCTGTCCGAGGTCGGGCTCACGATCACCCGCGGCCAGGTCTACGGCCTGATCGGGCCCAACGGTGCCGGCAAGACCACCTTCTTCAACGTCATCACCGGCCTCTACACGCCCGACAGCGGCAGCTTCGAGCTCGGTGGCAAGCCCTACCAGCCCACCGCCGTGCACGAGGTGGCCAAGGCCGGCATCGCGCGCACCTTCCAGAACATCCGTCTGTTCTCCGAGATGACCGCGCTCGAGAACGTGATGGTGGGCCGCCACCTGCGTACCAAGTCGGGCCTGCTCGGCGCGATCCTGCGCACGCCCGGCTTCAAGGCCGAAGAGCGCGCCATCGCCGAGCGCGCGCGCGAACTGCTCGACTATGTCGGCATCGGCAAGTACGCCGACTTCAAGGCACGCACGCTGAGCTACGGCGACCAGCGCCGGCTCGAGATCGCGCGCGCGCTGGCGACCGACCCGCAGCTGATCGCGCTCGACGAGCCGGCTGCCGGCATGAACGCGACCGAGAAGGTCATGCTGCGCGAGCTGATCGAGCGCATCCGCCAGGACAACCGCACCGTGCTGCTGATCGAGCACGACGTCAAGCTGGTCATGGGCCTGTGCGACCGCGTCACCGTGCTCGAGTACGGCAAGCTGCTGGCCGAGGGCACGCCGCACGAGGTCCAGCACAACGAAAAAGTCATCGAAGCCTATCTGGGCACCGGAGCACATTGATATGGCCGACGCATTGTTGAGAGTCAAGGGCCTGCAGGTCGCCTACGGCGGCATCCAGGCGGTCAAGGGCGTGGATTTCGAGGTCCGCGAGGGTGAGCTGGTGTCGCTGATCGGCTCCAACGGCGCCGGCAAGACCACCACCATGAAGGCCATCACCGGCACCCAGGCGATCCAGGGTGGCGAGATCGAGTACCTGGGCCGCAGCCTCAAGGGGCAGGGGCCCTGGGATCTGGTCGGGCAGGGTCTGGTCATGGTGCCCGAGGGTCGCGGTGTCTTCACGCGCATGACGATCACCGAGAACCTGCAGATGGGCGCCTACCTGCGCAACGACAAGGCGGCCATAGCGGCCGACATCGAGCGCATGTTCACCATCTTCCCGCGCCTGCGCGAGCGCAAGGACCAGCTCGCCGGCACCATGTCGGGCGGCGAGCAGCAGATGCTGGCGATGGGGCGCGCGCTGATGAGCAGACCGAAGCTGCTGCTGCTCGACGAGCCCTCGATGGGCCTGTCGCCGATCATGGTCGACAAGATCTTCGAGGTGGTCAAGGATGTCTACGACCAGGGCATGACCGTGCTGCTGGTCGAGCAGAACGCCAGCCGCGCGCTGGCGCTGGCCGATCGCGGCTACGTGATGGACTCGGGCCTGATCACGATGAGCGGCAAGGGCAGCGAGATGCTCGACGACCCCAAGGTCAGGGCCGCCTACCTGGGCGAGTAAGCCCTGAGTCTGGCGCCTGCCGTTCAGACGGTCCTGGCCTGGCCGTGATCCAGGTCGGGCCTGTGCCACGGGTCCAGGTGGGTCATCAGGTTCAGCACCCGGTGGCGCTGCAGCACCCGGTTGCGCGCCTCGACGGTGATGTCGTGGCCGGCCTCGACGTTCAGGCTGGCATCGACCTCCAGGTGGGCATCGACCACGATCATGTCGCCCATCTTGCGCGTGCGCACGTCATGCACGCCCTCGACCCCCGGCGTGTCGAGCAGGGTCTGCCGGATCGCGGCCACTTCCTCCTCGTCGACCGCGCGGTCCATCAGGTCGTGCAAGGCCTCCCAGCTGAAGCCCCAGCCCATCTTGGTCACCATCGCGCCGACGATCAATGCGGCGATCGGGTCGAGGATCGGGTAGCCGGCCAGGTTGCCGATGATGCCGAGGCCGACCACCAGCGAGGAGGCCGCATCGGAGCGGGCATGCCAGGCATTGGCGACCAGCATGCTCGACTTGACGCGCTTGGCGACCGCCAGCATGTAGCGAAACAGCAGCTCCTTGCTGACCAGCGCGCCGCCGGCGACCCAGAGCGCCAGCACATGCACCTCCGGCACGGTTCCGGGCGACTCGAGCTTGTGCACGGCAGACCAGAGCATACCCAGGCCGACTGCCAGCAGCAGCAGGCCCAGCACCAGCGAGGCGGCAGTCTCGAAGCGGTGATGGCCGTAAGGGTGGTCGGTGTCCGCATCCTTGCGGCTGTGATGGCCGGCCAGCAGCACCACGAAGTCGGCCACCAGATCCGACAGCGAGTGGATGCCGTCGGCGATCAGGCCCTGCGACTTCGAGAAGATGCCAGCCAGGATCTGCAGCAGGGTCAGCACCAGGTTGACGCCTACGCTGACCCAGGTGCTGCGGGTGGCCGCGGCGATGCGTTCGGCCGGCGTATGGCCGCTGTCTTCGCTGTCCTCGGCCAGATCGGTGAATTTCATAGGTCTTTCCTTTGCGGTCTAGGGGGCTGCCCGAAAGGGCAATCCGTCATCTTATTGGCAGCAGATGAAGCTGTGATGATGCACCGGGCCTGATGGCTTCGCGATAATGGCAGCATCCCGTCCCGAATCCGGCTTTGCGCGTTGTCCGCGCGGCCCGTCATCGCACCGAATGAATTCACCGATCCCCTTGTCCGATCAGCTGGCCGCTGCCGCCCGCACCCTCCTGGCCGTCGAGCAGGGCCGTTCCCTGACCGATGTGCTGGCCAAGATCCCGGCGCGGCTGCGCCCCGGCGTGCAGGCCCTGGCCTTCCACGCGCTGCGCCACTGGGGCGAGGCCGGCGTGCTGATCGGCCTGCTGGCCGATCGTCCGCCCGAGGGCGCCGCGCGCGCGCTGCTCGGGCTGGCCCTGGCGCTGCTGCTGCCGCAGGCCGTCGGCGGCAACGTCAGCTATGCCGCCCACACCGTGGTCGACCAGTCGGTGCAGGCCTTGCAGCAGCTCAAGCTGCCGCCAGGGCTGGCCGGCTTTGTCAACGCCTGCCTGCGCCGCTACCTGCGCGAGCAGGACGAGCTGCTGCTCAAGGCCGGCGAGGACCTGCAGGCGCGCTGGAACCACCCGTTCTGGTGGGTGCAGCGCGTGCGGCGCGACCACCCGCAGCATTGGCAGGCGATCCTGGCCACCAACAACCGGCCCGCGCCGATGGTGCTGCGCGTCAACCGTCGCCGCATCGGGCGCGACGACTACCTGCAGACCTTGCGTGCCCAGGGCCTGCAGGCCGAGCCGGTGGGCCAAGACGGCATCGCGCTGGCGCAGGCGGTCGCGGTCGATCGGCTGCCGGGCTGGGAGCAGGGCCATTGCTCGGTACAGGACCTGGCGGCCCAGCTGGCGGCCCCGCTGCTGCTCGACGGCGCCGATCTGCCGGCCGGCGCCAGGGTGCTCGACGCCTGTGCCGCCCCGGGCGGCAAGACCGCCCATCTGCTCGAGTGTGCCGAGCTCGACCTGCTGGCGCTCGATGTCGATCCGCAGCGTTGCGAGCGCATCCGTGACAACCTGCAGCGCCTGGGACTCAAGGCCGAGCTGCGCGCGGCCGACGCCGCCGAAACCGCCCGTTGGTGGGATGGCCGCGCCTTCGATGCCATCTTGCTCGATGCGCCCTGCACGGCCTCCGGCATCGTGCGCCGTCACCCCGATGTGCGCTGGTTGCGCCGTCCCGGCGACATCGCCCAGCTTGCCGCGCAGCAGCTGCGCCTGCTCGAGGCGCTCTGGCCGACGCTGGGCGCGGGCGGGCGGCTGCTCTACTGCACCTGCTCTGTCTTCAAGGCCGAGGGCGAGCAGCAGGTGCGCGACTTCCTGCTGCGTCATCCCGATGCCGAGCTGCTGCCTTCGCCGGGGCACCTGATGCCGGGCGAGGCCTTGTCGGGCGGCAGCGTCGGCGCTGATAATCTTGTCGGGATGGACGGATTCTTTTATGCCCTGCTGCTCAAGCGCCCGGCCGATTGATGCGCCTGCCGGGCGCCGTCGCGCCATGCTGGCGCTGGCTGCTGCTGCGTTGCTGCTGGCCACCGGCCCCGTCAGCGCGGCGCTGGAGTCGCCCGCAGCCGATCCGGCCCAGCTCGCCCTGGTGCGCCGCAGCGAGGGCCTGTTCCTGTCGGCCCGCCTGCCGCTCGAGATCAGCCCCACGGTCGAGGAGGTGCTGCGCAAGGGCGTGCCGCTGCATTTCCTCTGGAAGGCCGAATTGATCCAGTCGCGCTGGTACTGGCTCGACAAAACCGTGGCCAGCGTGGCGCGCACGGTCCGGCTCGCCTACCAGCCGCTCACCAGGCGCTGGCGCCTGAGCTATGCCTCCGGCACGCCCGGCGCCGCCGGACTGCAGTACGGCCTGCACCAGAACTTCGACAGCCTGGCCGATGCGCTGCTCAGCGCCGGCCATGTCTCGAACTGGAAGCTCATCGACGCCGCGCGCTGGAACGGAGCCGGCGATCAGCGCGTCGAGTTCAGCTTCGCGCTCGATCTGAGCCAGTTGCCGCGACCGTTCCAGCTCGGCCTGTTCAACCAGAGCAGCTGGAACATCACGCTGCAAAAGACGCTCGACGTACCCGGTCAGATCAGCAACGAGGCCGAGCCGGCGCTATCGGATTCCAGGTCCGAGGACGACGCGTGATGACCAGCACCCCGGCCGCCTCGGGCTCGGTGTTGCCGTCCGGCCCCGGCCGCTGGGCCATCGTGCTGGGGCTGCTGTTCATGGTTGGCGTCGCGCTCGTGCTGCTGTTCCTGCTGACGCTGGCGACCGACAACCGGGCCTTCTACGAGGCCAACTTCGCGCGCCTGGTCGGCATCAACGTCGCTGTCGCCGTCGTGTTCCTGCTGGTGATCGTCGGCCTGGCCGTCCAGCTGGTGCTGCGCCTGCGCCGACGGCGCTTCGGCAGCCAGCTCATGCTCAAGCTCGCGGCGATCTTCTCGCTGGTGGGCTTCCTGCCCGGTCTGCTGGTCTACCTGGTGTCGTATCAGTTCGTCTCGCGCTCGATCGAGAACTGGTTCGACGTGCGGGTCGAGTCCGCGCTGAGCGCCGGCCTTAGTCTGGGCCGTACCACCCTCGACACGCTGGCGGTCGATCTGGCCAACAAGACCCGGGTCGCCGCCGCCGGCCTGGCCGGCAGCAGCAATGCCGGCGCCGGCCTGGCGCTCGAGCGCCTGCGCGAGCAGCTCTCGGCGGCCGACCTGGTGCTCTGGAGCTCGAACGGTCAGGCCGTTGCCAGCGCCGGCGAGTCGCGCTTCAAGCTGACCCCGGAGCGCCCGAGTCCGTCCGATCTGCGCGCGACCCGGCGCGACCGCGTGATCGCCAGCATCGAGGGCCTGGAGGAGCAGGACGGCGCCTCGAATCCGTCCGGGCCGGCCAGCCAGCCGCGCATCAAGGTGCTGGCGCTGGTGGCCGCCGCCGGTTTCGGCCTGCAGGACGAGCCGCGCTATCTGCAGGTCAGCGCCCCGTTGCCGGCGCTGTTGGTGGCCGATGCGCTCGCGGTCCAGGTCGCGCATCGCGAATACCAGGAGCGCTCGCTGGCGCGCGACGGCTTGCGCCGGCTCTATATCGGCACGCTCACGCTCACGCTGTTCCTGGCGCTGTTCGGCGCCGTGTTGCTGGCCGTGCTGCTGGGCAACCAGCTGGTGCGCCCGCTGCTGATGCTGGCCGCCGGCATGCGCGATGTCGCGCGCGGCGACCTCGGCCCCAAGCTCGCGCTGTCCTCGCGCGACGAGCTCGCCGGCCTGACGCGCGACTTCGCGCACATGACACAGGAGCTCTCCGATGCGCGCCAGGCGGTCCAGAGCAGCATGCAGCAGGTCGACACCGCCCGCGCCAACCTGCAGACCATTCTCGACAACCTGACCGCTGGCGTCGTGGTGCTCGACGCCCGGGGCAGCATCCTGAGCGCCAACCCCGGCGCCACCCGCATCCTGCGCGCGCCGCTCGCCGCCCACCAATGGCAGGGCCTGCAGACCGTGCCCGGGCTCGAGGGCTTTGCCCACTGGGTGCAGCAGCAGTTCGACCGCTTCCTCGGCGAATCCGCGCACGAGCAGGGCCATTGGCAGCAGTCCTTCGAGCTGCGTCCCGCCCATGCCGATCGCGCCGATCTGGCCCACCCCGGCGGTGGCGGCGACCATGTCACGCTGATTGCACGCGGCGCCCTGCTGCCGCATGGCGATCGCCTGCTGGTGTTCGACGACGTGTCCGAGATCATCTCGGCCCAGCGTGCCCAGGCCTGGGGCGAGGTCGCGCGCCGACTCGCGCACGAGATCAAGAATCCGCTGACCCCGATCCAGCTGTCGGCCGAGCGCCTGGCCATGAAGCTCGAGGGCAAGCTCGAGGGCCAGGATGCCGCGCTGCTGAGCCGCTCGGTGCGCATCATCGTTGATCAGGTCGACGCGATGAAGCGCCTGGTCAACGATTTCCGCGACTATGCGCGCCTGCCGGCGGCGCAGCTGATGCCGATCGACCTCAACGCGCTGGTCAGCGACATCCTGGTCCTGTACGACCCCTCCAGCGTGCCGGTGCAGCTCGACCTCGAGCCCGTGCCCCTGGTGCTGGCCGATGCCCAGCAGGTGCGCCAGGTTATCCACAACCTGGTGCAGAACGCCCAGGACGCCACGCCGCCCGGTGCCGGCCCGGTGCTGCTGCAGACCCGATTGGCCGAAAGCGGGCGCCGGGTCAGGCTGGTGGTGCAGGACAATGGGCCCGGTTTCCCCGAGGCCATACTCAAGCGCGCCTTCGAGCCCTATGTGACGACCAAGTCCAAGGGCACCGGGCTGGGCCTGGCAGTGGTCAAGAAAATCATGGACGAACATGGCGGCCGGATCGACATCGGCCACCGTCTCGACGGTGACCGTATCCTGGGGGCCAGAGTCTCGTTATCATTCAAGGTTGCGCAAACGCAACAAGACGAAGCGACAAGCTAGGGATTATTGGCAAGGCCATGGCAAACATACTGGTGGTGGACGACGAGCTTGGTATCCGCGAGCTCTTGTTCGAGATCCTTAACGATGAAGGCCACGCCGTCGAGCTGGCCGAGAACGCAGCGCAGGCGCGAGCCTTGCGCGAGCGTCAGCGACCCGATCTGGTGCTGCTCGACATCTGGATGCCCGACACCGATGGCGTGACGCTGCTCAAGGAATGGGCGGCCGCCGGCCAGCTGACCATGCCGGTCATCATGATGAGCGGTCACGCCACCATCGACACCGCGGTCGAGGCCACCCGCATCGGCGCGATGGCCTTCCTGGAAAAACCGATCACCTTGCAAAAGCTGCTGCAGTCGGTCGCGCAGGGCCTGGACAAGCTCGTCGCTCGTCCGGCTCCAGCGCCTGCCAGTGTCGTCGCGGTGGCGCCCGACGCCGAACTGCTGTCCGTGCCCGAGAGCGCCGTGCCGCCCGAGCGCGCGCCCGTCAGCCAGTTCGACTTCGACCTGCCACTGCGCGAGGCGCGCGATGCCTTCGAGCGTGCCTATTTCGAGTTTCATCTGGTCCAGGAGCATGGCTCGATGACCCGGGTGGCGGAAAAGACCGGCCTCGAGCGCACCCATCTGTATCGCAAGCTCAAGCAGCTCGGCATCGACCTGTCCAAAACAAAGCGCAACGCTATGTGAAAAAATGGCGAAAACGCCCCTATAATTGTCCCCACTGCTGCATGCAGCAAGGCCCGGTAGCTCAGTTGGTAGAGCAGCGGATTGAAAATCCGCGTGTCGATGGTTCGATTCCGTCCCAGGCCACCAAAATTCCCATGAACGCCCGCTTTTTCAAGCGGGCGTTCTGCTTTCCGGCGTCAGAAAATCGGCGCCTTTGGCCCATCTCCGGTCGCCCAGCTCCTGCTTGCTCAGCAGGTAGTCGGGCCGGTCCGCCAGGCGTTGGATCGCCAGGTCGATGAAAGCCCGCACCCGCCTGGGCTGCGCGGTCCGGTTGCCGTAGTACAGGTGCAAGCCGATATGGTCGCTGACATGCTCGAGCAGCACCGGCACCAGCCGTCCCTGGCGGATCAGGCCAGCGGCCGCCAGATTCGAGATCTGGCCGATCACCTGGCCGGCCAGCACCGCCTGCAACTCCAGTTCGGCATCGTTGGTCGACAGCGTCGGCGTGACATGCCGGTGCTGGATCTCGCCGTCGATGTTCAGGTACCAGGGCAGAATCTGGCCGGTGGCCGGATGGCGGAACGCGCTGCAACGGTGCGTCGCCAGGTCTTCCACGCTCTGCGGCGCCCCGAAACGCTCCAGGTAGCTCGGCGCGGCACAGACGAGCAGCTGCACCGGCAACAGCCGGCGCGCGATCACCCCTTCCTCGGGCGAGACCCCGATCCGAAAGCCCACATCCACCCGGTCCAGCACCCAGTTCCCGACTCCGTCGTCGAGCTGCACGTCGGGCTGGATTCCGGGGTGGAGCTGGCAGAACTCGTCGAGCACCGGCATCAGGAGGCTGGCAAACGATGACCTCGGCCCCACGATGCGCAGCGGCCCGGCAATCTCGTCCTTGGACTCGCGCGCGCGGCTCAAGGCCCGCTCCAGCGCCGCCAGCGCGGGCTGGGTCGCCTCCAGGAAGCGCTGCCCTTCATCCGTGAGCGCCAGGCTGCGGGTCGTGCGGTGCAGCAGACGCACGCCAAGCTGCTGCTCGAGCTGGGCGATGGCCTGGCTGGCCGCCTGGGGCGTCACCCCCTGCGCGAGCGCGGCGCGGCGAATGCTGCCCAGCGTCACCGCCTTGGCGAAGGTGTCAATCGCGCGAAGTTCATTGATGGCCATGGAGACGATTCCTTGCTGGGGTATTGATTGCCAATTTTTTCTTGATTCTGCTGCAAGACATTTCTGGCTATTCGATTGTCAATCGTTTGCCTACAGTAGCGGCCATGGTGCAAACGAAGCCGAAGGAATGCCAGATGAACGATGTGGTCGTGGTGGTCGGTGCCGGTTCGATCGGCCAGGCCATTGCCCGGCGCGTGGGCGCGGGCAAGCATCTGCTGCTCGCCAGCCTGCAGCAGCAGGATGCCGCTGCTGCAGCGGAAATGCTGGCCAACGCCGGTTTCCTGGCCAGTGCGGCTGGGGTTGACGTGTCTTGCCGGGATTCGGTGCAGGCGCTGGTCCGGACCGCCAGCGGACTGGGCAAGATCACGGGGCTGATTCATGCCGCCGGGGTATCGCCGTCCCAGGCCTCGCCTGCCACCATCTTGCGGGTCGACCTGTATGGCACGGCGCTCGTGCTGGAGGCTTTTGGCGCTGTGATCGCGCCGGGCGGCGCAGGGCTGGTCATCTCGTCGCAGTCCGGCCATCGCCTGCCCGCGCTGATGCCGGACCAGGACCGGGCCCTGGCGCTGACCCCGGTGGAGGAACTGCTGCAGCTCGACCTGCTGCAGGCCGAACGCGTGACCGACCCGCTGCATGCCTATCAGTTGTCCAAGCGCGGCAACTCGTTGCGGGTGATGGCCGAGGCCGTCAAGTGGGGACAGCGCGGTGGGCGGCTCAACACCATCAGCCCCGGCATCATCATCACGCCCCTGGCCAGGGACGAGTTGTCCGGCCCGCGCGGACCAGGCTACCGCCGCATGATCGAAGGCTGCCCGGTCGGGCGCGCGGGCACGCCCGACGAAGTGGCCCAGCTGGCCGCCTTGCTGATGGGGCCGGACGGCGCCTTCATCACCGGCAGTGATTTCCTGATGGACGGTGGCGTGACCGCCGCCTATCGCTTTGGCGACCTGGCGCCTGCCGCTGGACCGACCTGATTGCGTTTTTTCCTGAACCTGTTTCGACAAGGACTGCTATCCATGAGCCAGAACATCAAGGGCTACGCCGCCCATTCACCCACCGGTCGGCTGGACCTGTTCCGCTTTGACCGCCGCAGCCCGCGCGCCAACGATGTGGTGATCGACATCCTGTATTGCGGGGTCTGCCACTCCGACCTCCACAATGTGCGCAACGACTGGGGCAACGCGCAATACCCGATGGTGCCCGGCCACGAGATCATCGGTCGCGTGCTGGAAGTCGGCGCGCAGGTCACCCGCTTCAAGGCCGGCGACCGGGTGGGCGTGGGCTGCATGGTGGACTCCTGCCAGCATTGCCGCTCCTGCGGCAAGGGCTGGGAGCAGTATTGCGAGAACGGCGCCACCTACACCTACAACGGTACCGACCCGGTCGATGGCAGTCGCACTCACGGTGGCTACTCGGAGCGGGTCGTCGTCAAGCAGGATTTCGTGCTCAAGGTCCCCGACAGCCTGGACCTGGCGGCGGCGGCCCCGCTGCTGTGCGCCGGCATCACCACCTATTCGCCGCTGCGCCACTGGCAGGTCGGCCCCGGCAGCCGGGTGGCCGTCGTCGGTCTGGGCGGGCTGGGTCACATGGGTCTGAAGCTGGCCAAGGCCATGGGAGCCGAGGTCACGCTGTTCAGCCGCTCGCCGGGCAAGGAGGCCGATGCGCGCCGCCTGGGGGCGGACCGGATCGTGATCTCGACCGATCCGGCGCAGATGGCGGCCGTGAGCGGCCGCTTCGACCTGATCATCGACACCGTGCCTTATCTGCATGACGTCAATCCCTATGTGCCGACGCTGGCGGCTGGCGGCACCCTGGTGATGGTCGGCTACCTCGGCCCGCTGGAGGACTTCAACACCGGCACGCTGGTCTTTGGCCGCAAGGCATTGGCCGGCTCGCTGATCGGCGGCATTGCCGAGACGCAGGAGATGCTGGACTTCTGCGGCCAGCATGGCATCGGTTCCGACATCGAGATCATCCGGATCCAGGACATCAACGCAGCCTATGAGCGCCTGCTCAAGGCCGACGTGAAATACCGTTTCGTGATTGACATGGCTTCGCTGAAGGAAGAGGGCGCCGCCTGAGGCTGCTGTCCCGGTGCGGTGCTGATCTCGACCGACCCGCCTTCTCCTGTCCCCTTGGGATTCGAGACGAAGTGTCGTAAAATGGCAAGGTAGGCAAAAGCCCGTCGCCCAGTGCGATGGGCTTTTGCTTTTCCGGTCACTGAACGGGTCCGGGCCCGCTCTGGCGCCGAGGCTGCGCAGTCGCCCAGGCTGCTGCAGCGGCTTGGCCGCCCATACGCCAAGCTCAGGTCCGCCCATGACCTGCAGCGCTTGACACCGATCCTGGGCTCATTGAACAAGGACCCCCCCATGACAACCCCCCTTATTGCATCCGCGCAGGCCGAGCTGCTGGCTGGCATCGTGAACGGACTCTGCACCCGCACGCTGGTGCAGTTTGCCGCCGAGTCCCGGCTCGACGGCGAGAGCCTGGCCGATGCGGTCGAGCGCTACGAAGTCGACTACGCCTGGCAGGTGCTGGGCTCTGAGCGGACCTGCGAGGCCGTCGTCGCGCGCCTGCAGTCCGAGCTCGGACTGCCCGCGGCCGAGGCGTTCAAGCCCGCCGTTGCCGAGGCCTTGCAGCTCGCTGCGGCCCGGCAGCCGTCCGATCTGCTGATGAGCTTCGACAACGATCTGCCGGAGCTGATCGCCGGCCTGCTGCGCGCGTGCAGCGAACCCAGCCGCTGACGGCGCCCCCATGCGCTGATTGCTGCCGGCCTGTGGCCGCAGTCAGGCCCGCCGCGCGTTGCCGCAGGGTGCTTCGGGCCTGGTGTCGGCAGGCATTGGTGTCCTGGGATACAGTGCTCGCATGAACCCCGATCTGATGCAGGAAATCGCCGCCGCCGCTGCCGCCCTGGTGGTTGACGAAGGGCAGGAGTACGGTTCGGCCAAGCGACGCGCGCTCAAGCAGCTCGGCCTGCCGCCACGCACGCCCTTGCCCGACAACCTGGCGGTCGAGGCCGCGGTGCGCGAGCATCTCGCGATCTTCCATGCCGACACCCAGCCGGCCGAGCTGCAGGCGCTGCGCGAGCTGGCGCTGGTCTGGATGGAGCGGCTGGCCGAGTTCCAGCCCCATCTGGGCGGCGCGGTCTGGCATGGCACGGCGACCGAGCTGTCCGACATCTATCTGCAGCTGTTCAGCGATGATCCGAAGGCGGTCGAGCTCGCGCTGATCAACCGCGGCGTCGACTACGAGGCGCGCAGCGTCAACGGCCTGCACGGCCATGCAGTCGAGGCGCTGAGCCTGCGCAGCCGCTGCGAGCCGCTGCAGACCTGGGTCGGCGTGCACTTGCTGGTCAACGATGGTGGCGATTTCCGCGGCGCGCTGTTGCGCGATGCCGCCGGGCGCAAGCCGCGCGGCGATGCCCGCGCGCTGCGCGAGCGCATGGCACAGGAAGCCTCGGTCCCATGAAGCGGCGCGACATGCTCGTGGGCGGCGGCGCCCTGGCGGCGCTGGCAAGCGCCGGGCTGGCCGGCTGCTCGCGCGGGTCCGAGCCGCCCGCGGCCTTCTGGTCCCAGTCATGGGAGTCGCCGGGCGGCCAGCAGCTGGCGGCAGCCGATTTCCGCGGTCGTCCCCTGCTGTTGAACTTCTGGGCCACCTGGTGCCCGCCCTGCGTCGAGGAACTGCCGCTGCTCGACCAGTTCTTCCAGTCCCATCTGGCCCAGGGCTGGCAGGTGCTGGGGCTGGCGATCGACCAGCCCAGCGCGGTGCGCGCCTTCCTGGCCAGGCGCCCGCTGGCCTTTCCGATCGGACTGGCCGGACTCGGTGGCACCGAGCTGAGCTGCGAGCTTGGCAACAGCAACGGCGGCCTGCCCTTCAGTGTGCTGTTCGACCGCACGGGCCGGCTGCTCGAGCGCAAGCTGGGCCGGCTCCAGCCGGCCGATCTGGAGCGCTGGCAGAGCCTGTGAGGCGGGCCCGAGGCTTCCGGGTCGGCCCGTTCGATTCGACCAGGCCGAAGCGGGACTCGAGGCATCGATCCATCCTGGGGTGGGCGCTGGCGCTGCAATCCATTTCAGATGAGGCATTTCGAGACAAACCCTCCCCAGAAGTGATTGTCAATTGACATATGTTTTTCATGGTCAGCACGTAAGGTGGGTCGTTTCCCCGTCCTGGGACTCACTTTACAGGTAACGACATGGCACTTTCGGCTGGCAGCATTGCGTTCGTTGGATTCAACGCAGATGGAACGGATGGTTTCGCTTTTATCGTTTTGAACGAAATTCCTGCTGGACAGGTGATCCATTTCCGGGACGATGAGTGGAACGGGACCGCCTTCAACACCGGTGAAGGCATCAACAGCTGGACCAACAATACGGGTGCTCCGATTGCCGCCGGCACGGTCGTCGAATTTACCGCTGTCAGCACCACATCGGCGGCAGCCAGTCATGGACAGCTCTCGATCGTTTCCGGATCGCAAAACCTGGGGGCCAGCGACGAGACCCTGTACGCCTACACCAGCACCGGGGACGCCACCACGGGCAGTTTCACCTTCTTGTCGGCAGTGGCCAGCGGCGGCTACACCGCGGCCATGACCCTCGACGGCACCGGCTTGACGGCAGGCACCGATGCGATCGATTTCAAGCCGCAGGATGACGATGCCGATGTCTTCGCTTACAACCCCGCCAGTGGAGGCGCCAATTTTGTTGACGCATCTGCCGCGCGCCTGGCGATTCACACCTTGAGCCACTGGGTGTCGCAGGATGCCAGTGGCGATCAGAATGCTGATGGCGTCTCGCCCGATGCCCCATTCCTGACCGCCGATCAATCCCCGCTGAAGGGGGTGATCTTCAGTCTCGGTGCCACCGTCAACCCCCCCATCGTCCCCAGCGTCACGCTGTCCGTCAGCAGCGCCACTGGCGCCGAGGCCGGCACCACGGCCATCACGGTCACCGCCACGGCTTCTGCTCCAGTCACTGGCAACCAGACCGTCGATCTGGCCGTCACTGGCACCGGCATCACGGCAGACGATTTCACCCTGTCCGGCACCCGCATCACGATCGTTGATGGCGCCACCGTCGGCAGCGTCATCTTCACCGTGCTGGACGACGCTCTCGCCGAAGGCAGTGAAACCGCCACGCTGACCCTCGGCAATCCCTCCTCGGGCGTCACGCTGGGCAGCAACTTGTCGCAAGCCGTGACCATTGCCGACAACGAAGCCATCGGTGCATTGACCTACAGCGGCCAGTTCAATGAAGGGCTGGCATTCGATGGTTCGGTCAGCGGCAAGGTCATCATCACCCTGTCGGGCGGCGACACCTTTGCCGGCAGCAACGGCGATGACCTGCTGGCTGGTGCCACGCCCCAAGCCGTCGTCAGCAATGTCCCCGTTGGCCTGACTGCGGTGCTGACCCGCACCAGCAGCAGCCAGGCTGAGCTGAGCTTCGCCGGCAAGGCCAGCGCGCACGGCAATGCCAGCGATTTGAACCACCTGACGCTCGCGTTCAACGACAGCGCGTTCACCGGCAGCAACGCTGGCGCCATCACCGGCTCGACCCAGTCCGACCTGGCCATCAACTTTGCCGACATCGGCACGGCGGGCAGCCAGCAGACCTTCACGCCCAATGCGGGTACCAGCGTGGACAGCTCCGACGCTTCCACCGCGATCGCGCTCGATGCCAACTACATGGTGGTGGGCGACGACGAAGCCAGCGTGTTGCGCGTGCACGACCGCGCCGGTGGTGCAGCCCTGGTCGAGTGGAGCTACGCGACCGCCTTGGCCAACGGCGGCGAGCTGGATCTGGAAGCCGGCACCCGCGTCGGCGACACCCTGTATTTCGTCGGATCGCAAAGCAACTCCAAATCGGGCAGCGAGTCCGATCCGCGCGAGAACCTGTTTGCCGTCACTGTCTCCGGCACCGGAGCCCAGACCAGCTTCACCTACCTGGGCAAGTCCAGCAGCCTGGAAACGGCGCTGTCCAGCTGGGACAGCAGCAATGCCCATGGCCAGGGGGCCGGCTACTTCGGCTTTGCCGCCTCCAGCGCGGCAGGCATGGTGCCCGAAGGCGTGAACGGTTTCTCGATCGAAGGCATGAGCGCCTCGCAGGACGGCACGCAGCTGCTGCTGGCTTTCCGTGCTCCGCAAACCGACACCATCACCCGTGAGAACGCCGTCATCGTCCCGGTGGCCATCGGCGGCTTGATCGGCGGCAGTCCCGGTTTCGGTGTCCCGATCGAGCTGGACCTGGGCGGGCGCGGCATCCGCTCGATTGAAAAAACCGCTGACGGCAACGGCTATCTGGTGCTGGCCGGGCCTGCAGCTGCCGCCAGCACCGAGGTCACAAACGACTTCCGCCTCTACCGCCTCAGCACCGACCTGGCCAGCGTGACCGAACTGGACGTGAGCCTCGATGCGCTGCGCGATGTCACGGGCGGCAGCTTCGAGACCATCGTCGAGGTGCAAAGCACCGCCGCAGGCACCCTGGTGCAATTGCTGCAGGACAATGGTGACACCGTCTGGCCCGGCAAGACTGGCGTATCCAAGGACCTGCCGGCGGCCGAGCAGCAGTTCGTCGGCAACTGGGTCGCGCTCGGCAGCGATGTGACCGACGCGACGGGCCCCAGGCTGGTCAGCAGCGCCCCGGCCGACAATGCCGTCAACCTGGGCATTTCCAGCCAGCTGGTGCTGAAGTTCGATGAAGGCGTGCAGGCCGGTTCGGGCAGCTTCGTCATCAGGCAAACCAGCGACAACAGCGTGGTTGACACGATCCAGGTCCACAGCAGCCGGGTCAGCATCGCGTTCAATACCGTTTCGATCGAGCCGGGCAATCTGGCCAACGGTACGGGTTATTACGTCGAGGCCACGGCCGACGCACTGACCGACCACGCGGGCAACGCCTGGGCCGGCATCACGGGGGCCGATGCGCTGAACTTTGCGACCGTCTCCGCCGCGCCCCACTACGACCTGCTGATTACCGAGGTGAACTCCAACGCCGCTGGGGGCGACTTCTTCGAGCTGTACAACCACGGTACGACGCCGATCGACTTGACGGGCTGGAAATGGGATGACGATTCCGCCAACCCCGCTGATGCAGCGGCAGCTTCCCTGTCAGGCATCCTCCATCCTGGCGCGCGTCTGGTCGTGCTGGCGGCAGCAGATGCCGTGGCCTTCCGTGCGGCCTGGGGATTGGCCGACATGGTGCCCGTGCTCGCCACCGGCGGCCCTGGGCTGGGCAATGGCGATGCCGTGGTCGTGTTTGACCCGAACGGCTATGTCGCGGCCGGAGTGAACTTCAAGTCCACCCACATCACGGCCACCGATGGCACCGTGATCACGCCCATGGTTCGCAGTGACGGCATCGCCTTGACCACGGCTCACGCCGGGCTGGCTGCGGGTGGTGGCACGACTGAATCTGCAGTGTGGGACGGCGTCTCCACGTCGGCTCCGAAATACGGCGATGCCGATGTCGGTGTGCTCGGGGCCTTTGCGCAGGGCGCGGCAGCCGCCAGCATCGGCTCGCCCGGCAACGTGCTGGCCGGGGCGAGCCTGGCCACGCCTTACACCGAAAGCTTCGGCACCAATCTGGCTGAATTTACCGCCTACAGCGTGGATGCCGGTACCGCCACCACCTGGTACCGCGCCAGCAGCGGCACCGCCGAGGTCAACGGCTTTGGCGATGCCGCGCCCGCGAATGACTGGCTGATCTCGAAGGCGTTCGACCTGAGCCAGACCAGCGTCGAATACCTGAGCTTCACCACCTGGACCCGCTACAGCGATACCGGCATCGCCAACCCCGAAGTCAAGGTCAAGTACAGCACCGACTATTCCGGCACCGGCGACCCCGCGCTCTACCACTGGACCGAACTGAGCTACACCCCCTCGCCCGACAACAGCCAGGTCACTACCCCCTCCGGGCTGATCGACCTGTCGGCGATCCAGGGCAGCAATGTCTATTTCGCTTTCCAATACACCTCATCAGGCACGGGCAGCAACAGCTCGTCGAGCTGGCGTGTCGATGACGTGAAGATCGACGGCTATTCCGGCGCCGTGCTGTCGCTGGCCGCCAGCAACGCCAGCCAGGCCGAAGGCCGGAGCGGCAGCAGCGCCTTCGATTTCACCGTGACCCGTGCCGGCGACATCAGCGGCGCCACCACGGTGGACTATGCCGTTAGCGGTGCCGCCGTGGACGGCGCCGACTTTGGCGGCCAGCTGCCCAGCGGCACGGTCAGTTTTGCGGCCGGCGAGACCAGCAAGACCATCACCCTCAACGTGGCTGGCGACAGCGCGGCTGAAAGCAACGAAGCCTTCACGCTCACCCTGGCCAATGCCATCGGTGGCCAGATCATCGCTGCCACGGCCAGCGGCACCATCCTCGACGACGATGCCGCGCCCACATTGATTTCGGCGATCCAGGGTTCCAGCAGCGCCAGCACCCTGCTGGGCCAGACGGTCACCATCCAGGGCGTGGTCACGGCCTACATGCCCAGCATGAAAGGCTTCTTCGTGCAGGAAGAGGTCGCCGACAGCGATGGCAATGCCCGTACCTCCGAGGGCATCTTCGTCTACTACAACAACAGCAATCCCGGCATCGCTGTCACCCATGTGGGCGATGTGGTGCGCCTGACCGGCACCGTGGCCGAATACCAGGGCCAGACCCAGCTGACGGCGCCCACCAACCTGCAACTGGTCACTGACAACGCCGATACCAGTGCCCTGCCGGCCCCGGTGCAGATCACGCTGCCGGTGGCTGAAATGGTCGACTGGGAGGCGGTCGAAGGCATGCTGGTGGAACTGTCGTCGGCCACGGCAGGCGGCAAGCTGGTCATCACCGACAACTACACCCTGGGTCAGTACGGCACGGTCACGCTCACCTCCGACACCCTGCTGCAGCAATACACCGAGACCAGTGCGCCCAGCGTGAGCGGCTATGCCGCCTACATGGCGGCCACGCAGAAAGACCAGATCATCCTGGACGATGGCAGCAGCAGCCAGAATCCCGGCGTCCACTCCGGGCGGGGTGGCAGCGACCTGTCGGCCGCCAACCCCCTGCGCGCCGGCGACAGCGTGACCAGCGTGGTGGGCGTGGTCGACCAGCTCACCGTCAGTGGCGCGCTGGCCTACGAAACCAGCTACCGCATCCAGCCGACCATCGAGCCGCTGTTCACCGGCAGCGCACGTCCCGCCGCGGCCGACCTGCCGGCGGCCATCACCGGGGCCGAGATCAAGGTGGCATCGGTCAACGTGCTCAACTACTTCACCACGCTGGGTAGCAGCAGCTTCACCAATCCCAACGGCACCAGCCACCAAGGTCGCGGTGCCACCGACGGCGGCGAATTCACCCGTCAGCAAGACAAGATCGTGGCCAACCTGCTGGGTCTGGATGCCGACGTGCTGGGCCTGATGGAGATGCAGAACAACGGCTTTGCCGATGGCAGCAGTGCCATCGACTCGCTGGTCGATGCGCTCAACGCCAAGGCTGGCGCGGGCACCTATGCCTACATTGCCGGACCGTTCAACGACGGGGCAATTAGCGCTGGCGATGCGGCCACGGCGGGCGACGATGCCATCATGGTTGCCATCCTCTACAAGCCGGCCAAGGTCATGCCGGTGGGCCAGGCCGCGGTCGCCGATCCCACGCTGTACGACGCGTTCTCGGCCAGTTTTGGCAGCCGCGTGCCGGTGGCGCAGACCTTCCAGGCCTTGGCCGATGGCGAGCAGTTCACGGTGGTGGTCAACCACTTCAAGTCCAAGGGCAGCGTGAACGACCCGGACCTCGGTGACGGCCAGGGCGCCAACAACCAGGCCCGCCTGGAAGCTGCGCGCGACCTGCTGTCCTGGCTGGGTACCAACCCCACCGGCAGCACCGACAGCGACCTGCTGCTGCTGGGTGACTTCAACGCCTACAGCCAGGAAGACCCGATCACCTATCTCGATGCCAACGGCTACAACAAGGTCTCCAGCGGCCTGTCCTATTCCTTCGACGGACTGTGGGGCTCGCTGGATCATGCGCTCGCCAGTGACAGCCTGACCAGCCAGGTCAGCGGTGCAGTGAAGTGGACCATCAACGCCGAAGAGCCGGCGGTGCTGGACTACAACACCGAGTTCAAGAACGATGCGCAGGATGCCAGCTATTACGCCCCGGACGCCTACCGCTCCAGCGACCACAACCCGATCCTGATCGGCTTGAATCTGGCCTCGGCATCAGTGCCGGTCAACCAGCCGGTGCCGAGCGTGCCGTTCAACGATTTCAACGGCGACGGCAAGGCCGACCTGCGCTGGGTCAAGGACAACGGCGAAGTCTCGCTGTGGCTGATGAACGGTACCAACCCGACCGCGAAGGCGAATTTCGGTCCCTTCGATGGCTGGAGCGTGCAGGACAGCAGCCAGGACTTCAATGGCGACGGCAAGACCGACCTGCTGTGGACGAAGGCGAACGGGTCGGCCTCGATCTGGACCATGGACGGGCTGCACGCGACCTCGATCGTCGATCACGGCCCTTATGCCGGCTGGCAACTGGTTGATGGGGCAGGGGACTACAACGGCGACGGCAAGGCGGACCTGCGCTGGGTCAAGGACAGCGGTGAGGTCTCGCTGTGGCTGATGGACGGTGCCAACCCGACCGCGAAGGCGAATTTCGGTCCCTTCGATGGCTGGAGCGTGCAGGACGGCAGTCAGGACTTCAACGGTGATGGCAAGACCGACCTGCTGTGGACGAAAGCGAACGGATCGGCCTCGATCTGGACCATGGACGGGCTGTACGCGACCTCGATCGTCGATCACGGCCCTTATGCCGGCTGGCAACTGGTCGATGGGGCAGGGGACTACAACGGCGACGGCAAGGCGGACCTGCGCTGGGCCAAGGACAACGGCGAGGTGTCGCTGTGGCTGATGGACGGTGCCAACCCGACCGCGAAGGCGAATTTCGGTCCCTTCGATGGCTGGAGCGTGCAGGACGGCAGTCAGGATCTCAATGGCGACGGCAAGACCGATCTGCTGTGGACGAACGCCAACGGAGCTGCTTCGGTCTGGCTGATGGAGGGTGTGAGTCCGATGGGGATCAACAATCATGGTCCCTACGATGGGTGGGCGCTGATCTGAGATCCACGATCTCCCTTGTGCCTGTCCCGCGCTGCCTCGCTACAGGCGGGTTGGCGTACCGTCGAGCCAGACCTGCTCCTGATCGCCGCCATGCTTGTGGCGCGCGATCATGGCATGGGGCTGGGCGGTGGCGCTGAGCAGTACCGCTGCCGGGCAGAGGTCTTTTAACGGCCGGATGGCCATGACGACGCCAGAAACGAAAACAGCACCCGAAGGTGCTGTTTTGTATGTTTGGTCGGAATGAGAGGATTCGAACCTCCGACCCCTTCGTCCCGAACGAAGTGCGCTACCAGGCTGCGCTACATTCCGATTCGCTGTCTTGGCATTCGCTTCAGATCAGCTGAGACATGCATTGTAGCACGATTTTTTGAGGTTTTTCGTGCAGCTGTTCCATCAGGTCCGGCGTTCGAGCAGCGAGGCCGCCAGCCCGACCATCGCCTCGGACCAGCGGTTGGCCGGCAACTGGCGGGCCGCATCGATCGCGCGCTGGGCTTCGGTCCGGGCCGCGCGGCGCGCATCCTCCAGGCCGCCGCAGCTGCGCACGATCGCCATGATCTCTTCGAGTCGCTCGGTCTGGCCCTGCTCGATCGCGTGACGGATCAGCTCGGCCTGCGGCGCACTGCAGCGCTGCAGCGTGCAGATCACGGGCAGCGTGACCTTGCCTTCGCGCAGGTCGTCGCCCAGGTTCTTGCCGAGCTCGGCGGCGTCGCCCTCGTAGTCGAGCACGTCGTCGATGATCTGGAACGCCGCGCCCAGCGCCTGGCCATAGTCGGCGCAATGCGCCTCGGTCTGGGCATCGGCGCCAGCCAGGATCGCCGCCAGCCGGCTGCTGGCCTCGAACAGCTTGGCGGTCTTGGCCCGGATCACGCGCAGATAGGCCTGCTCGTCGAGCGAGGCGTCATGCATGTTCATGAGCTGCTGCACCTCGCCCTCGGCGATCACGTTGGTCGCCTCGGCCAGGATCTCGAGGATGCGCAGGTCGCCCGGCGCCACCATCATCTGGAAGGCGCGGGTGTAGAGGAAGTCGCCGACCAGCACGCTGGCCGCGTTGCCGAACACCTCGTTGGCGGTGTCGCGCCCGCGCCGCAGCGTGGACTCGTCGACCACGTCGTCATGCAGCAGCGTGGCGGTGTGGATGAACTCGACCACCGCCGCCATGTTGTGGCGCTCGGGGTGCTCGCAACCGAGCGCGCCGCAGGTCAGCAGCAGCAGGGCGGGGCGCACCCGCTTGCCACCGGCGCTGATGATGTATTGCGCCACCTGGCCGACCAGGGGCACGTCGCTGCTCAGGCGTTGCTGGATCACCTGGTCGACGGTACGCATCTCGGCTGCGACCAGGGTCAAGGCTTGCGGGGTGTTGGAGGACGACGTGCTCAAGATGGTGGACCGGGTTGTTTGAAGGGGAATTATAGGAACTGCCCGTGTTCTTTATAATTCAGACATTCCGAGGAGCGTTGCAGCCCGGGCGCAAAGCCTGGGCGAGGCTCGGATTTCCCCTTCCCCCCTCGTGGCGGGGCGGGCACAAACAACGGCGCTCACCCACCGGCGTGGCGTGAGTGCAGGGTTTTCCTCCAGCGCGACCCGTCCGGTGGTCGATACCCAAGTTGGAAAGCTCAAACATGAACGCACCGCTCAAGAACCCCATCCACGCTGATTGCGTGATCGCCGACATCGGCCTGGCCGACTGGGGCCGCAAGGAAATCCGCATCGCCGAAACCGAGATGCCCGGCCTGATGGCGATCCGCGAGGAATTCGCCGCCCAGCAGCCGCTCAAGGGCGCGCGCATCACCGGCTCGCTGCACATGACGATCCAGACCGCCGTGCTGATCGAGACGCTGCAGGCGCTCGGCGCCCAGGTGCGCTGGGCCTCGTGCAACATCTTCTCGACCCAGGACCATGCCGCCGCCGCCATTGCCGCCGCCGGCACCCCGGTGTTCGCGATCAAGGGCGAGACCCTGGTCGACTACTGGGACTACACCCATCGCATCTTCGACTTCGGCGCCGCCGGCACCGAGGGCGAAGGCCCGAACATGATCCTCGACGACGGCGGCGACGCCACGCTGCTGATGCACCTGGGCAAGCAGGCCGAGAAGGACGCCTCCGTGCTGGCCAACCCGGGCAGCGAGGAAGAGCGCATCCTGTTCGCCGCCATCAAGGCCAAGCTGGCCCAGGACGCGACCTGGTACAGCCGCAAGAGCGCCCAGATCCTCGGCGTGACCGAGGAGACCACCACCGGCGTGCATCGCCTGAAGGAAATGTCGGCCAAGGGCACGCTGATGTTCCGCGCCATCAACGTCAACGACTCGGTGACCAAGTCCAAGTTCGACAACCTGTACGGCTGCCGCGAGTCGCTGGTCGACGGCATCAAGCGCGCGACCGACGTGATGATCGCCGGCAAGGTGGCAGTGGTCGCTGGCTACGGCGACGTGGGCAAGGGCTCGGCCCAGGCGCTGCGCGCGCTGAGCGCCCAGGTCTGGGTGACCGAGATCGACCCGATCAACGCGCTGCAGGCCGCAATGGAAGGCTACAAGGTCGTGACCATGGAATGGGCCGCCGACAAGGCCGACATCTTCGTGACCACCACCGGCAACCGCGACGTCATCACCTTCGAGCACATGGCTGCCATGAAGGACCAGGCCATCGTCTGCAACATCGGCCACTTCGACAACGAGATCCAGGTCGCCCGGCTCGAGGAAAACTGCCAGTGGGACGAGATCAAGCCCCAGGTCGATCATGTGATCTTCCCGGACGGCAAGCGCATCATCCTGCTGGCCAAGGGCCGCCTGGTCAACCTGGGCTGCGGCACCGGCCACCCGAGCTTCGTGATGAGCTCGTCCTTCGCCAACCAGACCATCGCCCAGATCGAGCTGTTCTGCCACTCGGAAGGCTACGATGTCGGCAAGGTCTACGTGCTGCCCAAGCACCTGGACGAGAAGGTCGCGCGCCTGCACCTGAAGAAGGTCGGCGCGATGCTGACCGAGCTCAGCGACGAGCAGGCCGCCTACATCGGCGTGCCCAAGCAGGGCCCGTACAAGCCCGACAGCTACCGCTACTGAGACGGTGCGCGCCGACCAGTTGCTCGTCGAGCGCGGCCTTGCGGCCTCGCGCTCGCAGGCCCAGCGTCTGATCGCGGCCGGGCTGCGCTGGCGCCTGGGCGCCGGTGCCTGGAAGAACGTGGCCAAGAATGGCGACGAGATTTCCGAGGCGGCCGAGCTTCAGCTGGCTGACGCGGCCGAGTCGCGCTATGTCTCGCGCGGCGGGCTCAAGCTCGAAGGTGCGCTGGCGCGCACCGGTCAGCCGGTCGCGGGCCTGCGCTGCCTCGATGTCGGCCAGAGCACCGGCGGTTTCACCGACTGCCTGCTGCAGCAGGGCGCGGCACAGGTGGTGGGGGTCGATGTCGGCCATGGCCAGCTCAACGCACGTCTGCGTGCCGATCCGCGCGTGCTCTGCGTCGAAAAGCTCAATGCACGCGAGCTCAGTGCCCAGGCGCTGGTCGCGGCCGGCGGCGAGCCGGCGCCGCCGCCCTTCGACCTGATCGTGGGCGACCTGTCCTTCATCTCGCAGACCCTGGTCTGGCCGGCCCTGCAGCCCTTGCTGGCGCCGCAGGGCCATCTGCTGATGCTGGTCAAGCCGCAGTTCGAGCTCCAGCCCGAGCAGATCGGCAAGGGCGGCCTGGTGCGCGACCCGGCCAGCTACGCCCTGGTCGAGGCGCGCATGCGCCAGGCCTGCGCCGCGCTGGGCTGGCTTGTGCTCGATTACTTTGAAAGTCCGATCACCGGCGGTGACGGCAACCGGGAGTTTTTTGTATGGGCCTGCCCCTGAGTTTTGAATTCTTTCCGCCCAAGACGCCCGAGGGCGCAGCCAAGCTGCGCACCGTGCGCCAGCAGCTCTACAGTGCCAAGCCCGAGTTCTGCTCGGTGACCTATGGCGCCGGCGCCTCGACGCAGGAAGGCACTTTCGCCGCCGTCGGCGAGATCCTGGCCGAGGGTGTCGATGCGGCCTCGCATTTCTCCTGCATCGGCGCGACCAAGGCCTCGGTGCGCGAGCAGCTGGCCCAGCTCAAGGCCATGGGTGTCAAGCGCCTGGTGGCGCTGCGCGGCGATCTGCCGAGCGGCTATGGCATGAGCGGCGAGTTCCAGTATGCGAGCGATCTGGTGACCTTCATCCGCACCGAGACCGGCAACGACTTCCACCTCGAGGTCGCAGCCTATCCCGAGATCCACCCCCAGGCCAAGTCGGCCGAGGCCGATCTGCAGGCCTACGCGACCAAGGTCAAGGCCGGTGCCGATTCGTCCATCACCCAGTATTTCTACAACAGCGACGCCTATTTCCGCTTCGTCGACGACACGCACAAGCTGGGCGCCGAGGTGCCGGTGGTGCCGGGCATCATGCCGATCACGAGCTCGGCCCAGCTGCTGCGCTTCTCGGATGCCTGCGGTGCCGAGATCCCGCGCTGGATCCGGCTGCGCCTGCAGGGCTATGGCGATGATGTCGAATCGATCAAGGCCTTCGGTCTGGATGTGGTGGCCGAACTGTGTCAGCGCCTGATCAAGGGCGGGGTGCCATCGCTGCATTTCTACACCATGAACCAGAGCGCGCCGGTACTCGAAATCCTGCGCCGACTGGATCTGGGTTAAATTCTGTCCGGTGTTCTCGACACCTGGAGGTTGCCTTTGCGCAGACTGTCACATTTCTTCTTGCCGCTAGCGGGCCCGCTGCTGCGCCCCCTGGCTCGGAAAACGGGCTGGCGCTTGCAGGCGGCGGCCTGCTTGCTGGGCCTGGGACTGCTGCCGCTGCATGCGGCCGAGATCGCTCCGGCGGCCCCGGCATCGGCCACCCCGGTGCCGGCGCTTACGGCGCCGGCTGCATCCACGGCTTCACCCCATTCGCTGGCGCCAGCCGAGCTGCTGCGCCAGGCCAAGGGGGTGGTGCAGGACTCGCTGCACATGGGGGCTGACTGGCTGGTCGGTGCCAAGTCCGAGCCGCTGGTGCTCGAGCAGGGCACGGCCTCCTACCTGGCGAACATGCTGCATGGGCGCAAGACCGCCAGCGGCGAGCGCTACGACATGAACGAGCTGACCGCCGCGCACAAGACGCTGCCGTTCGGCACCCGTGTCATCGTGCGCAGCCTGCAGACCGGACGCGAGGTCGCGGTGCGCATCGTCGACCGCGGCCCGCATCTGAAGGACCGCATCATCGACCTGAGCCACGCGGCAGCCGCCGCGCTGGGCATCAAGGGCCATGGCCTCTCCGAGGTCCAGATCGTGCAGCAGACGCCCGCCAGGCCGGCTCCTGGAGAGCCGACCCGGGCGCCCGGGCTGCAGTAGTTCAGTAGTTGCCGCTTTCGACCGTCCAGCCGGAACCGATCGGGTCCTTCAGCGCCTCGGTCACGAAGGGCAGTGCCTCGCGCAGCTGGGCCGCGAGCGTGAAGGGTGGGTTGATCACATGCATGCCGCTGGCGCGCATCGCGGTATGGGCGCGACCCTGGGCCACCTGGGCGCTGGTGCCTTCGGTCGGCGTCAGGCCCACGTTGAGCTCGGCCTGGACCCAGCTGCGCTGCAGGCGCTGGCTCATGGCCTTGAGCTTGCGTGCCAGCGAATGCGCCTCGGGGCGGCCGATCACCGGGTACCAGACCGCATAGGTGCCGATCGGGAAGCGCTGCAGCGCCTCCTCCAGGCAGTCGATCACGGCGGCATAGTCGGTCTTGAGCTCGTAGCTCGGGTCGATCAGCACCAGGCCGCGTCTTGTCGGCGTCGGCAGCAGCGACTTGAGGCCCTCGAAGCCGTTGCGGCGCAGCACCTCGATCTGCTTGCCACGCCCGAGCTCGGCCACCTGGTTGTCGAGCAGGCGCGAGTCGGTCGGATGGACCTCGAACAGCTTGAGCTTGTCCTGCGGGCGCAGCAGCGCCTGGCTGATCCAGGGTGAACCGGGGTAGACGCGCAGATCCTTGCTGCTGCCGTTGTTGAAGCTGCGCACCTGCTGCAGATAGCTGCGCACGGTGTCGGGTATCGGCTGGCTGCTGGCCTTGGCGGCCTCGACGGCAGCCAGCAGGCGGAAGATGCCGGCATCGGACTCGGCCGACTTGCGCGCGTGGTCCTGGTCCAGGCGATAGACGCCCGCGCCAGCGTGGGTGTCGACCACGGTGAACCCGGTGTCTTTCTGACCCATGTATTGCAGGATGGCGACCAGCGTCATGTGCTTGAGCACGTCGGCGTGGTTGCCCGCGTGGAAGGCGTGGCGGTAACTGAACATGGGGCGGATGGTAACGCAAGGGGGCTTCAGCCTGAAATGAAAAACGGCCCTGGCGGGCCGTTCTCGGATCAGCAAGGTGCTGGATCAGCGGATCAGCGGATCACCGCCAGCTTGGCGCGGGCGCCGCTTCTGAAGGTGTAGAGGGTCAGGGCGGCGTTCTTGCGGTCGCCCTTCTCGTCGAACTCGACGTTGCCGGACGCACCCTGGTACTTGATCGCCTTCAGCGCGGGCAGATACTTGGCGGGCTCGGCGGAGCCGGCGGTCTGCATGGCCTGGGCCAGCAGCTTGACGCCGTCGTAGGCGTAGGGCGAGTAGGCCTGCACCTCGATCTGGTACTTGGCCTTGAAGGCGGCGCGGAACTTGTCGTTGCCGCTGACCTCGTCACCGTCGACGCCGCCGGCTTCGACGCAGTAGACCCGATCGTCGCCCAGCGCTTCGGCGGCGAGCTTGATCATCTCGCCGGTGCACAGGCCGTCGCCGCCCACCAGCTTGGCCGGGATGCCGAGCTGCTTCATCTGGCGCAGCATCGGGCCGCCGACGGAGTCCATGCCGCCGAAGAAGATCACGTCGGGCTTCTTGGCCTTGAGCGTGGTCAGGATGGCCTTGAAGTCGGTCGCCTTGTCGTTGGTGAACTCGTGCGCCACGACCTTGGCGCCGGCAGCGGCGGCAGCCTTCTCGAAGGCGTCGGCCAGGCCCTGGCCGTAGGCGGTGCGGTCGTCGATCACGGCCACGGTCTGGGCCTTGAGCGTCTCGACCGAATAACGGGCCATGGCACCGCCCTGCTGGGTGTCGTCTGCCACCAGACGGAACATGCCGGCGTAACCCTGGCGGGTGATCTTGGGGTTGGTCGACGAGGGGGTGATCTGCGGAATGCCAGCGTCGTTGTAGATCTTCGAAGCGGGCAGCGTGGTGCCCGAGGTCACGTGGCCGACCACGCCGTTGACCTTGGCGTCAACCAGCTTCTGCGCGGCGGCAGCGCCCTGCTTGGGATCGGCGGCGTCGTCCTCGGCCATCAGCTCGAACTTGGCGCTCTTGTCGCCGATCTTGATGCCGGCAGCGTTGAGTTCCTCGACCGCCAGGCGGGCGCCGTTCTCGGTGTCCTGGCCGAAGTGGGCCACCGGGCCGCTGGTCGGACCGACATGGCCGATCTTCACGACCAGCTGTTCGGCCGCCGGGGCAGCGCCAGGTGCCGGGGCTTCTTCCTTCTTGCCGCAGGCGGCCAGGGTTACAGCGGCAGCCAGGGCAATCAGCTTGATTTCAGTGCGCATGATATTTTTCTTCAGTGGGTCAGACGCGCCCGCAGGGTGCGGGCGCATGGATTGCAAGGTCGACTGAGGCACCAGTCCGTGCGGGTCGGGAGCCGGTTCAGCGGATCACTGCCAGCTGGGCGCGGGCACCGCTCCTGAAGGTGTAGAGGGTCAGCGCGGCATTCTTGCGGCCGCCTTGTTCGTCGAACTCCACCTTGCCGGAGGCGCCCTGGTACTGGATCGCCTTCAGCGCCGGCAGGTACTGCGCGGGCTCGGCGGAGCCGGCGGTCTGCATGGCCTGTGCCAGCAGCTTGACGCCGTCGTAGGCGTAGGCCGCATAGGCCTGCACGTCGACCTGGTACCTGGCCTTGAAGGCAGCGCGGAACTTGTTGTTGTCGCCGATTTCAGCGCCGTCGACGCCGCCGGCTTCGACGCAGTAGACCTGATCGTCGCCCAGGGCTTCGGCCGAGAGCTTGATCATCTCGGCGGTGCACAGGCCATCGCCGCCGACCAGCTTGGCCTGGATGCCGAGCTGCTTCATCTGGCGCAGCATCGGGCCACCGGCGGAGTCCATGCCGCCGAAGAAGATCACGTCGGGCTGCTTGGCCTTGATCGTGGTCAGGATGGCCTTGAAGTCGGTCGCCTTGTCGTTGGTGAACTCATGGCCCACCACCCGGGCGCCCGCGCCCGCAGCGGCTTTTTCGAACTCGCTTGCCAGGCCCTGGCCGTAGGCCGTGCGGTCGTCGATCACGGCCACGGTCTTGGCCTTGAGTGTCTCGACCGAGTAGCGACCCAGGGCGCCGCCCTGCTGGGTGTCGTCTGCCACCAGCCGGAAGGCGCCGGCGTAGCCCTGGCGGGTGATCTTGGGGTTGGTCGAGGAGGGGGTGATCTGCGGAATGCCGGCGGCGTTGTAGATCTGCGAAGCGGGCAGGGTGGTGCCCGAGGTCAGGTGGCCGATGACGCCCTTGACCCCGGCGTCGACCAGTTTCTGCGCGGCGGCAGTGGCCTGCTTGGGATCGGCGGCATCGTCCTCGGGCAGCAGCTCGAACCTGGCGCTCTTGTCGCCGATCTTGATGCCGGCGGCGTTGAGCTCCTCGACCGCCAGGCGGGCGCCGTTCTCGTTGTCCTTGCCGAGGTGGGCGACCTGACCGCTGGTCGCGCCGACATGGCCGATCTTCACCACCAGCTGATCGGCGGTCGGTGCAGTGGCAGGGGCTGCAGCTTCTTCCTTCTTGCCGCAGGCCACCAAGGCCACGGCGGCGGCCAGGACGGCCAGCTTCAGTTCAGTACGCATAGCGATTGTCTTTCGATAAGGCGGGCCGCAACCCCGCGCCCACGCGGATGCTCGCGCCACGCTCGGGTGGTATGGCGATTGTATGTTCGGCGTGGCGCCAAGTCATGCTTGCCAGAGTCAGGCCCTCATCCTATAATGGAGAGCTTCGCAGCGATTCCATGGGCTCCGCGGCGAAGTTCATCCCCACCTAAGAGGCTTCCTTCAGAGAAGCACCGACCGTGGAAAAGAGCCCGCCAAACCTCACTCTTTCAAAGAGAAACTTATGCAAAAGACTACTGTCAGCGCCAAGCCCGCTGAGGTTGTGCACGAGTGGTTTGTGGTTGACGCCACCGATAAGGTGCTCGGACGTGTCGCCAGCGAAGTGGCACTCCGTCTGCGCGGCAAGCACAAAGCCATTTATACCCCTCACGTTGACACCGGCGACTTCATCGTTGTCGTCAACGCCGCCAAGCTGAAGGTCACGGGCACCAAGGCCCTGAACAAGGTGTACTACCGTCACTCGGGTTTCCCGGGCGGTATCTACGGCACCAACTTCCGTGATCTGCAAGCCAAGCATCCCGGCCGCGTGCTGGAAAAGGCCGTCAAGGGCATGCTGCCCAAGGGCCCGCTCGGCTACGCCATGATCAAGAAGCTCAAGGTGTACGGTGGTGCAGAGCACCCGCACACTGCCCAGCAACCCAAAGTGTTGGACATCTAAGGAGCTGCCATGATTGGTGATTGGAACAATGGCACCGGCCGTCGCAAATCCAGCGTCGCCCGCGTGTTTATGAAAAAAGGCTCTGGCAAGATCACGGTCAACGGCAAGGACATCGAAGATTTCTTCGGTCGCCAAACCTCGATCATGATCGCCAAGCAGCCGCTGGCCCTGACTGAAAACCTGGAATTCTTCGACGTGCAAGTCAACGTGCACGGCGGCGGCGAATCCGGCCAGGCAGGCGCTGTGCGTCACGGCATCACCCGCGCCCTGATCGACTACGATGCGGCTCTCAAGCCCGCACTGAGCGCCGCTGGTTTCGTGACCCGCGATGCCCGTGAAGTCGAGCGTAAGAAGGTCGGTCTGCGTTCCGCACGCCGCGCCAAGCAGTTCAGCAAGCGTTAATTCGCCAGCCCTGCTGCAAGAAAGCCGCCTGCCAGCCCTGTGCTGGGGGGCGGTTTTTTTATGGGGATGGCCCGCCCGGCAAAGACCCTGTTGCCGGCCCGGTATCACTGGCCCTGTCGGCTGCTATTCCCGAGTTTTTTGCTATAGTATTCATCATTCTTCTGATTTCTAGGGTTGCACACCATGAGCGAACAAGCCGTTGCCGTTGATACCGAAATGCCCGCCCCGCTGGTCTTCACCGACAGCGCCGCAATCAAGGTGGCCGACCTGATCGCCGAAGAGGGCAACCCCGACCTCAAGCTGCGCGTCTTCGTCCAGGGCGGCGGCTGCTCGGGCTTCCAGTACGGCTTCACCTTCGACGAGATCGTCAACGAGGACGACACGGTGATGAGCAAGAACGGCGTCTCGCTGCTGATCGACGCCATGAGCTATCAGTACCTGGTCGGTGCCGAGATCGACTACAAGGAAGACCTGCAGGGCGCCCAGTTCGTGATCAAGAACCCGAACGCCAGCACCACCTGCGGTTGCGGCTCCAGCTTCAGCGTCTGAAGCCTGCCGGGCTGGGCCCGGCTTGCTGACTTGACGCGCGCGAGCGCCTCCCTTGCAACAGCCCGCCGGCCTGATCGCCCGCGGGCTTTTGCCTTTGCGGCCCGCCTCAGGCCGGGTGGATGGCGCCCAGGATGCGCGGGCCGGCGGCGCCGGTGACCGCGCTCAGGTTACCCGGCAGCCCTTGCAGGGTCTGCCAGGCCAGCCAGGCAAAGGCCGCGGCCTCGACCAGGTCGACCGGCCAGCCGCGCTCGGCCGTCGTCAGCACCGGGCAGGGCGCCAGTTCGCGGCGCAGCACGGCCATCAGCGCGTCGTTGCAGGCGCCTCCGCCGCAGACCAGCAGTTCGGACAGGCTGGCTCCCTCGTCCCAGGGCAGCTCGCGCAGGGCCTGGGCAATGCTGCATGCGGTCAGCTCGACCAGCGTGGCTTGCACATCGGCCGCTGCCAGGGCCTCGAAGCCCTGCAGCTGTCGCTGCAGCCAGTCGGCGTGGAACAGGTCGCGTCCGGTGCTCTTGATGCCCTGCAGCGCGAAATAGGGCTCGGCCAGCAGCTTGGCCAGCAGCGCCTTGTCGGCCCGGCCAGTCGCGCCCCAGGCGCCGCCACGGTCGTAGCCCGCCCCGGTATGGCGCGCGCACCAGAGGTCGAGCAGCATGTTGCCAGGGCCGGTGTCCAGGCCCAGCACGCGCCCGTCACCCGTCAAGGCCGTGACATTGGCGATGCCGCCGATGTTGACGACCGCCACCGACGAGCCGGGCTGGCCGAACACCTCGCGATGAAAGGCCGGCACCAGTGGCGCACCCTGGCCGCCGGCGGCGATGTCGCGGCTGCGGAAGTCGGCGACCACGGCGATGCCGCTGAGCTCGGCCAGCAGGCTGGGCTGGTTGAGTTGCAGGGTGTAGGGTGGAAATTCGGGGTCTTGCGCATCGACCTGGCGTCCGCGCAGCCGGGCGCCGGGCGGATGGTGGCGCACGGTCTGGCCGTGGGCGCCGATCGCCTGGACTGCGCTGGCTGGGGTGCCGCTGGCGGCCAGCAGCGCCTGCACGACCTCGGCATAGACCTGCGTCAGCTGGTGCGCCGCGACCGCTGCGCGGTGCAGTTCATCCGGGCCGCTGGCATTGAGCGCGAGCAGTTCGTCGCGCAGCCCGGGCGGCAGCGGCAGGCCATGGCTGGCCAGCACGCGCGGCGGCTGCGCCGCGAAATCGACTAGCACGCCATCCACCCCGGCGAGCGAGGTGCCGGACATCAGGCCGATGTAGCAGGCCTTGCTCGCAGAGGGGCCGGACAAGGCTTACTCGGCGCTGGCTTGCACCACCGTCGCCGCGGCGTTGAGCTGTTGGCTGATCGCCTGGGCCTGGCGCTTGAACTCGCTCTTGGCGCTGGCGGTGACCGACGGGCTGCCGCCGTCGCGCGCCAGCGTCAACGGGTCCTGATGCTGGTTGCGCACCAGGTATTCGAAGTGCAGGTGCGGCCCGGTCGAGGCGCCGGTGCTGCCGACGGCGCCGATCAGCGCACCTTGTGCGACCGACTGGCCATTGCGCACGCCGATGCGGCTCAGGTGGGCGTAGGCGGTCGATTTCTGGTCGCTGTGCTGCACGACCACGAAGTTGCCGTAGCCGTTTTTCCAGCCGGCATAGGTGACCTTGCCGTCGCCGACCGAGCGCACCGGGGTCCCGGTGGGGGCGGCGAAGTCCACGCCCAGATGAGGCTTCTCACGACCCGAGATCGGATGGAAGCGCATGCCGTAGCGGCTGCTGACGCGCGAAAACGCGAGCGGCGAAGCCAGGAGGGAGCGCTTGAGGCTCTGGCCGTTCGGCTTGTAGAAGGCGCCCTTGCTGCCGCTTTCCTGGAACCAGACCACCTGGTGCTTCTGGCCACGGTTGACGAATTCGGCCCCGAGCAACTGGCCGAAGCTCAGCACTTCGCCCTCGGCCTCGAAGGTTTCGTAGGCGACCTGGAAGCGGTCGCCTGGGGTCAGGTCACGGCGGAAGTCGATTTCGCTCGCGAATACATCGGCCAGCTGTTCCGCCACGCTGTCGGGCAGCTTGGCGGCATCGGTGGCTTCGAACAGGCTGCTGCGGATGGTCGCGCCGGCCAGTTGCACCTTGCGTTGCAGCGGGCCTATTTCCAGCTTGGACTGCAAGCCTTGCGCGCCGCGTTCGATCCGCAGCCGGCTGAATTCCTTGCCGTTCTTGGCCGGCCAGAGCACCCGGAGTTCGAGCAACTGGCCCTTGTCGCTGGTGCGCGTCGAGGCCAGCTTGCCCGCCGGCCCGTCGAGCAACAGCCGGCGCGTGACCGGGTCGCGCCCGAGGAAGGTCACGGCCTCGCTGTCGCTGACACCCAGTCGCTTGAGCAGGCTCTGGACCGAGTCGTTGCGCCTTGTCAGGTCGCTGTGGAACAGCTCGAAGCGGGCCGGCGCCTTGGCTTGCGCCAGCGGAGCGGTCAGCGCGGGCGTGACCGACTCGACCACCTGCTGGACTGGCAGGTCGGCGGCATCGGGTGCCAGTGGGGCCACCGCGACCGCGGTGACGCCGGTGCCCAGCAGCAGGGCGCCCAGCCCGGCCATCATTCGGCGCGGGTGGCGCTGCATGGCTTGCACCAGCAGTTCGAAACGTTGTTTCATCAAAAAGTAGATCCGGTGGCAGCGGGCTGAATCCGGCCGCTGCGATAAGGGGAAAATTGGCCGCCAGTAACGCGGCGCAGACCGGGACGAGCAGCACCAGCCTAAAGGCCAGAGGCGCGCCAACTAAAATCCCGGTTTGAGACATCTGTCTATTTTACCCAGGCCACAGAAAGCCGCAACTGGAAAAAACCTTATGAATGAACAAGTTGAGTCCGGGAAAGACGCAGATTTGATAACTGGCAAGGCCGCGCCTGTGCTGTCCGATCGCGTCCAGCACGCGCTGGCCGTGACCCGGCGCGGCTGCGAGGAGCTGATTCCCGAGGCGGACTGGATCAAGAAGCTGGTCAAGAGCGAGGCCAGCGGCCAGCCGCTGCGCATCAAGCTCGGCCTGGACCCGACCGCGCCCGACATCCACATCGGCCATACCGTAGTGCTCAACAAGATGCGCCAGTTGCAGGACCTCGGGCATCAGGTGATCTTCCTGATCGGCGACTTCACGAGCTTGATCGGCGACCCGTCGGGCCGCAACAGCACGCGTCCGCCGCTGACACCCGAGCAGATCAAGCTCAATGCCGAGACCTACTACAAGCAGGCCAGCCTGGTGCTCGACCCCGCCCGCACCGAGATCCGCTACAACAGCGAATGGTGCCTGCCGCTGGGCTCGATGGGCATGATCCAGCTCTCGGCCAAGTACACGGTCGCGCGCATGATGGAGCGCAACGACTTCCACGACCGTTTCAAGGCCGGCACGCCGATCTCGGTGCACGAGTTCCTCTATCCGCTGATGCAGGGCTACGACTCGGTCGCGCTGAAATCCGACCTCGAGCTCGGCGGCACCGACCAGAAGTTCAACCTGCTGATGGGCCGTCACCTGCAGGCCGAGTATGGCCAGGAGCCGCAGTGCATCCTGACCATGCCGCTGCTCGAGGGCCTGGACGGCGTCGACAAGATGTCGAAGTCGAAGAACAACTACATCGGCATCACCGAGCCGGCCAACTCGATGTTCGCCAAGGTGCTGTCGATCTCCGATGTGCTGATGTGGAAGTGGTACACCCTGCTGTCGTTCCGCAGCGAGGCCGAGATCGCCGCGCTCAAGGCCGCGATCGCCCAGGGTGCCAACCCCAAGGAAGCCAAGGTCGCGCTGGCCAAGGAGATCACCGCGCGCTTCCACAGCGCGGCGGCCGCCGATGCGGCCGAGCAGGACTTCATCAACCGCAGCAAGGGCGGCGTGCCGGACGAGATTCCCGAGGTTGCGCTGTCGGGCGCGCCGCTGGGCATCGGTGCGCTGCTGAAGTCGGCCGGACTGGCACCCTCGACCAGCGAGGCGAACCGCCTGATCGACGGCGGCGGCGTGCGCGTTGAAGGCTCGGTAGTCAGCGACAAGGGCCTCAAGCTCGAGGCCGGTACCTTCGTGGTCCAGGTCGGCAAGCGCAAGTTCGCGCGCGTGACGCTGGCATGAAGGCGGTCCTGCAGCGCGTCAGCGAAGCCCGGGTCACGGTCGAGGGCGAAGTCATCGGCGAAATCGGGCCGGGCCTGCTGGTGCTGCTGTGCGCCGAGCGCGGCGACACCGAGGCGGTGGCCGACAAGCTGCTGGCGAAGATGCTCAAGCTGCGCATCTTTGCCGACGAGGCCGGCAAGATGAACCGCAGCCTGCAGGACATCGGCGGCGGCCTGCTGCTGGTGAGCCAGTTCACGCTGGCGGCCGATACCTCGGGCGGCAACCGGCCCAGCTTCGGCCAGGCCGCCGCGCCCGACGAGGGCCGCCGGCTCTACGACTATGTTGTCGCGCAGGCACGCGCCGCTCACCCAGTGGTGCAGACCGGGCGCTTCGCGGCCGACATGCAGGTGCAACTGGTCAACGACGGTCCGGTCACGATCCCGATGCAGATGAGCGCCTGAGCCGATGCACGAGTCGAGTCACCGCCCCGAATCCGGTTCCGGCCAGGGCCAGTTACCGCCATCCACTGCCGGCGCGGCGCTGTTTTCCGGCCTGAGCCAGCACGGCCTGAACCTGCAGGCGGTGTTCGACCTGGCCGATCTGCCGCCCGAGGTGCTGGCGACGCTGGGCCTGGACGGGGCAGGGCGCTCGCGCTTTCGTCAGCTGATCCTGATCGGTCACCTCGGGCGCGATTTCTGGGCCGCGCTGCAGCGACGCGGGATGCATGGCGCGCATCCGGTGGACCAGTTCGTGACCGAGCGCGTCGCGGCCTGGATGGCGGAGGCGCTGCCGGACCATCAATGGCAGCAGGTCTTTCCCGGCCCGGCACCGGTCGGGCTGCAGCGGCTGGGCGCGCTGGCGGGCTGGCACCAGGCCTCGCCGTTCTGGGTCGGTGTCGATGCCGAGTGGGGCAGCTGGTTCGCCTATCGCGCCGTCCTGCTGGCCGATACCACGCTGCCCGTCACGCCCAGGCGCGAGGCCGGATCGCCCTGCGCCAGTTGCGTGGACAAGCCCTGCCTCGGCGCCTGTCCGGCCGGTGCGCTGGCGTCCGAGCCGGGCGGCCCCTGGCGGCTGCAGGCCTGCCTGGACTGGCGCAAGCAGCCTGGTTCGTCCTGCCTGGACCGTTGCCTGGCGCGCAACGCCTGTCCGGTCGGCGAGCGCTACCGCTATGCCGACCAGCAGATCGCCTATCACTACCTGCACTCGATGCATTTCATCCGCCAGCATTGCTGAGGAGTTGCACGCTCCATGGCCGGGGTGACGCCGGGCTCCTCATGCTGCAAGCAGAAATCGTCGCCCGGCGCCACCCCGGCCCTGTCGCTTCGGGCGTGGCACCAGGCTCCTGATGCCGCGAGCAGAAATCGCCGCCCAGCGCTCCCCCGGCCCTGTCGCTATCGGGCCGCCGCGCCGATAATCGCGCGATGAATGAATCCTTGAAAAACGCGGCCGCTGGCGCCGCCTTCGATCAGCTGTCGCTGTCTGCCTCCACCCTGGACAACCTGGGCCAGCTCGGCTACAGCGCGATGACGCCGATCCAGGCCGCCAGCCTGCCGCTGGCCTTGGCCGGGCGCGACCTGATCGCCCAGGCCAGCACCGGCAGCGGCAAGACCGTCGCCTTCGGTGTCCCGCTGGTCGAGAAGCTCGACCCGGCGCAGTGGCAGGTGCAGGCGCTGGTGCTGTGTCCGACGCGCGAACTGGCCGACCAGGTCACGCTCGAGATCCGCCGCCTGGCGCGCGCGCATGGCAACATCAAGGTCGTGACCCTGTGCGGCGGCGTCGCGCTGCGCGGCCAGACCCTGAGCCTGGAGCATGGCGCCCATGTCGTGGTCGGCACGCCGGGTCGCATCCTGGACCATCTGGAGCGCGGCCACCTGAGCCTGGCCGCCGTGCGCACGCTGGTGCTCGACGAGGCCGACCGCATGCTCGACATGGGCTTCTTCGACGACATCGCCCAGGTCGCCAAGCTCTGCCCGGCCGATCGCCAGACCCTGCTGTTCTCGGCCACCTACCCGGAAGGCATCGACCGGCTGGCGGCGCAGTTCATGCGCACGCCGCAAAGCGTCAAGGTGCAGGCGCAGCATGCGGCCGACAAGATCCGCCAGCATTTCTACGAGGTCAAGAGCAACGAGCGGCTGGCGACGGTGGCGCGGCTGCTGAACCATTTCCGGCCCGAATCGACGCTGGCCTTCTGCAACACCAAGCAGCAATGCCGCGACCTGGTCGCGCTGCTGCAGGGCCAGGGCTTCGCGGCGCTGGCGCTCTACGGCGAGCTCGACCAGCGCGAGCGCGACCAGGTGCTGGTGCAGTTCGCCAACCGCAGCTGCTCGGTGCTGGTGGCGACCGACGTCGCCGCGCGCGGGCTCGACATCGCGCAGCTCGACGCGGTGATCAACGTCGATTGCACGCCCGACGCCGAGATCCATGTGCACCGGATCGGCCGCACCGGCCGCGGCGAGGCCGAGGGCCTGGCGCTGACGCTGGCCAGCCTCGACGAGATGGGTTCGGTCGGCAAGATCGAGCAGCTGCAGGGCCGCGAGGTGGTCTGGCAGCCGCTCGACAGCCTGACCCAGGCTGCGGGTGGTGCGCTCAAACCGCCGATGGCGACGCTGCAGATCCTGGGCGGGCGCAAGGAGAAGATCCGCGCCGGTGACGTGCTGGGTGCGCTGACCGGCGAGCTCGGCTACACGCGCGAGCAGATCGGCAAGATCAACATCAACGAGTTCTCGACCTATGTCGCGGTCGATCGCGCGATCGCCAAGCAGGTCGAGGCCAAGCTGGCGGCCGGGCGCATCAAGGGCCGCAGCGTGAAAGTGCGGCTGCTTTAAGCCACTGGCTTGCTGCCGGAGCTTGGTTGGGCGCTCGCTGCCGGGGCGAGGGCCGCGCCGGGCTCCTCATGCTGCGAGCAGAAATCGTCGCCCGGCGCAGCCCTCGCCCCGGCTGCTGCCTGGCGATCGCCAGTATGGCTGTCTGGTGACGTGGTGCGCTAGCTCTGGCCTGGCTCTTGCGAGCCAGTGTCACTCGGCGTAGGGGTTCGGGAAGCCCAGGCCTGCCAGGATCTCGATCTCGTAGGCCTCCATCTCCTCGGCATCCTGTTCGCTGGTCTCGTGGTCCCAGCCCTGGGCGTGCAGCGCGCCGTGCACCAGCAGGTGGGCGTAATGCTGTTGCAGCGTCTTGCCCTGCTCGGCCGCTTCGCGCGCGACCACCGGCGCGCACAGCACCAGGTCGGCCATCACGACCGGCTCCTGCGCGTAGTCGAAGGTCAGCACATTGGTCGCGTAGTCCTTTTGCCGGTAGTCGCGGTTCAGGCTCTGGCCTTCCTCGGCATCGACGATGCGCACGGTGATTTCGCCGTCGTCGGCCAGCGCGTGGCGCAGCCAGCGCATGACTTTCTGGCGCGGCAGCGCGGCGCGGTGTTCGGCCACGCCGTCGAAGCGGGCGAATTGCAGGGAGAGGGTCAGGTCGGGCAGGGCCATGTCAGTCTTTCGGGGCAGTTTTGTCGTAGGCATCGACGATACGTGCGACCAGCGGATGGCGCACCACGTCGGCGCTGGTCAGGCGGTTGAAGGCAATGCCCTGCACGCGCTTGAGGATGCGCTCGGCGTCGATCAGTCCGCTGAGCTGGGTGCGCGGCAGGTCGACCTGGCTCACGTCGCCGGTGATGACGGCCTTGCTGCCGAAGCCGATCCGGGTCAGGAACATCTTCATCTGCTCGGGCGTGGTGTTCTGCGCCTCGTCGAGGATCACGAAGGCGTGGTTCAGCGTACGCCCGCGCATGAAGGCCAGCGGCGCGATCTCGATCTGCTGGCGCTCGAAAGCCTTTTGCACCTTGTCGACGCCCATCAGGTCGTAGAGCGCGTCGTAGAGCGGGCGCAGATAGGGGTCGACCTTCTGCGTCAGGTCGCCGGGCAGGAAGCCCAGCCGCTCGCCGGCCTCGACCGCCGGGCGCGTCAGCACGATGCGCTGCACCGCGCTGCGCTCAAGCGCATCGACCGCGCAGGCCACCGCGAGGTAGGTCTTGCCGGTGCCGGCCGGGCCGATGCCGAAGGTGATGTCGTGGCAGGCCATCTGATCCAGGTAGCGCTGCTGGTTGGCGGTGCGTCCGCGCACTTCGCCGCGTCTGGTCTGCATCGCCACATGCTCGACGCTGTCCGCGGGCAGGGCGCTGTCGCCGGCGAGCATGAGCTGGACCTGTTCGGCCGGAACCGGCTGGCGCGCGAGCTCGTACAGGGCCTGGATCACCTCCATCGCCTGCTCGGCCTTGGCTTTCGGACCCTCGACGCGGAACTGCTCGAAGCGGTGCGCGACCTTGACTTGCAGCGCGGCCTCGATCGTGCGCAGATGGCTGTCGAGCGGGCCGCACAGATGGGCCATGCGGGTGTTGTCGGGCGGAGAGAAATGGTGGCGGAGAATCAAACCGATAATTCCATCTAAAGGAAACGTCAATGATAGGCAAACTGAGCGGAACGCTGCTGGAAAAATCCCCTCCCCAGGTCCTGGTCGACTGCGGTGGCGTGGGCTACGAGGTCGATGTGCCGATGAGCACCTTCTACGGCCTGCCTCACCTGGGCGAGAAAGTCGCGCTGCTGACGCATTTTGTCGTGCGCGAGGACGCGCAGCTGCTGTACGGATTCGCGACTGCTACTGAACGTGAGGCCTTTCGGCAATTGATCAAGGTCAGCGGCGTCGGTCCGCGCATGGCGCTGAGCCTGCTGTCGGGCATGAGCGTGGCCGAGCTGGCGCAGGCCGTGACCGCGCAGGAGACCGGCCGCCTGGTCAAGGTGCCCGGCATCGGCAAGAAGACCGCCGAGCGCCTGCTGCTCGAGCTCAAGGGCAAGCTGGGTGCCGATCTCGGGCCGTTGGCGGGCGGTGGCCTGCTGCTGGGCGACGCGCATGGCGATATCCAGCAGGCGCTGATCGCGCTCGGCTACAACGAGAAGGAGGCAGCCGCCGCGCTCAAGGCGCTGCCGGCCGAGGTGGGCGTCAGCGAGGGCATCAAGCTCGCGCTCAGGGCGTTGGCGCGGTGATTTTCAAACGGGGTAAGCGCAGATGGCAATAGAAACCGACGATTTCGCCCGGGCACCGCGCCAACCGCGCATGGTCTCTGCCGCGCCCGAATCCGGCCGCGAGGAGGCGCTCGAGCGCGCGCTGCGGCCCAAGGGCTTGCAGGAATATGTGGGTCAGGCCAAGGTGCGCGAGCAGCTCGAGATCTTCATCGGCGCGGCCAAGAAGCGCCAGGAAGCGCTCGACCATGTGCTGCTGTTCGGCCCGCCGGGCCTGGGCAAGACCACGCTGAGCCACATCATTGCCTACGAGCTTGGCGTCAACCTGCGCCAGACCAGCGGTCCGGTGCTCGAGAAGCCGAAGGACCTGGCCGCGCTGCTGACCAACCTCGAGCCCAATGACGTGCTGTTCATCGACGAGATCCATCGACTCTCGCCGGTCGTCGAGGAGATTTTGTACCCGGCGCTGGAGGACTACCAGATCGACATCATGATCGGCGAGGGGCCGGCGGCGCGCTCGATCAAGCTCGACCTGCAGCCCTTCACGCTGGTCGGCGCGACCACGCGCGCCGGCATGCTGACCAATCCGCTGCGCGACCGCTTCGGCATCGTCGGCCGGCTCGAGTTCTACAACGCGAGCGAGCTGGCGCTGATCGTCAAGCGCAGCGCCGGCCTGCTGCATACGCCGATGGACGAGGCGGCGGCGTTCGAGGTCGCGCGTCGTTCGCGCGGCACGCCGCGCATTGCCAACCGGCTGCTGCGCCGGGTGCGCGACTATGCCGATGTCAAGGGCAACGGCCACATCACGCTCGACATGGCGAACCGCGCGCTGACCATGCTCGATGTCGACCCGATCGGCTTCGACCTGATGGACAGGAAGCTGCTCGAGGCCCTGATCCACAAGTTCGACGGCGGCCCGGTCGGCCTCGACAACATCGCCGCCAGCATCGGCGAGGAGGCGGGCACGATCGAGGACGTGATCGAGCCCTACCTGATCCAGCAGGGCTATCTGCAGCGCACCACGCGCGGGCGCATCGCGACCCAGGCGGCGTTTCGCCATCTTGGCCTGGAGCCGCCCAAGATCGAGCCAGGACTGCTGTCGGGCGGGGACTGAGGCCTCTTGCCTGCTGCCGGCCCTGGCTCGCCGGGTCGGCCAGCCGGTCTCAGGTGCTGGTGTCGTCGTCCGAGGTTTCCTCGAGATGGCCGCGGTCGGCCCAGCCGACCAGGCTCATCCCCTCGGGGGTCCAGAGCAGGCGGTGGATCGCGGCATTCTCGACCAGCCAGGTGCGCGGCGCCTGGACCTCAAGCCCGGTCGACAGCCGGTACAGCATGTCGAGCACGCCGCCATGCGCGACGATGACGATCTGCTCGCCGCTGTGGCGTGCTGCGATCTCGTTGATGGTGCTCTCGATGCGTTCGCGCAGTTGCAGCAGCGTCTCGCCGCCGCCGCCCGGCGCGAAGTCCGGCACCCGGGTGCGCCAGGCCAGCGCGGCCTCGGGTTCCTCGAGCTCGAGCTCGGTCCAGGTCTTGCCCTGGAAGTCGCCGAAATGGCGTTCGCGCAGGCCGCTGTGGGTGCGCACGTCCATGGCCAACGCGGTCGCGATGGCGCTGGCGGTCTGTTGCGCCCGTTCCAGGTCGCTCGAGTAGACCGCCGCGATCGCTTCCTCGCGCAGCGCGTCGGCCGCGCGCGCGGCCTGCCAGTAGCCACGCTCGTTGAGCGGGATGTCGAGATGACCCTGCAGGCGCTTGTCCTGGTTCCAGGTCGTTTCGCCGTGGCGCAGCGCCAGGATGCGGGTGAATTCCATATGGGGGCTTCGTGGGGCGGTGTTGGGGGGGGGCTGGCGCGAGCGGATCGCCGCGCAGCGGGTCAGCGTATTCGGCGCGGTCAGCGCGGGACTTCGATCACGACCCGGCGCGGGCCGGCTGGCGCTTGCGGGAAGCCCTGCAGCGCCGCGTCGAGCAGCGCGGCCCAGAGCGTCGGGTTGTCGGCCCAGGGGCCGTCGTGCGAGGCCTGGGTCTCGTAGACCACCCGGGCGCTGCGTGCGTCGCGCAGCACGAGCGAGACCTCGCGCTGGTAGTAGGGCGTCGTCAGGTGCGGAAACAGCGGCATGCCGAAGCCGACCGAGCCATGCGGAAACACATGGCCGATGCCGACGTTGACGCCAAAGCTCGGCCTGTCGGGCTCGTCCCAGGGCGCGTAGGGCAGGCGCACCGAGCGCGCGCCGAGCTCGACCGTCCAGCGCGGCAGCGCCGCGCCGGCGGGCAGCGGTTCGGGCGCGGCACGCAGGCCAACCCGCTCCAGCGCCTGGCGCGTCAGCGTCTCGAGCGCTTCCTGCTGCTGGCTCGGCGCCTGCAGCTGCGAGGGTCGGCGCTCGAAGCGGTAGCGGTCGCCGGGGACCGGCCTGGCCGCCTCGCCAGTCGGGCCAGCTGGCCAGTCGGCGTAACTGCGCACGTCGTTCTCGAGCCGGATCGCGCCGGCACAGCCGCCCAGCAGCAGCGCGCCGGCCAGCAGGCTCAGGCCGCCCAGCCGACAGGTCATGGCCCTGCCGGACCGGGTGGAGACTGGGGGACGGGACATGACTGGCTCCTGCATGAGGTGGGGCGTCCGGTGGCAGCTGCGGCCCCGCCACCGGCAGGGCGCAGCTTCAGCGCGCCGGGGTCAGGCTGATGATCTGCTCGGTCGGCAGCGCCGGTGGCAGCGGCAGCTCTTCCTCGTCGAACACCATGTCGCCATTCTCGTCGGCGACGCCGGTGGTGCGCAAGGTCTCGAACGGGTGCAGCTGGCGGTCCATCAGGTGGCTCGGCACGACGTTCTGCAGCGCGCCGAGCATGCTCTCGACCCGGCCCGGGAACTTCTTCTCCCATTCGCGCAGCATGTTGCCGATCTGCTTGCGTTGCAGGTTCTCCTGGCTGCCGCAGAGCGTGCAGGGAATGATCGGGAACTCGCGCACCTGGGCCCAGCGGATCAGGTCCTTCTCGGGCACATAGGCCAGCGGGCGGATCACCATGAACTCGCCGTTGTCGCTGACCAGCTTGGCCGGCATGCCCTTGAGCTTGGCGCCGAAGAACATGTTGAGGAAGAAGGTCTGCAGGATGTCGTCGCGGTGGTGTCCGAGCGCGATCTTGCTGCAGCCGAGCTCCTTGGCCACCCGGTACAGGATGCCGCGGCGCAGCCGGCTGCACAGGCTGCACATGGTCTTGCCCTCGGGGATCACCTTCTTGACGATCGAGTAGGTGTCCTGGGTCTCGATGTGGAACTTGACGCCGAGTTGCTTGAGGTACTCGGGCAGGATATGGTCGGGAAAGCCCGGCTGCTTCTGGTCCAGGTTGACCGCGATCAGCTCGAAGTTGACCGGGGCGCGCTTTTGCAGCTTGAGCAGGATGTCGAGCAGGCCGTAGCTGTCCTTGCCGCCCGACAGGCAGACCATCACGCGGTCGCCTTCCTCGATCATGTTGTAGTCGGCGATCGCGCGGCCGACCTCGCGGCACAGGCGCTTTTCGAGCTTGCGGTCCTCGCGCTCGATCTTGTGCTTCTTCTGCGTCTCGGCGGCCTCGGCCGGATCGGCGGCAATAACAGGGGTGGTCTCGGCAGCGGTCTCGGCGGCCTCGGTCCAGTTGGCGGTGTCGTTCATTTCAATCTCGGGTGTGGGGTGCTGATGGTGGTAGATCGGCTCACCATTGGCCGCTTTCCATGCGGATCGCGACCTCGCAGTCGTCGAAGATCTCGAGCTTGGCGATCTTGACGCGCACGCCGATCACGCCGGGCAGCCGCAGCAGGCGGTGGGCCAGCTTGCCGATCAGCGTCTCGAGCAGGTTCACATGCTCGGCGGTGCATTCGTCGATGATGATCTGGCGCACCTTGCGGTAGTCCAGCACATGCTCGATATCGTCTTGCGGCAGCAGCGGTTGCACGCCCTGGTTCAGCTCGGCATCGACCTGGATCGGCTGCGGGCTGGTCTTTTCGTGGTCGAGGATGCCGAGGTTGGCGACGAAGCGCAGTCCGGTCAGGGTCAAGATCTGCTGGCCGGTTTTCGGGGCTTGGATGGGGTTCATGGCTGGGCAGTGGCGGGCTTGACGTGGAAGACTTCCACGCCGACGGCCTCGCAGTCGGGGTAGACGTCGGGTTTGCAGGTCGACAGGCGCACGGCGCGCACGCCGGGGTGGGCCAGCAGGCGTTGCGCGAGGTCGTCGCACAGGGTTTCCTGCAGCTCGACATGGCCTTGCTGCAGGCGCAGCGCGACCTCGGCGCGCACGAAGTCGTAGTCGACCACTTCGTGCAGCGAGTCGAGCGCGGGGGTGGAGCGCTCGAACGGCACCCAGAGCTCGACATCGATCCAGAGCCGCTGGGTCACGCCCTTCTCGAAGTCGTGCGCGCCGATATGGGCCTGCACCTCGTGGCGGCGCAGGAAGAGCTTGCGGCAGCTCAGGCGCAGCTCGTCCATCAGGGACAGCTGCACGGGCAGGGTCAGGTCGGGAGCGTTCATGGCTGGGGATTGTCCTCGACCGCGAACATCACGTCGCGCGCCAGCGGCACCAGATGCTGGCCGCTGTCGACGCACAGGGTCGAGCCGGTGATGGCGCGGGTCTGGGCCAGGAACAGGCAGGTCCGCGCCACGTCGGCCGGATCGGTCGGCCGGCGCAGCAGGTTGACGCGGCTGGCGCGGTCGAAGTTCTCCTGCGTCTGCGGGCCGCTCAGGTACATCAGGCCCGGCGCCACGCCACAGACGCGCACGCGCGGCGCCAGCGCCTGGGCCTGCAGCGCGACCGCGCGCTCGAGCGCCAGCTTGGTCACGGTATAGGAGAAATAGTCCGGGTTCAGGTTGAACACCTTCTGGTCCAGGATATGGATCACGCTGGCATCGATATCGGTGCCGGCGGGCAGGCCGGCGCCGAGTTCGCGCGCCAGCGACAGCGGCGCGATCAGGTTGACCTCGAGCTGCAGCCTGGCCAGTTCGGCATCGAAGCCGGCGCCGGTGTCGGGCTCGAAGGCCGAGGCGTTGTTGACCAGGCAGCTGACCGGGCCGGCGACCGCGGCGGCCTGCGCCATCAGGGCGCGCCGGCCGGCCTCGCTGGCCAGGTCGCCCTCGATCGCTGTCGCGTCCAGGCCCTGCTCGCGCAGCGCCTGACAAAGCGCCTGCGCTGCCTCGCCCGAGCGCCGGTACTGGCACAGCACGCGCCAGCCGGCCTGCGCGAAGGCGCGGCAGATCTCGGCGCCCAGGCGCACGCCGCCGCCCGTGACGAGCACGGTCGGGACCGGGGCGATGGCGGTGCTGCGGCTCATGGCGCGTCCTTCATGGGGTGGTCGGGCGCTTATGATGGCGCCGCACCCGTAACCAGATGGCAGAACCATGTTGAGCGATTTGTCCGAGAAGCTGAAAGCCCATATTGTCCGCGAGCTGGAGATTTCCGGCGGCTGGCTGTCCTTTGACCGCTTCATGGCGCTCGCGCTCTATCAGCCCGGCCTGGGCTATTACGCCAACGACAGCGTCAAGTTCGGTGCCATGCCCGGCAGCGGCAGCGACTTCGTGACCGCACCCGAGCTTTCGCCCTGGTTCGGTCGCACGCTCGGGCGCCAGGTCGCGCAGGCGCTCGCAGCCACTGGCACCGCTGAGGTCTGGGAGTTCGGCGCCGGCAGCGGCGCGCTGGCGCAGCAGATCCTGACCCAGCTCGACGCCATGGGCCACGGCGATGTCCGCTACCGCATCGTCGACCTCTCGGGCACGCTGCGTGCGCGTCAGCAGCAGACCCTGGCGGCTTTCGGCGACCGGGTCGAGTGGGTCGACCGGCTGCCGGAACGCTTCGAGGGCGTGATCGTCGGCAACGAGGTGCTCGACGCGATGCCGGTCCAGTTGCTGCAGCGCCGCGGCGCGGCCTGGTTCGAGCGCGGCGTCGCGCTGCAGGGTGGCGCTTTCGTCTGGGAGGACCGGCCGACCGCGTTGCGTCCGCCGTGCGAGATCGAGGGCCCCCACGACTACCTGACCGAGATCCACCCGCAGGCCGAGGCCTTCGTGCGCACACTGGCCGAGCGCTGGACCCGCGGCGCGGCCTTCTTCATCGACTACGGCTTCCCCGAGTCCGAGTATTACCACCCGCAGCGCCACATGGGCACGCTGATCTGCCACCGCAGTCACAAGACCGACCATGACCCGCTGGCCGAGGTCGGGCTCAAGGACATCACGGCCCATGTCAACTTCACCGGCATCGCGCTGGCAGCGCAGGACGCCGGCCTGCCGGTGCTGGGCTACACCAGCCAGGGCCGCTTCCTGATCAACGCCGGCCTGATCGAGCTCGCCGGCGAGCCGCCGGTGGCGCAGCGCGCCAACCTGGCCAAGCTGGTCAACGAGCACGAGATGGGCGAGCTGTTCAAGGTGCTGGCCTTCGCGCCGGCGGCTTGCGCCGAGGGCTGGGTTCCGCTCGGCTTCACTGCCGGCGACCGCAGCCATACGCTGTGAGCGAATCCTGATGCTGCGCTGGCTGATCGTCGTGCTGCTGGCCATGGTGCTGGTGCAGGGGCTGACGGGGTGGCTGCGCAAGATCGGACTCGGGCGGCTGCCGGGCGACCTGCGCTTTCGCGCCTTCGGTCGCTACTGGGAGCTGCCGATCGCGACCGCGCTGCTGCTGAGCTGGATCGCCGCGCTGCTGCAGCATCTGTTTTGAAGGAGAAGCCATGTCCAGTCCCGACCCCGATACCCTGCACCTCGTCTGCCCGCATTGCCACACCACCAACCGCGTCGCCGCGCAGCATCTGTCGAGCGCGCCGGATTGCGGCAAATGCCACCAGCCGCTGTTCACCGGTCACCCGATAGCGCTCGACGCGGCCAGCTTCGACCGCCACCTGAACCGCAGCGACCTGCCGCTGCTGGTCGATTTCTGGGCCCCCTGGTGCGGTCCCTGCCGCTCGATGGCGCCGGCCTTCGAGGCCGCTGCGGCCCAGCTCGAGCCGCAATTGCGCCTGGCCAAGGTCGATACCGAGGCCGAGCAGGCGCTGGCGGCACGCTTTCAGATCCGCAGCATCCCGACGCTGGCGCTGTTCTGGCAGGGGCGCGAGATCGCGCGCCAGCCCGGCGCGATGGGACAGGCCGACATCGTGCGCTGGGCCCGCGCGGCGCTGGCGCGACCGCGCTGACTCTGGTCGACGCGCCGTGGCCGTGCGCCGCCGGTTTCAGGCGCTGATCCCGGCCTCGCGCTGCGCCGGGTTCAGTGCCTGCGCGATCGCCGCGCTGCGCGCCTGCTCGATCGCCAGTGCGATCATCGGGCCGATCTTGCGCGGGTCGCCGCTCTGCAGCCGGACTTCCTCGCTCACGCGCGCCGCGATCGGCGCGGTCGCCACCGCCAGCGCGGCATCGAGCGCGGTTTGCAGCCGCGCCGCCTGGGGATAGGGCGCTTCCTCGAAGTGAAGCCGGCCGCGCGCGTCGCACTCGCAGGCCTGCAGGAACTCGACGAAGCGCTCGGGCCGGCGGATCGCGTCGCAGCGCTCGAGCAGGCGCAGCGTGGCCGGCGCCGACAGGTCGGCGCAGCGGTGGATATGGCCATGCTCGCGCGCCACCACTTCGGCCAGCTCCTTGCAGTCGCGCGGCACGCGCCAGCGTTCGCACAGCTTGAGCAGCAGCTTGACGCTGCGCATCTCGTGGCCTATATGGCGCGGCAGCACGTCGGCGGGCGTGTTGCCCTTGCCGAGGTCGTGGCACAGGCAGGCGAAGCGCACCGTCAGCGGCGCCTGCAGCCGGGCCGACATGTCGAGCACCATGCCCAGGTGCACGCCGGTGTCGACCTCGGGGTGGTAGTCGGCGCGCTGCGGCACGCCCCAGAGCCGGTCGACCTCGGGCAGCAGTACCTTCAAGGCGCCGCAGTCGCGCAGCAGTTCCAGCATGCGCGAGGGTTTGCGCTCCATCAGGCCGCGCGAGAGTTCCTGCCAGACCCGCTCGGGCACCAGATGGTCGACCTCGCCCTGCTCGACCATCGATCGCATCAGCTCCAGCGTCTCGGGAGCAACCTCGAAATCGGGCCAGCGCGCGGCAAAGCGCGCCATGCGCAGGATGCGCACCGGGTCCTCGTGGAAGGCATCGGTGACATGGCGCAGCACCCGCTGCTGCAGGTCGCGCCGGCCGTCATGGGGGTCGACCAGGCGCGGGTCGTTGGGGTCGAAGCGGCCGTCCGCGTCCAGCGCATCGGCCGGCAGCGCGATCGCGTTGACGGTCAGATCGCGCCGCGCCAGGTCTTCCTCCAGGCTCACGCCGGCATCGGTATGGAAGGCAAAGCCATGGTAGCCGCGCGCGGTCTTGCGTTCGGTGCGGGCCAGCGCGTATTCCTCGCGCGTGCGCGGATGCAGGAAGACCGGGAAATCGCGCCCGACCGGCAGGAAGCCCTGCGCCGTCATGGCCTCGGGCGTGCTGCCAACGACGACCCAGTCGCGGTCGGCATGTGGGCTGCCGTCGGGCAGCCGGTGCACGGTATGGAAATGACCCAGCAGGCCGTCGCGCACCGCGCCGCCGACCAGGTAAATCTGCCCGCTGGCCGGCTTCATGCGTATTTTTCCAGGATGCGGGTCGAGCGCTCGACGCCCTCGACCGAGTCGCCCTGGTTCACGGCTTCCAGCATCGAGCAGGCCATCAGGCGGTAGAAGGCCTTGTCCATCGCCTTGCGTGCGGCCGACATCTGTTGCGCGATGTCCTCGCAGGGGCGCCCGGCGTCGACCATCTCGGCCAGGGCCCGGACCTGGCCCTCGATGCGGCGCAGCCGGTTGACGATGTCGCGCTGGTGCTCGCTGCGCTGCACGGCGGCGCCGGACATCGGCGTGGGGCTGGCCAGGGCAGCAGTCTTGTTCGCGGGCATGTGGGAAAAATCTTTCTGGTGTTCGGGACCGAGCGGGACTCAGCCCCGGGTGTAGCGTTGGCGCATGGCCAGCAGCGGGTCGGCGCGGCCCTGCAGTTCGAGGTAGCTGGCCACGACCGGCTCGAGCGCCTCGGCGCTGATGCCGAGCTCGGCCAGGCCGGGCAGGGTGCCGCTGGCGACGTTGTCGACCTTGAGCGAGGCGAAATTGTCGGTGCTCATGAGCGGCTCGCCCGGCAGGGATTGCAGCAGCAGCGCCTGCAGGTAGCCGAAGGCGCGCGGCATGCCGATCACCGGACGCGGATGGCCCGACAGCCGGCCGGCGATCTGCACCAGCTCGCGCAGCGGGTAGGCACGCGGCCCGGCCAGCTCGTAGGTCTGGCCGATGGTCGCTGGGTCCTGCAGGCAATGGACGACGGCGCGCGCGACATCGCCGACCCAGACCGGCTGCAGGCGCGCGGCTGCGCCAGGCAGCAGCATGACGGGCAGCACGGCTTGCAGGCGGGCGAACAGCGTCAGGAAGCTGTCGCCGGCGCCGAAGATCACGCTCGGGCGCAGCAGGGTCAGCTCCAGCCCGGCCTCGCGCAGCACCGCTTCGCCGGCAGCCTTGCTGCGCTGGTATTGCGAGGGGCCGCTGGCGCTGGCGCCCAGGGCGCTGACATGCACCAGCCGCCTGATGCCGGCGGACTGCATCGCGCGCGCCAGCTTGCGTGGCAGCTCCACATGCGCCTGCTCGAAGCGCTGTTCGCTGCCATGCAGCACGCCGATCAGGTTGATGACAGCGTCATGGCCCGGCAGCAGGCGTGCCAGTGCGGCCTCGTCATGCACATTGGCTTCGAGCACGGTCACGCCGGGCAGGATCTGCACCGCGCTGGCGTTGGCCTCGCGTCGGGTCGCTACCGTCACGCGCATGCCGGCGCGGACCAGCTGTTCGCAGATCTGTCGGCCGACAAAGCCGGTTCCCCCCAGCAGCAGGATGTTCTTCATGTGCTTCTCCTCTCGTGCGGTTCAGGGCAGATCGGCATTCGGGGCCAGGTTGCCCAGGCGCGGACCAATGGCGGCCAGGCGGCTGCCGATGCGTTGCGGTTGTCCGCTCAGCAGCGCGGCGTATTGGGTGGTGTTGGCGATCACTTTCTTGACGTAGTCGCGCGTCTCGGTGAACGGGATGTTCTCGATCCAGGCTGGCGCCTCGAGCACCGGACCGTTGCGCCAGACGCGCGGCCGTCCGGGGCCGGCGTTGTAGGCGGCGGCGGCCATCGGCATCGAACCCTCGAAGTCGTCCAGCGCCAGCTTGAGGTAGGCGGTGCCGATCATGATGTTGGTGTCGCGCTCGGCGATCTGGTGCGGCTTGTAGTCGGTCAGGCCGATGCGCTTGGCGGTCCATTGCGCGGTCGCCGGCATGACCTGCATCAGTCCCGAGGCCCCGACGCCCGAGCGCGCCTCGGTGACGAAACGGCTTTCCTGCCGGATCAGTCCGTAGACATAGGCCGGGTCGAGCCCGACCTCGCGTGCGCGCTTGACCACCTGCTCGCGGTGCGGGGTCGGGAAGCGCTGGCTGTAGTCGATCTCGGTCCGGGTGCGCTCGCTGGTGTTGATGCAGCGGTCCCAGACCTGCTGCTGGCAGGCCAGGTCGGCCGCGGCCAGCAGCTCGCGGTCGCTCATGCCGCCGCGCTGGTGCAGATTGGTCTGGTAGTTCCATTCGCGCACGCCTTCGCTGCGCAGGCCGTTGCCGATGGCCCAGAGCGCGCGCTGCAGGCCGGGATTCTGTTGTGCCGCTGCCTTTTCAGCCGGGCTCAGGGGCGCGGGGGTCGGTGCCACCACGGTGGCCTGGCCCAGCGCTTCCTGCGCCAGCTGTTCGTAGAAGCCGGTGCCGTTCGCGATGCGCTGCAGCAGCGCGCGTGCCTGGGCATCATGGTCCGGCCCCTGCAGCGCGAGCAGCGCGCGCGCCTGCCAGTAGGTCCAGCTCGGGTCGCGCCGCTGCGCCTCGCCCATCTGGGCGATCGCGCTCTGCACCTGCTTCCAGTCGGCCGAACGCAGCGCGGCACGCGTCTTCCAGGCCAGCATCTCGTCGTTGAGGTAGCGCTCCTGCGCCTGGTTGAAATAGTCGAGCGCACGCGGCGACAGCTTGAGTGCCGCCTGGCGGCCGATCACGCCCCAGACCCAGCTGCGTTCCTCGTCGGTCAGCTGGGTGCGCCAGCGCAGCTTGCCGAGCTGTTCGGCCGCTTCCTCGTGATCCTTGGCTGCCAGCCGCACCAGCGCCAGCGTGACCAGCTCCTTGGTGCGCGGGCGCAGCGCGGTCAGCTTGTCATCGAGGTAGCGCGCCGGGTTGGCGTAGAGGTCCTCGACTATCACGGCCCACTGCTTGTCGAGCATGGCGACGGCCTGGGTCGCGACGCGCAGGCGGCCGCTTTCCATCCCGAGGCGGGCGCGTTGCCAGGCGGCATCGACCTCGAGCTCCTCGCGCTGCAGCAGCGCGCGCGCGGCGCTGGCACAGCCTTCATCGGCCTCCTTCTGGCCCAGCCAGAGCTGGCGCACGGTCTCGGCGGCCGGCGCGCGCGGGCTCTGGGGATCGGCCAGCAAGGCATAGCACTGGACCTCGCGGTCATCGTTCATGCGGTATTGCGCCTGCTCGATGCGGAAGTTGTTCCAGTCGCCACGCCGGCCCAGCAGCAGCAGCCAGTCGTTGCGCAGCCGGTCTTCGTAGTAGCTGCCCGACCAGCGGCTCAGGAAGGCGCGGATCTCGTCCGGGCTCGCGCTTTCGAGCCGGGCCCGCAGCTCCCAGTAGGCACCCAGGGGTTCGAGCAGGTGGCCTTGCAGGCGTGGCAAGGCCGCGCTCAGCGTGCGCTGGTCATTCTTGCGAAAGGCTTCGCGCATGTCCTGCAGCGCCCGCTCGGGCCCGCTCTGGGCGCTTGCCAGCGCGGGGGCGCCCAGCAAGGCGGTCGACATGGAAAGCGTGGTAAAAATCGACCACAATCCTGCCAAGGTCACATTTCTCATCATAGGGCGATTATGGACAACAATGACCGAATCGTGCAGGCGGGCCGAGCGGCCCAGAAAGCCATCTGGCGCAAGCGGCTGGTGGCCGAGCGCCTGCAACTGGAGGACAGGCTGGCGCGCAACGAGGCCCTGCAGCGCGTCATGCGGGTCTGGCTGGTCGATCGTCCCGATGCCGTGATCGGTGCCTACTGGCCGATCAAGGGCGAGTTCGACCCGCTGCCGGCGCTGTTCCGCTGGCAGGAGGCCGGCATGGAGGCCGACGCGGCCGGCGCCTCGCAGCGGCGTCGGATCGGGCTGCCGGTCATCAACAAGATCGACAAGACGCTGAGTTTTCATCGCTGGTACCCCGGTTGCGAGATGGAAGAGGATGCCTTCGGCATTCCCAAGCCCAAGGACACTGAGTTGGTGCATCCGACCCTGCTGTTTGTTCCCTGCGTCGGCTATGGGCCGGGCGGTTACCGGCTCGGCTACGGCGGCGGCTTCTACGACCGCACCCTGGCCGCGCTGGCGCCCCGGCCTTTCACCGTCGGCCTGGGCTACACCCACGGCTTCCTGCCTGAACTCGAGCCCGAGCCGCATGACCTCGCGCTCGACGCGCTGCTCAACGACAACGGGGTGGTCTGGCCGCTGCCCTGAGGAATGCCGCGCTCCTTATGATGTCGGGACAATCCTGTCCGGTCATCCCGACTCCTTGCCGCCGCCATGCAACCGATCCAGCTCTTCGATCCCGACTCCAGCACCTACACCTACCTGCTGTTCGATGAATCCAGCCGCGAGGCGCTGATCATCGACCCGGTCGACAGCCAGCTCGAGCGCGATCTGGCCGTGCTGCGCCAGTACGGGCTCAGGCTGCTGTGGACGATCGAGACCCATGCCCATGCCGACCACATCACGAGCGCGGGCCTGCTGGCCGAGCATGCCGGCGCGCGCACCGCAGTGCCGGCCGCTTGCGGCATCAGCACGGCAGCAGTCCAGTTGCAGGACGGCGACCGGCTCGAGTTCGGCCGTCAGTCGCTCCAGGCCCTGGCCACGCCCGGCCATACCGCCGGCAGCATGAGCTATTACTGGGATTGCGCCGACAAGCGCCATGTCTTCACCGGCGACACGCTGCTGATCAACGGCTGCGGCCGCACCGACTTCCAGTCGGGCAGCGCCGAGGCGCTCTGGCACAGCATCACCGGCCGCCTGTTTGCCTTGCCGGCCGACACCACGGTCTGGCCCGGTCATGATTACCATGGCCACAAGCATTCGAGCATCGGCCATGAGAAGGCGCACAACCCGCGCCTGGCCGGCAAGACGCAGCAGGAGTTCATCGCGATCATGGACAGCCTGCACCTGCCCAAGCCGCGCCGGATCGACGAGGCCGTGCCGGCCAATCTGAGCTCGGGCCTGCGCCACGACGCCGATGGTGCCTGGCTGCTGCAGCCGCGTCCGGCCGCCGGCTATGCGGGCGATGTCTCGCCGCAGCTGGCCTGGGCCTGGGTCCAGGCTGGCGAAGCGGTGCTGGTCGACGTGCGCACCGATGCCGAGCGGGCCTGGGTCGGCTTCGTGCCCGAGGCGGTTCCGATTGCCTGGAAGCAGTGGCCCGGCATGGCGATGAACCCGGACTTCGACAGCGCGCTGCTGCAGGCTGGCGCCGGCCGCAAGGTCGTGCTGCTGTGCCGCAGCGGCGTGCGTTCGGTGGCGGCGGCCAAACGCGCGACCGAACTCGACATCGAGGCCTACAACATCCTCGAGGGCTTCGAGGGCGATCCGGATGACCACGGGCAGCGCGGCCACCTGGGTGGCTGGCGTTTTCATGCGCTGCCCTGGCGCCAGAACTGAGGCGGTTTTGCTGAAACCAGGGTTAACCCTGATGACGGTCTGATTATCATCGCGCCATGAGTTTTCTTGCCATCGACGTTGGTAACACCCGCCTCAAGTGGGCGCTTTACGACAAGCCTGCCGTGGATGCCCGCCTGCTCGCGCATGGGGTGCAGTTCCTCGAGAACATCGAGACCCTGGCCGAGGGTGACTGGAGCCGCATCGCTGCGCCCAAGCAGGTGCTCGGTTGCGTGGTCGCTGGCGAGGCCGTCAGGCGCCGCGTCATCGAGCAGCTCGAACTCTGGGATGTCACGCCGCAGTGGGTGGTCTCGAGCGCTGCCGAGGCCGGCCTGGTCAACGGCTACGACCACCCGTCGCGGCTGGGTTCGGACCGCTGGGTCGCGATGATCGGCGCGCGTCAGCGCCTGATCGCGCGTGACCAGCGCCGCCCCTGCGTGCTCGTGATGGTCGGCACCGCGGTCACGGTCGAGGCGATCGATGCCGACGGCCGCTTCCTGGGTGGCATCATCCTGCCGGGCCACGGCATCATGCTGCGCGCACTCGAGTCCGGCACCGCAGGCCTGCATGTGCCGACCGGCGAGGTGCGCGATTTCCCGACCAATACCAGCGATGCGCTGACCAGCGGCGGCACCTTCGCGATCGCCGGCGCGGTGCAGCGCATGGTCGACAACCTGCGCCACCACAGCGGCCAGGAGCCGGCCTGCATCATGACCGGTGGCGCCGGCTGGAAGATGGCGCCCAGCATGACGGTCCAGTCCGAGCTGGTCGAAAGCCTGATCTTCGACGGCCTGCTCGCGATCGCGCATCACCGCTTCGGCACCGCCACGGCGGCCTGAGCCGCGCGCCGGTCAGCCGCCTTTGCGGCGAGCCGGGCAGGGCTGGCTCAGGTGGCCGGTCGGCCCAGCCAGCGCCGGGCCAGTTCGACCCAGAAGCTGGCGCCGACCGGAATCAGTTCGTCGTTGAAGTCGTAATGCGGGTTGTGCAGCGTGCAGGGACCCGCGTCATGGCCGCCGCCGGTGTAGCCGGCGCGATGGTCGCCGTCGCCGTTGCCCAGGAACAGGTAGGCCCCTGGCCTGGCTAGCAGCATGAAGGCGAAATCCTCGGCGCTCATGGTCGGTTCCTGCGTCAGCGTCAGCCCGGGACCGACCAGATCCAGCATCACCTCGCGCGCGAAGGCGGCTTCTGGGGCGCTGTTGACCGTGGGCGGGTAGTTGCGCTCGAACTCGAACTCGCAGCTGGCGCCGAAGGCCGCGCAGCTGTGGATCGAGAGCTCGCGCATGCGCCGTTCGATCAGGTCCAGCACCTCGGTCGTGAAGGTGCGCACCGTGCCCTGGATCTCGCAGCTGTCCGGCACCACATTGGTGGCCTCGCCGGCATGGATCATCGTGACCGAGATCACGCCGGTATCGATCGGCTTCTTGTTGCGCGAGATGATGGTCTGGAAGGACTGCACCAGCTGGCAGGCGAGAGGGATCGGATCGATCGATCGATCCGGCATCGCCGCGTGGCCGCCTTTGCCGCGGATCGTGATCTTGAATTCGTTGCTCGACGCCATCACCGGCCCCGGGCTCACGGCCAGGCTGCCGGTCGGCAGGCCTGGCCAGTTGTGCAGGCCGAACACCGCCTCCACCGGCCAGCGCTCGAACAGGCCGTCGGCGATCATTTTGTGCGCACCGCCACCGTCTTCCTCGGCCGGCTGGAAGATCAGCACCACGCTGCCGTCGAAGTCGCGCCGCCGTGCCAGTTCGCGCGCCGCCGCCAGCAGGATCGCGACATGGCCGTCGTGGCCGCAGCCGTGCATCCGGCCCGGGTGGCGGCTTGCGTGCTCGAAGCGGTTGAGCTCGGTCATCGGCAGCGCGTCCATGTCGGCGCGCAGGCCGATGGCGCGGCCGCAGGCGCCGCCGTCATGGCCATGGATCAGACCGACCAGGCCGGTGCGGCCCAGGCCCCGGTGCACCGGTATGCCCCATTCGGTCAGCCGGTCCGCGATCAGGTCAGCGGTGCGCCGCTCCTCGAAGGCCAGCTCGGGGTGGGCGTGGATGTCGCGGCGCAGTTGCGCCATTTCGGGCGCCTGCGCGACCAGGGTATCGATCAGTTTCATAGCAAGGCTCCGGCCATGGCTACATATTAGGCCATCAGCATGTCGCTTGCCCAGGTCCGGGTTTTGCGATGATGGCGGATCTGAACGATTCGATAATCAGCAAATATCGAACACCAGGGACCGATTCATGATTCCGGTCTTCGGTTGCAGCGGCAGCAAGGCCTGACCAATTCGACTCGCGATGAACATCCTCTTTGTCCACCAGAACTTTCCCGGCCAGTTCAAGCACCTGGCGCCCGCGTTGGTCCGCCAGGGGCACCGGGTGTCGGCCATGACGATGCGCCAGGTCGAGCCGGGTTTCTGGCAGGGCGTGCGCATTCTGCCCTACCGCGCCCAGCGCGGCACCACGCCCGGCATCCATCCCTGGGTGCAGGATATCGAGACCAAGACGCTGCGCGGCGAGGCCTGTTTTCGTGCCGCGTTGGCGCTTCAGCGCGAGGGCTTCGAGCCCGACGTGATCGTGGCGCATCCCGGCTGGGGCGAGAGCCTCTTCCTCAAGGAAGTCTGGCCACGGGCAAAGCTGGGCCTCTACTGCGAGTTCTTCTACCGGGCACAGGGTGCAGACGCCGGCTTTGACGCCGAGTTTGCGTCCACCGATCCGGCGGGCGATGCCTGCCGGCTGCGGCTCAAGAACCTCAACAACCTGCTGCATTTCGAGGTCGCCGATGCCGGCCTCTCGCCGACGCAATGGCAGGCCAGCACCTTCCCGGTGCCATTGCGCGACCGGATCACGGTGGTGCACGATGGCATCGATACCGCCGCCCTTGCGCCCCGCCCGGAGGTCAGCCTGACGCTCAACGGCAGCCTCAGGCTGGAGCGTGGCGACGAGATCATCACCTTCGTCAATCGCCAGCTTGAGCCCTACCGCGGCTACCATGTCTTCATGCGGGCGCTGCCCGAGATCCTGCGCCGCCGGCCCCGGGCTCGGGTGATGATCGTCGGTGGCGAGGGCGTGAGCTACGGGGCGGCCCCTGATCCGGTGCGCCATGGGGGAAGCAGCTGGAAGCGGATCTTTGCCGACGAGGTCAGGCCCCGGATTCCCGACGCCGATTGGGCCCGGGTGCATTTCCTGGGCAATCTGCCTTATCAGCAGTTTGTGCCGCTGCTGCAGCTCAGCGCCGTCCATGTCTATCTGACCTACCCCTTTGTGCTGAGCTGGAGTCTGCTCGAGGCCATGAGCGTGGGCTGCGCCATCGTCGCCAGCGACACCGCCCCGGTGCGCGAGGCCATCGTTCACGGTGCAACCGGACGCCTGGTCGACTTCTTCGACGTCGCGGGACTGGCGCAGCAGGTCTGCGAGCTGCTCGAGGACCCAGTCGAACGGGCCCGCCTGGGCCAGCAGGCCAGGGCGTTTGCGCGCGAGCGCTACGATCTTTCGACGGTATGCCTGCCGCGCCAGCTGGCCTGGGTCGGTGAGCTGGCGGGGTAGGGCCGAGCTGGAACTGAAATTTCCCATCCGAAAGCCTGGGTCGCGAAAACGCCAAATTTTCTGTATATAATCACGGCTTCTGATTGATGCGCAATGCATCATATTCCTCGATAGCTCAGTCGGTAGAGCGCCGGACTGTTAATCCGTAGGTCCCTGGTTCGAGCCCAGGTCGAGGAGCCAGAATTGCAATGCGGGATTAGCTCAGTTGGTAGAGCGATACCTTGCCAAGGTATAGGTCGAGAGTTCGAGTCTCTTATCCCGCTCCAGCGCTTTCGCGCTTGAGCAGTCCGCCCATGTGGCTCAGTGGTAGAGCACCCCCTTGGTAAGGGGGAGGTCGGCAGTTCGATCCTGCCCATGGGCACCACGCCTTTCTCGTCATCTCGTGCCGCCATTCAGGCTGTCCGATTCCCCCCCCATTTTTTTCTTGTTGACCGCGCAGTCGCGTCCAGGCCAGGTCCTGGCTGCGTCGTCTTTGCATGTGGCGAAGCTTTCATATGACATTGCTAGAATGTCCCAATATGAAAAAAATGTGGCGGATCAGCCGGCAGACCAGTAAGGGGCTGGAGGTCTAGCGATGAATGACCTGAATACCTGATGGTGGAAGAGCAAGCTGCATGAGGCCTGACAAGAAGACGACCGAGCTGGCCGGGGCCCTGCTGGCCTTGAAGCCTCACTACTGGCGGGCCTTCGGCTTTGCCCTCGTGGCAGGCCTGCTGGTGCTGATGCCCACGCTTTACATGCTGGAAGTCTACGACCGGGTGATCAACAGCCGCAGCCACATGACATTGGCCATGTTGACGCTGCTGGTGCTGCTGGCCTACCTGGTGATGGAAGTGCTGGATTGGGCGCGCGCCGAGACCCTGCGCGAGGCCGGGCTGGCATTGGACAGAAGCCTGGCGCCGCGCGTGTTCCAGGCCATCTACGAGTCCAATCTGCGCCGTCCGGGGCCGCCCTCGATCCAGCCGATGAACGATTTCCGCACCCTGCGTGACTTCCTGCATCACCCGCTGCTGGGGTCGTTGCTGGAGTCACCGGTGTCGCTGGTGTTCGCGCTGATCCTGTTCATGATGAGTCCGGTGCTGGGCTGGTCTTCCGTCGCAGGCGCTGTGGTTCAGGTGGCGCTGGCCTGGCTCAACGAACGCAGCACGCAGCCGCCGTTGCTGGCGGCCAACCGCGCCGCGATTGCCGCCCAGCAATACGCCGACAGCTCGTTGCGCAACGCCGAGGTGATCGAGTCGATGGGCATGCTGCACCATATTCACGGCCGCTGGATGAGCAAGCAGCGCGAGTTCCTGGGCTTGCAGGCCCTGGCCTCCGACCGCGCTGGCGCCTTCCAGGCTGCCAGCAAGTTCGTCCAGACCACCATGGCCTCGCTGTTGCTCGGCGTGGGGGCCTGGTTGATACTCGAGAATGCCCTGCCCGGGGGTGGTGGCGCGATGATCGTCGGCTCGGTGCTGGGTGGGCGCATGCTGGCGCCGCTGGTGCAGCTGGTGAGCCAGTGGCGCGCGGTCGTCAACACGCGCGATGCCTGGGGCCGACTCGATCAGTTGCTGACGCAGTTGCCCGCCAAGCCGCCCGCCATGCCCTTGCCTGCGCCCAGGGGGCGACTGCAGGTGGAAAACCTGATGGCGGCAGCTCCGGGCTCGAATGCCGCCATCCTCAAGGGCGTGGCCTTCGCCTTGCAGCCGGGCGAAGCGCTGGCCGTGGTCGGACCATCCGCCTCGGGCAAGACCACGCTGGCCAGGCTGCTGGTCGGGCTCTGGCCTGCCGCCAGCGGCAAGGTCAGGCTGGATGGCGCCGACATATTCGCCTGGGACAAGCTTGAGTTGGGTCCGCATCTGGGCTATCTGCCGCAGGGCGTCGAACTGCTTGAAGGCACTCTGGCCGAGAACATCGCGCGCTTCGGCGACCTCAGCCCGGTCAGGCTGGAGGCGGCGGCGCGCGCCGTGGGCCTGCACGAATTCATCCTGAGCCTGCCCCAGGGCTACGACAGCCCGGTCGGTCGCGACGGCGCCATGCTCTCGGGCGGTCAGCGTCAGCGCGTCGCGCTGGCCCGCGCGCTCTATGGCGATCCGGTATTGGTCGTGCTCGACGAGCCCAACTCCAGCCTGGACGAGGCCGGTGATCTGGCGCTGGCGCAGGCCATCGCCCAGCTCAAGGCGCGCGGCACCACCTTTGTCGTGATGACCCACCGCACCAGCGTGCTGGGCGTGGCCGACAAGCTGCTGGTGTTGCGCGACGGCGCGCAGCAGGCCTTCGGCCCGCGCGACGAGGTGCTGGCGGCGCTGAACAAGGCGGCGCAGCAGGCGCAACAGCAGGCCCAGAAAGCGCAGCCGGCTGTGCCGCAAGCTGCCGCCTGGATGGCATCCCCGGCCCCCTGATGGCTGCGCACGAACTGGACGGATCGAACAAGATGACAAGCAAGGGGTTTTTTGCGCGCAGCGAGCTCACGGCCACGCTGTGGACCTTCCGGCGTGAATTCTTGGTGGCAGGCCTTTTCAGCCTGGTGGTCAACCTGCTGCTGCTGTCGCCCACGCTCTACATGCTGCAAGTCTATGACCGCGTGCTGGTCAGTCGCAGCGAGCTGACCTTGCTGGCGGTGTCCCTGCTCACCTTGTTCCTGTTTGCCGTGATGGCATTTGCCGAATGGTCGCGCTCGCGTTTGCTGGTGCGCGCCGGCGTGAGGCTGGACGCCGTGCTGGGCACCAGGGTCTTCAATGCGACCTTCGAAGCCAACCTGAGCCAGTCGGGCGCGCCAGTGCAGCGTGCCTTTTCCGATCTGGCCGAGATCCGCCAGTTCCTGACTGGCAACGGCATCTTCGCCTTCTTCGATGCGCCCTGGACGCCGATCTACATCGCGGTGCTGTTCTTCCTTCATCCCTTCCTGGGCTGGGTCGCCATTGTTTTTGCCCTGGTCCAGGCCGCGCTGGCCTGGCTCGGCCACCGCCACACCGTCGCGCCGACCGAGGCGGCTGCCAAGGCTCAGAGCGAGGTCAACCAGTTCCTGCAGCACAAGCTGCGCAACGCCGAGGTGGTCGAGGCCATGGGCATGCTGGTTGGACTGCGCCAGCGCTGGCAGCAGCGCCACGCCGCCAGCATGGCCTTGCACGGGGCTGCGCAGGGCCTGACACACCGCATCACGGCCACCAGCAAATGGGTGCGCTACTGTCAGCAGTCCCTGGCCCTGGGGGCCGGCGCCCTGCTGGTGATCGACGGCCAGCTGAGTCCTGGCGCCATGATCGCGGCCAATGTGCTGATGACCCGCGCCCTGGCGCCGATCGACCTGATGGTCAGCAGCTGGCGCAGCTTCCTCGGCGCGCGCAGCGCGTTCGATCGACTCGAACAGCTGCTGGCGCTCCATCCGGAGCGCGACCCGGCGCTGACCCGCGTCCCGCCCAGGGGCTCGGTGTGCCTGCGCCAGGTGCAGGCCAGCGCCCCGGGGCGTTCCCGTCCCATCTTGCAGGACGTGAGCCTGCAGGCCGAACCCGGCAGCGTGACGGTGGTGCTGGGCCCCTCGGGGTCGGGCAAGTCCACGCTGGCGCGTGTGCTGGTCGGCATCTGGCCCGAGGTCCAGGGCGAGGTGCTGCTCGACGGGCGACCCCTGGATGGCTGGAGCCGTACCGAGCTGGGCCCGCATCTGGGCTATCTGCCGCAGGACATCGAGTTGTTCGACGGCACGATTGCCGAGAACATCGCCCGTTTCGCCCAGGTTGATTCCGGCCAGGTGATTGCGGCCGCGCAAAGCGCCGGCCTGCACGAGATGATCCTGCGCTTGCCCAAGGGCTACGACACCCCGATCGGCGAGGCCGGCGGCATGCTGTCGGGTGGCCAGCGCCAGCGCATTGCGCTGGCGCGCGCGATCTATGGCGAGCCTGCGCTGATCGTGCTCGACGAGCCCAACGCCAACCTGGATGACGTCGGCGAAGCCGCGCTGAACCAGGCGGTGCGCGAACTCAAGGCCAAGGGCAAGACGGTGTTCCTGATTACCCATCGCCCTGCTGCCGTTCAGTTGGCCGACCAGTTGCTGGTGCTGCAGGAGGGCCGCATCGTCATGCAGGGGCCGCGCCCTGCGGTGCTGGCGCAGTTGCAGGCGCGAGCCCAGGCTCAGGCTGCCAGGCCGGCTACGGCTCCCGGTGCCTGGCCGGCCTCGGCCTGAGCCTCGGCTCCTGCTGTCCAGCCTTTTCCGTTCCGACCGATTTCGACCGAAACACTTACCATGGCCCATCCTCAGCAACCCCTGACTCCCGCCTCCGCCACGCCCGGGACGGCCTCATCCAGCCAACCGCCAGCCGATGCCGGTCGCGTGGCTCGCATCGGTCTGTGGACCCTGGGCCTGGGCTTCGGCGGCTTTCTGCTCTGGGCCGGACTGGCTCCGCTCGACGAGGGGGTGCCGACCCACGGCATGGTCGCGATTGACACCAAGCGCAAGGCTGTCCAGCACCTGAGCGGCGGCATCGTCAAGCGGGTGCTCGTCAGGGAAGGCGATCAGGTCCAGCAGGGCCAGACCCTGGTTGAGCTCGACCCGGCGGTGGCGCGCGCCAATTACGAAGCCGTGCGTCAGCGCTACCTGGGCTTGCGCGCGATGCAGGGCCGGCTGCTGGCCGAGCAGTCCGGTGCTGCTGGTGTCAGCTTTCATCCCGAGCTCCAGCAGGCGGCGAGCGACCCGCTGATCCAGAGCCAGGTCGAGACGCAGCGCCAGCTGTTTCGCTCGCGCCGCGCGGCCTTGCGCGCCGATCTGCAGGGCATTGAAGAAAACATCCAGGGTCAGCAGGCCCAGTTGCAGGCTTACCAGAGCATGTCGATCAACCGCAGCAGCCAGCTTGCGCTGCTGCAGGACGAGCTCCAGCATACGCGCGAGCTGGTGGCCGAGGGCTACGCCCCGCGTAACCGTCAACTCGAGCTGGAGCGCTCGGTGGCCGATATCCAGGTCGCCATCGCTGATCTGAACGGCAACAGCCTGCGCGGCCAGCGCACGATTGCCGAACTGCGCCAGCGCGCGCTGGCGCGCCAGCAGGAATACCGCAAGGAGGTCGAGACCGCGCTGGCCGACGTCACACGCGAGGTCCAGTCCGACGCCGAGAAGTTCGTGGCCGTCAAGGCTGACCTCGAGCGCACCGAGATCCGGTCGCCGGCTTCCGGCCAAGTGGTCGGGTTGGCGGTGCAAACCGAGGGCGGCGTGGTCCAGCCGGGCCAGAAGCTGATGGATGTGGTGCCGGCCGATGCACCATTGCTGCTCGAGGCGCGCATCGAGCCGCACCTGATCGACAAGGTCAGTGCCGGGCTGCCGGCCGACCTGCGCTTCAGTGCTTTCGCGCATTCGCCACAGCTCGTGGTTGCCGGCGAGGTGGTGTCGATCTCGAGCGATCTGTTGTCCGAACAGCAGGGCAACGCGGTGTTTTCCTATTACCTGGCGCGCGTCAAGGTCACGCCCGAAGGCATGAAGACCTTGGGCCAGCGCCAGCTGCAGCCCGGCATGCCGGTCGAGGTCATTATCAAGACCGGCGAGCGTTCGCTGCTGACCTACCTGCTGCATCCGCTGACCAAGCGCCTGGCGGCGTCGCTGAAGGAGGAGTGAACATGCACGGATTGTCGACTTCGTCCGCCCAATCGAGCCGCCCGTGCCTTGTGCCCCGGTTGGCCAGCCTCGCGCTGACCGCCGTCCTGCTGACCGGTCTGCCCGCCTGGAGTCTTGACTTGCAGCAGGCCTATGAGTCGGCGCAAGCGCATGATGCGACCGCGCGCGCGGCCGCCGCCGCTGCCGATGCCGCGCGTGAGCGCCTGCCGCAGGCCCGGGCGCAATTGCTGCCCAATATTGCCTTCAGCGCCGGGCGCAATCGCAACGACCTGTCGCGCGAGCAGGCTGGAGTTTCCATTCCCGAGGCGCCTTATTACAGCGTCAACCAGACCCTGCAGCTGCGCCAGCCGATCTACCGCCGGCCGCTGATGCTCGCGCTCGAGCAGGCCGACCATCTGGTCGCCGATGCCGAAGCCACGCTGGAGCGCGAGCGGCAGAATCTGGGGGTACGGGTGACTGGTGCCTATCTGGAGGCGCTGCTGGCGCAGGATCAGCTCGATCTGGTATTGCACCAGCATGCCTTCACTCTGGCTTATCTGGACGCGGCGCGCAAGGCGCTGGCAGCGGGTTCCGGTACCCGGACCGAGATCGACGAGGCGCAAGCCCGGTTGGACCTGAACCTGGCGCAGCAGCTCGAGGCGCGCCAGCAGGTCGACTACACCCGTCGCCAGCTCGAGTCCATGACCGGCCAGCCAGCCGGCGAGCTGGTACCGATCGATCCGCAGCGGCTGACCCTGGTGGCGCCGCAACCGGCCGCGCTGGAGGACTGGCTGGTGCTGGCCGAGTCCGGCAGCCCGGAGCTGCTCGAGCTCAAGTCGCGGCTGGAGGCCGCACGGCTGGAAGTCGGCAAGGCCCAGGGTGCCCATTACCCGACCCTCGATGCCGTGCTGCAGGTGACCCGCAGTGCGAGCGAGAACGTGACCTCGCCCGAATCGAGCTATCTCAACCGCATGATCGGTCTGCAGCTCAATGTGCCGATCTATGCCGGCGGCTACGCCAGTTCGGTGCTGCGCCAGGCCGCGGCAGAGAGCTTGCGCGCCGAGGAGACGCTGGAGGCAACCCGGCGCGATCTCGGTCTGCGCATGCAGCGCGAGTTCCGCGGCGTGACCGAGGGCGTGCTCAAGGTCCGGGCGCTGGAGCAGGCGGTGCGCTCGGCCGAGCAACTCGTCAAGTCGAGCCGGCGCTCGTTCGAGGCCGGCAGCCGCAGCCTACTCGACGTCCTGAATGCCGAGCAGCAGCAGCAGACCGCGCTGCGTGACCTGGCTCAGGCGCGTTACCTCTATCTGCTCTCGCATGTGCGCTTGCAGGCCCTGGCCGGCACCGATCAGGCGGCCGCCATCAACCAGGTCAATCGCTGGCTCGCGCTGCCATGACCTGAGTCGATGGAGCGGTTCAGCGTGGCATTGGATGCAAGGGGCTGAAAGCCCCCCGGATCAGGCTGCCGACAGTCCAGCCAGATCGCGCAGCAGCTGGACCTTGTCGGTCCTCTCCCAGGTGAACTCGGGTTCGTCGCGACCGAAGTGGCCGTAGGCGGCGGTCTTGCTGTAGATCGGGCGCAGCAGGTCCAGCATCTGGATGATGCCGCGCGGACGCAGATCGAACACCTCGCGCACGATCTGGGCGATGCGTTCGTCGGCAATCACGCCGGTGCCCTCGGTGTAGACCGTGATGTTCATCGGCTGCGCGACGCCGATCGCGTAGGCGACCTGGATCTGGCATTGCTTGGCCAGGCCGGCGGCGACGATGTTCTTGGCCACATAGCGTGCGGCATAGGCGGCCGAGCGGTCGACCTTGGTCGGGTCCTTGCCGCTGAACGCGCCACCACCGTGCGGGCAGGCTCCGCCGTAGGTGTCGACGATGATCTTGCGACCGGTCAGGCCGCAGTCGCCCTGCGGGCCGCCGATGACGAAGCGGCCGGTCGGGTTGATCAGGTACTTGGTGTCCTGCAGCCACTCCTTGGGCAGCACCGGCTTGATGATCTCCTCGATGATGGCCTCGGTGAAGCTGGCCTTCATCCTGGTCGGCGACTCCGACTGGTCCGGGCTGTGCTGGGTCGACAGCACCACGGTGTCGATGCTGTGCGGCTTGCCGTCGACATAGCGCAGCGTGACCTGGCTCTTGGCGTCGGGGCGCAGGAAGGGCAGGCGGCCGTCCTTGCGCAGCTGGGCCTGGCGCTCGACCAGGCGGTGCGCGTAATAGATCGGCGCCGGCATCAGGTCGGGCGTCTCGTCGCAGGCGTAGCCGAACATCAGGCCCTGGTCGCCAGCGCCGATATTGAGGTAGTCGTCCGAGGCGTGGTCCACGCCCTGGGCGATGTCGTTGCTCTGCTTGTCATAGGCCACCAGCACCGCGCAACCCTTGTAGTCGATGCCGTACTCGGTGTTGTCGTAGCCGATGCGCTTGATCGTGTCGCGCGCGACCTGGATGTAGTCGACATTGGCCTGGGTCGTGATCTCGCCGGCCAGCACCACCAGACCGGTGTTGGTCAGGGTCTCGGCCGCCACGCGGCTGCGCGGGTCCTGCTCAAGGATCGCGTCGAGGATGGCGTCCGAGATCTGGTCCGCCACCTTGTCGGGGTGGCCTTCGGAAACCGATTCGGAAGTGAAGAGGTAGTCGCTGGACATTCAATTGGCTCCGTGAAAAGTTGGCGCGTTGCCAACTCCTCACGGAGCCTGGCGAACGCTTTAGCAGGATTTATGAGTCGCCCTGCAAGTAGTTCATTAACTCGGCGATGTCGCGATTCTACGACTTGCCGGGGCTAGCGTCGATAATTACCCCGTGATGAAACATGTCTTTCGATCGTTGGCGGCCTGGCCGCTGCCCCTGCTGCACGCCCTGGGCTGGCTGCTGGGCTGGCTGTCCTGGCTGGGTTCGCCGTCCTACCGGCGCCGCTGGGCCTGCAACACCGGCCTGGCCGGTGTGACGGGCGCGGCGCGCTGGGCCTCGATCGGCGAGGCCGGCAAGCTCAGCGCCGAGCTGCCCCGGCTCTGGCTGGGCCGGCCGGTGCCTTGGCGCTGGGACGGCTCCGAGCATATCGAGGCCGCGCGCCAGGCCGGGCAGGGCATGCTGTTGCTGACGCCGCACCTGGGCAGCTTCGAGATCGCGGCCCAGGCCTACGCGGCCTCCTTCGGTCTCGGTCCCGATGCCCGGCCGATGACGGTGCTGTACCGGCCGCCGCGCCAGACCTGGCTGCGCGAGGTGGTCGAGGCCAGCCGGGCCCGGCCGGGGCTGGCGACGGCGCCGACCACGCTGGCCGGTGTGCGCCAGCTGATCGTGGCGCTCAAGCGGGGCGAGGCGGTTGGACTGCTGCCCGACCAGGTGCCGCCCGAGGGCCAGGGCCTGTGGGCGCCATTCTTCGGCCAGCCGGCCTACACCATGACGCTGTCGGCGCGCTTCGCTCGCCTGCCCAACACCCGCGTGCTGCTGGCCTGGGGCGAGCGCCTGTCCTGGGGCCGCGGCTATGTCGTGCATATCCTGCCGCTCGAGCAGGTGCTCGAGGTGCCGCTCTCGGACGAGATGTCCGAACTGACGGCCCAGATCAATCTCGCGATGGAGCGGGTGATCGCGCTCTGCCCGCAGCAATACCTCTGGGGTTACGCGCGCTACAAGTCGCCGCGCTCAGCGGCCTGAGGCCGGGCCTGGACTCAGGCTCGAGGCCGTCACAGGCGGTTCATTTCAGGCGTCGGCTGCCGGCGCCTCAGGGGCATCCGGTGCAGCGGCGGCGGCATCGACCGGATGGGTCCAGTCCCAGAGCAGGGTCGCGACATCGTCGAGCCCCTGTTTCTTGAGCGCCGAGAACAGCCGGACCTCGCCGCCGCCGGCCTGCAGCCGCGTGATCGACAGCACCTTGGCCGCCTCGCTGCGGGTCAGCTTGTCGGATTTGGTCAGCAGCACCAGGAACTTGAGCCCCTGTTCGACGCGCGGCCGCACGATCTCGAGCAGCGCCTCGTCGAGCTCGGTCAGGCCCAGGCGCGGATCGCACAGCAGCACGATGCCGCGCAGATTGGGCCGGCTGACCAGATAGTTGGCCATCACCTGCTGCCAGCGCCGCTTGGCTTCCTGCGGCACGGCGGCATAGCCGTAGCCCGGCAGGTCGGCCAGCACCGCATCGACCGCGCCCTGCTTGCCGAGCGCGAACAGGTTGATGCTCTGCGTGCGGCCCGGCGTCTTGGAGGCGAAGGCCAGCCGCTTTTGCTGGGTCAGCGTGTTGATGCTGGTCGACTTGCCCGCATTGGAGCGGCCGACGAAGGCGATCTCGGGCACATCGAGCGCCGGCAGGTGGTGCAACTGCGGCGCCTCGGTCAGGAAACGCGCGGTATGCAGCCAGCCGTGCGCCGTTTTGACATCGAATGCGGGCCGGGCAGCGGGCTGGATTTTGCGGTCGGAGGCGGGTTCTGAGCTCATGTGCGGTTCTGCGGTCATCGTCCATTGTAAAATCATCTCGTTCTGCGTCTTGCGTGTTCATAGTTACGCAAGTCGTTCCTTCGCCAACCGACGCCATCTGCCCCTCGAAATGAAACTGATCGCATCCCTCATCGGCGCCGCTGCGCTCGCAGCCCTGTCGTTGTCCGCCCACGCGCAGGCCGTCAAGCCCGATCTGGGTAAGGGCGCTGCATCCTTTGGCCAGGTGTGCGCGGCTTGCCACGCCGCCGATGGCAACTCGGTCATCGGCGCCAACCCCAAGTTGGCCGGCCAGCACCCCGAGTACCTGGTCAAGCAGCTGACCGAATTCAAGTCCGGCAAGCGCGCCAACGCCGTGATGTCCGGCATGGCCGCCACCCTGAGCGACGAGGACATGCGCAACATCGGTTTCTGGCTCGCGAGCCAGAAACCGGTCCCCGGCGCTGCCAAGGACAAGGATCTGGTCGCCCTGGGCGAGCGCATCTACCGCGGTGGCATTGCTGATCGCCAGATCGCCGCCTGCGCCGGCTGCCATTCGCCCAACGGCGCCGGCATCCCGGCCCAGTACCCGCGCCTGTCGGGTCAGCATGCCGAGTACACCTCCACCCAGCTCAAGTCCTTCCGCAGCGGCGAGCGCAAGAACAGCGCCCAGATGACCGGCATTGCCGGCTACCTGACCGACAAGGAAATCACGGCGGTTTCCGACTACATCGCCGGCCTGCGCTGAGCGGCTCCAGGCGCGGCAATGCCCTCCGTCATGCGGGGGCAATAAGCTGGCCTTAATCTTGGGCAGGATAATCCGGGTGCTGGCAGTCCAGCTCTCCCATCAGCCCACCCAGGCAGGCCCGGACTTCTGGCCTGCTTTTTTATGCCTGAATCATGAGCGCTTCCACCACCGGTTTTGAACTCGAACGGGGCTCGCATCGCCTGCGCGCTGCGGTGGAATTGCTGTCGTCGATGCGGTTCGCGATTGCCTTGCTGACCGTCATCTGCATCGCCTCGGTCATCGGCACCGTGCTCAAGCAGCACGAGCCCGTCAACAATTATGTCAACCAGTTCGGTCCCTTCTGGGCCGAGCTGTTCGGCAAGGCCCAGCTCTACGCGGTCTATGGCGCCTGGTGGTTCATGCTGATCCTGGCCTTCCTGGTGACCAGCACCAGCCTGTGCATCGCGCGCAACACGCCCAAGATCTTCAAGGACCTCAAGTCCTACAAGGAGTCGGTGCGCGAGCAGAGCCTCAAGGCCTTTGCCCACCGTGCCGAGGCCGATCTGGCGGCCTCGCCCGAGGCCACCGCGCAATCCATGGGTCAGGCGCTGGCCGGAGCCGGCTGGAAGGTCAAGCTGCAGCAGCGCGAGACCGGTGTCATGCTGGCCGCCAAGGCCGGTGCGGCCAACAAGCTGGGCTATCTGGCCGCGCACAGCGCGATCGTGCTGATCTGTCTGGGCGGCCTGTTCGACGGTGATCTGGTCGTCAAGGCCCAGACCTGGTTCCAGGGCAAGACCCCGTTCATGGGTGGCGGCATGATCGCCGACGTGGCCGACCAGCACCGCCTGTCCGATCGCAACCCGACCTTCCGCGGCAACCTGCTCGTCAGCGAGGGCCAGCGTTCCGGCACCGCGATCCTGTCCCAGCCCGACGGCGTGCTGCTGCAGGACCTGCCGTTCGACATCGAGCTCAAGAAGTTCAGCGTCGATTACTACTCGACCGGCATGCCCAAGCTGTTCGCGAGCGACATCGTGATCCACGACCGCTACAGCGGCGAGACCAAGGAAGCCCGGGTCGAGGTCAACCATCCGGTCAGCTACCGCGGCGTCGAGATCTACCAGTCCAGCTTCGACGACGGCGGCTCCAAGCTCAAGCTCAAGGGCGTCGCGATCAACGGCAAGCCCGGCTCGCTCGAGATCGAGGGTCGGGTCGGGGAATCGGCCCGGATCGAAATCGGCGGCAAGCCCATGACGCTGGAATTCACCGCCCTGCGCGTGATCAACGTCGAGAACCTCGGCCAGACTGCGGCCAGCGGTGTCGATGTGCGCAAGGTCGACCTGCGCCATGCGATCGAAGGCCGCCTGGGTGCCGGCAACAAGACCATGAGCCGGCAGGAACGGCGCAACGTCGGCCCGAGCGTGAACTACAAGCTGCGCGACGCCTCCGGCCAGGCCACCGAGTACAACAACTACATGCTGCCGCTCGAGCTCGATGGCCGCCGTGTCTTCCTGCTCGGCGTGCGCGACACGCCGGCCGAGCCCTTCCGCTACCTGCGCCTGCCGGTCGACGAGTCCGACAGCATGGCCGGCTTCCTGAACCTGCGCGCCGCGCTGGCCGACCCGGCGCAGCGGCGCGAGGCCGTGCGCCGCTATGCCGCAGACGCCACCGAAGGCCAGCGCCGCGATCTGACCCAGGCGCTCGAGGCCTCGGCCACCCGTGCGCTCGACCTGTTCGCCGGCGTCGAATCGTCGAATGCAGCCCGGGACCCGGCGCGTCCGCCCGGTGGCCTGCCCGCGCTGTCGCAGTTCATCGAATCCCAGGTGCCCGAAGCCGAGCGCGAGCGTGCCAGCGAGATGCTGCTGCGCATCCTCAATGGCTCGCTGTTCGAGCTGGCACAGGTCGGACGCGCGCGCGCCGGAATGCCGGCCCTGGCGCGCGACGAGCGCAGCGTGGCCTTCATGACCCAGGCCCTGATCGCGCTGAGCGACAGCTTCTACTATCCGGTGCCGATGGCGCTTGAGCTCGACGCCTTCACCCAGGTCCAGGCCAGCGTGTTCCAGGTCGCGCGCGCGCCCGGCAAGACCGTGGTCTACCTCGGCTGCCTGTTCCTGATCCTGGGCGTGTTCGCCATGCTCTATGTGCGCGAGCGTCGCCTCTGGGTCTGGCTGGCACCGCGCGCCGACGGCGGGCTGCACGCCACGCTCGCGTTCTCGAGCAATCGCAAGACGATGGACACCGAGCGCGAATTCGAGACCCTCAAGACCCTGCTGTTGCAGACCCCTACCGAGGTGAAAGCATGACCACCGCCACCCAGACCCTTGCCTTGCAACTGCCCCCCGGCTATTTCGGCCGCAGAAACCTGTCGGACTGGCTGTTCGCCCTGTTCGTCGCTGCGGGAGCCGGCATCGTCTTGGCGCTTTACAGTTCGTACATGGATGGCTACGAGCAGGCGATCCTGATCGGCGCGGTGCCTTCCCTGGTCGCGCTGGCCTGGTTCTGGCGCCCGGTGCGCCAGCTGACCGTGGCGGTCGCCGCCCTGTCGCTGCTCGCGATCTGGCTCTACCAGTCGTCCGGTGGCCAGCCCGACCTCGCGCGCGCCGAACAGGCTTTCCTGCTCAAGTATTTCCTCTCGAGTCAGTCCGCCATCCTCTGGATGAGCATGCTGTTCTTCATGGCCACCGCCTTTTACTGGGTCGGTCTGCTGTCGCGCGCTCACGGCGACGGTTTCGAGAAGCTGGGCTCGCGGCTGACCTGGGTCGCGATCACGCTCGCGCTGGTCGGCTCGCTGGTGCGCTGGTTCGAGAGCTACCTGATCGGCGCCGATGTCGGCCATATCCCGGTCAGCAACCTGTACGAGGTGTTCGTGCTGTTCTCCTGGCTGACGGCGGTCTATTACCTCTACTACGAGGACCAGTACCAGACCCGCCGCATGGGCGCCTTCGTGATGCTGGTCGTCAGCGCGGCAGTCGGCTTCCTGCTCTGGTACACCGTGGTGCGCGAGGCGCACCAGATCCAGCCCCTGGTCCCGGCGCTGCAGAGCTGGTGGATGAAGCTGCATGTGCCGGCCAACTTCATCGGCTACGGCACCTTCGCGCTCGCGGCCATGCTGGCCTTTGCCTACCTGATCAAGCACAGCGCGGGCGAAACGCGCTGGTTCAAGCTCGCGCCGCTCTGGCTGCTGGGCATCGTGCTGTGCTTCGAGCCGCTGGTGTTCCGCCGTGGCGCGACCGAGGCCGGCGGCAGCTACTGGTTCGTCTACTTCGGGATCTCGGCCTTGATCGTGGGCACCATCCTGTTCGGGCGTCGGCGCATCGCCGAGCGCCTGCCCACGCTCGAGGTGCTCGATGACGTGATGTACAAGTCGATCGCGGTCGGCTTCGCCTTCTTCACGATCGCGACCGTGCTCGGCGCGCTCTGGGCCGCCGAAGCCTGGGGCGGCTACTGGAGCTGGGACCCGAAGGAGACCTGGGCCCTGATCGTCTGGCTCAACTATGCCGCCTGGCTGCACATGCGCCTGATGAAGGGCCTGCGCGGCACGCTAGCAGCCTGGTGGGCGCTGACCGGCCTGGTCATCACGACTTTCGCCTTCCTGGGCGTCAACATGTTCCTGAGCGGCCTGCACAGCTACGGCACGCTCTGATCGGCGCCAAGCCCCGCGCAACCCGGACAGACTCCACCCAGGGGCTGCCCGGGTTTCTTGTTTCTGTTACCTTGTCCGAACGCCATTCCTGCTGTCGTGAAAGTACCGTCACCATGCTGATCCGTTCCCAAGACAAGGACCTGCTGCCGCCCGCCGCGAGCGAGATCACGCCCCGCGCGGTCTGGCAGCAGCGGCGCCAGTGGCTGCAACTGGCCGCCCTGGCCGGCGGCGCGTCACTGGCGCCCTGGGCCTCGGCCAGCCAGACCGGCGAACGCCCCGGCAAGCTGGCCGCCTTGCCCGGCGCCCGCTCGAGCTTGCCGGGCGCCAGCACCCTGGAAGCGCTCACCCCTTATGCCGATGTCACCGGCTACAACAACTTCTACGAGTTCGGCACCGACAAGGCCGACCCGGCCCGTCAGGCGCATCGCCTGAAAACCCGGCCCTGGACCGTGCAGGTCGAAGGCCTGGTCGGCAAGCCGCGCAGCTTTGCCATCGAGGACCTGCTCAAGCTCGCCGGCATGGAGGAGCGCATCTACCGCCTGCGCTGCGTCGAGGGCTGGTCGATGGTGATTCCCTGGGTCGGCTACCCATTGGCCGAACTGCTCAAGCAGGTCCAGCCACTCGGCAGCGCCAAGTATGTCGAATTCGTCAGCCAGGCCGATCCGTCGACCATGCCCGAGCTGCGCTCCGGCGTGCTGGACTGGCCCTATACCGAGGGCCTGCGGCTGGACGAAGCCATGCACCCGCTGACGCTGCTGGCGTTCGGACTCTACGGCGAGGTGCTGCCGAACCAGAACGGCGCGCCGCTGCGCCTGGTCGTGCCGTGGAAATACGGTTTCAAGAGCGCCAAGTCGCTGGTCAAGATCCGGCTCGTCGAGCAGCCGCCCAAGACCTCATGGAACCAGGCAGCACCGCGCGAGTACGGTTTCTATTCCAACGTCAATCCCGAGGTGGCCCATCCGCGCTGGAGCCAGGCCAACGAGCGGCGTCTGGGCGAGCCCGGTGGCCTGTTCGCCAAGCGTCGTCCGACCTTGCCCTTCAACGGCTATGCCGCGCAGGTGGCTCAGCTCTACACCGGCATGGACCTGCGCCGCTTCTACTGAAGACGGCTCAGTCCGTCCGCCGCCGCCGCTAGCGGTTCCAGCAATCCGCCACGCCGAGCGACCCGCTCACGCCCTGGGTGCCGGTCTGGTCAAGCGTGAAATTGCCGCATTCGTCGCTGGCCATCGAATTCACTGCCGTGGCCGTCAGTAGGTAGCCTATGTTCGTGACGCTGGCACTCAAGGTGTAGTTCTCGCTGCCCGACCTGGGCACCTGGGTCACCGGCAGGGTGGGGGCGGTGTTGTTGCCCTTGGCCGTCGAATAGAAGCCGCGCGTCGTGTAGTGGGTTTCTAGGAACAAGGCGTTCTCCAGCAGGGCCTGCTTGGCCTCGGCCCGCTTGCCCCGCGCCAGATAGCTGACATAGGACGGCATGGCGATCGAGGCCAGGATGCCGACGATGGCGATCGTGATCATCAGCTCGATCAAGCTGAAGCCGCAAGAGTTGCGCATCGGTCGCAGGTGTCTAGTCAAGCTCATTTCCTAATCTTGTCACATCAACTGCTGCCAGTTGACGCGCCGGGGGGTGCCGGCTACACCTCGTCCGCGGTTGGTGATGGTCTGGACCTTGCCCCGCGTTCCCGGCACCAGTTTGAAGCCGACCTTGGCATCCCGGTCCAGCCAGGTCACCGAGTCCATCAGTCCGACGATGGAGCCCATTCCGGTCGGGATCACGCCGTCGAGCACGGTATCGTCGCCGGTCTTGAATTGGTAGTCCTGGTTCAAGTCGAACACCGGTTTGCTCGGACGTCGCCCCTTGAACGACAGTTCCATCAGCCAGCTCGAGCCCTGCGCGTTGCAAGGGTCGGCAGACGGAATGGCAGTCGTGAAGATGATGCGGTTGTCGGCCGAACTGACGTTGTCGACCACGATCGTGGCTTCTGCGATCACCCGCTCGCCGCTGTCGGGCAGGTCCATGTACCAGCCGCGCTGGTTGGGGTTGCTGAGATCGACCGCGTTGTCCGATGTGACCCGCAAGCTCATGCCGTTCTTGCTCGTGGTGTTCGTGACCTTCTGCTCAACCAGCGCGTTGCGCCCGCTGATTGACAGGCCATTGTCCCAGAGCCCGTAGAAACTCTGCAGGCGCGACATGGCGGTCGCCCCGATGTCCTCTTTCGCGAGCAGTCGGCCGGTGCCCAGGAACACCCAGAAACCGTCATCGCCCTTGATGGCGCTGGGCTGGACCGTGATCGGCTGTGCGTTGCCGCTGCTGTCCAGGGCCGTGAACAGCTTGGACACGCTCCAACTCGAAGAGGACCCCGACTTGAGGTCGAACTTCCACAGATTGCCCTTCAGGTCGCCGGCATAGGCCATGTCGACGATGTGGTCGCCATCGCTGTCGACCAGAGTCGGGGTCGACAGGCCATTGTCGCTGTCGGTCGCCAGGGCCGTGATCTTCTTGATCAGGGCCCCGTCGGACAGCCTGACGACATAGAGGTGAACCCCGCCCTTGCTGCTGTTGTAGCCATTGCCGAACACGGCGGCCCAGTTGCCGTCATTGAGTCTGACCACCTGCGGCTGGCTGTAGCTGTAGCCCATGTCGTTGTCGGACTCGTCGGCGTTGAACTCCCACATGAACCTCGCGGGCGAAGCGTTGGCCGGGTTGGTGGCGTCGACTGCGAACACTGACTTGCCGCCGCTGCGCAAGCCGGAGACGACCACGCTGTTCCAGCCCGAGCTGTCTGACAGGTCATTCTTGAGGTAGGCATCGCCCGCGCCGGGCGAGCCGTCCACGAAGTAGCGGTGGCTGTAGTCCGGACTGGTCAGCAGGTGCAGGTTGGGAAAGACGGCGTTTGGAATCACCGCAAATTGTTCGACGCCATCGCTGGCCCGGAACGCATGCAGCATGCCGTCATTGGCACCGACATAGATCATCGGTGCCCGGGTTTTCTTGTAGCTGACATAGGCCGCATAACTGGACTTGCCGTCGCTGCCCGCCGCCAGCTGGTCGTAATGCTGGTTGTCGGTGCCGAGGTAGGCCGGGTCCGAGGAAATGATGTCGCCCAGCACCCATTCGCTGCGGTCCTGCCTGGCTGTGCCGTCGTACTGGCGCTCGAAGGCGATCCGGTTGCGAAACAGGCCTCCGGTGTAGCGCTGTTCCATGCTGTGGTCGCCGCGCAGCCAGTTCAGGCGCTGGCTGCCCAGGTTGTCTGACTTGTTCAGATGGTTTTTCTGGTCGTTCGTCAGATTGCCCCAGGCCAGGTTTTCACTGGCGTTGCCTTTCCTGATGTAGATCGACCTGGCGTCGGGCGCGGGCAGCATGGTCGCAGCGTTCCAGAGCGGACCGCTCACGCTGCCGCTGACCGCATTGACTTCGAGTGCATACAGTTGTCCGCTCCAGTAGCGCGTGTCGAAGCGGGCCTGGAAGATGCGAGTGCTCTGGCCCGAACTGCCGCTGGTCCTGGTCGAGTTGGTTGCCAGTGCGGCGGCGGTCGGGGTGGCCGCCTCGATCAGGGACAGCAGCTTCTCGAACGAGTACTGCAGGGTTTCGGGCGTCTCGGCGCTGAAGAAGCGACCGCGGCTGTTGACGGCCGTATGCCAGAGGTCGGGAGCGCTCTGGCCGTAGATGTCGGCGTATTTCGGATCGGTTTTGCCCATCCACTTGGTTGCTGGCGGCCATTCCAGTGCGCCCGAGCGCAAGCTCGAGTAGCTGCCGCCGTACATGTCGCCGTTCCAGTTCAGCCCGGCGGCGCCCAGGAAATCGGTCAGGCCGAGACCGATCGTGAAGTTCACCATATGCTGCCAGCTGGCCGGATTGTTCTTCGGGTTCCAGTAGATCGTCTCGGCCTGGTCCAGCACCCCGTTGCCGTCGCTGTCCTCTTCGGTCGTGATGGGGCTGAGGTTGTCGCTCAACGATGGCGCCAGATCGGTCAGCCAGTAGTAGAAAGCCATGTCGGCCAGGGTGTGCGGCGTGGTGTCGGCGTAGACCTGGGCGTAGTCGGCGCTGTTCTTGTAGCGGGTGCCATCCGGCATGGTCTGCCCGTTGTTGTCATCGGTGTCGTTGAAGTCCTTTTCGTCGTTCCAGATGCCGTCGGTCATCAGCGCGTGGTAGTTGCGCCGGCAGCTGAACTGGCCTGAACCGACGATGCCGGGGCTGTTGGCGTAGGGGCTGTTGGCCGTCGTGGTGTCGCTGAAATACAGGCCGGCTCGACTCATGGCCTGGCGCAGCGGCGTGTCGCCAGAGGTGGGCAGCCTGAACAGCCAGTTGTAGAAGTTCTGGCGGTGCTGGCTCGTGCTGTCGCCGAATTCCTGGATCGCATTGCTGCCGAACTTGATTCCCTGGCCCTGCCAGCCCCAGCAATCGGGTGTGACCAGCTTGTCGCCCACCTTGTCGTAGCAGGTGTTGAGCGCCTGCCAGGCCACACGAATCCTGGGGCTGAGCTGCGAGAAGGCCAGCGAGGCGCTGCCCTGCGTCGCGAGGTTGCGGGTGCGGTAGAAGGAATACCAGTTGGCGAAATTCTGCCGCTCGTCGCTGCCGTTGGGCCCCGAGGTGGCGCTGACCTGCACATAGCGGTAGCAGCTGTTGTTCTTTTTTTGCGCCACTGGGTCGGCGCAGCCGGACTGGCTCGCATCGAACAGATAGTAATAGGCGGGCACACCACCAAAAGCCTTGCTGGGTTCTCCGACCTGGCTTGGCGCCGACACCTTGAGGCGAGCGACCACCGCCGCACCACTGTTGTTTTCATTGAAGCACAGGCGCAGGGTGTTGCTGTTGATGAGCCTGCTCCTGAAGCGTCCGTCCGCGGGCTGGACGCTGGGGTTGCAATTGTCCCTGCTGGAGTTGCCGTCGCCGCTGAACGGGACGCCGTTGACGCTCACGCTGACCAGATTGCTGCCGGGGTCGACACCCTTGACGCTGCCGTCCACATCGACAAAACCGGTGATATCGAAGTAGGGCACCTCTTGGTTGTTCTTGTTGCCCAGCATCACGCCGCTGACTTCCCGCTCGCTGTTCTGGCCGATGAAATGCCCCATATAGCATTCGTAGTTGCCATCGCCACCTTCAACGCCGATGCACGACTGAAAACCCGTCATGTCGAGTGCTGCGGTCGGCCGGTAGTTGCTCGACAGGTCTACTTTTACCTCGAAACCAGATCCATTCCTGTAGTAGCCATTGCGCCAGGCGGCATCGAACTGGGTGTCGAGCGTCTTTCGGTCCGCGCCCACTGGCGCCGAATAGACCACCCTGGGGTTGTAGTAGAGCCCGTTGCCTTGCGCGGATTTGGCCCAGCGGTTGTCAAGCGCGGCGCAGTCGCTGCTGTCGCCGCAAAGCTCGGGTACATAGGCCCGCCTCATGCTGCCGGAATCATCGAGCGTCAGGATCAGGTTCGGATCGACCTGGTTCGACAGGAACAGTGGCACATGCTCGATGTCGAAGCTGTCCGCCGGGCCAGACAGCAGCAGCACGCTTGTCAGGGCCAGTTTCAGGCTGATGCGCTTCATGGTGGGATTCCCTCTGGGCATGTAGGTGGGGCGGCTGGCTTCAGCTGGCTTCCAGGCACAGGCGGTATTCGCTCTGCAGCAGCACCCGGGTGTCGGCCTGCTTGCGCGACCCGGTCGAGGCTCCAACCGCCAGCGCGGTGATGCGGTAGCGGTAGTGCGTCTGAGGCAACGTGCAGTCCACTGAAGGTGCGGCCGTGCCCAGGTATTCGATCGCGAACCTTGGCTGCTGATCCACGCCCTGGATGGCATGGCTGGTCGCGATCGACCTGCTGTTGTTGACCGCTCCGTTGGCGTCGAACCAGCCGTAGCCGTTCGCGCCAGCGGGACTGACCCAGTAATCGGCTTTCGATGCCTGAACGATGATCGAAGTCTTGGCGCTTGCACTGAGTGTGGCGGAGTTCCGGTTGAGCAGGCCTGCCGCCACGTTTTCCACGTTGCTGTTGATGCTGTCCGCGAGGATGGCATGGAACTCGAACGCCAGCCTTTCCTCGGCGTCCACCAGCGCGGCTTCGGCCGCCTGGAAGGCCAGGTCACGGTCGCGCGTGTTGCTGCTCATGACGGCCTGCAGGCGTCCGCTGCGCGATGCCGCCAGCACGACCAGCGTGATCAGCACCAGCAGCAGCAGGCCGGTGATCAGCACGATGCCGCGCTGACCATGGAGGGATCTGGGGCGATGGCGGTAGTTGTTCATGACAGTCGCTTGCGCAGGCCGAAAGTCATCGTGTAGCTGCGCCGCAGCCGGCGGTCGGTGATGACGGTCCCGTTGCCGAGCGTGAAGCTGCTGCTTTCGGTGCTCACGTTGTCGTCCTGGGATTCGAGCATCACGGTCACGCGCACCGCCAGCACCCTGGTCCAGTCGGTCACGTTCCTTGCCTCGACATAGGCACTGATGACCAGGGTACCGTCGGCGTTGGGTGTTCCCACGCCATAGAGAATCTGCAGATCCGTGACGCCGCTGACCAGTTCTTCGGCCGAGGTGGCAGGGGCATTGCTGCTGGTCGTCAAGGTCTGACGGTAGAGCGACGGGATGAAGCTGTTGCTGCGGCTGTACTTGCGGCCACTGTTGCGCAGGTAGTAGGCGTTGGCAGAGAGCGGCAACAGCTTGGCTCCGGTCATGTTCTGGCTGGAGCCGGTGGCCAGTGCTGTGCTGTGCTGGATGCCGCCTGTATTGCCCGTCGTCTGGAACAGCGAGGCCGTCGTTTGGCAGTCGGTCAGCAGCAGCAGGCTGCCGATATTGAAACTGCCGCTGCTCAAGGCAATCGGGTTGGTGGAGCCGGTGCTGTAACTGGAAACGACACCAGGCGCTGTGTCGTCGGCGTTGGCGCGCAGCACGATCAGGGTGTCGCCTCTGAGCGCGTTGGGTCCGTAGCCGCCCGGTGCGGTCTGGGGGAAGTTCGCATCGCCCACCGCGTTGCTGTCTGCGGTCTCGTCCTGTCCGAACAGCGGCCGGTCGGTGTTGCTCCACCATTGGGTGGCGTAGTTGTTGATGAAATTGGCGGGCTTGGCCTGGCTCGGTATCTGGCAAGTCATGTTGCCCGCCATCCGGATGTCGTAGCCCATGATCTCGAACACATAACGCGCATTCGACTGCAGTTGACCCAGTGCCTCGAGCTGGCGGTAGCTGCCGGCCGTACTCAGGTAGAGGGCCACCAGGGCGCCGACGACGACCAGTCCGATGCTGATGCTGACCAGCAGTTCGACCAGGGTCAGCCCGCGGGCATGGCGACGCGATTTCATACCCCCCCCTCCGTCTTGAAGCAAGCGGGCCTGGTCTCGGTGCAGCTGCAGCCTGCTTCGCAGTCAGGCGCGCCTGATCGGCGGTCGTTCCATTCGATCCAGATCCTGGCAATGCGGGAGTCTGCGTCAAACTCGACATGGCCGTCGCCATCCGGCAGCGCCTGCGCGATCCGGTCCTTCCAATGTTCGATGTCTTCAATTGCTACGGTGCTGGGGCCTGCGGCTGCCGAATCGCCGCCGGGCGCCACCACGTAAGCCGCTGACTGGTCGTGATTGATGTTGTTGAGCACGCGCATGCTGTCGAGGATGTCGTTGGCCAGGAAGGTGGCTTCTGCGCGGTGGAGGGTGCTTTGGTTGTTGTGCAGGTTGCTGACCTGCAGCTTGGCCAGACCCAGCAGTCCGATCGTCATGATCACGATGGTGACCAGGACTTCCAGCAGGGAACTGCCGCGCGCGGGGTAGGAGTGACGGGTCATGGGCTCTCGCAGTTCTGCAGATTGCTGCCGTCGCCTTTTTCGGGGATGCCGTTGTTATCGCTGTCGGTCGCCAGCACCGATCGGGTCGCGATCACCAGGATAGCCTGGGACTTGTTCAGCTCCCTGTTGGCGCAAACCGCGAAGGTTCCACTTCCCAGCCCCCAGACCAGGCCTGTGCGCAGGAAGGTGATTCCGTTCGTGAAGTTGCTGTTCGGGCGCACGGTAACCCCAGTCGGCAGGTCTTGTCTGGTCTGTAGCAGTAACTCATTGTTGTCGCGTGCGGGCACCGCCCCCTCGCTGATGCCGTCCTCGTTGACGAAGGCGATCCATCCGCTGTCCCAGCCAGTGCCCGTGGATGAGCAGCTGCTGCCGTCGCTGCTGGGGCAGATGCTGACAGGCTGGCCGCGGCGAGCGGCCTCGGAGCGGGCCAGATTCAACATGCCCATCAACTCGCTGGCTACGGTTCGGGTCCGGTTGGCCTGGATCATGGTCTTGAAAGACGGGGCGGCGAGCGCGCCGAGAATTGCCACGATCGCGACCGTCACCATCAGCTCCAGCAGGGTCAAGCCATGCTGGCGCCTGGCCGGCCAGCCGCCTTGTGGCGAGGAGGGTATGGATCGCAGCATGTTCCGGTATGTCAATGAAAGCAATGTGAGACCATGTATCCATGCTGGTATGTCCTTGTTGGATATCTCAGCATTTCGGTTTCTGTCAGTTTAAATCCAAAAGACCGAAAAGTGTTTGATTCAGTGCGGGCTTGCTGACTGGCCGCTGGCGCGTGCATGCAGGGTTGCTTTTTCGCCTATGTGGTCCAGGCCCTCGAAGGGGAATTCGGCCGCGACGAATTCCCGCACTGGCACGGCCATGACGATGGCGTCGACGCGGGTCGACAGCGCGAGCGCGCGCGCGCGCGGGTAGCTGCCTGTCAGCGCCATCTGGCAGCGGGCGCCCGAGGGTTCGAGCGTCAGGTCGGGGCCGGTCAGGTAGGCCCGCAGACCGTCCGTCAGCAAGGCCTGCCAGCGCTGGCTGGCCGCGGTCCAGGCGGCTTCGCCGCCGACGAACACCTCGATCGGTATCCGGCCCCGGTCCTCGATCAGCCAGTCCAGCAGGACCGGGATCTGGCGGCGCGAGATCTCCCCGCCGCCCAGTTGCGGCGCATGGTTGACTTCGTTGATGATGGCGCCGTTCTCGAACCAGGGGCGAGCGATGTCGGGCGTGATCAGGTCGATGCCGGCGATGTCGAGCCCGAACAGCCGGCTGGCCTCGAGTGCGATCCTGAGGTTTTCCGGGTGGACGATGGCGCTGACCTTTTCGTCGACGCCGCCCCATGCGGTTGACTCGATCCGGCGCAGGGCTATCCGGCTGCCAGCGGGCGGCACGGAGTCGGCGCTGTAGCCAGCCGCCGCGAGCGCGCTCAGTGCCAGCGCGTCGAGCGGCTGGATTTTCGAGCGTTGCCAGGGCGGCAGGCGTCGCTGCGCCTCGAGCTCGGCCTGCACGAGCTCGGCGATCGGATGCCGGCCATCAGCCATGACTGACATCGGCAGGCGCTTGACGGCATACAGCAGCCGGCCCCTGGCGATGAAGAGTCGGTGACAGCAGCCGGCCACCTGCCGCTCCACGATCACCTGCCTTGATGGCGAAAGGCCTTGCACCGCGGCGAAGGCGGCCTCAAGCGCGGCCTGATCGGCGACATCAACCGTCACGCCTTCGCCCCGGTCCAGGTCCAGTGGCTTGACCACCACCGGCCAGCCCAGCCGCTGCGCCGTCGCCAGCGCAGTGTCCGCGTCGGTCACGACCTGGTGCTGCGGCGCTGGCAGTCCCGCCCCTTGCAACAGCCTGGCGGTCAGCGCTTTGTTTTGCGCCAGCCGCGCGCCGATGGCCGAGTCGAGCTCGGTCGCGCTGCGGTCGATCCGGTGCGACTTGCTGCCCCAGCCGAGCTGGAAGACCCCGCCGCCCAGATGAATGAAGGGAATGCCCTGGTCATGGGCGGCCTGCAGCAGCGGCAGGGTGGACTTGCCGGGCGGCATCAGTCTTGTCAGCCGGCCGATCACCCGGCTGGCCTCGTCGTAGAAGCCCTGGAGGCTGGCTTCGGTCAGCGTCTGGCTGGCGGCCAGATCGCAGAGTCCGAGCGCCGCCGTCAGGGCTTCGCTGTAGGCCGAAACGGGCAGCTGCTGGACCAGGGCCAGCGCGACCCGCGCCTGCCAGCGGCCCGTTTCGGCGTCGGGCCCGTTGAGCGAGATGATCTGCGGCGGGTCGAACACCGGAATCCGGCTTGCCTGCAGCAACTGGCGCGCGAGCAGCAGGGCGCGCCACAGCCATTGGCCGGCGCGTTCCTGCGGCGCTGATGGAGGCGACTGCGAGCAGCTGGCCGCCGGATCGATGGCTTCGATCGGTGTCTGCAGGACCCGCATCAGCCAGCCGTCCAGCGCTGGCAGGTCGACTGCTGCGGGCAGGGTGAAGCGCTGCTCGAAGCTCTGCAGTCGCTGCCGGCGCTGGCTGGCTGCTGGCGCCGGTTTTTGGCCCTGCGAATCGGCCTGTGCGCCAGGCGTGAGCAGCCTGGCGCCGATCAGGCGCAGCAGCTCCGCGCGCATGAGCTTGCCTTCATGGTTGCGCGGGATCGCATCGACGATCAGCACCCGATAAGGGCCACGCGCGCCGAGCTGGCTGCTGGCATGCTCGAGCAAGGCCTGTTCCGATACGGTCGCTCCGGCTCTGAGGGTCAGCGCGCAGACCGGAATGTCCTGGTGCACCCGGTGTTGCACCGGCACCACGGCCACGTCGGCGACGGCGGGGTGGGCGGCCATCAGCTGCTCGATCTCGGCCGGGTAGATGTTGATCCCGTTCATGATCAGCATATGGTCGGCGCGGCCGTAAAACACCAGCTGTCCCTCGCGGGTCAGCAGGCCGAGATCGCCGGGCAGGAACCAGCCGTCCTGGAAGCTCGCCCGCGAGGCCTCTGCGTCGCCGAGGTAGCCATCGACCAGCGCCGGCGTCCTGATCCGGACCAGACCGACCGTGGCGGGCGGCAGCGCCTGTCCGCGCCGGTCGACCAGCTCGATCTCGACCCCGGCCGGTGGGCGGCCGACCGTGCCCGCGATCTGATAGACCTCGGGTGGACCCGCGATCGCGACCGGTCCGGCCTCGTTGATGCCGTAGCGGACGTAGAGCTGCGGGGTCAGCCGCTGTCTGAAGCGCTGGCGCAGGTCGTCGCTGACCGTCGAGGCCGTGAGCTCGAACGCCCGCAGCATCGGCAGGGCCGGCGGAGTCTCTCGGTTGCCCGCCGGCAGCGCGGCGATCAGCTGCTCGGCATGGAAGACGGTGCCGTAGAGCACCGAGAGCCTGTCGCTGGCGCAGCGCTGCAGCACGGTGGCGGTATCGGTCCACAGTTCCAGCGCGCAGGCGGCACCGGCCCACAGGGCTTCGTGCAGGCGGAACTTCGAGGTCGAGAAGTCGAAATGGCTCAGTGCCGCTACCCGGTCCGACGCTGTCAGCCCGAGCGCCCTGGCGCCCAGTTCCGACCTGGCGCGTCCTTGGGCGTGACTGACCGGGATCAGCTTGGGCCTGCCGGTCGAACCCGAACCCGTGATCAGCAGCCAGGGGGCTTCCGGCGCTGGCACCAGCAAGCGGCTGTCGATCCGGGCCGGGCTGGCCTCGATCGCCTGGCGCTCCAGCCGCAGGCTGGCGACGCCAGATTCGAAGCGCTCGGGCTGGTCGCTCGCGAGCCAGACCATGGCAGCCCGTTGCGCCATCTGCCGACGCTGGCTGGCGGTCGCGCTGCGCGGGATCGAGTAGGCGGTCGCACCGAGGCGGGCCAGCGCCAGCAGCGCCAGCACCAGGCCGAGTTCCTCGACGAAGCTCAAGCCCACGACCTGGCCGGCCCGCACGCCCTGGGCCTGCAGCGCAGCGGCGTATTGCCAGACCGACTGGTCGAGCGCGCGAAAACCTATCGTCCTCTGGGGCAGCAGCAGGGCCGCAGCATCCGGGCGCGCCTGGGCATGCCCGATCAGGTCAAAAGTGATATTTCTCTGCACGGCGACCTCCGCCGTGCAGTCTAGTCCTGGGGTTCTTTCCAGGCTAGTGCTGATTTATATCGATTCGAGTCGTAGTTGATCCTCGACCGATTCGCGTGCACGCACCAGTCGCGCCTGATCGCCATCGACCAGCACCTCGGCGGCCCGGCCGCGACTGTTGTAGTTGCTCGACATGCTCATGCAGTAGGCGCCCGCCGAGCAGACCGCCAGCAGGTCGCCGGCTTGCACCGCCAGCTGGCGGTCGCGTCCCAGCCAGTCGCCGCTCTCGCAGACCGGGCCGACCACGTCCCAGGTCTGGATTTCGCCATTGGCCTCGCGCGGCTGCACCGGCACGATCGCGTGGTAGGCCTCGTACATGGCGGGGCGCGGCAGGTCGTTCATCGCCGCATCGACGATCAGGAAGTTCTTCTGTTCGCCGGGCTTGAGGAATACGGTTTCGGTCAGGCAGATGCCGGCGTTGCCGATCAGCGAACGGCCCGGCTCGATCACGAGCTTGCGCTGGCCGTAGCCACGCGCGTCGAGCTTGGCCAGCAGCAGTTGCCACAGCGCGTCGGCCGCCGGCGGGGTCTCGCCGTGGTAGTTGATGCCCAGGCCGCCGCCGAAGTCGATATGTTCGAGCGTGATGCCGCCGGCCTCGATCGCATCGACCAGATCGAGCACGCGGTCCATCGCGTCGAGGTAGGGCGAGGTCTCGGTGATCTGCGAGCCGATATGGCAGTCGATGCCGGTGACTTTCAGTCCGGGCAGCGCAGCGGCATGGCGGTAGGCTGCCAGTGCGTCGGTGTGCGCGATGCCGAACTTGTTGCCCTTGAGACCGGTCGAGATATAGGGATGGGTCTTGGCGTCGACATCGGGGTTGACGCGCAGGCTGACCGGTGCACGCAGGCCCATGCCAGCAGCGACTTCGCTCAGCACATCGAGCTCGGGCAGGCTCTCGACGTTGAAGCAGCCGATGCCGGCCTCGAGGGCCAGGCGCATCTCGGCGCGGGTCTTGCCCACGCCCGAGAAGATCACCTTGGCCGGCTCCACGCCGGCGCGCAGCGCGCGCTCGAGCTCGCCGCCCGAGACGATGTCGAGGCCGCAGCCGGCCTGGACGAAGGTGCGCAGCACGGCCAGCGTCGAGTTGGCCTTCATCGCGTAGCAGATCAGGGCCTGGCGGCCGGCGAAGCCACGCTGATAGGCCGCGAGCGCGTCCAGCATCGCGGCCTGGGAATAGACGAACAGCGGCGTGCCGTGCTCGCGCGCGAGTTCGGCGGCGGACACGCCCTCGACCATCAGCTGGCCGTCGCGGTAATCGATGAAGGGACGTGCCGGCAAATCGGTCCGGGCTTGTTCGAGTGAAGACATGGTGCGCTTATCGGATAGGCTTGGCGGGGGAGGGGGCCGTGGCGGGCACGGTGGAAGCCTGATGCCCAGGCAGATAGAGCGGGCCCTTCTGGCCGCAGCCGCTCAAGACCAGCAGGGCGGCGCTGCAACAGCCGAGCAGCGCCAGTCGGCCCGGGCAGGCCAAGGCCCTGGCCCTGATGGGGCCAAGGGCTGGGAGGCCGGGCAGGCCTAAAATTCGGCAGATTTCAAACATCCGGGAATTGTAATGACCGACCTCGAATATATGGATCGCGCCGAAGCGGTACTCCAGGCCATCGAACTGGTTTGCGACCGCATCAACGACGAGAGCGATGCCGACATCGACAACCAGCGCGTCGGCGGCATGATCACGCTGACCTTCGCCAATCGCAGCCAGATCGTGATCAACCTGCAAAAACCGCTGCAGGAGATCTGGCTGGCCGCGCGCTCGGGCGGTTACCACTACCAGTTCGATGGCAGCCAGTGGCAGGACACCAAGGGTCAGGGCGAGTTCTTCGCCCATCTGACGCGCGAGGCCAGCGCGCAGGCGGGCCAGCCGCTGGTCTTCAGTTCCTGAACAGGTCGAGGATGCTGCGCTTCTCGTCCGATTCGGCCGGTGCGGCTTCGCCTTCACCGCCGCCGATCCTCGCCATGCCGCTGCCAGGCGCATAGTTGTCGTAGTACCACTCGCCTGCGACGTTCACCACGCCGGCAGGAACGGGCAGCTCCATCACCGGTGTATCGCGCAGCGCCTCGGACATGAAGTTGATCCAGATCGGCAGCGAAAGGCCGCCGCCGGTCTCGCGGCTGCCCAGGTTGCGCGGGGTGTCGTAGCCGACCCAGACCGCACCGACCAGGGTCGGCTGGAAGCCCACGAACCAGGCATCGACGGCATCGTTGGTGGTGCCGGTCTTGCCATAGAGATCGCGTCGCTTGAGCGTGGCCTGGGCCCTGGCCGCGGTGCCCGAGCGCGCGACCTCGTTGAGCAGCTGGTCCATGATGAAGGCATTGCGCGGCTCGATCACCTGCGGCATCTCTTCCGGGACCTGCGACTTGAACTCCTGCAGCACGCGGCCCTTGTGGTCGTCTATGCGGCTGATGAAGCGCGGCGCGGCATAGTGTCCGCCGTTGGCGAACACGCCGTAGCCGGCGGCCATCTGCAGCGGCGTGACCGAGCCTGCGCCCAGCGCCATCGTCAGGTAGGGTGGGTGCTTGTCGGCGTCGAAGCCGAAGCGGGTAACCCATTGCTGTGCTTCCCTGGCCCCGACGGTTTGCAGGATGCGGATCGACACCATGTTCTTGGACTTGGCCAGTGCGGTGCGCACGCTCATCGGGCCTTCAAACTTGCCGTCGTAGTTCTTGGGTTCCCAGGGCTGTCCGCCCGTGACCCCGGCGCTGAAATACAGCGGAGCGTCGTTGACCATGGTCGCTGGCGTCACGCCATGCTCGAGCGCCGCCGAATAGATGAAGGGCTTGAAGCTCGAGCCCGGCTGGCGCCAGGCCTGGGTCACATGGTTGAACTTGTTCTTCTCGAAGTCGAAGCCACCGACCAGCGCGCGAATCTCGCCGCTGCGCGGATCGAGCGCGACGAAGGCCGCCTCGACCTCGGGCAGCTGGGTCAGCTCCCAGTTGCTGGCACCCTTGACCACGCGCACCACGGCGCCCGGGCGCAGCTTGAGGTTGGGCGGCGCCTTGGCCGACAGGCCCGATTGGACCGGCTTCAGGCCTTCGCCCGTGATCTCGATCGGTTCGTCGTCGCCGCGCAGCACCACCACCTTGCGTGGTCCGGCCTCCAGCACCACCGCCGTGCGCAGTTCGCCGCTGTCGGGGTGGCTGGCAATCACTTCGTCAATCGCATCGGCGCGCGCCTTGGGGTCAGCCGGCAGTTCGATGAATTTTTCCGGCCCGCGGTAATGCTGACGGCGCTCGAAGTCGAGCACGCCCCGGCGCAGTGCCTGGTAGGCGGCTTGCTGTGCGCGCGAGTCCAGCGTCGTGTGCACCGTCAGGCCCCGGGTGTAGGTTTCGGGACCGTATTGCTCGAACACCGCCTGGCGCACCATCTCGGCCAGGTATTCGGCATGCAGCGGCGGCTTGCCGTTGTCACGGCGCAATACCAGTGTCTCTTCCTTGGCCAGGCGAGCTTGCTCGGCGCTGATGAAGCCGTTTTCCTGCATGCGCTCGATGATGTATTGCTGGCGGATGCGGGCGCGCTTGGGGTTGGTGATCGGGTTGTAGGCCGAAGGTGCCTTGGGCAGACCGGCCAGCATCGCGGCTTCGGCGACAGTGAGGTCCTTGAGCGGCTTGCCGAAGTAGACCTGTGACGCGGCGGCGAAACCATAGGCCCGGTGACCCAGGAAGATCTGGTTCATGTAGATCTCGAGGATCTGGTCCTTGCCCAGCAGGGCCTCGAGCTTGAAGGTCAGCAGCACCTCGTAGATCTTGCGCAGGTAGCTCTTCTCGCTCGAGAGATAGACGTTGCGCGCCACCTGCATCGTGATGGTCGAGGCGCCCTGGCTCTTGGACTGCCCCAGGTTGGCCAGCGCCGCGCGCAACATCCCGATGTAGTCGACCCCGCTGTGCTCGTAGAAGCGGGCATCCTCGATCGCCAGCACGGCATTGATCATGACCGGTGGGATGTCCTCGATCGGCGTCAGGTTGCGGCGCTCCTCGCCGAACTCGGCGATCGTTTCGCCATCGGCGCTCAGCACGCGCAGCGGCAACTTGGGCCGGTAGTCAGCCAGGGCGGCCACGTCGGGCAGCTTGGGGAATGCCAGGGCCAGCGCAATGCCCGCGGCCAGCAGCAATGCCAGCACGCCAGCGACAGTCGCTCCGAGCAGCCACTTGAGCCAACGCCAGCCCGAGGAGGCTTGCTGGCCGCGGGGGGAGGAGGGATCCTCCTGCGAGTACGAGTGTGGGGGGCGAGCAGGCATGGATGTCCGTCTGAAGGTAGTGCTGGATTATAGAAATCCGGCCGTTCTTTCGCTTGGCCTGTTTCTTGTTGCTACAAGTCAATTGACATTTATGAAAATAAATAAGACTCCAAACAGTCTTGTTGCCTTTGATGTCTTGCTGCTAGTATGCAAGTAACAAAAAGATACGCCATGCAGGCACCTTTCGAAGGAGAGAGGAATTGATCTCATTCGGGACACTCATCAGTCGTGGACCAGCGCCCATGCTCGGTATCGACATCAGTTCATCCACCGTCAAGCTGGTCGAGCTGGGGCGCAATCCGGACGGCCAGTTGGTGCTGGAACGCTGTGCCATGGAGCCGCTCGAGCGTGGCTGGATCAATGAAGGCAACGTCGAGCGCTTTGACGAGGTGGCTGATGCCCTGCGCCGTCTGCTGCAGCGCAGCGGCAGCAAGACCCGCAATGCCGCGCTGGCGTTGCCGGGTTCGGCGGTCATCACCAAGAGGATCGTGCTGGCGGCCGGCCTGAGCGACCTCGAGCTCGAGTCGCTGGTCGAGGTCGAGGCCTCCCAGTGCATTCCCTTTCCCCTGCCTGAAGTCAGTCTGGACTTTTGCGTGATCGGGCCCTCGGCCGGTTCGGCCGAGATGGTCGATGTGCTGCTGGCTGCCTCGCGCAAGGAAAAGGTCTCGGACCGCCAGGCCCTGGCCGAGGCGGTCGGCCTGCTGCCGGTCGTGATGGATGTCGAGTCCTATGCCATGCGCCTGGCGGCGGGCCGTGTCATGGACGCGCTGCCCAATCAGGGCCGCGACGCGCTGATCGCGCTGATCGAGGTCGGTTCGCACAGCACCAGCTTGCAGGTCATACGCAACGACGACATGCTCTACGAGCGCGATCAGGTCTTTGGTGGCGCCGTCCTGAGCCAGCAGATCGCGCGCCAGTACGGCCTGAGCTTCGAGGAGGCCGATGCGAGAAAGAAGAGCGGCGACCTGCCGCCCGACTATTCGGACCAGGTGCTGCGCCCCTTCATGGACAGCCTGGGCCAGGAGATCGGGCGCGCGCTGCAGTTCTTCTTCACCAGCACGCCGCACAACAAGGTCGACCATATCCTGCTGTCGGGCGGCTGTGCGGCCCTGCCCGGGGTGGTCGAGACCGTGGCCGCCCAGACCGCATTCCCCTGCAAGCTGGTCGATCCCTTTGACGGCATGCTGTTCGGGCCCGAGGTCAAGTCAGCCGGGCTGGCGCTCGAGTCGACCTCTTACCTGGTTGCCACCGGGCTGGCATTGCGGAGGTTCTACCCATGATCCTGATCAACCTGCTGCCGCATCGCGAAGCGGCGCGCAAGCGGCGTCGCGAGCTGTTCCTGTTTCAGCTCCTGTTCGCCCTGCTGGTCGGCCTGCTGCTGGTCGGCGCCGTGGCGCTGTCCTACCAGGCGCGTATCGATTCCCAGCGTGATCGCAACGACCTGTTTCGGGCCGAGATCGCCCTGCTCGATGCGCAGATCAAGGAAGTCGCCAGCCTCAAGACCCAGGTCGAGGCCCTCAAGGCGCGCCAGCAGGCGGTCGAACGGCTGCAGGCGGATCGCAACCTGCCGGTGCATTTGCTCGAGGAAATGGTCAAGCAGGTGCCCGATGGCGTCTACCTGAGCTCGCTCAAGCAGGAGGGCTCCAGCATCGTGATCGCAGGCATGGCGCAGTCGCAGGAGCGGGTCTCGGAGTTGCTGCGCAATCTGGGCAACCACAGCGCCTGGCTGCGTCAGCCGCAACTGGTCGAGATCGTGGCGGGCGAGGTCAACGTGCCCCAGCGCGGGACCCGGCGGGTGTCCAACTTCTCGATCCGCGTCGCGCTCGTGCGCAGCCAGGAAGCCGAGGCCCACCCGTCTGCTGCCAAGCCGGATAGCGTTCCGGCCGGCAAGGTCTGAGGAGAAAGCGACCATGGCCACACTCAAGCCCCAGCCGTCCGTCGATTTCTCCGCCTGGCGCCAGCGGCTGCGTCAGGATTTCACGAATCTCGACCGCAGCGACCCGTCGCGCTGGCCCTCGCTGCCGCGTTACCTGCTGCTGTGCGCTGCAGTGGTGCTGGTCTTCGTGGCGCTCTGGTACGGCTGGCTCAGCGGTCGGGCCGAAGAGCTCGAAGCCGAGCGGCGGCAGGAAATCGAGCTGCGCGCGACCTACACCAGCAAGCTGGCCCAGGCCGTCAACCTCGAGGTGCTCAAGCTCCAGCTCGAACAGGTCCAGGTCTATGTCAATCAGCTCGAAAAGCAGCTGCCGAGCAAGGCCGAGATGGATGCGCTGCTGTCCGACATCAACCAGGCCGGTCTCGGGCGCAGCCTGCAGTTCGAGCTGTTCCGGCCCGGCAGCGTGAACGTGCAGGAATACTACGCCGAGCAGCCGATCGCCTTGCGCGTCAGCGGTGGCTACCACGACATCGCGCTGTTTGCTGCCGACATCGCCGGGCTGTCGCGCATCGTCACGCTCAACGACCTGACGATCGCTCCGATGCTCAACAAGCCCAATCTGCTGACACTGGAAGCCACGGCCAAGACTTTCCGCTATCTGGACCCCGACGAGGTCCTGGTCCAGCAGGCGGCCGCCAAGGCCAACAAGGCCGCCGAGAAAAAGGGGAAGCAGCAATGAAGCCCATCCATCCCGCTTCGCTCAGCGTGACCTTGGGCCTGGTCCTGCTGCTGGCGGCCTGCGGCCAGGCCAATCAGGAAGAAATTCGGCAATGGATGGCCGAGCAGCGTCAAGCCGTCTCGCCCCAGGTCGAACCCATACCCGAGCCCACCCGCTTCGTGCCGCAGGCCTATGGATCCGGGTCGGCCCTGGCGCCCTTCAGTTCCGAGAAGCTGTTCGTTGCGCTGCGCAGCGAGAGTGCGTCGGGTGCCGGCGGCGCCCTGATCCGGGCCGAGCTGAACCGGCGCAAGGAAGCACTCGAGTTCGTTCCGCTCGATGCCATGTCCATGGTCGGTTTGCTGGACCGGCGCGGCCGCAAGGTGGCCCTGGTCCGGGTGGACAAGCTGCTCTATCAGGTCGGCATCGGACAGTATCTGGGACAGAACTTTGGCCGTGTCATGAAGATCAGCGAGCACGAAATCGCCTTGCGCGAGATTGTTCAGGACGCCGCTGGCGACTGGGTCGAGCGCCCGGTCACGCTGCAGCTACAGGAGGAGACCCGCAAATGAAGCATATCCAGAAATCGACCGCGGGCCGGATCGGCTGGCGTCGCTTGCCCTTATTGCTGCTGCCCCTGCTGGCATCCGGGCTGGTACAGGCCAAGCTCGCGATCGAGTCGGTCACGGCCTCGACGCAGAACGGCTCCGAGGTCTTGCGCATCCAGACCAGTGAGCCCTTGTCGCAGCTTCCGACCAGCTTCGCGATCCAGTCGCCCGCGCGCATTGCGCTCGATCTGCCTGCTGCGAGCAATGCCACCGGGCGCAACTCGTTTGACCTCAAGCAGGGCAAGCTGCGCTCGGTCAATCTGGTCCAGTCCGGCGACCGGACCCGGGTCGTGCTGAACCTCAGCCGTGCCGCCACGCACCAGGCCCGGATCGAGGGCAATACCCTGATCGTGCAGCTTGACCCCGGTGCGACTCCCGCGGCGGTCAAGCCGGTCTTCGCCGCAGGTCCTGACAACGCCGTGCTGCCGCTGCAGGATGTGGATTTCCGCCGTGGCCCCGAGGGCGTTGGCCGCGTGCTCGTGAGTCTCTCGAGCAGCCAGGTCGGGGTCGATGTGCGCCAGCAGGGCAACAAGCTCGTGGTCGATTTCCTCAAGACCTCGCTGTCCGAAGGACTGCGCCGCCGTCTCGATGTCAGCGACTTCGGCACCCCGGTGCAGACCGTCAGTACGACCCAGGTCGGCGACCGCGTGCGCATGGTGGTCGAGGCCCGGGGTCGCTGGGAGCATAGCGTCTATCAGAGCGACAAGCAGTTCGTGCTCGAGGTGCGTGAGCCCAAGGTCGATCCGAACAAGCTGACCCAGGGACCGGGCTATGTCGGCGAAAAGCTCACCTTGAATTTCCAGAACATCGAGGTGCGGTCGCTGTTGCAGGTGATCGCGGACTTCACCAACTTCAATATCGTGACCTCGGACACCGTGACTGGCAACGTCACTCTGCGGCTCAAGGACGTGCCCTGGGATCAGGCGCTCGACATCATCCTGCAGGCCAAGGGCCTGGGCATGCGCAAGACCGGCAACGTGATCTGGGTCGCGCCCAAGGACGAGATCGCGGCGCGCGAGAAGCAGGAATTCGAGGCTAAGGCAGCGATGCACACGCTCGAGCCGGTGCGCACCCAGTCCTTCCAGATGAACTATGCCAAGGCGATCGACATTGCCGCGCAACTGCGTGGCGAGGTGACTGGGCAGCAGGGTTCTACTAGCGTTTCCACCGGAGGCGCGCGCTTGCTGTCGCCGCGTGGCAGTGCCGTGCCAGAGCCGCGCACCAATCAGCTGTTCGTGACCGATATTCCGTCGCGGCTCGAGGCGGTGCAGGAGTTGATCAAGAAGCTCGACATTCCGGTGCGCCAGGTCATGATCGAGGCCCGCATCGTCGAAGCCAGCGACACCTTCGGCCGCTCGCTCGGCGTCAAGCTCGGCGGCAGCGACCTGCGCGGCATCCGCGGCGGCGATGCCGGCTACTCCATCAGTGGGGGCAACCGGGCCGCCTTCGGTGGCAGCTACGACGCGGTTTCGGCGACCACGCTCGAGCGGGCCAATGCCCTGACCTCGGCCAACACCCAGTTCGTCAACCTGCCCGCGCTCGGGATCGGAACCACCAGTCCGCCCGCGTTCGCGCTCTCGCTGTTCAGTCCGACCGCCAACCGCTTCCTCGATCTCGAGATCTCGGCCCTGCAGGCCGACGGCAAGGGCAAGGTGGTCGCGAGCCCGCGCGTCATCACCGCCGACCAGACCCAGGCCGAAATCGAGCAGGGTGTGGACATCCCGTACCAGGCTGCGGCAGGCGTGACCGGAGCGACGACGGTGCAGTTCCGCAAGGCCAGCCTGCGGCTGACGGTGACGCCGCAGATCACGCCCGACGGCGGCATCATCTTGAACGTCGAGGTGGCCAAGGACACGCCCGGCACCGTCTACAACGGCGGCGTCGCGATCAACACCAAGCGCGTCAAGACCAATGTGCTGGTCGAGAACGGTGGCACCGTGGTCATCGGCGGCATCTTCAGCTCGACCGAGCAGGAAGACGTCAACAAGGTGCCCTTGCTCGGCGACATTCCGTTTGCCGGCAACCTGTTCAAGAACCGCACGATCAAGACTGAAAAGACCGAGCTGCTGGTGTTCCTGACGCCGCGCACGCTGTCCGACGTCATCACCTCGGCGCGCTGAGCCAGGCAATCAATAGAGGAGTTAACCATGAAGATCTTCAAATGGCTCGTGGCCTTGCTGGTGACGCTGGCGCTGGGGGCTTGTGGTGGGGGAGGGGGGAGTCCGGGGACGGTGGCAGGTGGAAGTAATGTGCCTGACAAGACGATTGCCCCAGCTTCCGTCGAGGTCTTGGCATCGAACACGACGTTGCAGTCGACCGGCGAAACCGTCAACATTACGGCCTTTGTCAAGACCAGTGGCAATGTAGCGATTGCGAATCAGGTCGTGACTTTCAATGCCGATTCCGGCCTGCTGCAAGCTGTTTCAGCTACGACCGACGATAACGGTGTCGCTAGCGCCAAGCTGGCTGCCGGCTCCAATAAGGCCAACCGGGATATCGTCGTCAAGGTCACGTCGGGCGGCGTGTCGGGTCAGGTTGTCGTCAGCGTCAAAGGTATACAGCTTGCTCTGGCGGGAGAGCTGGCACTGAAGTTGGGCGCCAGCACAAAGTACACCTTGAAGGTTATGGACGGGACAGGCAAGGTGGTTTCCGGCGCTTCGGTGGTGCTGTCATCATCCTTGGGCAATGTCTTGAGCGAGAGCGTCGTCACGACCGATACCGCTGGCACGGCAACCTTCACCTATACGGCTACCAAGGCGGGCGACGACACGATTACGGCTCAGTCCCTGGGGACTAACGTGCAGCAGACGGTTGCTGTCAGCGCTGTCGACTTGGCATTCATGTCACCAGTTGCCAGCACGCTAATACCTGTCGGAACTACGCAAATTTTCACCATGCGTTATCTGAGCGGCGGTTCGGGGGTGGCGGGTAAGACAGTGTCGTTCAGTACGACTAGGGGTGTTCTGGTGTCGTCGTCCACTGTTGTGACTAATGCCAGTGGAGAAGCTTCTGTCTCCGTGTCGTCGAACAGTGCTGGTCCGGCCACCGTGGTTGCAGTGATTGATGGAGTTGGCCGGGCCAGCATCGCGGCGGATTTCATCGCCCAGACACCGAGCACCATCGTGATGCAGTCCAGTTTGGGAGCCATTCCGCCCAACAGTTCTGGCAGCAACTCGAGTCAGAGCACGATCGAGGCGACGGTGCGTGACGCCGCAGGCAATCTTGTCACAGGCAAGGCGGTTAACTTCAACATCGTCAGCGATGTCAGCGGCGGCTATCTGTCCACAGCCACTGTCAGTACTGATCAGTACGGCAAGGCCAAGGTGCAGTATGTGGCTGGGACTAGTTCCACGGCAGCCGATGGCGTGGTGATCAGCGGCACAGTCGCCGGCGTCGGCATTGTCTCGAACGTGAAACTGACGGTGAACGCGAAGGCGCTGTTCATCAACATCGCCTACGGCAACACGATGACTAACTTGGATGAGACCACGTATAGCAAGCCGTTCAGTATTTACGTGACCGATGCCACAGGCAATCCCGTTGGTAACCAACAGGTGACGGTTTCAGTCATACCCAAAAGCTATATGAAAGGGTGGCTTTCCTCGCAAGCTACGGGTTGGCTCTATTCAAGCGGATCGCCAACGTTTTTCTGCCGTAACACCGATATCAATAGGAACGGCATCTATGATCCGTCTGTGTTTGAAGATGCAAATGGCAATGGCGTGTGGGATACGGTAGAGTTGAGAGAGACAAGTCCCTTGAGGCCAGGGAATGTAGTAGTAGCGACGCCAGGGCTGCTGACCACGGATTCGAGTGGCCGTGCCAGTTTTTCATTGCAGTATGGCGAGCAGTACGCTTGGTGGGTGGGGGTGGACCTGACGGCGAAGGCGCTGGTGGCAGGGACCGAGTCCCGTACCACGCAGACTCTCTTGCTTGACATGTTGGCGGATGATGCCAGTGATATTCTTACAAGTCCTGCCAATAGGATCAGTCCGTTTGGAACCGGGTTCAGTCCGACCGGAGCCGCTGAACCCTGCCCCTGAACAAGTAGGGGGTAGTTCACGGGCGTTTGATCGCTGAGGTTAAACTTGCAGGGCTAGTGCCGGGGGGTGAACCTGCCCGGCCTCACACGCCTTGCACCAATCATTGCCTCACTGTCCACTTGACCATCGTCCTCGTCGGCCTGCCCGGTTCAGGCAAATCCACTGTCGGGCGCCAGCTCGCCCGGCGCTTGACCATTCCCTTCGTCGATTCGGACCAGGTGATCGAGCAGCGCCTGGGCTGCTCGATCCGCGAGTTCTTCGAGCGCGAAGGCGAGGCACGCTTTCGCGACATCGAGCAGGACACACTCGATGACCTGACCCGGGGTCCGGCCATGGTGCTGTCGACCGGCGGCGGTTCCTGCATGCGCGAGGCTACCCGGGCTTTCCTGCACGAACGCGGTCAGGTGATCTATCTGCGCTCGACGCCCGAGGACATCTACCGCCGCATCAAGCATGATCGCGGCCGTCCGCTGCTGCTGGTGGCCGATCCGCTGCAGCGCCTGCGCGACCTGCACGAGGCGCGCGATCCGCAGTATCGTGAGTGCGCGCACTACGTGATCGAGACCGGAAGGCCTTCGGTGGCCACCCTGGTCAACATGATCGTGATGCAGCTGGAGCTGGCCGGCAACCTACCGGTCCCCGCCCCCCGCTAAACTAGCGGGATGACCCCAGCCACCCTCCAGCCGCCCGCAGGCGGACAAGTCCATGCTCGCGTCGAGATCGACCTAGGCGAACGCAGCTACCCGATCCTGATCGGTTCCTCGCTGCTCGATGATCCGGCCACCTGGTCCGGCCTGCCAAGGCCGCCACCGCCTTGATCGTGACCAACGAGACCGTCGGCCCGCTCTATGCCGCCCGGCTGCAGCAGGCCTTGAGCCAGCAATATCCGCAGATCCATGTCCTGTCCCTGCCTGATGGCGAGGCCTACAAGACCTGGGATTCGCTGAACCTGATCTTCGACGCGCTGCTGTCGAAAGGCTGTGACCGCAAGACGGTGCTGTTCGCGCTTGGCGGCGGCGTGGTGGGCGACATGACCGGCTTTGCTGCCGCCTGCTACATGCGTGGCGTACCCTTCGTGCAGGTGCCGACCACGCTGCTGGCGCAGGTCGATTCGTCGGTTGGTGGCAAGACCGCGATCAACCACCCGCTGGGCAAGAACATGATCGGCGCCTTCTACCAGCCGGTGCGCGTGGTCTGCGACCTCGACACGCTGCAGACCCTGCCCGAGCGCGAGCTCAGCGCAGGTCTGGCCGAGGTGATCAAGTACGGCCCGATCCACGACCTGGCCTTCCTGGACTGGATCGAGGCGAATCTGCCGGCGCTGCGCGCGCGTGACCCGCAGGCGCTGGCGCATGCGGTGCAGCGCAGCTGCGAGATCAAGGCCGAGGTGGTCGGCCAGGACGAGCGCGAGGCGGGGCTGCGCGCGATCCTGAACTTCGGCCATACCTTCGGTCACGCCATCGAGGCCGGCCTGGGCTATGGCGAGTGGCTGCATGGCGAGGGCGTGGGTTGCGGCATGGTGATGGCCGCGCGCCTGTCGCAGCGCCTGGGCCTGCTGACCGAGGACAAGGTCGAGCGGCTGGTGCGACTGGTCGAGGCCGCCGGCCTGCCGGTGCGTGGGCCGCAGCTCAAGGTCGGCCACGGCGAGGGCTGCGCGGACTTGAGCAACGCGCAGCGCTATCTGCAGCTGATGCGGGTCGACAAGAAGGCCGAGGCTGGCGAGATCAAGTTCGTGCTGGTCGAGGATGCCGGCCGGGCCGTGGTGCGTGGCGCACCCGACGCGCTGGTGGCCGAGGTCATCGATGCCTGTTGCGCCTGAGGCGCCGGGCCTTCAGTCCTATGCGTGCGATCCGGCACGCACCCAGGGGCGGCGCTTTGCCGAGAGTCCGGCGCCGACGCGCAACGACTTCCAGCGCGACCGCGACCGCATCGTCCATTCGAGCGCGTTCCGGCGCCTGGTCTACAAGACACAGGTCTTCCTGAACCACGAGGGCGACCTGTTCCGCACCCGCTTGACCCATTCGCTCGAGGTGGCGCAGCTCGCGCGCAGCATCGCGCGCAGCCTGGGTCTGCACGAGGACCTGGTCGAGGCGATCGCGCTCGCGCATGATCTCGGGCACACGCCCTTCGGGCACGCCGGCCAGGATGCGCTCAACGCCTGTCTGCAGGGCGACGAGGCGCAGGCCGCCGCGCCGGGGCCGGACGAGCCGCGTGGCGGCTTCGAACACAATATGCAGAGCCTGCGCGTGGTCGATGCGCTCGAGCAGCGCTATCCGTCCTTCGACGGGCTCAATCTCTGCTTCGAGACGCGCGAGGGCATCCTCAAGCATTGTTCGCGTGCCAATGCCGAATGGCTCGAGGCGCGCGAGCCGGCCGGGGTCGGCCAGCGTTTCCTGAGCGGGCGCTCGCCCTCGCTCGAGGCGCAGCTGGCCAACCTGGCCGACGAGATCGCCTACAACGCGCACGACATCGACGACGGGGTGCGCTCGGGCCTGCTGAGCCTGGAGCAGCTCGAGGCGGTGCCGCTGTTCGACTGCCACCGGCGCGAGGTGCTGGCCGAGTTTCCCGCGCTGCAGGGCCGGCGCCTGCTGTACGAGGCGATCCGGCGCATGCTGAGCGTGCAGATCTACGACGTGATCGATGCGACCCGGGCGGCGGTGCAGGCGGCGGGAGTCGATTCGCTCGCGGCGGTCCGGGCGGTGCCGGTGCTGGTGCAGTTCTCGCCGGCCATGCGCGAGCAGTCCGCGCTGCTCAAGCGCTTCCTGTTTCGCAACCTCTATCGCCATCCGCAGGTGCTCGAGACCACCGGCCGCGGCTGCCAGGTGGTCAGCGAGCTGTATGCGGCCTACTGCGCCGAGCCGGCGCAGATGCCCGATTCGGCGCGTCGCGCGGGCATGGGTCTGCGGCGCCAGTCGGCCGACTACATTGCCGGCATGACCGACCGCTTCGCGATCCGCGAGCACCAGCGGCTGACCGGCGGCAGCCCATTTTCCTGAGATTCCATGCGCCCTTTGCCTGACAGTCCTGTTGCTGCTTCGCTCCACGCCGACCGGGTCGCTGCTGCGCTGGACGGCCGTGCGGCCTGGCTGGTGATCGTCGCCGGCGTGGTGGCGGCCCTGCATGTGGGCAAGCTGCCGCCAGGAATCCCGATCCTGCGTGCCGAGCTGGGCCTGACCCTGGTCCAGGCCGGCTTCCTGCTGTCGGTGATGCAGGTGGCCGGCATGTTGCTCGGGGCATTGGCCGGCTTGCTGGCCGACCGGATGGGACTGCGCCGTACCATGTTGCTGGGCCTTTGCCTGCTGGCTCTGGGTTGTGCGCTGGGTGCCACGGCATCCCGAGTCTCGCTGCTGCTGGCCGCGCGCATGCTCGAGGGGATAGGCTTGTTGCTGGCCGTCTTGCCGGCGCCGGGCCTGATCCGGCGTCTGGTGCAGGGGCCGCAGGCGCTGAGCCGGCTGCTGGGCGCCTGGGGGGCTTACATGCCGACCGGGG